>NZ_JAJPWB010000012.1:0-289345 GCF_046549295.1 Micromonospora sp. 067-2 | reverse complement strand
TCCGTCGTGGTGCAATGCAGGCCATGATCACCCGGCTGCTGTACCTGGCTCGGCACGGCGAGCAGGAGAACGCGGCGACCGAGTCGCCGGAGGCCGGCCTGTCGGAGCGCGGCCGGCGGCAGGCCAGGCTGCTCGGCGAGCGACTGCGGGGTCGGTCGTTCGCCGCCGTGCACCACGGGCCGCTGCGTCGGGCCGAGGAGACCGCCGAGCTGGTCGCCGCGTCGCTGCCCGGCGTGCCGGTGTACGCGACGGAGTTGGCCGGTGACCACATCCCGCACGACACGGAGCCTGCCGGCCTGCCTCCGGCGTACGCCGAATTCCTGGCGCGGGCCACGACGGCCGAGCGGGTCGACGGGCCGCGGGTGACGGCGGCGGCGGTACGGCGGTTCGCCGGGCCGGCCGCCGAGGAAGCTGGTGGCGCCGAGGGAGCCGAGCCGGTTCGTGAGCTCGTCGTGACGCACAGCTTCCTGATCGCCTGGCTGATCCGGCATGCCCTCGACGCGCCGGAGCGGCGGTGGCTGGGTTTGAATTCCCAGAATGCGGGGCTGACCGTCATCCGGTACGGCCCGGCCGGGCCGCCGAACCTGATCGCCGTCAACGACGTGGCGCACCTGCCGCCGGATCTGCGCGGCACGGGCCTGCCGCCGGACTACCTGGTCTGAGCGGCGGGCGGTCAGCCGGTGGCCCGGAGCAGCAGCTCGACCAGCGCCCGGGTGGCCGGCGGCGGGGCGGAGTCGGCGGGGCAGTCGACGTACCCCGACTC
The DNA here is from genome assembly GCF_046549295.1 of Micromonospora sp. 067-2. NCBI lineage: Bacteria > Bacillati > Actinomycetota > Actinomycetes > Micromonosporales > Micromonosporaceae > Micromonospora > Micromonospora sp. 067-2. The sequence goes on along the minus strand of NZ_JAJPWB010000012.1, from coordinate 288,582 downwards.
GATCGTGCCGACAATCAGCCGGTAGCTGAACGCGTCCGCGCAACTGGTCGGGGCGGCCGTTCGGCGGGCCTCGGCGGTCAGCCGGGGGTCGGCGACCAGCCCGCCCAGCCGGCCGAGGTCGGCGGGCCCGAGTTGGCCGGTACGCCGGCCGCCCGCGCGGTCAACGGCGGTCCACCGGCCGTCGGGCTCGACGGTCACCACGTCGCCGCGGCCGGCGAAGCCGCCGGACCGCTTCAACAGCACCCGGGCGGTCGTGCCGGTGCCCGGGCCGCTCGGGGTCGGGCCGGTGCTGGCCGTCGGCTGGGCCGGTGCGGTGTCGACGGGGGTGTGGACCGGCAGCGTCCTGGCTGGTTCGGAGCCGGTGCAGCCCGCCAGCAGGCTGAGCAGTAGCGCGGTCGTGGCACCGGCCGCCGAGATGCGTCTCATACCGCTCGGACGTGTGGTCTGGATCGCCGGTTCCCTCGTCGCGGCCCTCATCCGTTCGGCCAATGTCGATGTCTGCAAGCGGTCCAAGGCTTCTCTTTTTCTCCACACATAGTTATATCTACATGCGTGACTACCCCCGTCACAAACTTTCTCCTTCCAGGAGGGCACGTGAAACGAACCCTTGCCGCCGTCAGCGCAGCGCTGCTCACCAGCGGCCTGCTGACCTGCGTCGCCACCTCGGCGCACGCGGCCCCACCTCCCGCCCCCGCGTCGGACGCCTCCGCCGCGGCCCGGGCGGCGACCGTCCTGCGAGCGAACCCCGGCGCCGTCCAGGGTTCCAGCGCCGAGTCCTACCGGGTGCACAGCACCAGGGTGGACGCCACCGGCGCGGCGCACACCCGCTACACCCGGACCTACCAGGGACTGCGGGTGTACGGCGGTGACTTCGTCATCCACACCACGCCGAGCGGCACCTACGCCGGCAGCTCCGTCGGTCTCGCCGCGCCGCTGACCCTCGGCACCACGGCCAAGATCGCCGCCGCAGCCGCGGGCAGGACCGCGCGCGCCGGGTTCACCGGCAAGGTCGACGCCGTCGGCGCCCCGGAGTTGTTCGTCGACGCCAGCTCCGGCCAGGGCCGGCTCGCCTGGGAGACCGTGGTCAGCGGCTGGCAGCCCGACGGGCAGACCCCGTCCCGGCTGCACGTGATCACCGACGCCACCACCGGCGCGGTCGTGGGCTCGTACGACGAGATCGAGGCGGTGACGGGCACCGGAAACAGCCTCTACTCCGGAACGGTCAGCATCGACACGACGCTCTCCGGCAGCACGTACCAGTTGATCGACCCGTCGCACGGCAACAACCGCACCTGCGACATGAACAACGGCACGTCGACCTGCACCACCTTCACCGACCCGGACAACACCTGGGGCACCGGCGCCAACTCCAACCGGCAGTCCGCCGCCGTGGACGCGCACTTCGGCGCGGCCAAGACGTTCGACTACTACACGAACGTGCACGCCCGTAACGGCATCTTCGGCAACGGCACCGGCGTGCCGAGCCGGGTGCACTACGGCAACAACTACGTCAACGCGTTCTGGGACGGCGCCCAGATGACCTACGGCGACGGCTCGGGCAACGCCCGCCCGCTCGTCTCGCTCGACGTGGCCGCGCACGAGATGAGCCACGGCGTCACCGAGAACGTGGTGCCGGGCGGCCTGACCTACTCCGGTGAGTCCGGCGGCCTCAACGAGGCCACCAGCGACATCTTCGGCAACATGGTCGAGTTCTACGCCAACACCTCGGCCGACCCGGGCGACTACCAGGTCGGTGAGAAGATCAACATCAACGGCAACGGTACGCCGCTGCGCTACATGTACAACCCGTCGCTGGACGGCTCGTCCGACAGCTGCTGGTCCGCCAGCACCAAGAACAAGGACGTGCACTACTCCTCCGGCGTCGCCAACCACTTCTACTTCAACCTGGCCGAGGGCACCGGCGCCACCGCGTACGGCACCTCGCCGGTCTGTGGCTCCGCTCCCGCGGTGACCGGCATCGGCCGGGCCAAGGCGGAGAAGATCTGGTTCCGGGCGTTGGACGTGTACTTCACCTCCAACACCGCCTACGTCAACACCGGCAACCCGGCGAACACCGCCCGCGCGTACAGCCTGAAGGCGGCCACCGACCTGTACGGCACCTGCGGTACCGAGTACAAGGCCGTACAGGCTGCCTGGACCGCGGTGAACGTGGCCGGTAGCGACGCACCCTGCTCGACCGGCAACGACTTCTCGGTGGCGCTCTCGCCGACCGCCGGCTCGGTCAACCCGGGCGGCTCGGTCTCCACCACCGTGTCGACCGCCACCACCAGTGGCTCGGCGCAGACGGTGACGTTCTCCGCGTCCGGCCTGCCCAGCGGGGCGAGCGCGGCGTTCAGCCCGGCCTCGGTGACCTCGGGCGGCTCGTCCACCCTCACCATCAGCACCACGGCGGCCACTCCGCCCGGCACCTACACGATCACCGTGAACGGCGTGGGCGCGGTCACCCGGACCGCGACCTACACGCTGACCGTCAACGGCACCGGCGGTGGCTGCACGTCGCCGGGTCAGAAGTTGGCCAACCCGGGCTTCGAGTCCGGGGCGACCGGCTGGACGGCCAGCGCCGGCGTGATCACCAACTCCAGCGGCCAGGCCGCCCGCACCGGGTCCTGGAAGGCGTGGCTGAACGGGTACGGCACCACCCACACCGACACGCTCGCCCAGTCGGTGAGCCTGCCGTCGGGCTGCTCGTCGTACACGGTCAGCTTCTGGCTGCACATCGACTCGGCCGAGACCACCACCACCGTCGCGTACGACACGCTGCGCGTCCAGGTGCTGAACTCCGGCGGGACGGTGCTGGCCACGCTGGCGACCTACTCCAACCTGAACAAGGCCGCCGGCTACAGCCAGAAGTCCTTCTCACTGGCGGCGTACGCCGGACAGAGCGTGTCGCTGAAGTTCACCGGCGTCGAGGACTCCTCGCTGCAGACGTCCTTCGTGGTCGACGACACGGCGTTGACGGTCTCCTGACCTGACCGATCACCGAGCTGGCCCGACGGCCACCCCCTTCCGGGTGGTCGCCGGGCCAGCGCCCGTCAGCACGCCGGTCTCTGGGCAATCTTGGACACTTACCGTCAGCGCGGAACGGTAACTGTCCAAGATTGCCTCAGCAGGGCGCCTGCGGCGGGTGTTGGCTGACCGATCGTCGTCGGGTCGGCGCCCGTTAGGGTCGCGGCACTGGCGTAGCGTGCCGGCGGGTCGGATCGGCGGCGTTGGACGGCTGGCGTTGGAAGGGGCGGACGTGTCGGACGCGGAGTTGACCGTCGAGGTGACCGGACCGGTGGCCACCGTGGTGATCCACAACCCGGCCCGGCGCAACGCGATGACCGCCGCCATGTGGCGTCAGCTCCCCGAACTGCTCGACCGGCTGGAAACCGATTCCGACGTACGGGCGTTGGTGCTCACCGGCGCGGGGAACGCCTTCTGCGCGGGCGCCGACCTCGGCGACCTGGCGGAGCTGTTGGACGCCGGCGACGCCAGCATCGCGGTGGCCGCCGAGGAACGGCTGGCCCGCTTCGCCAAACCGACGGTGGCGGTGATCCGGGGTGCCTGCGTCGGGGGTGGCGCCCAGCTCGCGGTCGCCTGCGACCTGCGGATCGCCGCGGACGACGCCCGTTTCGGCGTACCTCCGGCACGGCTCGGCCTGGTCTATCCGGCGCCGACGACCCGCCGGCTGGCCCGGCTGGTCGGCCCGTCCGCCGCCAAGCACCTGCTGTTCACCGCCGAGCTGATCGACGCCGGGCGCGCCCTGCGGATCGGTCTGGTCGACGAGGTGCTGCCGGCCGACCGGCTCGCCGAGCGGGTGGACGACCTCGTCGCGACGATCGCCCAGCGGTCGCCGCTGAGCGTCGCGGCCGCCAAGGAGATCATCGACGATCGGGCCGGACCCGCCCGGATCGCCTGGTGGCACCGCAGGGTGGTGTCCACCGGCGAGGCCCGTGAGGGTGTGGCGGCGGTCGCCGAGCGCCGGCTACCCCGCTTCGCCTGGCGGTCACCGGCCGGTGACTGACCGCGCCTGAACCGACCGACCGGGGCCGGCGGGTGCCGCGCCGAGGGCGTACCCCCGACGCGGCCCCCCGTTCCCGCCGACCGGTCCGATCACCGCCCGGCCAGTGCCGACCAGCCCGGGTTGACCGGCTCCCGACGCAGCGGCATGCCCGCCTCCGTCGGCGTCCGGTCGCCCTTGCGCTGGTTGCAGCCGTAGCAGGCGGCGGTGGTGTTTCGCCAGGTGTTCCGGCCGCCCCGCGAGCGCGGCAGGATGTGGTCGATGGTCGACGCGGTGCCGCCGCAGTAGGCGCAGCACCGGTCGTCACGGCGCAGCACCCCCGCCCGGGACCAGGCCGGCCCCGAGCTGAACCGCCAGCGGGTGACCACGTAGCGGACCAGCCGCACCACCCGGGGCATCGGGAAGACCCCGATCACCTGGTCCGGCTCGGCCTCGTGGATCTCGGCCACCCGGCGGCAGAGCATCCGGATGGCGTGTTGAACGGTGACCCGGTGCAGCGGGCCGAGGTCGGCGTTGATGACGAGGACGGCGTCCACCGGGATCTCCCTTCAGGCTGGTGACGGAGGACTGGGGTCCGGACAGCGGAGAGCCGCCCGGTCCGGCTGTTGGACGGGCGGCTCGGCGCGTACGGACACGCGTCAGTCGGGCCGGCCCACCCGGGGACCTTCCGCTCGGCAACCGTCGACGGGCAGCACGAATGGCACGGTGGTGACGTGCGACATCGTCATGATCTGCTCCCGCGGGGTGGTTGACCTTGCGCGATCACGGTAGGTCGACAGGGGAGAGACGAGCAACGTATTTCGATCGGCCGTCCGGCTCCTCCGGCCGGCGCTGCCGGCTCCTGCGGGCGGGGCCCTCGGCCGTCTGTCGGGCGGTGGCCAGCGGGCGGTCCACCCGCACGGCCATCCGCGCGGCGAGTTCACTGTCCAGAAGCGGCCGGTTGACCTCACCGGCGACCGCCAGCGCGGGCCCGGAGATCGACCGCCAGATGGCGGCCAGACCGGCACCGAGGCCCAGCAGGGCGACGGTGGCCCGGGTGGTCGGCGAGCCGGCGGCTGCGGCGGCACTCACGCCCACCACCGCGAAGAGCACCACCAGCAGGGGTACGAGCACCGGCCAGAAGATGCCCCGGGCTGCCTGCGCCACCAGCCGGCGATCCCTGATGATCAGATTCCGGGCGACCACCGCGTAGTCCTCCTCGTCGAGCAGGTCGCGCGGATGCAGCCCTCCGGTGAGTACGCCGCGCCACAGGTCGCCCTGGTTGCGCAACTCCCGGGCCAGCTCGGTCAGGGCCGGTTCGGTCGGGTCGCCCCGGCCCGCCTGTTCGACGGCGGTCGCCCAGCTGGCGAGCGAGCGGCGCACCACCGCGGCGGAGTACGGAGGCAGGACGCTGGCCAGCTCCTCCAGCCACCGGCTGATCTCGATCTGCCGCCCGCCGAAGCGTCGCGCCAGCTGGGCGCCGTCACCGGACCGGACGGTGTCGGCCAGCGACCGGCCCAGCCGGTAGGCCAGCCCGACCCGGTGGTTGGTGGCCATCGCCCAGCGCAGGACCTCCATGTTGAGGTCGTCGAGGGCGATCAGCAGCGGACCCGGGTCGGCGGGGCCGGGTCGGTCCAGGTCGGGTAGCCGTGCCCGGGCTGCCGAGGTGTCCGGTAGCGGCCCGGTGTGCCGGGTGAGGTCGGCGATCTGGCCCAGCGCGACGTCCACCCCGTCGAGGTACATCCGCATCCGCCGGGGCGCGGACATCTCGGTGAAGTTGGAGAGCTTGGCCGGTGGGCCGGGCGCCCGGGTTTCGGCCGGGCCGAGTTCGGCGTGCCGACCGTGGTGGTACGCGTCCGCCATCCACCAGCCCAGTCGCAGGGCGGTGACGATGCAGGCGCGCTCGTCGCGGATCAGCGGGTACGCGTCGTCCCGGCCGATCTCGTCGACCGGTGGCCCGCTCGACGCCCCGGCGCGGTGCAGTGGTGACATTTCCCGCTGCCTCCCGCCCGGTCGGTCGACGGGTGATCAACCGAGCGTACGGGAGTGAATTGTCGCTTATGATGGCTTTCGTATTTTTTGAACGGCGAGGAAGTCAGCGTCGTCCGGCCAGCAGGCCCCGCGGCCGGATCGAGTACACCGGTTCCGCCGCACCACCCTCGGCACGCAGGATGGAGTTCGCGGCGATGATGCCGGTGGCCGCGGACCGTTCCATCAGGGCGCTCGGGAAGTCCGTGGCGATGCCGTCGCCGGCCAGATAGAGGCCACTCGCGTCGGTGCGTACCCCCGGTCGCCAGGCGTGGCTGCCCGGCGTGAACGCCGGCGCCTGCGCCTCCACCCGGGCCCGCAGCTCGCGGACCCGCAGGCCGGCGGCCTCCGGCCAGAGCGCGACCAGCTCGCGGCGCATCCGTTCGGCCAGCTCCTCGGCCGGCACCCCCGGCTCGCAGGCGTACGCGTGCAGCTCGATCACCGAGCCACCCGTCCGTTCCGCCCAGCGCCGTGACTCGTTCTCCAGCCGGTGGTAGAGCGTCACCGAATCCAGGGTGGGCTGCCGGGACACCCCGTTGAACACGGCCCGCTCGGCGGCCACGTCCCCGTCACACCAGTAGCGTGCCACCGCGTACGGCGGGCCGGGCGTGCCGAACGCGGGCATCCGCGCCACCAGCTCCGGTGCCTGTCGAACAAGATCGGGGGAGGCCGCGACCAGGGCGGCGAGGGCCGGCGGGTCGACGGCCAGCACCACGTGGCCCGCCGGGTGGCTGCCGCCGTCGGCGCTCGTCACCCGCCAGCCGCCGCCGTCGCGGTGCACCCCGGTCGCGGCGGCCCGGGTCAGCACCCGGCCGCCGTGCTTCTCCACGTGCCCCCTCAGCGGCTCCCAGATCGCCGTGCCGTAGTCCTCGTCCGGGCAGTCGAAGGCCAACCCCTCCGGGTTGCCGAGCAGATAGAAGTGGAACTGGGCGACCATCTCGGCGGCCGACATCTCCGCCTCGTGGTTGAAGAACGAGTGCGAGAAGACCTCGAACAGCATGGCCCGCGCCCGGTCCGGCAGGCGCAGCGAGGCCAGCAGCTCGTCGGCGGTGGTGTCGTCCAGTTCGGCGTAGGTGCGGACCGGGTCGTAGCTCAGCAGCGGCAGCGCGGCGTCCCGGTCCATCAGCCGCAGGTCGGCCAGGCGCAGGCTCGGGCTGCGCAGCAGCAGCGCGAGCAGGTTCGCCGGCGGTGCGGGCGGCAGCTTGCCGAACTCCTCGGTCGGCCACTGGGCGCTGAGGATCGGGTAGCCCGGAATCGGCTTGAGGAACCCCAGGTCGGGGTCGATCCGGCGCAGGACCGACCGCCAGTTGTAGTACTGCCGGAAGAACGCGTGAAAGCCGTGCTCGTTCTGCTGGGCGCCGTCGGCGAGCGCCTCCGGCCACGCGCCGAGCCGGCCGCCGAGCGTGGGCGCGGCCTCCAGCACCGTCACCGCCACACCCCGCTCCGCCAGCACCACCGCCGCCGACATGCCGGCGATGCCGCCACCGACCACGACCGCCGTGACCGGTCCCGGCACGCGGTCGGCGCCACCGCCGCCCGGGTCCACCTCGTGCTGGCGTACGCCGAGAAGCCGACCCACCACTTGCGACACCGCCACGAGCACCTCCCGGGCTGATCAGAGCCCTCAGTCTGCCGTACCGGCCGCCCGGTCGGGCGTCAGGCAACGGCGGACCCGGTCGGAGGCGGGCCAGACGTACTCCAGATCCGGCGGAACGTCGTCACCGAAGATCGGGCGGTAGTGCGCGGGGTCCTTGCGCAGCAGTGACGAGCGGTGGCTCAGGTGCAGGTCGTCCCGGCCCAGCCAGGGCGGCAGCTCACCGGCCTCGGCCAGCTCGACCTGGGTACGCACGACGCCTGCTCCGCACGCGGCGGCGAGGTCGACGGTCATCGTGGTGGCACAGGTGTCGGCCCGGCCCGGCTCGGTCCAGACCGCGCACATGTCCAGCCCGTAGCGGGTGAGCGCCTCCTCGTACCCGGCCCACATCTTCACCGCCGGGTGGTTGCGCCAGCCGTATCCCGGCCGGGTGAGCCCGCGCAGCACCTGGATGGCCTCCACCCTCTGCTTGCCCAGCCGCTTCTGGTCCAGCGTCCGGGCGCTGGCCAGGAACTCCGGGTACGGGAGGAAGGTCTGCATGCCGTTGCTCTACCCGCAGCCAGGGTCGGCATGCCTGGTCTCCGGTGATCGGAGACGGGGTCGCCCACCGTGGTGGTGCTGGCTACGATCCGGGCATGGCGGAGCCGTGGCGGGACCGGGCGCGACGGGCGGTCGAGTGGAACTGGCGGCTGCGGGCCGTCGGTGACGCCCGGCCGCACTACGTGATCTGCGGGAAGGACGCGCTGGCCTACTACGTGGCCCGTGCCGTGCTCGAATCCGAGCTGCCGGTGGGCGGCGCCCGGGTGACCGTGGTGGTGCCGGAGCGGTACCGCAGCAACGGGCCGGACGTGGCCGGGCTGCGCGGGGTCCGGGTGGTCCGTTCGGACCGGCTGGACGTGCCGACCTTCGAGGCGGCCGGGCTGGCCGGGGCGGCGGGGCTGGCGCTGCTGCACCAGGACGACGTGGGCAACCTGTACGCGGCGTTGTGCGCCCAGGCCGTCGACCAGCGGGTCCGTCAGGTGCTGCGGATGTTCAACGGCACCCTGGCCGACGGCGTACGGAAGCTGCTCAAGGCGCGGGTCGAGGTGCTCTCCGACGCCGAGATGGCGGCGCCCGCGTTCGTTGCCGCCGCGCTCGGCGAGGTCGACCCGAGTTCCTTCCAGCACCGCGACAAGACCTTGCGGGTGGCCCGGCGCGCCGACGTCCGGCCACAGGACGTGGTCTGCGCGTTGGCCGATTTCGGCGCGGAGCAGGGGGTGCGGCTGCTGCCGGCCGAGCAGGCCGAAGCCGACCTGGTGCTCGCCGAGGCGACCGGGCAGCCGCCGGGCACCGAGGTCGCCGCTCGTCGGCTGGTCCGAGCCCGTCGGCGGCGCCGGCCGGTCACGGTGCTGATGGGCGCGGTACGCGGCTTCGCCACCCGCAAGATCGGCATCGCGGTGATGCTGGTGCTCGCGCTGATCGCGGTGCTGGGCGCGCTGATCTCCCGTGCCGAGGACGTCTCCCCGTTGGAGGCGTTGTATCTGACCCTGGTCACCACGCTCAGCGGCGCCGACCCGGACACCAACAAGGCGGCCGACGCGCAGATCATGCAGGTGGTGCTCAACCTGGCCGGCCTGGCGCTGATCCCGCTGATCACTGCGGTCGTGGTGGACGGCATCGTCAACGCCCGGCTGGCGCTGCACACCGGCCGGTTGCAACCCGCCCGGGAGGGTCACTTCGTGGTGGTCGGCCTCGGCAACGTCGGCACCCGGGTGATGGCCCAGCTCCGCGAGTACGACGTCGAGGTCGTGGCGATCGACAAGAACCCGGAGCCGCGCGGCGCCGCCCTGGCCCGCCAGTTGGAGGTGCCGCTGGTGGTCGGCGACGCCGCGCTGCCGGAGACCCTCGCCTCGGCCTCGGTGGCGGACTGCCAGGCGCTGGTGGTGGCGTCCACCGACGACGTGGCCAATCTGGAGGCCGCGTTGGCCGCCCGGGATCTCCGCGACGACCTGCGGGTGGTGCTGCGGCTCTTCGACGGTGACTTCGCCGAACGGGTGGAGGAGACGTTCGCGCTCGGTGTGTCCCGCTCGGTCTCCTACCTGGCCGCGCCGGCCTTCATCGGCGCTCTCACCGAACGGGCGGTGATCACCACCATCCCGGTCGACCGGCATGCGCTCCCGGTCGCCGAGGTGCCGGTCGCCCCAGGCTCCGAGCTGGACGGTCGGCCACTGGACGTGGTCAACCGCGACGGGCAGGTCCGGCTGATCGCCCGTACCCCGGCTGGCGGAGCGAAGACGATCTGGTGGAGGGACCTCGAACCCCGACAGGTGATCTTCCCGGGCGACCGGCTCACCGTGGTCGCCCGTCGGCGCGGCCTGGACTGGCTGACGAAGCAGTGCGCGCCACCGGCCGTGGGAAAGGCGCCCACACCACCCGGCCAGCTCGGCTCGGTGCCCCGGTCGGCGCCGACCTCGCCCGGCGCGGCCCGACCCGTGGGCCCGCCGTCCCTTCCAACCGTGGAGCCCGCCCCGCCCCCGGGGCCAACCGACCAGGAGGTCGCCGCCTCGGCCCCCGGCGCGGCCCATCCGGTGTCGACGCCCATCTCGCCCCCCGTCGCTGCCGTACCGCCGACCCAGGGCGCAGGCGTCGAGCACTGGCCGGGAGAGCAGAGCGGCGACACCGGCGTCCGGGACGAGCCGGACGCCAGCGCGACGCGGTCCGCCTGACCGTTCGACGACGACTCCTCCCTGTAGGGTGCGCCCGTGCTTGGTGGTGGGGTTGGTCGACGAGCCCGAGACGTGCAACGACGCCGACGTGCTCCGGCGATCGTGCGGTGGCTGCGGGCTCGACCACGGTGGTGGCCGGTGGCGGCCGGTCTGGTCGCGGTGGCGGTCCTGGTCTGGGCCCTGTGGCCCGACGGCGAACCCGAGCCGCGCCAGCGCGAGTATCGGGCAGAGACGGCGTGCCTGCTCACCGGCGCGAAGGGAGTCACGGCCCCCGAGGCGCGGCCGGTGTGGGCCGGCATGCAGGAAGCGTCACTCACGACGCGGGTCAAGGTGCAGTTCCTCGAGGTGGATGGTCCCCAGACGGGGGAGAACGCCGAGACGTTCCTCGCCAGCCTGGTGCAGAGCCGTTGTGGGGTGATCCTGGCGGTCGGCGAGGCGCCGGTGCAGGCGGTGCTCCCCACCGCGGCCCGTTATCCCTCCGCCACATTCGTTGCCTTCGGCGCCACGTCTCCGGGGCCGAATGTGTCCGTCGTGGAGGCTGCCGAGCCGGAATCGGTGCAGCGTAAGGCCAGGGACCTGGTCGCCGCGCTGGAGTCCGACCGGGACTGACGCTCCAAGGTTCTTCACAGGTTCAGCCGTTCGGCCATCTTGTGCCAAGATCAGCCAGCCAGCACACTCCGCGTTGGTAATGTCACTTCGCGGGGGAGGGGACCGGCCGTGCGCCGATCCGTTACCAGTGGCACGCGCCGTGCCGCGTTCGTGGTCGCTGTGGTCTTTGGGCTGACGGTCGCCGTGCCGTCCGAGGCGGTACGACCGGGCGGTGAGTTCCCGCTCAGCTGGCTCACCTGGTTCGCGCAGCGTCCGGCCTGGTCGGCCTCGGCGGCATTCGTGGGCCTTCCCAACCAGCAGAAGGGGCAGCCGGTCACGGCCGAGCCGCACGTGCCGGCGTCGGCGACCGACGCTGGCCGGGGCGCCGGGCGTGCGCCGATGCCCGCCCCCGGCACCCTCGAGGCGTACCGGCCACACACGATCGCCACCACGCCCGAGGTGACCGACACGGCCGACCCGGGCTTCGACGCCCGGACCAGCACGCGGGATGCCCGGAAGTCGAGCGCGCGCTCGGACGTGTTCACCAACGCCGACGGATCCTTCACCAAGCGGACGTACAACCGCCCCGTCAACTACCGCCTTGCGGACGGCAGCTGGCAGAAGATCGATTCGAATCTGACCCGTCGCGCCGACGGCCGGCTGCACGTCACGGCGAACCGGCTCGGTGTCTCGGTTGCCGGCGCCGCGCCGGCGCAGACCGGGCGCGCCGCGCCCCCGGCCACGCCGGGCACGCCCGGCATTGACGCCGACCTCGCCCAGCTCACCCTGCCCAGCGGTGAGAGCGTCGGCTACCGGCTCCAGGGCGGCACCATCGGAGCGCCCGAGGTGACCGGGACGACCGCCCGGTACCGGGACGTCCTGCCGGAGATCGACCTGGAGCTGACGACCTTCGACGCCGGTGTCAAGGAGACGCTGGTGCTGCGCTCGCCGCAGGCGGCGTCGAGCTGGGTGTTTCCGCTGCGGCTCACCGGCCTGACCCCGCGGCTCACCGCGACCGGCTCGGTGGAGCTGCTCGACGCGGGCGGCAAGGCGGTGGCCTGGTTCCCGCACGGCTCGATGCAGGACTCGAAGGTCGATCCGAGGTCGGGTGCGCCCGCCGAATCCGCCGCGGTGACTTTCGAGATCATCACCGTGGACGACGCGCCCGCACTGAGGGTCGTCGCTGACGCGGCCTGGCTGCGGGACCCGGCCCGCCAGTACCCGGTGCGGGTGGACCCGACCGCGACCACCGGCACCACCGGCGACGTCTACGTGGACAGCGACACCGAGACCACCAACCACAACGGCGACAACCTGCCTGTCGGGACGTACGACGGCGGTGGGGTGAAGGCTCGCTCGTTCATCCACTTCGACGAGTTCGCCAGTGACGGCTTCGCTGGCAAGCGGTTCAGTGCCGCGAAGCTGAACCTGTACCACACCTGGTCGTTGAACTGCACGGCTCACAAGGCGATCGAGGTGCATCGGGTCACGCAGGCGTGGACCGTCGACAACCTCTCCACCGCGAGCCACCCCGGCCCGACCATCTCCGCGCCGATCGGCTCACTCACGATCGGTGACAACTACCCGGCCTGCACCAACACCGGCGGCAACCGGAGCACCGGCAGGTGGGTCAGCGTGCCGCTGGGCATCGACACGTTGAACGACTGGTCGACCGGTGGCGTGAACGAGGGCCTGGCGCTCACCGCCTCGGAGACCGACTCGGCGGCCTGGAAGCGGTTCACCTCCGCCAACTACTCCGGCGGCAGCTACAAGCCCTACCTGGAGTTGACCTACACCGACAACGTCCCGCCGCAGGTCAACGTCCGCTACCCGACGAACAACGCGGTGGCGCAGACCCTCACACCCGAGCTGCACTCGCGGGCGGTCGACCCGGACAACTGGCCGAACAAGGGCTTCACCTACAACTACGTGGTCTCCGACGCCGCAACCGGTGCTGTCGTGGCCAACTCGGGTTGGGTCGCCACGGCAAGCTGGACCGTCCCGGCCGGCAAGCTGACCTGGAACAAGACCTACCTCTACACCGTCCAGGTCAACGACAAGGCCGGGTCCAGTGCGGTCTACCCGGCGTACGCGTTTACCACCTCGGTGCCGCAGCCGCTGCTCACCGCGAACCTCGCGCAGAACTCCGGCAAGGGGTACGACCCCAGCATCGGCAACTACACCACCTCGGCCACCGACGCCAGCGTCGCCACCGTCGGTCCGTCCCTGTCGGTGACGCGCAGCTACAACAGCCTGGACACCCGGCGCGGTAACGCCTTCGGCGCCGGCTGGTCCAGCATGCTCGACACCCGCGCCACGCAGGTTCGCGACGTGGCGGGCCAGGTGCAGTCCGTCCTCATCACCTATCCGACCGGTCAGGATGTCGCGCTCGGCCGCAACGCCAACGGCACCTTCACCCCGTCCTCCGGGCGGTTCTCGGTGCTGACGGAGAACAAGGACAGCAGCGGTGCCGTCATCGGCTACACCCTGACCGACAAGGACGCCTCCGTCTACGTCTTCGGTCAGCCGGCGGCCACCGGCGTTTTCAAGGTCACGAGTATCGCCGATGCCAACGGCCGGGCGATGACGTTCGGGTACGACGCCAGCTCGAACGCGACGACGGTGACCTCCGCCTCCGGTCGGTCCCTCACTGTCGCCTGGTCCACCCCGGCCGGCTCGGCGCACCCCCACCCGGCGACGGTGTCCACCGATCCGGTGGTCCCCGGCGACCAGAGCACCGTGACGACCTGGCAGTACAGCTACGGCGCCAACGACCAGTTGACAAAGGTCTGCCCCCCGACGAGCACCGCCGCCTGCACCAGTTACCAGCAGGACAGCACCTCGCAGTACGCCAACGCCGTCGCCAACGCCGGGCCGTACTCGTACTGGCGGTTGACCGAGGCGGCCGGCGCCACGACGGCGGCGAGTTCGGTCCTCGGCAACGCGGGAGTGGACAACGCGCGCTACACCGACGTCGCGCTGGGTCAGCCGGCGGCGCTGCCCGGCTCGACGGCCACCACCGCCGGCTTCAACGGCACCAGTTCCTACGTGCAGCTGCCCGGCAACCTGGTCAGCGACGGCCAGTACCAGTCGGTCAGCATGTGGTTCAAGACGACCACCCCGAACGGCGTGCTCTTCAGCTATCAGGGCGAGCCGATCACCAAGGGCACCACCCCGGGCAACTACACCCCGTCCATCTACATCGGTAGTGACGGCAAGCTGCGTGGCTCGTTCTGGAACGGATTCCCGTCCCCGATCAACACGGACGTGACGGTCACCGACGGCGCATGGCACCACGTGGTGTTGGCCGGTGCGGGAGTCACCCAGAAGCTCTACCTCGACGGGGTCGACAGGGGCACCCTCGGCGGCACCATCGCCCAGGTCCCCGGCGGTTCGGCAAACGTCCTGGTCGGTGCTGGTTTCGTTGGTGGTGGCTGGCCCGGTCACGTCAACACCGGCGCTTCGCCCGCCAAGGCCACCTACTTCACCGGATCCATCGCCGAGGTGGCGTTCTTCAACCAGGCGCTCACCGGCACCACGGTGACGGCGCTGCACGGCGCCGGCCAGACGGCACACCCGGTGCTCACCAAGGTGATCCGTCCGTCGGGTGGGGTCACCGCCCAGGTTGGTTACGACAAGACCGCCGGTCGGGTGTCCACCGTCACCGACGAGAACGGCGGTGTCTGGACCATGGGCACGCCGACCGTCTCGGGCAGCAGCGACGTGTACGCCGCTTCGGTGCTCGGCGCGAAACCGGCCGACTACTGGCGGCTCGGCGACATCGCGGCCACTGATGCCGCCAACGAGGTGCAGGGTGGCACCGCCACCTACAGCACCGCCACCCTGGGGGTCGCCGGCCCGTTCAGCGACAGCCGGGCGGCGTCTTTCAACGGGACCACGTCGCATCTTCAACTTCCGGCCGAGGACGCGCCCACCACCGGGCCGAACTCCGTCGAGTTGTGGTTCAAGATGCCGGCCGGCAACACCGCCGGCGGTGTGCTCTACGGCTATCAGGTCAGCCCGCTGTCGGATCCGGCCGTTGCCGGTAACTGGACTCCGTCGCTCTACGTCGGCACGGACGGCAAGCTGCGTGGTGGCTTCTGGACCGGCGGTGCCGCCCAGGTGATCACCAGCGCGGGTGCGGTCAACGACGACAAGTGGCACCACGTCGTGCTCGCTGCCGCCACCAACACCCAGTCGCTCTACCTGGACGGCGCCGCCGTCGGCAAGCTCGACAGTGCGCTGATCCTGGCCCCCGGGCCGAACGTGTACGTCGGGGCCGGCAAGTGGGCCGGCGGATGGCCGATGCACGGCACCCGCGATGTCGGTTACTTCACCGGCTCGATCGCCGAGGTCGCCTTCTACCGCTCACAGCTCTCAGCCGACCAGGTCGCCGCGCACTTCCAGGCGTCGAAGCAGACCGCTCCGGTCGCGGTCACCATGGTCGACGGCGTCGCCAGCGCGATCGCGATGCCCGTCTCCACGGTGGCGGTGACCGGGCCGACAGGCGAGAGGATCTCCTACAGCTACGACCTGGTCAACGGCAACCGGATGATCGCGCAGACCGACGGGCTCGGCAACACGACCAAGTTCGGCTACGACGTGGGCGGCTTCGGCAACCTGACCTACGATCCGCGCGGTGTCTGGACGCAGGAACTCCAGGACGCCCGGGGCAACACCAAGCAAGTCATCACCTGTCAGGACCAGTCGGCCAGCAAGTGCTCGTCGGTCTACTACACCTACTACGCCAACTCGGCCCAACCGCTGAACTGGGCGTCCGCCTCGCTGCCGGTGATGTTCGAGGACTTCAGCGGCGACGGAGCCCCGGACGTGGTCTACCGGGAGGCCGACAACACCATCCAGATGGTGCAGGGCAACGGCACCGGCGGCTGGCTGACCAGCCTGCCGACGCGGATCGGCACCAGCCTGGCGTCCGCGAACATGACGGTGGCCGCCACCGACTTCTCCGGTGACGGTAAGCCCGACCTGCTGTGGCGCAGCGCCGCCGACGGCAACCTCTACATGCTCGCCGGCAACGGCGCGGGCGGCTGGATCAAGGACACCTCGGACAAGATCGGCCCGAATGTCAGCGCGGCGGACCTGATGGTCTACTCGAAGGACTTCAGCGGTGACGGCAAGCCCGACATCATCTTCCGGAGCTCGGTCGACAAGAATCTGTACCTGCTGAAGGGCAATGGAAGCGGCGGCTGGCTGAGCACCACCGCGACCCTCATCGGTCCGAATGTGAGCGCCGCGAACCTGCTCGTCTCGCCGGGTGACTTCGACGGTGACGGCAAGGCCGACGTGATCTACCGCAGTTCCGTCGACAACAACCTCTACCTGCTGCGCGGCAACGGGTCGGGCGGCTGGGTCAGCGGCACCGCCACCCGGATCGGCATCGGGTGGGGCATTGCCAAGAACCTGCTCTCGGCCGGGGACTTCGATGGCGACAAGAAGCCCGACGTCGTCTACCAAAGGACCACCGACAACGACATGTACCTGGTGTCGGGCAACGGGGCCGGTGGTTGGATGACCGGCAGCTCGATCAAGATCGGTGGCGTACCGGACCCGCGCAACGACGTCATCCTCACCATGCGCGACGGCCGGTCGTCGTCGGCCACCGACAACCGGTATCTGACCAGCTACGGCTACGACGGCAAGGGCAACCAGGCCACCATCACCGACCCGCTGGGTCGGGTCACCCGCACCGCCTTCACCGACGGCACCACCGTGGCGGCGAAGAACGGCGGGTTCGCCCCGGCCGGCCTGCCGGCGAGGGTGACCACGGCGGGCGGACAGACCCAGACGATCACCTACTACGCCAGCGGCGATGTCGCGGAGATGCTGGAACCGGGCGGCAAGGTCACCCGCTACGCGTACGACGGGTTGGGCAGGTTACTCACCGAGACCGAGGTGACCGACAGTCACCCCGAGGGGCTCACCACCAGCCACGAGTACGACCGGCTGAGTCGTGAGATCACCGAGACCGAGCCGGGGGTCACCAACCGGGTCACCGGAGCGATCCACACCGCCCGCACCACCACCGTCCACGACGACGACGGCAACGTCAGCGCGGTGACGGTCAGTGACCTGACCGGTGGTGACGCGTCCCGCACCGAGCGACACACCTACAACTCGTACGGGCAGGAGTCGTCCACCACCAACGGCGTCAACCAGACCACCGCCTTCGAGTACGACCGGTACGGCCGGGTGGTCAAGGAGACCGAGCCCGACGCCGGGGTGACCACCAGCACCTACGACGTGGAGGGCAACCTGCTCACCACGACGGTGAAGAGCTACACCGGCGACCCGAACAACCCCTCGGCGGCCCGTGACCTGGTGACCACCACCCGGGCGTACGACCCGGCGGGGCGGCTCGCCAGCGAGACCGACGCGATGCGCTGGACCACCAGCTACACCTACACCGACAACGGGCTGGAGGCGAAGGTCTCCCGGACCGACGGCAGCCGGACGTTCGTGGTGGAGGAGAACGTCTACGACGCCGCCGGCAACGTGGTCAGCGAGGTGACCAACAACGGTTACACCGTCACCACCACGGAGTACGACGCGGCGGGCCGTACGACGGCCTCCGTCGTCGACCCCAACGGGCTCAAGCGCCGCACCGCGCTGACCTACGACACCGACGACAATGTCGTCTCCACCGTCTCGTCCGGGCCGGACGGCACCGTCACCAGCGTCTCCGAGGCGCTCTACGACAGCGCCGGCCGCGCGGTCGCCGAGACCGAGTACCCCTCGGCCGGGCTGACGCCGGTGGGTCGTTGGAAACTCGACGAGACCACCGGAACGAAGGCTGCCGATTCTGCCGGCAACAGCCCGGCGACCACGAGCGGCAACGTCACCTGGTCCACCGAGCGCGGTGGCGCTGCGGTCTTCGACGGCACGAAGGCCTACCTGCAGGCGGGCCCGGTGCTGGACGCGAAGCGGGCATTCACGATCTCCGCCTGGGCGAAGCTCGCCTCCGAGAATCCCGCCCTGGGGAATGCCGAGCAACTCGTCTTCGAGGCCGCGGGCGCGATCGGTGACTCCGCGGCGAAGGTCTTCTACTCACCCGGCAGTGATCGGTGGTACGCCGGCGTGGCGGTCCGCAAGGCGGACGGAGGCAACACATTCCTCCATGGCGGAGGACCGGTCGGCTCCGCGGTGGCGGGCACCTGGACCCACCTGGTACTCACGGCGGATCCGGCCACCAAGACGATGAAGCTCTACGCCGACGGCGCGCTGCTGACGTCACAGACCACGACCGAGGCCTTCAACAACACGGCCACGGGCTTCTCCATCGGGGGTTCGAGCGGCTACGGCTGGTTCCCCGGGTCGGTCAGCGACGTGCAGGTCTACCAGAAGGCCCTCAGCGACGCGGAGATCTCGCAGGTCAAGGCGGGTACCGCCCCGGCTGCGGACGCGCACGTCATCCGTACCTCGCAGGCGCTGGACTCCGACGACCTACCGACCTCGGTCACCGACCCGAGGGGCAACACCACCTACTACGGGTACGACGAGGAGGGGCGGGCGGTGAAGACCACCGCCCCGGCGGCGATGGTCGAGCAGCCCGGCCAGGTCCCCGTCCTGGCCAACGCGGTGAGCTGGGTCGGCTACAACACCTTCGACGAGCCCACCGACACCCGGGACGCGAACGGCAACTGGGCGGTCGTGGAGTACGACGCGGTGGGCCGGGTGGTGTCGGAGAAGGCGCCCGCGTACACCCCGCCAGGTGCGGCGACGCCGATCGTGCCGGAGACGCGGCAGAGCTACGACGAGACCGGTCAGCTGAAGACGGTCACCGATCCGCGCGGCAAGATCAGCCGGTACGAGTACGACCAACTCGGTCGGGTGTCGAAGCAGATCGCACCAAACGACGGCGCGACGACCTACACCTACGACGACACGGGCAACGTGCTGTCGACGACCGACCCGACCGGTGCGGTCAGCACCGCGACCTACGACTACCTGGGTCGCACGCTCACCTCGACGGAGGTGGTGCGGCAGGAGGGCAAGAGCCACACCACCCGCTACACGTACAACGATCAGGGCTGGCCTTCGCAGGTCAGCACGGCCGCCGGCGTGAACAGCGCGACGACGTACAACGCGGTTGGTGATCCGCTGACGGTCACCGACGGCGCCAACAACGTGAGCCGTTACGAGTACGACGCCGAGGGCCGGACCACGAAGACGATCCGCCCGGACGGCTCGTACGCCACCGTCACCTACGACATGGCGGACCGGGCCGGTCGCACGGCCGAGTACAGCCCGACCGGGACGCTGCTGTCGGAGCAGTCGGCCCGATACGACCGGGCGGGCAACCTGGTGGCCAGCACCGACGCGCGCGGCACCACGGTGACCTACGACTACGACGCGACCGGGGTCGTCACCAGGGAGAGCCAGCCGATCTCCGGATCGGACGCCATCGTCACCACGTTCGGGTACGACCTGGAGGGCAACCGCACGCGGTTCACCGACGGCCGCGGTAACGCCTTCCACACCTCGTACAACTCGTGGGGGCTGCCGGAATCGATGATCGAGCCGGCTACCGCGGCACACCCGAATCCAGCGGACCGGACCTTCACCCTCGAGTACGACCGGGCCGGTCAGCCGCTGAAGCAGACCATGCCGGGTGGAGTCACGGTCACCAACGCGTACGACGATCTGGGCCAGCTGGTCCGGCAGTCGGGCACGGGTGCCGAGGTGGCCACCCAGGACCGGACCTTCGGCTATGACGTGGCCGGCCGCATGACCTCGCTGTCCGGCTCGGGTGGCACGAACACCATCGACTACGACGACCGGGGCCTGCCGCGTACGGTGGCCGGCCCGTCGGGGAACTCGACGTTCGGCTACGACCCCGACGGCCGGCTGGCCTCCCGGCAGGACGCCGCCGGCACGACGGGTTACACCTACGACGGCGCGGGAAGGCTCTCGTCGCTGGCCAACTCGTCGGCCGGCGTGCAGATGGCCTACACCTACAACACGCTCTCCCAGGTCTCGAAGATCACCTACGGGTCGAACGGCAACACCCGCGACTTCACCTTCGACCCGCTGCGTCGGCTCACCGGTGACGAGCTGAAATCGTCCGCGGGGGCGTCGCTGGCGAAGATCACGTATGGCTGGGACGCGAACAGCAACATCACCTCGAAGTCGACGACAGGCTTCGCCGGCTCGGCGACGAACACCTACTCGTACGACCTGGCCGACCGGCTGACGTCCTGGAACAACGGCGCCAGCACCACGGCGTACGCCTACGACAAGTCCGGCAACCGGGTGCAGAACGGTTCCAAGCTGTTCACCTACGACCAGCGAAGTCGGCTGCTCACCGCCGACGGCGCGAGCTACACCTACACGGCCCGGGGCACGCTGGCCGCCGCCGGCGGCAACGTCACCCGCACCGACGCCTTCGGGCAGGTGGTGTCGCAACAGTCGGCGGGCGGTACCCAGACCTACACGTACGACGGGTTGGGGCGGGCTGTTCGCCCGGGTCACTCGTACACCGGTCTCGGCAACGACCTGGCGGGGGACGCGAGCGCGACCTACGTGCGGGGGCCGTCCGGCGAGGTGGTCGGGACCACCGGTGGCGGCAGCCAGCGGATGGTCTGGACGGACCTGCACTCCGACGTGGTCGGGCAGTTCAGCCCGACCGGGACGGCGCTGGCCGGCTCGGTGACCTACGACCCGCTGGGCAAGGCGCTCAACACCAGCGGCCTGCTCGGCCAGCTCGGCTACCAGTCGGAGTGGACGGACGCGTTGACCAGCCGGGTCAACATGCACGCCCGCTGGTACAACACCGACACGGGTCAGTTCGACACCCGGGACACGGCGAGCAACAGCCCGCTGCCGGACTCGATCAATGCCAACCGCTACCAGTACGGCGACGCGAACCCGCTGACCGTCACCGACCCGAGCGGACACTTCGGCCTGGGCAGCCTGAAAAAGTCGTTCAACCGCGCGGTCAGCTCGGTCAGCTCGAGCGTCCGGTCGTACGCGTCGTCGGCCTACTCGTATGCCTCCTCCTACGCGTCGTCGGCCTACTCGTACGCGTCGTCTGCCTACAGCGCCGCGAAGACCACCGTGAAAAAGACGGCCTCGCGGGCCAAGGCGGCGGTGCAGAAGAAGTACCACCAGGCCAAGAAGAAGTACAACCAGGTCAAGAAGCAGGTCAAGAAGAAGTACAACCAGGTCAAACGGGCGGTCAAGAAGAAGGTCGACCAGGCCCGTAAAGCCGTCGCGAAGAAAGCGGCGGCGGTCAAGAAACGCGCCAAGCAGGCGGCGGCGAAACTGAAGCAGGCCGGCAAGAAGGTCGCCGCCAAGGCGCAGCGGGTCGTCAAGAAGGCCACCACCGCGGTACGCGACGCGGCGAACTCGACGACCAAGTGGGTGAAGGACCACAAGGACGTCCTGATCGAGATCGCCGCGGTTGGTGGGGCGATCCTGGCGGGTCTGGCCTGCACGGCGGTCACCGCTGGCGCGGGGGCGATCGCCTGTATGGCGGGTACCGCGGCGTTGATCAATCTGGCGAAGGATGCCGCGCAGGGTGACATCCACAGCATCGGTGACGCGTTGGGCTCGCTGGGCACGGGTGCGGTCACCGGCCTGATCGGTGGTGCGGGTGGTGCGGTCGCCGCCCGGGTCGGTGCCGTGGTGGCGAAGAAGGTCGGCACCGGGCTGGTGGGTCGACTCGCGACGGAGGCGGCCGAGAACGGCGTCGAGGACGCGGTCGGGCAGTTGGCCACGTCGGGCACCTACAACCCGCGAGCGGCCGCCGAGAACATGGTGCCGGGGCTTGGGGCGTTGAGCCGCAAGGGCGGCGGTGGCGCGCGCTCCGGTGGGGCTGTCGGCCTTCCCAGCAGTGCCCGTTCGTTCTCTACGCCGAGCACCCGGGGCCAGCCGGGCGGGGTGCCACCCTTTGTGAAGACCTACCCAGCGCCGAGCGGCGATTGGTCGGTAGGTAGCCGATTGAAGGACGCAGAGCGGCATCTGGGTGAGGAGATGCGTGAGAACGCGACCCGCGGCAATCCTACCCAGAAGAAGAACAAGACGTGGACGTCTGGCGTGAACGTAAAAACTGGCCAGGTCGCAGTAGCTTGCTCGGGGAACGGCTACTGCGCAGAGGGCAACGTCGTGAACGCCCTCGGCGGCAACTCGGACGACATCGACTTCACCAAGGCGAGGCAGCGGACCAGTAACCCGGGCGAGACCTATGCGGACAAGGAAAAGCCGATTTGCACGAAGTGTTATCCCGGCGACTATCGGCGAGACCAGTTCCCTTCCGACGCAACCTTCGATGCCGACAATTAGGGTAAAAGGCCCAAAAATTTCCACTTCAGTGACGTAGATATGATGGGGAGATGGACGCAGCGCGAATGGCTAGGGCTCAAGCCTTTGAGAGGGTCCCGTTCGTTCGCGCTGCGGCTTTGTCCCGCGGGGCCGAGTTGCTGGCTGTCGCTGAGGATCCAGGTGTCCTCGTGTGGGATCTGCGCTCGACTGAGCAGCCAGTTAGCTTAGCCGCCCCGCCGAGACGGGTTCGATCTTTGGCCTTCTCCCCCGACGGTAGGAACATTGCTGCGGGAGGCGCTGACGGTGAGGTAGCGGTCTGGTCCACATCTGGTCAGTTGGTCCGACGGTTTGCTTGCGTGCCGGACTCGTATTGGGCGGTTGGATGGAACCCATCAGGCAGGTCCATCGCCGCCGCCGGCGAGAGCGGCACGCTCGCCGGGTGGAACTTCGATGGACAAGAACTCTACCGAATCACGCTGGACGAGCTGGTTCAGGGCGGACGCCCCAGCACTGTACGTGCTCATGCCTTTACCGTTGAGGGCGATCGACTTGTCGTTGCTTCCCACTCGGGAGCGGTCGTCGAATGGGCGTTCTCTAGCACAGAGGCCGTTCGGGTGTTGAGGGCTGGGGAGGGCGGTCGTCCTATCAGAGCATTGGCGGTCGGCGAGTCTGGCATCATTGCCGCTGGCGACAACCGTGGCGTCCTGCACCTTTGGAGAGGCGGCTCAGCTGCCCTCGAATTGGTTGGGCACGTGGGTGCAATTGTGGCCGTTGCCCTCGACCCTGCTGGCCGTCTAGCGGCCACGGGCGGAGACGACCGCGCCGTTCGTGTTTGGGATACCGAGACCGGGCGCCTGCTTAACGTCCTGCGAGGCCTGAACGGTCAGATCCTCAATATCGCATTCTCGTCCGATGGATCGCAAGTCGTCGCCTGCGACGGAGATGCGGTCGTCGCCCGCTGGGTGATCGCGGGAAGTTTGTTGCGTCACCGTGCCCGGTACCGCGGACCCGCGCCGTTGGATGCCTCAGGTGGGCAGGGAGAGCGGGCATGGCAGATCGAAGCGACGCGTCACGACTGGGAGACGATTCGTTGTGGATGCTCCAGGGGCGCGCGCCACGTTCCGGGTAGTTTCAGCGACCTTGTTCGCGCCCGTACGGAGGAAGAGGCGCACGGGCAAGGGCTCACCAACGACGTGGAAATTCAAGGCATGTTATTTGAGGCGGCGGTGCCGGTGACTTCGATGATCATGGCAGCGCTCTCGGAGAAGCATCTATCGGTTCCGGCGAGACGATCCCTCCTCGATCTGTTGGCCACGTTCGTGGACGGCGAGTCGTACCACACCGAGGCGTTGGAGGGGCGTCCATATCTCGAAGAAGCGTGCCGCGAAATTGCGCGCGCAGCACGAGCCGTCCTTCATCGGGAGTTGGAACTCGAACCGGCGCCGGGCACCAGGTCGTTGGTGGCGGAGATTATTGACAGCATCGGCGCGGCCTAGGTATTCGCTCGGTGCAGGGACCGGCCGATGACAACATGTCCAATGCGTTCAGGACTGCCGATAAATCGAGCGACTTACTTCTACCGCAACATCTCGATTCGTATCCGGCCCGGGCGAACAAGAACTAGGGGTACGAGGTGAACGGCCGATCCCATGCGCCTGGCCGGCCGGGTAGTGGCACATCGTCCCAGGGTGCCCGGTGTAGCAGGCGGTCGAGGAGCAGGCCCAGGAGTAGCCCGGCGATCGAGTCGGTCAGCCAGTGCCAGCCCAGGTAGGTGGTGGTGGTGAGGACGACCAGCGGCGGCACGATGCGGATCACGGTGACCAACCGGGCCGGCAACTGTCGGCCGAAGGTGCGCGCCAGTGGGGCGAGCAGCAGCGCGATGACGCCGTACCAGACGATGGCGTTGGCGACGTGGCCCGACGGGTAGGACTGGGCGAAGCGCACCGGCAGGTCGTCGTGGAACAGCGGCAGGGTCTGCTCGGGCGGCAGGAACGGCTCCTTGACGCTGGCGCTCGGTGCGGCTCTGGCGGTCCACACCTTGAGCGGGCCGATGGTCAGGTAGGTCAGCACGAACGCGACCACCGGCGGCAGAACCGGGCGTACCGAGCGCAGTCGGACGGCCAGCAGCACCCCCAGCCCGGCGGCGATCAGGGTTAGTGGGGTGCCCTGGCCGAGCAGATTCAACACCCGGGCAACCCAGTACGCGACCGTCGGCCGGTTCCCGTCGGCCCAGTCGGCGACCGCCCGGTCCAGACCGAACAGGTGGCCCGAGGCGAGCGCGATCGTCAGCCCGACCAGCCCCACCAGCAGGAGGGCGTCGAACCACCAGCCGGCCGGCCGGACCGGCCGGAGCCGCACTCTGTCGCGTACCCCAGTGGTCTCCCGCACGCGACCACGCTACCGGCCGCGTGCGGCGCCGGGGCGACGTGGACGGCGGTGGTTGTGTGCCCAGCCACGAAGGGGAGCATTCCAATGGGGTGAGGCGGCACACTTGTCGCCGTGCGGATCACTTCGGCTCTCGTGGACCCGGCGCTGCTCGACCTGCCCTGG
Organism: Micromonospora sp. 067-2; assembly: GCF_046549295.1. Taxonomy (NCBI): domain Bacteria; kingdom Bacillati; phylum Actinomycetota; class Actinomycetes; order Micromonosporales; family Micromonosporaceae; genus Micromonospora; species Micromonospora sp. 067-2. Next base: position 263,834 of record NZ_JAJPWB010000012.1, on the reverse strand, counting down.
TCGACACCGTTGGAGGAGTGGCCTGCCCAGCACCTGGTGGCTCTGCCGCAGGGCATCTCCCGGCACATCGTCCGCTTTGTCCGGCTCGGTGAGTACGTCTACGCGTTCAAGGAGACCCGCGAACGGATCGCCGAGCGGGAGTACGACCTGCTCCGGGCCCTGGAGCGGATCGACTTTCCGTCCGTGGAGGCGGTGGCGGTCGTCGCCGACCGGCAGACCGACGACGGTGAGGCTCTCGAGTCGGTGCTGATCACCCGGCACCTGCAGTTCTCGCTGCCCTACCGGGCGCTGTTCTCGCACACCCTGCGGCCGGAGACGATGAGCCGGCTGCTCGACGCCCTCGCTGCGCTGATCGTGCGGATGCACCTGACCGGCTTCTTCTGGGGTGACTGCTCGTTGTCCAACACGCTGTTCCGGCGGGATGCCGGCGCGTTCGCCGCGTACCTGGTCGATGCCGAGACGGGCGCGCTGCACAACGCGCTCTCCAACGGCCAGCGCGGCGAGGACCTGGAGATCGCCCGGGTCAACATCTTCGGCGAGGCACTGGACCTGCAGGCCGCCGGCCTGCTGCACGAGTCCATCGACCCGGAGGTGGTCTGCGAGGAGGTCGTGCAGCGCTACGAGCGGCTCTGGCACGAGATCACCTACGAGCAGGCGATCGAGCGGGAGGCCCGGCACGACATCGAGGGCCGGATCCGCCGCCTCAACGACCTGGGCTTCGACGTCGCGGAGGTGGCCATGTCAAGCATCGACGACGGGCGCTACCTGGTCCGGCCGAAGGTGGTCGACGCCGGCTACCACACCCGGCGGCTGCTGCGGCTGACCGGCCTGGACGCCGAGGAGAACCAGGCGCGCAAGCTGCTCAACGACCTTGACGCCTACCGGGCGGAGAGCGACCTGACCGACGAGCAGCAGGCCGCGCACCGGTGGCTCACCGAGGTCTTCGAGCCGGTGGTGCGGGCGGTGCCCGCGCACCTGCGCCGCAAGCTGGAGCCGCAGGAACTGTTCGCGCAGATCATCGAGCACAAGTGGCTGCTCTCCGAGCAGGCCGCCCGGGACGTCGGTATGCGCCACGCGGTCCAGTCCTACCTGGCCGACGTGCTGGTGCACCGCCCCGACGAGCAGGCCGTGCTCGGCGTGGATGTCACCACTGTGGACGTCCCTGCCGTCGGTTGATCCGGCCGGGCTGCCGGTCCTTGCGGGGTCGGGGCTGGTGGTTGGTGCTCCTTTGGAGCTGATGCCGCAAACGAATCGCCGACGGCGGCCGGCGGCTGAAAAATCGCTGCGGGCTGCGGGCTGCGGGCTGCGGGCTGCGGGCTGCGGGCTGCGGGCCGGGGGCCGGGGGCCGGGGGCCGGGGGCCGGGGGCCGGGGGCCGGGGGCCGGGGGCCGGTAGCCCGGCCCACCTTGTGTACGGCGGCGTGATGTCGTAAGCGATTCAGCTCCAAAGGAGCTGCGGAGTGCGGGTCAGACCGGCCGCCGGTCCCGATTCCTGACGCCACAGAACACAGGTCTCACTCCACCCAGGAGCCGCGGCGCAGCACCCGGACCACGGTGAACTCCTCGTCCAGCACCACCAGGTCGGCGCGGAGACCCACCTGGAGGGCACCGACCCGATCGCCGAGGCCGATGGCGCGGGCCGGGGTGGTGGCCACCATCCGGGTGGCGTCGGCGATCGGGATCCCGGCGTCCACGGCGTGCCGCAGTGCCGCGTCCATGGTCAGCGTGCTGCCGGCGATCGCGCCGTCGCGGGCGAGCCGGGCCACTCCGTCGGCAACCGTCACGGCCTGGCCACCAAGCTCGTACTCACCGTCCGGCATCCCGGCGGCGGCCATCGCATCGGTGATCAGCGCGGCCCGGTCCGGGCCGGCGGTCGCGGTGGCGAAGGTCAGCGTGCCATCGTGCAGGTGTACCCCGTCGGCGACCAGTTCGCAGATCACGGTGGGCGCGTCGAGCAGCGCCACCACGGGGCCGGGCTCGCGGTGGTGCACCGGGCGCATGCCGTTGAACAGGTGGGTGCCGACACTGGCGCCGGCGGCGACCGCGGCCCGGGTCTGGTCGTACGTGGCGTCGGTGTGACCCACCGCGGCCACCACCCGCTGTGCGGTGAGCAACTTGATCGCCTCCAGTGCGCCGTCGCGCTCCGGGGCGAGGGTGACCATCCGGACGGCGCCGCCGCCCAGCTCGATCAGCTCGGCCAGCTCGTCGGTCGACGGGTCGCGCAGGAACTCCGGGTTCTGTGCACCGCAGCGGGCGGCGGAGAGGTAGGGCCCCTCGAAGTGGATGCCCGCCAGCACGCCCTCCTCGACCAGAGGCGCGAACGCCCCGGTGGCCGCGCGCATCAGCGGGAAGGGTGCGCTGACCAGACTGGCCAGCAGAGTGGTGGTGCCGTGGCCCAGATGGAACGCCGCAGCCGCACGGGCCGCGTCGGCGTCCCCGGTGGTGAACGTGTGCCCGCCACCGCCGTGGGTGTGCATGTCGACGAAGCCGGGCAGGATCCAGTGCCCGTCGCGCACCGAGGGGTACTCGGCCACGGCGGTGATCCGGTCACCGTCCCACTCGACGCAGCCCTGCCGGATGACACCCGTCGGGGTCACCACTCGGCCGTTCACCCGCACGGTCATCGCTTCTCCTGATGGTCACGGGCGCCAGCGGCGTCCAGGGCGAGCAGGGCCGCGCCGAGGCAACCGGCCTCGTCGCCGAGGGCCGCCGCGACAAGTCGCGGCTCCCGGTGGAAGGTCATCCGCTCGTGCACGGCCGCTCGCAGCGGAACGAGCAGCCGGTCCCCGGCCTGGGCCAGGCCGCCACCGAGCACGATGGTCGTCACGTCGAAGAGGGCCTGCCCGGTGGCCAGGCCGTCAGCGAGCGCCTCGATGGCCTCCTGCCAGACCCGGCCGGCGAGCGGCTCGCCGGCCGCGGCCCGCTCGGCCACCTCGGCCGCCGTGACCGGACCGTCGGCTGCCGTGACCGGACCGTCGGCCGCCGTGACCGGCACCTCGGGCGTCGCACCGGCCAGTTCGGCGTAGCGGCGGCCGATCGCCGCGGCCGAGGCGACAGCCTCCAGGCAGCCGGGTCGGCCGCAGCCGCAGCGCGGGCCATTCGGGCGTACCGAAATGTGGCCGATCTCCCCGGCGGCGCCGTGCGCGCCGACGGCGGCCGTGCCGTCGACCACGTGCGCGGCGGCGATGCCGGTGCCGATGGCCACGAAGAGCACGTGCCCGGCGCCGCGCCCGGCGCCGAGCCGGGCCTCGGCAAGACCACCGACCCGCACGTCGTGGCCGAGCGCCGTGGGCAGGCCGAGCCGCGCCACCGCCAGGTCCCGCAGCGGTACGTCCCGGAAGCCCACGTTCGCCGACCAGACCGCCACTCCGCGAGCCTCGTCCACTACCCCGGGCACGGCGATGCCGAGCGCGACCGGGGTGAGGCCGTCGGCGCGGGCCTTGTCGGCCAGCCCGACGGCGACGTCCAGGATGGTGCCGACGACGGCGGCCGGGCCACGCGCGGCGTCGGTGGGGTGCCGCTCGCTGCGTACCACGACCCCGTCCGGTCGGACCAGGGCGCACTTCATGCCGGTGCCGCCGACGTCCAGTGCGACGACCACCCGGTCGGCGTCGCCACGGCTCACGCCAGCACCACCGACCGGGTCAGGTGCCGGGGCGCGTCCGGGTCGAGGCCGCGGCTGGTCGCCAGCGCCACCGCGAAGCGCTGGGCGAGGATCAGGTCGGCCATCGGGTCGACCGGCGTACGACCGGCGGCCCAGCTGCCCATCACCGTGCGGCAGCCGTGGGTGCGACTGTGCACGAAGGCCGCGCCGGTGGCCGCCACGTCCTCGGGTAGCCCCTCGGGCAGCTCGCCGAACGCCCAGACCAAACGCCCGGGCGCGGCGATCGAGATGGGACCGTGCCGGTAGTCCATCGCCGGGTACGCCTCGGCCCAGAAGGTGGCGGCCTCGCGGCACTTGAGTGCTGCCTCCTGAGCCAGCCCGACCGTCCATCCCCGACCGAGGAAGGTGACCTGCCCGATGGTGGCCGGATCGATCGGCAGTGGGGCACGTACGGCCACTTCGGCGTCGGCGGCGAGCGCGGTCACCGGGTCGCCGAGGTGTGCCCGGAGCAGGGCCAACGCGGTGGTCGCGAAGCGGGTCTGCACCACCGACCGCTCGTCGGCGAAGGGCATTGTCACCGCGGCGCTGGCCAGGTCGACCGCCGGGGACGCCGGGTCGCCGACGAGAACGGTGCACGGCACCAGCCCGCGCAGCGCGGCGAGAAGCTCCAGCACCTCGGTGGTGGTGCCGGAGCGGGTGATCGCGATGAGCCGGTCGTAGCGTCGGCCGACAGGGAACTCGGATGCCTGGAACGCGTCGGTCTCGCCCTGGCCGGCCTGCTCGCGGCGGGCGGCGTACGCCATGGCCATGAACCACGAGGTGCCGCAGCCGACGACGGCGACCCGCTCACCGGGGCGTGGTAGGTCGCCGTGTACGACGCCGGCCAGGTCGACCGCCTCCCGCCAGCAGTCGGGTTGGCTCGCGATCTCCGCGTCCACGTACGCCATGGGAAACTCCTCGCAGGGCCGACCGGTGCGCAATACGGCTCGTTACACCCGTATTTCGCGCGTCATTCTGCGCGAACGCGGGTGGTCGTGGCAACCGACCGGCCGATCGCGCAGTCCAGTCTTTTGCGCGAGCCTAGTTTCGCGCACTAGTGTGCACGCAATCAATCACCGTCCGTGCAGTCACTGGGAGGATCCCCGCGGTGGACCGGTACGCCAGATGGAACGCCCTGCTCGAGATGCTGACCGACAACGGCCGGGTCAGCGTCGAGGCGGCCGCCGAGCGGCTGGACGTCTCCCAGGCCACCATCCGGCGTGACTTCGACCAGCTCGCCCAGCAGCAGATGATCACCAGGACCCGGGGCGGTGCGGTGGCCAACGGGGTTTCCTACGACCTGCCGCTGCGCTACAAGACGGCCAAGCACTCGGCGGAGAAGCAGCGGATCGGCGCCGCCGCCGCGGCACTCGTCACGCCCGGCACGGTGGTCGGCCTGAACGGCGGCACCACCAGCACCGAGGTGGCCCGGGCGCTGGCCGTCCGCCCGGACCTGAACACCAGTGCCGAGGGTGCCCAGCTGACCGTGGTGACCAACGCGCTGAACATCGCCAACGAGCTGCTGGTCCGATCCCGGATGAAGGTGGTGGTGGCCGGCGGGGTGGTACGCCCCAAGTCGTTCGAGCTGGTCGGCCCGCTGGGCGGGGCGCTGCTGCGGGAGGTCACCCTGGACGTCGCGCTGCTCGGCGTGGACGCGATCGACCCGCAGCTCGGTGCCGCCGCCCACCACGAGGGGGAGGCGGCCATGAACAACCTGATGGTGGCCCGCGCCAAGCGAGTGGTGATCATCGCGGACTCCTCCAAGTTGGGGGGTCACGCCTTCGCCCGGATCTGCCCGGTCGAGCGGGTCGAGACGCTGGTGACCGACTCCGGCGCCGACCCGGCGGTGGTGGACGCCTTCCGCGCCGCCGGCGTGCAGGTCGTCTGCGCCTGACCCCGGCACGCCGCGCCTGACCGGTCACTCTGCGTCGATCGATCGCACTTTCCGGCGCGTCTATGCATACCGCGTATTGCGCGCGGCTGCATACCAAGTATGGTGTCGGCTGTCACGCCCATCATCGGGGGAGGTGCAGCTTGCCAGCTGTCCTGGAGATCGAAGGTCTACGTAAGACGTACAAGAGTCGTCGACGCGGCACCCGCAACGCGCTCGACGGTTTCGACATGCGGGTCGACGCAGGGCAGGTGCATGGCTTCCTCGGCCCCAACGGGTCCGGAAAGACCACCACGCTGCGTACCCTGCTCGGCCTGATCCGGCCCGACGGCGGCCGGATGGCGCTGCTCGGGCACGAGGTGCCCGGCGCGCTACCCACCGTCGCCGGTCAGGTCGGCGCGATCGTGGAGAGCCCACAGTTCTTTCCGCACTTCACCGCCCGGGACACGCTGTCCCTGCTGGCCGGCGCCGGCGGGGTGCCGGCTGTCCGGGTCGACGAGGTGCTTGAGCTGGTCGGCCTGCGCGACCGGGCCGGCGAGCGGGTCAAGACGTACTCGCTGGGAATGAAGCAGCGGCTCGCCGTCGCCTCCGCCCTGCTGAAAAACCCGAAGCTGCTCATCCTCGACGAGCCGGCCAACGGCCTCGACCCGGGTGGTATCCGGGAGATGCGCACGCTGATGCGGACGCTCGCCGAATCTGGAATGACCGTGGTGCTGTCCAGCCACATCCTCGCCGAGATCCAGCTGATCTGCGACGCGGTCACCATCATCTCGCTGGGCCGGCGGGTCGCCTTCGGCCCGGTCGACGAGGTGCTCGCCCAGCACTCGTCCAGTGCGGTGCGGGTCCGGCTGGAGGCGGTCACCGATCTGCCGGCGGCCGCCGAGGCCCTCACCCGGGCCGGGATCACGGTCGACGGTCAGCCGGACCACCTCATGTTGGCCGGCGTCGACAAGCCCGCCGTGGTGACCCGGCTCCTCGCCGAAGAGGGCCTCTACGTCAGTGAGCTGGCTCCGATCGCGGTGGATCTGGAGAGTGTCTTCCTCGAACTGACCGCCACGGCACCGGTCCCCGGCCAGCACCGGCAGGTCGACGAGTCCATGAAGATCGGCGGCGCGGGGCAGCCCGGCGTCACCGCGGGAGGGTGGGGCGCGTGAGCCTCTATCGTACGGAGCTGCGCCGGCTGGCGAAGCGGCGCTTCACCCGCTACATGTCGCTGCTCGGCCTGCTGGTGCTGGCCGCGGTGCTGGTCGGCGTCTTCTTCACCAATCAGAAGATCGACGCCAGTCAACTGGCCAAGGCTGAGCGCCAGGCCACGCAGGACTACCAGTCGCAGGTGCGCTACACCGAGCAGGAGCGCGTCAACTGTGAGCAGGCCAAGAAGGCCGGCACGCCGAACGACGGGCGCTTCCCCGACGACTGCGCGGACATCAGCGCGCCGCCCCGCGAGGTGTTCGACGCGAGGAACTACCTGCCCTCGACGTTCGACTTCCGGGAGACGTTCGACCAGACGCTGGTCCCGTTCGCGGCGATCCTCGCCCTGGTCGGGTTCGTGGTCGGCGCGTCGTTCGTCGGTGCGGAGTGGAGCACCGGCGGCATGATGAACCTGCTGCTCTGGCGGCCGAAACGGCTCACCGTCCTGCTGACGAAGCTGGCCGCGCTGCTCACCGGCATCCTGGCGGTGACGCTGCCCGCCGCGGTGGTCTGGTTCGCCGGGTTCTGGGGCGTCGCCACGTTCCGGGGCAGCACCGAGAAGATGACCTCCGGAGCCTGGCAGTCGTTCGCCCTCACCGGACTGCGCGGCGTGGTGCTGGTGCTGGTGCTCACCACGATCGGCTTCGCACTGGCCTCGCTGGGCCGGCACACCGCGATGGCCCTCGGCGGTGTGGTGGCCGTGATGGTGGTCTTCCAGTTCGGTCTGGGCATCCTGCTCGCGATGGCGAGCGTGCGGTGGGCCGAGGCGTGGTTGCTGCCGACGTACCTGCTGGCCTGGATGATGAAGACGGTCACCCTGCAGGACTATCAATCCTGCAACTTCAGCTACTCCGGGGAGTGCACGCCGCAGACCTACGACGTCACCTGGCAGCAGTCGTCCGTACTGCTGTCCGTCGGGGTGGTGGTGATCCTCGGCGCGGCGCTCTGGGCGATCCGTCGGCGCGACATCTCCTGACGCAGGACGACGCGGCCGGCCCGGCCGTCGGGATTCCCGGCGGTGCGGGGCCGGCCGCGCCGCTTGCTGCGACCCTGGTCGACCCTGGTTAGGCTGAGCGTCATGCCCGCCGACGCCGCCCCGGCCGCCCCCGAGCCGTCCACCGACGCTCGCCCGGGCGACGTCTCCACCGGTGGGCCGGCCGTCCCGACACCCCGGCCGGTGCCGGCCGTCGAGACCACCGGCGACTCCACGCCGGGCGCCGGGACCACCGGCGACTCCACGCCGGGCGCCGGAGCGGATGCCGCGCCGGATGCGCCGCCGGTGGGCCTGACCGAGCGTGAACTGGCCATCCTCGTCTTCGAGCAGCAGTGGTGGCGCCATGCCGGCGCCAAGGAGCAGGCCGTCCGGGACACCTTCGGGATCTCCTCGACCCGCTACTACCAGCTGCTCAACGCGCTGCTCGACAATCCGGCGGCGCTCGCCGTCGACCCCGGGTTGGTCGGCCGGCTCCGCCGGCTCCGCTCGTCGCGCGCCCGCAATCGCCGCCGCTGACCGTCGACGGCGTGAAGGTGGTGCCCCGCGTCGGGCACGTCGACCTGAGCGCCCCGTCCCTGGTGCCCGATCCGTCCCTGCCTACGAAAGCATGTCGTCAGGTGCGACGGGTAGGCGGGACGGGTACCGGGCCGCTGACACGCGGCTCCGGGCCGACGGGGGGAGGAGCTATGACGGGTACCAACCCGAGCCGGCCACCGCAGGGTGCGACCGGCACCGGGCAGCAGGCACGGCAGGAGGCGTCCCGGGTCGGGCAGCAGGCCGCGCAGGCCGGCGGCCAGGTTGCCCACGCGGCCGCCGAGCAGGGTGGGCAGGTGGCGAACGAGGCGCGCCAGCAGGCCCGGCAGCTGACCGGAGAGGCCACCAACCAGCTGCGTGAGCAGGCCCGGTCGCAACAGCAACGGGCCGTCGACGGGCTGCGCGACCTGGGGCAGGGGCTCAACTCCATGGCCGAACAGGACGGCGACTCCGGGCTGGCCGGCCAGGCTGTCCGCCGTGCCGGGGACGCCGCCCAGCGCGCCGCCGGTTGGCTGGATGGCCGGGAGCCCGGTGAGGTCCTGGCGGACGTGCGTACGTACGCCCGACAGCATCCTGGGACGTTTCTGGCCGGCGCGGCGGTGGCCGGGTTGCTGCTCGGGCGGCTCACCCGTGGTCTCACCGGCGGTGGCGGGGGCGGAATGTCAGGCGGCGGGATGTCAGGCGGTTCGCCGACCCCGCAGACCCAGGCAACCGGAGTCGGGCCACAGCCGTACGAGCAGCCTGATGAGTCGTACACCGGGGTGGCCCGGGCACAGAACGCCTCGCCGGTCGGCCGTCCGGAGCGGGACCTGCCAGGCGGGGTGGCACCGTGAGCGCCCCGGAGAAGGAGCGGCCCCAGGCTTCGGTCGGCGACCTGCTGGGTGACGTGACCCGGGACCTCTCCACGCTGATGCGCCAGGAGGTCGAGCTGGCCAAGGCCGAGCTCCGCGAGGAGGCGAGCCAGGCCGGCAAGGCCGGTGGCATGTTCGGCGGGGCGGGGCTGGCCGGGTTCCTGGCCATCCTGTTCGTGTCGTACGCGGCGTGGTGGGGGCTGTCCAACGCGATGGACCAGGGCTGGGCGGCGCTGATCGTCGCGGTCGTCTGGGCCGCGGTCGCCGCTGGCCTCTTTCTCAACGCGCGGAGTCAGCTGAAGCAGGCACGTGGGGTGCTGCCCCGGACGAAGCAGACCGCCCGGGAAGTGCCGAACGCCCTACGTGGTCGGTGAACGAGTCGGAGGGAGCGGTCATGTCCAGTGATCCGGATCGGATCCGGCGGGAGATCGAGACCACCCGCAACCATTTGAGCAGTGACGTCGACGCGCTGACCGACAAGGTCAACCCGCGTCGGATCGCCGGCGACCGCGTCGGGCAGGCCCGCGGCGCGTTCAGCCAAGCGAAGGAGAAGGTGATGGGCAGTTCGAGCCACATGGGCCAGGAGGCCAGCCAGCGGATGTCGCACGTCGCCGGCTCGCTACGCGACGAGACCCGGTCGCTCGGGCACCAGTCCCGGGATGCCATGGGCTCGGTGCGGGACGAGGCGCGTTCGCTCGGGCGGCAGTCCCGGGAGCAGGCGCAGGGCAATCCGTTGGCCGCGGGCCTCATCGCCTTCGGCGTCGGGCTGCTGGCCGCCTCGCTGGTCAAGCCGAGTGGGCGGGAACGTCAACTCGCCGGCCGAGCCCGCGACATGGTGACTGAGCACGCCGGTGAGCTGCGCGAGCAGGCGAGCCAGGTCGGGCACCAGATGCAGGACAACCTGCGGGAGCCCGCGCAGCAGGCCGCACAGTCGGTGCGGTCCACCGCCGAGCAGGGATTGTCCGCGGTACGTGACCAGGGTCGGTCGTCCGCCGGTCAGGTACAGGGGCAGGCGCATGCGGCCGCCGATGACCTTCGGCAGCGCTGACCCGAGTCGGCCGGGGCCGGCGCCGATGCGGGTTCGTACCGCGTCCGCGCCGGCTCCCGGCCGTCCGGTGAACGAGGACCTGGTCTTCCAGTTCGGCCCGCTGGTCGGCGTCCTGGACGGCGCCACCGTGCCGGAAGGCTTCGCCACCGGATGCGTGCACGGGCCGGAGTGGTACGTCCGGCACCTGGCCGCCCGGCTCGGCGTGGCCGAGGCGGCGCGGCCGTCGGCCCGGTTGACCAGCAATCTCGCGGCGGCCATCCTCGCCGTACGCGCCGATCACGGCGGGCAGTGCGACCTCGATCATCCCGGTACGCCCTCCAGCACCGTCTGCCTCCTGCGGGACTGCGGCGACCAGGTGGACTATCTGGTGCTCTGCGACAGCCCGCTGGTGCTGGACGCCGGTGGCGAGGTCAGCGTGGTGACCGACGAACGGCTGGACACGGCGATGGCCGAGTTGCGTCGCACGGTGGCCACCGTGCCGGCCGGCGCCTCGGACCCGGTAACCCGGTTCCGGCACGCCGTGGGCGTCCAGCGGGAGCGGATGAACCGGACACACGGCTACTGGGTGGCGGCGGCCGACCCGGATGCGGCCTTCCACGCGGTGACCGGGACGTTGCCGCAGCGGGGGCCGGCGGCGGTGCGCCGGGCGGCGCTGCTGAGCGACGGCGCGTCCAGCGCGGTCGAGCAGTTCGGGCTGACGGACTGGGCCGGACTGCTGGACCTGCTGAGCGCCGACGGGCCGGCCGCGCTGCTCGATCGGGTCCGGATTGCCGAGCGCGACCATCCCGACCGGCTGCGCCGGCACAAGCCCACCGACGATGCCTCGGTGGTGTTCTGCGAGTTCGGGCCGACCGCCTGACCGCGCGCGACCCGGGCGGGTGACGACAGAGCGTGATGTGGAACACCTCGGTCGCCTGACCGGCTGGTACCGGTGACCGGACCGCCAGTGGATGCCCGATGGGGTGGACTTCGGCCGATGGGGGCGGCAGACTGCGGCACGTGGCGGGTGCGGTCCGGCTGGAGCCGGTGGACGAGCGGAACCTGGAGCCGTTGCTCTCCGTAGCGGCTGCCGAGGCCGAGCCGGGCGATGTGATGCCCCCGGTCAACGCTCCCGCCGGCTGGTCGCTCGCCCGTCGGGAGGCGTTCCGGGAATTCCACCGGGCGAGCTTCGGCGGCCTGGCCGGTCCGTCCGGTTCGCAGATGTACGCGATTCTCGTCGGCGGCGAGGTGCTGGGCATGGTCCGGATGACGCGCTGTGACGAGCCGGGCACGGTCGAGACCGGGATGTGGCTCGGTCGGTCGGCGCGCGGGCAGGGAGTCGGCGCGGCCGCCCTGCGGGAGCTGCTGAACGCCGCCGCCGGAGCGGGCATGCGGGCCGTGGTGGCCGAGACGACGTCGGACAATGTCGGCGCGGTCGCCGTGCTGAGGAAGTGCGGCGCGAAACTGCGCGAGGACGATGGCAGGGTGCGCGCGGAGATCTGCCTCGACTCGACGCCGCCGGCCCGCTGACGTTGCCGACCTGATCAGTGTCGGTGGGTCAGGACCGTTCCGCGGCGTACCGGGCCAGCCAGGCGACCTGACTCGGGTCCAGCGATGGGCGGACCCGTTCCCGCGCGGCTGCCACGTGCGCCGCGGTCACCGTGGCGGCGGTCAACGACTCGCGCATCGCGGCGAGCGCCGCCTCCCGGACCAGCGCCGCGCAGTCCGCAGCGGAGAATCCGTCCAGTTCCCCGCCGAGCGCGGGCAGGTCGACGTCCGGTGCCAGCGGCACGTTCCGGGAGGAGGCTCTCAGGATCTCCGCGCGGGCCGCGGCGTCCGGCGGTGGCACGTACACCAGCCGTTCCAGCCGACCCGGCCGCAGCAGTGCCGGGTCGACCAGATCCGGCCGGTTCGTCGCGCCCACCACGACGACGTTGCGCAGCGTCTCCACCCCGTCCAGTTCGGTGAGCAGCGCGGCGACCACCCGGTCCGTGGTGCCCCCGTCGGTGGCCTGTCCACGGATCGGCGCCAATGCGTCCACCTCGTCCAGGAAGATCAGCGTGGGAGCCGCCTCCCGGGCCCGACGGAACAGCTCGCGGACGGCCCGTTCGCTCTCACCCACCCACTTGGAGAGCAGCTCCGCGCCCTTCACCGAGAGCACATTGGCCCGCCCGGACCCGGCCAACGCCGTCACCAGGTACGTCTTTCCGCAGCCCGGCGGCCCGTAGAGCAGCACGCCGCGTGGCGGCTGCACGCCCAGCCGGGCGAACGTGTCCGGGTAGGTCAGCGGCCAGAGCACCGACTCGGTCAACGTCTGCTTGACCTCGACCAGGTCACCCACGTCGTCCAGGGTCACCGAGGCCAGTTCCAGGGTGGACGTCGCCATCGTGGTCGGGCGGACCACCTCCAGGGCGGCGTGGAAGTCGGCCATCGACACCGTCGGCAGCTCCGCCGACTTCTGCCGCAGCGCCGCCCGTACGCCGGCCTCCCGGACCAGCGCCGCCAGGTCCGCCGCGACGAATCCCGGGGTACGCCCGGCCACCTCGTCCAGCCGGACGTCGTCGGCGAGCGGCACCTGCCGGGTCAGCACGGTGAGCTGCTCGCGGCGCAGCACCGGGTCGGGTAGCGGGATGCTGATCCGTAGCGACAGCAGGTCCGGTGCGCGCAGGGCCGGGTCGACGGCCTCCGGCCGGCCGGTGGTGCAGACCACGGCGACCCCGGCCCGGACGGTCTCCGCGAGCACCTGCCGGAACACGGTGGCCACCGGGCCGGGCTCGTCCGCCGGAGCGAGCGCCTCCACGTCGGTGACCAGCAGGACGGCCGGCCCGCCGGCCCGGGCCGCCGTCGCGACGGCGCGCAGCCGGTCGGCGGCGGCCTGATTGGCCAGCGCGGCCACCTCGGGCGCCCACAGCGGGTGTACGCGGGCGCCGACCCGGGCCGCGACCGCCCGGACCAGCGCCGACTTCCCGGAGCCTGCCGGCCCGCCGAGCAGCACTCCCAGCGAGATGGTGGTGCCCAACCGGCCCAGCACCTCCCGGTGGTGGAAGCCGAGGTCCAGCAGCTCGGTCAACTCCTCGGCCTGGGTCCGCAGGCCGGGCAGCTCGTCCACGTCGGGCGCGTCGTCGTTCGTCGGATCGACCACCTCAGCAGTGGACGCGGGGCCAGCCGCGGCCGCCGGCCGGTGCCCGCCGGCATCCGGGAGCGGCCGCTCCGCCGGAGGGAGCCGGCCGGGAGCGGACCCGTGGGTGACCGGACCATGTTCCCAACCGACCAGCGTGTCCATCGTGACCAGCGAGCCGGGGGCCGGCTCGACCATGACGACGGTGAGCAGGGTGCTCGTCCAGGCGAACCCGACGGTGTTGGCGAGGCTGCGCCGGGCCGCCTCGACCAGACCGCGCACCGAGGCGTCCGGCAGCACGTCCTGCGGCAACAGCGACACGTCGTCGCCGACGGTGACCACCTTGCCCAGCAGGGCGAGCCGGAGCATCTCCGGACTGACCGCCGCGAGCACCTCCACCGGCCCGGCCAGGGTGACCCGACTCGCCGGAGTCAGCGGCATCGGGGTCACCCGCACCTGACCCCCGTCGCGGAGGCCGAGGTTGCCCAGGATCAGATCATCGGCGTACAGCAGGGCGGCGCTCGTCCCCGGCTCGGCCGGCGCCACGATCCCGGCCGTCTCCCGGCGACCAGCCAACCGGACCGGATCGCCGGGGCGCAGCCCCAACGCGGTCAGCACCTCCGGGTGCAGCCGCACGATGCCCCGTCGGGCATCCAGCGCCGCCGGCCGCAGGCTCGCCGTCAGAGTCAGGTCAGGTTGCGCCACCGCCCGACCGTACGCGCCGCCGGCCAGCCCTGCGGGGTCAGCGCCGGGGATCGAGCTCGTCCAACAGCGAGGGGTCCCGCCGGATCAGTTCGGCCAGCCGGGCCGCCGGGTCCGGGGTCAGCCCGTCCGGGCCGGGTGCCCAGGCCGGCACCGTCCGGCCGGACAGTGGCCAGGCCGGCGGAGGTTCCACCGGGGCCGCCGAGGGCTCCGGGCCGACCGTGACGTCCGGCCCGACCCAGGAGACCCGCAGCGGGTACGTCCGACCGGCGTACTCGACGCGGACCGTCACCGCCAGCCCCGGATGGGTGCCGACGACCTGACGGACCGCCTCGGCCACCTCCTCGACGAGACCCCACCCGGGGATCTCGGTGGTGTCCCGCCCCGCCTGCCGGGCGTCATGCCGGCCTGGGCCGGCGTTGCGGGCGTCCGTACGGACGCTTCCGGGCGGGACCGGTCCGTCGGCCGGACCCGGTGGTGGTGTGCTGTCGTCACGGTCGTCGGCCCGCCGGCGCAGTGCCTCCTCGCGCCGGGCCAACCGGGCCAGCGTCTCGTCCAGGTCGCCCCTCACCAGATCACCTCTTCCCGCCATCGCCGGAGCCCGTCGGCTCAGGCCCGCCTGTCCCGGGTGGCCCGGTCCAGCGCACGATCCAGGACGACCAGCAGGGCGTCCCGGACCGAAAGCCGGTCCCGGGCGTCGAACTGCACCAGGGGTACATGGTCACCGATGGCCAGTGTCCACCGGATCTCGCCGAGCTCCAGGGCCAGCCGCCCGTCGAAGGCGTTGACCCCGACCACGAAGGGCAGCCCGGCCCGCTCGAAGAAGTCGATCGCCGGGAAGCAGTCGTCCAGTCGGGCGCTGTCCACGACGACCAGGGCGCCGAGCGCGCCGCGGGCCAGGTCGTCCCACATGAAGCCGAACCGGGTCTGCCCCGGCGTTCCGAACAGATAGAGCTTCAGGCTCCGGTCGATGGTCACGCAACCGAAGTCCATCGCCACCGTGGTGGTCGTCTTGGTCGACCGGGCGCCCGGGTCGTCCACGCCGATCCCGGCGCTGGTCATCTCGGCCTCGGTGGTCAGCGGCGCGATCTCGGAGATGGCGCCGACCGTGGTGGTCTTGCCCACCCCGAAGCCGCCGGCTATCAAGATCTTGACCGGGACCGGTGGTGCGATCGGCGGCCGTCCGGCCGGGAACGGCGTCGGCCCGCCACCACCATGCGGCGCGTACGGCGGTGGTGGCGCGGTTGCTGGCTGATCGGTGCGTCCGAGCGCGGGACCGGGAACCGGTGAGGTCCCGTAGCGGGCGGCGGCGCTGTTTCCGGCGAGCCCGCCGAGCGGGGCGACCGGCCATTCAGGAGATCGCACGGAGTCCATCAATCACTCGCAGGATGAGGTCGGGGTCGAACGCGTCGTCGGTGTCGGTGACGTGCACGTCCAGGTGCCCGGCGGCCCGCAGGTCGCCGACCAGGACCCGGGTCACACCGAAGTGCAGCCGGGTGCGGGCGGACAGTTCGGCCACCGAGATCGGTTCGGTGCACAGCGCGATGATCGCCTGCAGCTCCGGGGCCAGCAGGGCGGCGGGCGCGCCGGTCCACCAGCCACTGTCCGGGCGAACGGTCACCTGCGTCTCCAGGCCGATCGCCGGATCCGCGCCGGCCACCCGCCCGGAGGTCAGCACGAACGGGCGGGGACCAGCCAACCCGGCAGCGGCCTGCTCCGGCGGCGCCGGTGCCGCCCCCGCGCCGCCTCCGGTGGTCGCTGAGGTGCGCAGGTAGGGGCGGATCCGGACGCCCGGTTCCGGGTCCGGATCCTCGCCGGCGACGTCGGGGGTCACTGCTGGACGGCGTTCTTCAGCTCGACGATCAACCGGGGGGTGAGCGCGCCGCCGGCCCGTCCGGCGAACAGCGTCATCTCGTACGCGACGGTGCCCAGGTTCGCCGACCGGTCGGCGACCACGCCGAGGACGGACCCGCTGCTGATCGCGCTGATCAGCAGGTAGCCGTCCGCCATGTCGACGATCACCCTGTTCAGGCCGCCGAGCGCGTACCAGCTGGCCGCGCCGCCAGCGAGGCTGGTCATGCCGGAAACCACGGCGGCGAGACGTTCCGCGTTGGACCGGTCCTTGATCGCTGACATGGCCATCAGCAACCCGTCCGAGGAGACCGCGATCGCCTCCAACACCCCGGCGGTGCTGGAGGTGAAGGAGTCCAGCAGCCAGTTGAACGTGCGGGCCTCCGGACTGAGGTCCCCCACGGCGCTGGACTGGCTCTGGTGGTCGACGTTGTCGTGCAGGAAGGGGCTGGTCACCGTGATGATCCTTCTTCGTTGCGACGGTCTGGGCTGACTTCGCGGAGAGCACGGGCGACGCCCGCCTCGAACTCGGTGAGGAGGTCGCGGACCTCCGCCGGGTCGCCGAGGTTCGGGCTGGCCGGTTGGCGGGCCGGGCTGACGGTGAGGTTCGCTCCGGGTACCCGTCGGCTCAGCCGGGGCCGGCCCGGCGTGGCCCCGGCTGAGCCGACGATGCCCGCGACCACGGGACCGAGGCCACCCGGTGTGGCGGGCAGGCCGACAGTCACACTGGGGTCCACCTCCGTTCCGCTCGGCGGTTCGTCGACGGTCCGCATCGACCAGCGCCCGAAGGGGTGGCCGGGCGCTGGCGGCACACTCAGCTCGGCCCGGCGCACACCAGCCTGAAACGCCTCGACGAGCGCGCGGGCGGCGGCCGGGTCAGCGTTTGTGGCGTCCACCGGCCCGACTGGCGCGGCGGCGGCCGGCAGGTTGGCACCGGGCACCCGCTGCCGGACCCGTGGGCCGGTCGACGTCACCGGTGCTGCCGGGCCTTCCGGCACCGGCACGGCGGGGGCCGGGTGGCCGCTGCCGGAACCGGCGATGCTGGGGCCGCCAGCGGTGCCGGGCACGGGCCGGCGGGGCAGGCCCGAGCCGGTTGCGGGAAGGTCGACCGGGGCGGGCGGCGTCACCGTGGAGGCTGCGGCGGCCGCGCTGACCTGCGGCGCGCCGGCGCCGAAGGCGTCCCAGGACTTGCCCGACTCCAGGCTGCGGGTGGCCCGGCTGAGCAGGTCCGACTCGAAGCCGCCGGGAACGGCAGCCGCGAGGGCACGCGTGTCCCGGCCACGGTCGTGGCCGGTCGGCGCGCGGCGGTCCCGGTCCGGCACCACTGCGCGGGCCACGGTGGCTCCGGCGCGGTCGGCACGACGCAGCACCAGCGACGCCGGCGGGATCTCCAAGCGGGCGGTCACCCCGCCGCCGGTGGTGGCGCCCAGGTTCACCGTCCAGCCGTGGCGACGGGCCAGCCGGCCCACCACGAAGAGGCCGAGCACCTCGGTCGGCGTCAGGTCGAGCCGTTCCCGCCGTGTGAGCCGTGCGTTCTCCTCGGCCAGCCGTTGCTCGGTCATGCCGATGCCGCTGTCCACCACCGAGATCCGTGCACCGAGCCCGGACGCCTCACCGACCACCAGCACCCGGGTGTGCGGCGGAGAGAAGACGGTGGCGTTCTCCATCAGCTCCGCCAGCGCGAGGACGAGGTCACCGACGACCGCCGGTGCGGCCGAGATTCCCGCCGGCACCCGCACCTCCACCCGGGTGTAGTCCTCGATCTCGCCGAGCGCCAGCCGGACCACGTCCGCCAGCGGCACCGGTGCGGTGTGCGAGTCGGCTCCGGCCGAACCCGAGAGCACCACCAGGCTGCCGGCGTTACGCCGCAACCGGCTGGAGATGTGGTCGAGCCGGTAGAGGTGCTCCAACCGCCCCGGGTCGGCCTCCTGCTGCTCCAACCGGTCGATCAGCGCGATCTGCCGGCCCACCAGGTTCTGCGTACGCCGCCCGACGTGGCCGAACATCTGCGCCACGTTGCGTCGGCCGGCGACCTGCCGCTCGACCAGCTGGGCCGCTGTGCTCTGCACACGGTCGAAGGCCCGAGCCAGGTCGCCGATCTCGTCGCGGGCGCGAATGTCCACGGGATCCAACCGGACCGGCTGCGCGCTCTCGGTCTCGTCGTCGGCGACCCGGACCAGCTCGGCTTCGGCGACCCGGGCGACCCGGTCCGCGGAGAGGGTGAGCCGGGTCAGGGGGCGGGCCACCGTCCGGGCGACCGCCGAACTGAGCAGCACCACCATCGCCAGGATCAGCGCCGCCGCACCTCCGACCAGGTAGGCGGCGGTCAGTGCCCGCCGCTGCTCGTCGGTCACCTCGGCGAGTACGTCGGCGACCAGCTTCTTCTCCACGAACTGGCCGAGCCGGATCATCGAGCGGACGGACGGAAAGAGCGCGTCCAGCGGCACCTCCCGGATCGCCCCGGCCGGGTCACGGGCGCTGGTGAGGAGGAAGTTGCTACTGGTGCGGGCTGCCACCGCCACGTCGTTGAGCTGCGCCAGCTTCAACTGCTCGGGGGTGATGAGGCTGCGGAACCGCAGGTTCTCGACCTGGAGGGCGGAGATGCAGGAGACGTACGCCGCGCTGGCCTGTGGGGTGCCGGTCGCCTTCACCAGCACGATGAGGGTGGCGCAGGCACCCAGCCCCTCGTCGGTGCGCAGCAACGCGTCCAGGGCGAGCACCTGACGGCCGGGCTGGGTGTCGGTGTCCACGCTGAACGGCAGCCGCAGCGAGTCGATCAGCGCCCGGTCGACCGGGCCGAACCCGTCGATCACCTGGGTCGGGCTGGCGGAGCCGGCCATGACGGAGGTACGCAGGTCGATGAGGCTGCGCACCCCGTTCAGGGCCCGGTCGACCCGGTCGGTCAACGCGCCGCCGCCGTCGGCCCGCAGGTCGGCGACCCGATCGTCCACGTCGGCGGTCTTCTGGACCAGTTCCCCACGCTCGACCCGGCCCAGCAGGTAGCCGACCGAGAGGATGCGTTCCTGTTGGAGATCCTGCACGAGGCTGCCGACCCGGCTGGCGAGCCGGACCCGGTCGGCGATGTCGTCGGCGCGTTGCGCGGCGTGAATGCGGTCGAGGACCACGGGCACGGCCAGCCCGGCCATGCTGAGCAGGGGGATCACCACGAGCAGTGCGAGCTTTCCCCGGATCCGGAGCCTACCGAGCAACATCGAACGGCCCCCACTGGTGCGATTCGGGTGCCGCGCCCACCGGCTCCAAGGGTCGGTGCTCGCCGTGTCGGCCCGCGGACGGCTGCCAGGCTTCGCCGGCCGGCTGCGGGTCGGGGCTCGGGGGGGTGGCGACGACCGTGGCCCGGCGGCGGGCTCGGCGGGCCGCGGCGAGCAGCAGCACACCGATCCAGCCCAGCAGCAGGACGGCGGCCGTCGCCGCACCGACCGCCCACCAGCGGTCCCGGTCCAGCTCGTCGATCCGCTCGGCGAGCAGGGCGTCGAGTTCGCTCAGGATCACCGGTTGAAGCTGCTTGCTGGCGGCCTGCGCGTTGAGCCGGGTCGCGGCCAGCTGACCCGGGTCGATGGTGCCGGTGCCCCTCGCCGGGGCGGAGTACGCGGCGAGTGCCTCGACCGAGCGCTGGTAGGTGTCCAGCGGGGTGAGCACACTCGCCCCCAGGTCGGTGCTCTCCGAGCTGTCGACGGCGGCGCGCAGGTCGTCGACGAGGTCGCTGGCGGGGGCGAGGGCGGCCACCCGCAGGCCGGCGAGTTCGAGCAGGCTCCTGGCCTGTTCGGCGGCCGGCCGGCGGGGGGCCAGCGTCGCCATGTCGGCGAGTCGGCCGGCGGCCACCACCGCCTGCGGCAGGTCCTGACCGGCGCTGTCCTGGAGGAAGAACGAGTCCGGCCCCGGGTCGCGGACCAGCCCGGAGCTGTCCCGGACCTTTCGGTGCAGAGCCAGGAGCAGGTCGCTGACCTCCGTGTACGCGGCGTACGCCGACTCGGGGTCGGTGGGGCTGCGGTCGCGCAGCGCCTCCAGTTTGGCCCTCAGCCCGGCCCAGCGTTCCTGGCTGCGCAGCTCTGCGCCGATCCGGGCGTCGACCGCCGCGGCCTCCTCGACGGCGCGGGTCAGCGCCTCGCTGGAGGCGGGGCGCCCGCTGACCGCGGCGGACTGGGCGTTCACCAGCGCGTCGGTGACCGGGGCCAGGGCGCGCAGGTACTGCACGCCGAGGCGTTCCCGGGTGGCCAGGTTCCGGTCGTCACCGGTCTGCTGCCAGGTCTGCGCGAGGAGCAGACCCACCGGTGCCAGCAGCGCCGCGATGAGCAGCAGCGGCAGCAGTCGACCCACCATGGATGGCCGTCGACGGGCCCGTGGCGCGGGGACTGTCATGTGTGTCTCCTCCGGCATCGGGCGGGGGATCGAGCGGTGTCGGGTTTCGCCGATGAGTCCCGTCCGCCGGACCGGAAAACTAATCGACCCATCCGTTGGTCGAGGACCGTCGACGAGTCAGGTTTGCGTCACTTCGAGCGATGTCACTATTCGTCCGTGTTGCCGGCACGCTGTGTCGCAGCGACGGGCGTGACATGAAGGGATCGAGGTGGATATCCGCCGAAGGCCGGAATTCACGGGATGCGAACTCAACTCACTGGGCCGCGTCGGACCGTGCGCGGTCGCACCCGTCCGGTCGCCGATCGGGGCAACCGGACGAACGTACGGCCGATCTCAGCCAACGCTCAGGCTTTCGCCCGTACCGTGTGCCGCATGAGATCGCCGTCGCCGGCCGCGTGGATCCGGCGTGCCCTGCCCACCCGCCGCCGCGCGATCGCCGCAGCGGCGGTCGTCGTGCTATTGGCGGCCGCCGTGACCTGGGCGGTGTGGCCACGGGGATCGGGCGTTCGCACCGAGAGCGCGATGCTCACCGTCCGGTCCGGACCGGCCGGCGACCAGCCGGTGGACCTGGACACCACCTTCTACCTGCCGGCCGACGCGTCGGCCGGGCGCAAGGTGCCGGCGGTGTTGCTGGCGCACGGTTTCGGCGGCACCAAGGAGTCGGTGCGCTCCGATGCGGAGGAGTTCGCGGGGCGTGGCTACGCGGTGCTCACCTGGACCGCGCGGGGCTTCGGCCGCAGCGGCGGCGAGATCCACCTGGACAGCCCGGACTACGAGGTGCGCGACGCCGAGCGGCTGCTGGACTGGTTGGCCGCCCGACCGGAGGTGCGCACCGACACCGCCGGCGACCCGAAGGTCGGCGTGGTCGGCGGCTCGTACGGCGGTGGGTTGGCGCTGCTGCTGGCCGCCCAGGACCCTCGGGTCGACGCGATCGTTCCCATGATCACGTGGAATGACCTGTCCCGGGCGTTCCTGCCGGAGAGCACCGGCGGGGCGCCGACCGAGGGCGTGTTCAAGAAGGGGTGGGCTGGCCTCTTCTTCGGGGGCGGGGGCAACGTGGGTTCGGGCCCGGCCGGGCTCTCCGGCGGGACCGCCGCCCAGCCGCAGGGCGCACCGGCGTCGGCCGGCCCGCCCAGCCCCGGGCCGGGCAACGGCCCGGGCACCGGTCCCGGTGGCGCCCCGGCCGGTGCCGCCGACCCGTCCTGCGGTCGCTTCGCCGCCGACGTGTGCGCCACGTACCTGCGGATCGCCACCACCGGGCGGGCCGACCAGGCGGCGGTCGACCTGCTGCGCCGTTCGAGCCCGGCGGGCGTGCTGGGTCAGATCAAGGCGCCCACCCTGCTGGTGCAGGGCGAGGCGGACACCCTCTTCCCGCTCGGCGAGGCGGACGCCAACGCGCGGGGCATCGCCGCCACCGGCACTCCAGTGCGGGTCGCCTGGTTCACCGGCGGCCACGACGGTGGCGCGGGTCCCCGCTCGGACTCGGACCGGGTGAAGTTCCTGACCGTCCAGTGGCTCGACCACTACGTCAGGGGCGAGGGCGACGCGCCCGGCGACGACTTCACCTGGTCGCGGATCGCCGGCTTCGACGCGCTCGACCGGGGGCTGGTCGCGACCGGCTTCCGCAGGGCCGACTACCCGGGCCTCACCGGCAACGCCCGCCGGGAGTTCACGGTCGCCGGCCCGGCCCAGCCGATCGCGAACCCCCCGAACGGGAGCCCGGCCGCCATCTCCTCGGTGCCGTTCGCCGGCGCGCTCGGCTCACTCCTCGACGGGGTGGCCGGCGACGTGCCCGGCCAGAACGCCCGATTCGAATCCGCGCCGCTGACCCAGGCGGTGGACGTGGCGGGCGCGCCCACCATCACCCTGCGGGCCGCGTCGCCGACCGGCGAGGCGGTGCTCTTCGTGAAGCTCTACGACGTCGACCCGGACGGCACGGCCACCCTGCCGAACGGGCTGGTCGCCCCGGTCCGGCTCACCGGCCTGCCGCAGCGGGTGCAGGACGCCCGCCCCGTCACCGTGACACTGCCCGGGATCGTCCGGCGGGTCGAGGCCGGGCACCGGCTGCGGCTGGTGGTGGCAACCTCCGATCAGGCGTTCACCACGCCGGCCCAGCCGGGCGTCTACACCGTGGCGGCGGACGGCACGGTCAGCCTGCCCACGATCAGCGGTGAGCCGATTCCCACCGCGGCGACCGTCTGGCGCTGGGTGCTCGCCGGCTTGCTCGTCGCCATCGCGATCGGTCTCGTCGTGGTCGTCGCCGCCCTCCGCCGCCGGCACCGCCGGCAGGACCGCTCGGTGCATCCGGAGTACGCGGACACCCCGTTGGCCGTGCGCTCACTGCGCAAGGAGTACGCGGACGGCTTCGTCGCGGTGTCGAACGTGGACTTCGAGGTGCACCCCGGTCAGGTGGTGGGCCTGCTCGGGCCGAACGGTGCCGGCAAGACCACCACCCTGCGGGTGCTGATGGGGCTGACCCAGCCGACCGCCGGGGAGATCTACGTCTTCGGCCGCCGACTGGTGCCCGGCTCGCCGGTGCTCTCCCGGATCGGGGCGCTGGTGGAGGGGCCCGGTTTCCTGCCGCACCTGTCCGGCCTGGACAACCTGAGGGCGTACTGGCGGGCCACCGGCCGGCCGGCGGCGGACGCCCACTTCGACGCGGCCCTGGAGATCGCCGGGCTCGGCGACTCCGTGCATCGGAAGATCAAGAATTACAGCCACGGGATGCGCCAGCGGCTCGCCATCGCCCAGGCCATGCTCGGCCTGCCGGAGCTGCTGGTCCTCGACGAACCGACCGACGGGCTCGACCCGCCGCAGATCGCCGAGATGCGCCGGGTGCTCCAGCGGTACGCCTCGGACGGCCGTGCCGTGCTGGTCTCCAGTCACCTGCTGGCCGAGGTGGAGCAGACCTGCACGCACGCGGTGGTCGTGAACAAGGGGCGGATCGTGGCGTCCGGGCCGGTGGAGGAGATCGTGGGCGAGTCGCCGAGCGTGCTCTTCGACGTCAGCGACCCGGTGGCGGCGCGGGTGGTGCTGGACCGGCTGCACGGCGTACGGGTGCTGCCGGAGAGCAACGGTGAGTTGGTGGTCGACACGAACGGCACGGCCCGCAGCGAGGTGGTGGCCGAGCTGGTGCGCGCCGGCATCGGGGTGGACCGGGTGGTGCCCCGGCGGCGCCTGGAGGACGCGTTCCTCGCCCTGGTGGGCGACAACTCTCGGGGAAGCGGTGACCGGTGATGGCCGACTCGTCCATGAGGACGCCGGTGGGCGTTCCCGACCGGTCCGGTGCGGCCCGCGGCTACCGGCCGTCGGCCACCATGCCGTTCGGGGCGGAGTTCCGCCGTCAGGCGTCGCGGCGTCGGACCCAACTGGCGCTCGGGTTCATGGTGCTGCTGCCGCTGATCATCCTGGTCGCCTTCCAGTTCAACTCCGGCGGCGACGACGACAACGGCAACAACGAGTTCGCCAGCCTGGTCGACCTGGCCACCTCCGGCGGGCTCAACTTCACCCTGTTCTCCATCTTCGTGTCGGCGTCGTTCCTGCTGGTGGTGGTGGTCGCGCTGTTCTGCGGCGACACGGTGGCCAGCGAGGCGAGCTGGGGCAGCCTGCGGTACCTGCTGGCGATCCCGGTGCCCCGGGCCCGGCTGCTCACCGTGAAGCTGGTCGTCGCGCTCACGTACTCGGCACTGGCCCTGCTGCTGTTGGCCGGCACCGCCCTGGTCGCCGGCACCCTGCGGTACGGCTGGTCGCCGCTGCGCAGCACGGTCGCCGCCGAGCTGGAGCCGGGCGAGGGGCTGCTCCGCCTGCTGGCGGTGCTCGGTTACCTGGCGGTCGTACTCCTGGTGGTGGCCGGCCTGGCGTTCCTGCTGTCGGTCACCACGGACGCCGCGCTGGGCGCGGTCGGTGGTGCTGTTCTGCTCTGGATCCTGTCCAGCATCCTGGACCAGATCACCGCCCTCGGTGCGCTGCGTGACTTCCTGCCCACCCACTTCAGCACCGCCTGGCTGGGCCTGCTGTCCACCCCCGTGCAGACCGACGACGTGGTGCGCGGCTGCATCTCGGCGGTCAGCTACGCCACGATCTTCTGGGGGCTGGCCTTCTGGCGCTTCACCCGCAAGGACATCACGTCGTGACCGGCTCTCGGGCGGGCTGACCGTCGTCGGCGCCGCGCTCGGCGCCGGGGTGGGGAGGCCCGCGTCGGCACCGACGCGGCATCGGATGATGCTCGCCCGTGGGGGCCGTCACCGCCGTTGCTGCCGTCACCGTCGTCGGTTTTCGTCATCGCTCCGACAGTGCTCCTGGCCGCCTTCGGAGCTGAATCGTTCGGGACATCACCCGCCTGGGTTCGCAACTCCGTCTGGCGGTCCGCTGAGCCGGTCGCGGCGCTCGACCTCCCGAAGGTCGGTGAGGTCCTGCTTCTCTGAATCTTGGACCTCACGCCGGACCTGCCGGCCGCTCTCTTCTCCCTTGGCTGGGGCGGCGCCGAGGCGGGTGGGGTCGGCCGACGACTGCCCGGACATTCGCCGATCGGAGGCCGGCATCCGCCCCGGACCTGCTTCAGGTGCTCGCTGTGCCGGCTCCGGACAAACCCTCGGCGTACGACGTAGGCGCCTCCACGGCGCCGTGGAGGCTCTCTGCCATCAGGTCGAGCTCGGCCGGCGGCGTTGATCCGCACACCGAACTGTCCGACCGGCTCGGCGAGAGCGGTGTCGGCGACAAGCAGGACATCGACCAGGCTCGCCGGCCTTCCGAGGGCCCGGGCCTTCTCATCCGAACCCTGGTCGGGCTCGACCAACACGACGCCGACCGCGTGGTCCTGAGCCTTGGTCGATCAGAACAACGCCGTCTCGGCGAGCGAGGTGGCCGTAGCGCGTCGGCAGCCCCTGCGGGCTGTGGCGATGCCGCAAACGATTCAGCTCTGTAGCGTGCGAATGGCCAGTGCTGGCCGCCGGCATCCTGGCCGCCATCCCGATGATCGGCGCGACCCGCAGTTGGCGTACGCCATGATCGTGGCCGCCGTCATCGGTCGCGGTGGTCCACCCGGGCGCGGTGGCCACAACGCCCGGGGTTGCCTAGACTCGACGGCACAACTGCATACCTCATCCAGAGGGGCTGAGGGATACGGCCCGACGACGCCCCGGCAACCACCCCGCGCGCTCACCGCTGAGCGACCCGCGGGGCAGGTGCCAATTCCGTCCCCGCCGCACCGTGCGATGCGGGGAAAGATGAGAGGACCCCTCGACATGACGTCGACGCTCGCCGCCCCCGGTATCGCCACCTCCGCCAGTCCCGCCCGCGCGCTGGTCTGTCGCGCCTGTTCGGCCCGCTACCCGCTCGCCGCCCAGCACGCCTGTTACGAGTGTTTCGGCCCCCTCGAGGTCGACTACGACGCCGCCGCTCTGGCCGCCGTCACCCGCGAGCAGATCGAGGCCGGCCCGAACAACATCTGGCGGTACGCCGCGTTGCTGCCCGCCGGCCAGGACCCGTCCACCCGGGTGACCCTCGACCCGGGGCTCACCCCGCTGGTGGCGGCCCCGCACCTCGCCGCCGAGCTGGGCATCACCGCGCCGCTCTGGGTCAAGGACGACAGCGCCAACCCGACCCACTCGTTCAAGGACCGGGTGGTCTCGGTGGCGCTCACCGCCGCGCGGGCGCTCGGCTTCAGTCGGTTCGCCTGCGCGTCGACCGGCAACCTGGCCAACTCGGTCGCCGCGCACGCCGCCCGCGCCGGCGTGCCCTCGGTGGTCTTCATCCCCAGTGACCTGGAGCAGGGCAAGGTCATCACCACCGCCGTCTACGGCGGCGAACTGGTCGCCATCGACGGCTCGTACGACGACGTCAACCGGCTCTGCGGCGAGCTGGTGGAGACCGACGAGTTCGAGGACACGGCGTTCGTCAACGTGAACGTCCGGCCGTACTACGCGGAGGGCTCGAAGACCCTCGGCTACGAGGTGGCCGAGCAGCTCGGCTGGCGGATCCCGGCCCAGGTGGTCATTCCGATGGCCAGCGGCGAGCTGCTCACCAAGATTGACAAGGCGTTCTCCGAGCTGGTCGAGATCGGTCTGGTCGAGGCCCCGAAGGGTGGCTGGAAGGTCTTCGGCGCCCAGTCGGCCGGCTGCAACCCGATCGCCACGGCCCTGCACGCCGAGACCGACACGATCACCCCGGTCAAGCCCACCGGCATCGCCAAGTCGCTCAACATCGGCGACCCGGCCGCCGGCCTCTACGCGCTGGAGGCGGTCCGACGCACCGACGGGTGGATGGAGTACGCCGACGACGACGAGATCCGCGCCGGCATCCGGCAGTTGGCCCGTACCACAGGCGTCTTCGCCGAGACCGCCGGTGGGGTGACCGTGGCGGTGCTGCGCAAGCTGGTCGAATCCGGTCGTCTCGACTCGGCGGCCGAGACCGTCGTGTTCAACACCGGCGAAGGCCTGAAGACCATCGACGCGGTGGCCGGCCAGGTCGGCCCGACCCACCACATCAAGCCCTCGCTGCGCGCCGCCCGCGACGCCGGGCTCCTCGGCTGAAGCGCCCCACCAGCCACGATGGACCCGACCGGGTGGGGGAGCGGGGATCGCCCGGACGGGGGATCGGGCCGATCCGCCGGGTAACTGGCTTTTCGCTGTGAGTGTGGAAAACCCGCCGGTATGGACTTGACGACAGGAACCGGACGGCGCAAGATGCTCCGTGCGGGAGGGCATTTCGCCGAAGACTTTTGAAGTTCTTACGACCCAACGCCGGAGGCGTTGTGCGAGTGCCCCTCCCGACCACGTTCGATCGGGCCAGCGGATTAATTCGCTGGCCCGATCGCTTTTCCGAGGTGCAGGCTCGACGGCATGAGCATCACCATCGCGGCGTTCGACGGCACCGACCGTGCCACGGTCGACCAGGCGTACCGGATCGGCGCGGCCGCCAACGACGCCGACGTGCCCGACTTCCCGCCGTTCTGCCGTCGGCGCTTCGACGCGTCGTTCCACACGCCGATGCCCGGCACCGAGACGCTGCGGGCGCTGGCCTGGCTGGACGGCTCGCCGGCCGGTTACCTCGAGCTGGAGCTGCCACAGCTCGACAACACCGACAACGCCACCGTCGAGCTGGTGGTGCATCCCGAGCTGCGGCGGCGGGGCGTCGGCCGGGCGCTGCACGAGCACGCGTTACGCCTGCTGCGCGAGCACGGACGCAAGCGGGTCGTCGCGATGACCGTCTCGGCGCTGCCCGGCGGGCCCGCCCGAACGGCAGCGGGCGACGCGTTCGCCGCCGCGACCGGAGCGCACTCCGCGCTGCCCGAGGTGCGTCGCCGGCTGGAGGTCGGCAGCATCGACCGGATGGCGCTGAGGGCCGCGCTGGCCGAGGCGCACGCCCTGGCCGAGGGCTACCAGTCGGTCCGCTGGCAGGGCGCCACCCCGCAGGAGTACGTGGCGGACGTCGCCTACCTGGACGGCCGGCTGCTCATGGACGCACCCATGGGAGACGTGCAGTGGGAACCGGAGCAGGTCGACGCCGAGCGGGTCCGCGGCACCGAACGCGCGCTGGACGCCCGGGGTCGGCGGCGCTACCACCTCGGGGTGCGGCACGAGGCGTCCGGCCGGCTCGTCGCCTGGACGCTGCTGGACGTGGGCGCCTCCGCCGACTGGCACGCGTTCCAGCAGATCACCATCGTCGACCCGGACCACCGCGGGCACCGGCTCGGCCTGCTCGCCAAGATTGAGAACCTGCACCACCTGCTCACCCACGAGCAGGGGGTACGCGTCATCGACACCTTCAACGCTGCCAGCAACAGCTACATGGTGGCGATCAACGAGCGGCTCGGCTTCCGCCCGGTGGACTCCTGGAACAACTGGCAGCTCACCCTCTGACCCGGCCCGTCACCCGTCGGGCCCGCGCAGCCGCGCCGCCAGCTCGCGGACTGCTTCCTGCACGTCGTCGTCGGGGTTGAACGCGTGTCCCCGCACCGGGGGCGGCACGGTGTCGTCGGGTGGGATGAGCAGCCCTTTGGGGTCGCGTACCCGTCGGTCCACCCCGGCCGCCGGGTCGTCGGGCCCGATCGGCGTCGGGTGGAAGATCGGTCCGCCGATCGGGTCGGTGTACCGCCAGAGGTTGATCCACCGCCAGGACAGCGCGTCGCCCACCTCGCGCAGCATGTCGTCGTTGACATAGGCGGGGAACACCCGGGCGTACCCGCTCCCGAGTGGAGATCCGTAGGTGAGCAGCGAGACCCGCTGCTGCCATGCATGTGGCAGCTGGAGCACGGTTGCTGCCGCCAGCACACTGCCGTGGCTCTGCCCGGACAGCACCACCCCGTTCCCGCCGGCGGTGAGTTGCCCGATCCGTCGGGTCAGCTCGGGTACGGCCCGCTCGGCGTAGCAGGGCGGAGCGAGCGGGTGCGCGGCCCGCGGCCAGAAGGTCGCCAGGTCCCAGAGCACCTCTACCAGCCGGATCGCTCGGGAGCGGTAGGCGAACAACCCTGCCGCGGCGAGGAACAGGGCGAACATACCGATCAGCAGGGCGCCCAGGTCGGTCACGAAGATCACCGGACGGGAGAGCGGCTGGCCGCCGATCTCGAGGGCGACGGCACCGGGTCCGCGGCCGGTCACCGAGAGCCCCGCCGCGGTCAGGGTCAGCAACGCCACCAGGGCGTACGCGGTCGCCAGCAGAGGCCCGAGTCGGTACGTCAGCCGGGCCCGCACGATCGCGTCCCGGACCGCCCGGACCCGTTCCGGCGGCACGAGGGGCGCCTCAGGGAACTCCCGCCGGACCAGCTCCTCGGCTGAACGCCGGCGGCGCACCCGATCGATCCGTCGTGCGACGACCGCCCCTCCGATCACCACGAGGACCGCCAGTGAGAAGCCGAGGGTCGCCCAGCGATAGGCGACCGGCGGCGACAGCGGTGGTGCCCCGGGCGGCAGTGGCCGGGCCGGTGTCGGGCTGGAGCCCCGGTCCAGGTACTCGGCCAGCGCGTAGGTGAACCCGGAGGAGTAGGCCACTGCCAGACCGATCGCGATCGACGCCAGCACCGGTGCGCCGATCCCGCTCAACAGGGTGCGTGGGCCCGGCAGCCGGCGGCGTTGCACCAGGGCCACGACTCCCAGCGCCGCGAGCAGCACCACCTGCCCGGCGAAGAGCCCGGCGACCAGCATCCCGTATCCGGGCAGTGTCCCCTCGGCCGACCACGGCGGCCGGGGCGTCAGTGCGTAACCCAGGGTCAACGTGGTGAGCCCGACCCCCGCCCACCACGCCACCCGTACGTTGGCACCGCCTGCTCCGCGACGCTCGATCGCCGGTCGGCACAGCATTGCGGCCGCGCCGACGAGGACCACCACGTTCGCGGCCAACAGCAGCCAGCCGGGCGGTGCGGCGTCGTGCGGGGCCAGGACCAGCAACAACGCGGTGTTCAGTGTGCCCAGTGCCACCGCCACGTGGAGCGAACGGAGCCGGTGCAGCAGTGAGCGGGCATCCCAGAAGGCAGGGGTGTCGAGCCGCTCCGCGCCCACCCCGGGTCGGTCGACGCTGTCTTCGGGAAGCTGTCGGGTCCGGCTGCCGAGCCGCCAGATCACGGTGATCGTGATGATCGGCAGCACGGCCAGCAGAGCGAGTCGCTGGCCCGGTGGAACGCCGCCCATCCAGGAGAACTCCCGGCGCCCCTCAAGGCACCTCGGGTACGCCGCGCACTGCCACGCGATCAGGTCGAGGGAAACCCCGACGGTGGAGAGGACGTACATCGCGGTCATCGTCGCGGCCAGTAGGCGGCACACCGCCCGCGCGGCGGCACCGTCGCGACCGGGGACTGGCAGCATCCACACCGCGATGTTGCTGAGCATGAACGGCAGGAGCAGGACCAGGGAGAACGTCCGTGTCGCGGTGCCGCCGGTGAGCCGGCTCCAGCGGTACGCCTCCAGCGTCGTCCCGTGCGGGCCCTCCGGTTCGCCGACGCCGGGGCGGGGTCGGTAGAAGCCGGCGTCCTCGTCTCCCGCGACGCGTACCACCGCCGGTTGGTCGAGGATCGCCTCCGGGCCCTTGTCGGCCACACCGTGCACCCGGATCTCGATGATCCCCACCCGCGGTCCTTTCCTGTCCCGAGCCCGGCGGATACCCGCCGCCGTGACGACCAATCCCGTGCCGAGCTGACGGGTATCGGCGCTACTGCTTCTCCACGGGGCTCAGGCATGATGGCGGGCATGACGGAGACCCCGCAGCCCCTGTACGACAGGCACGCCGACACCCTCAACCGTGCGCTGACCGCGATCACGGAGCGGGGCTACTGGTCCGCCTATCCCGAGTCCCCCAGCCCCCGCATCTACGGCGAGACCGCGGCCGCCGACGGCAGGGCCGCCTTCGAGGCGTACCTGGGCGGCGACTTCCCCCTCGACCAGCCGGGCACCGGCGAGCGGGTCGCCACCGAGACGAGCCCGTTCGGGGTCCCGCTGGCGGTGCGCTACCCGCATGCGGGCGCCCACCAGCTGGTCAGCGCCGCCCTGGCCGCGCTGCCGACCTGGCGCGACGCCGGCCCGCAGGCCCGGGTGGGGGTCTGTCTGGAAATCCTCGACCGGCTGCACAAGAACATCTTCGAGCTGGCCAACGCGGTGCAGTTCACCAGCGGTCAGGCGTTCGTGATGGCCTTCCAGGCCGGCGGCGCACACGCGCTGGACCGGGCGCTGGAAGCGTTGGCCTACGCGTACGCCGAGATGACCCGGCACCCGGCGACGGCCGGTTGGGAGAAGTCCGCCGGCAAGGGCGACCCGCTGCGGATGACCAAGACGTTCCACGTGGTGCCCCGCGGGGTGGCGCTGGTCATCGGCTGCAACACCTTCCCGACGTGGAACTCGTACCCCGGGCTGTTCGCCTCGCTCGTGACCGGTAACCCGGTGATCGTCAAGCCGCACCCGCGCGCGGTGCTGCCGCTGGCCATCACGGTGAAGTACGCCCGGGAGGTGCTCGCCGAGGCCGGCTTCGACCCGAACCTGATCACGCTGGCGGCCGAGGCGCCCGGCGAGAAGCTGGCCAGCGACCTGGCCCTGCACCGGTCGGTGAAGATCGTCGACTTCACCGGCTCCACCGAGTACGGCGACTGGCTGGAGACGCACGCCCGGCAGGCGGCGGTCTACACCGAGAAGGCCGGGCTGAACACGGTGGTGATCGACTCCACCGACGACTTCGCCGGCATGTGCCGCAACCTCGGCTTCACGCTGACCCTGTACAGCGGCCAGATGTGCACCACCTCGCAGAACATCCTCATCCCGGCCGGTGGCATCGAGACCGACCAGGGGCACCGGAGCTTCGACGAGGTGGCCGGCGGGATCGCCGCGGCGGTCGGCAAGCTGACCGCCGACCCGGCCCGGGGCGTCGAGTTGACCGGCGCCATCGTCAACGACGGGGTGCTGGAGCGGCTGGCCGAGGTGACCAAGGTCGGTGAGCCGGTGCTGGAGTCGCGGGCCGTGACGCACCCGACGTACGCGGACGCGGTGGTGCGTACGCCGACGATCGTGAAGTTGGGTGCGGGCGACACGGAGACGTACGGCCGGGAGTGGTTCGGGCCGATCTCGTTCGCCATCGCCACCGACTCCACGGCCCACAGCCTGGAGCTGCTGCGCCGGACGGTCGGCGAGAAGGGCGCGCTCACCGCGGGGGTGTACTCCACCGACGAGTCGGTGCTGGACGCGACCGAGGCGGTGGCGGTCGAGGTCGGGGTCCACCTGTCCTGCAACCTGACCGGCGGGGTCTTCGTGAACCAGTCGGCGGCCTTCTCCGACTTCCACGGAAGCGGCGCCAACGCGGCGGCCAATTCGGCGCTGACCGACGGGGCGTACGTGGCTAACCGGTTCCGGATCGTGCAGTCTCGGCGTCCGGTCTGATCGTCGGCTGCGGTGGGAATTTCCGGGGCAGCCCGCCCCGCTCCGGGCGGTCAGGCTTGATCCCTGCTCGGGGCGGGCTGCCCCGGAAACCCCATTTTGGCCACTCTGGTCGGCAGCCGCCGGGTCGTGGGCGGTGGATCACCGGGGTTCCGCCTCGGGTCGGGTTTTCCGCCAGCGGGGTGGGTCAGGCTCTGCGGCGCATCTGGAGTTCGGTCAGGGCGGGGACGGTGGGGTGCGGGACGCGTACCCCGGTGTCGGTGAAGCCCAGCCGCTGGTAGGCCCGGCAGGCGCGGTCGTTGCCGACCACCACCTCCAGCAGCAGTTCCGGCCGACCGCAGGCCAGCGACCAGGCGGCCACCTCGTCGATCAGTTCGCCGAGCAGCCCGGTGCCCCGCCGGGCGGGCGTGACGTAGACCGCGTAGATCACGGTCAGCCCCGCCTCTCTCGGCGCGACCGTGCCCCCGGCGTGCCCGACGAACCGACCGCCGGGATCCGCCACGAACTGGGCGGTCTCCCTGCCGCGCGAGGTGTACGCCACCCGGGCGGCGTACTCGGCGTGCGGACGGGCGGCCGCGTCGGCGATGGTCTCCAGGAAGGCCAGTGGGGCGTCGGCGAGCATCTCGAGCCGGAGCGCGCGCATCCGGGCCGCGTCCGCCGGGCGTATCCGCCGGATCGGAACATGTGGCGCCGGATCCACCGCGGTATGAGAGCTGTCGCGACGGCCTGTTGCGCCGTGACCGCTGCCGTCGGCCCGGCTGGGCGCGCTGTTCATGCCGCATACCTATCACAGCGATGGCCGCCGATTCCGCAGGCCCCGTCACGGACCTGGAATTTGCCCGGTTTGTGATCGTGCGCGACCGTCACTCCTCGTGTAGCGTGCGATTTCGATCACCTGATTGCAGCGGTCGTCATCGATCGCCGCGGTGGTGGTCCGAGGGTGCTCGGCCGTGCCGCGCGCCCGGGTAGGGACGCCGCGCAGAGTGAGGAAGTGCACCGTGGCACAGGGCACCGTGAAGTGGTTCAACGCCGAGAAGGGCTACGGCTTCATCGCCGTCGACGGCGGTCAGGACGTGTTCGTCCACTTCTCCGCGATCGAGATGGACGGCTACAAGGCGTTGGACGACGGTCAGCGGGTGGAGTTCGAGATCGCCCAGGGCCAGAAGGGTCCCCAGGCGGAACGGGTACGCGTCGTCGCCTGAGTGGGCCGCCGGTGAACCCCCGCCGACCCGGGGCTGCGCTGCGCGGCGAGACCCTGGAAGATCGTGAACCGTTCCAGCCGTCGCTGAGGAGGGTTCATGTCTGACCAGCCGCCCCCGGCCGCCCCGCCACCGGGCCAGCCTGACCCATCCGGCCCGCCGCCCGGCTGGGACCCGACCGTGCCGCCCGCCTCGGTGCCGCCTTCCGGCGCGCCGCCGCAGGGCTGGGTGTTTCCGCCCACCGGTGGCTATCCGGCCGGGCCCGACCCGTACGGCGCAGCGCCCTGGTATCCGGGGCCGCCAACGGCCGGGGGGTATCCGGGACACCCGCCGGCCGGGTGGTACCCGCCCGGCCTCGACCCGGCCGACCGGCTGGTCACCCCTCCCGGCGTCGGGCTCAGCGGCTGGTTCGACCGGTGCCTCGGCGCGGTGCGACGCGGCTGGCGCCTGCTGCTGCCCATCCTGCTGCTCACCCAGGTGCTACCGGCGGCGGTGCTCTCGGTGCTCCAACTAGGGCTGGACCCGACCGCGCAGTGGGAGGCGACCGCCGAGCCCGACGCGCTGCCCGACACCTTCCTCGCCGACCTCGGCGCCCTGCTGCTGGTGCTCGTCGGCGGCAGCCTGCTGATCGGGCTGGTGCAGGCCGTGGGCTGGGCGGCCGGCACCTGGGTCATCACCCGCCAGGCGGCCGGCGAGCCGGTGAGCCTGGGTGACGCGCTGCGCCACGGGCTGCGCCGGGCCCTCGGTCTCTGGGGCTGGTCGTTGTTGATCGGTCTGATCGTCGGCGTGGGTGTCTGCTTCTGCGTCCTGCCCGGCATCTACCTGGCCTTCGCGCTCAGCATGGCCGGGCCGGTCTACCTGTTCGAGCGGCACAACCCGATCGGTCGGTCGTTCCGGATGTTCCACGACCGGTTGGGGCTGCTGCTCGGTCGGGTGGCGCTGGTGGGGACGGTGGTGATCGTCGTCAGCCTGGTGGCCGTCGTGCTGGAGGGGATCGGCAGTGCCCCGTTCGGCGCCGACCCGCTCGCCAACCCGGGTTCCGCGATCGGCGTGGTGCTGGTGATCGCGATCGGCGCGGTGCTGGCGCTGCCCGCCCATCTCGCGCAACTGGTGGGGCTGGTGGTGACGTACGCCGAGCAGCGGGCTCATGAGGGGCCGGTGAACAGCGCCGGACTGGTCGCGGAACTCGGCTGACGACGGCGTTCGTGCTTGCACTCGGCAGGGGAGAGTGCTAAACAAGGTATTGGCACTCGCGGTATGCGAGTGCCAATGGTCGGGACGGTGGGGCCAGGTTGCACCGGCGTGGAGACGCCGGGGCGGCACATGGCCGGTCGTCGCGGGCTATCCGGCCCGGCCGAAGGACGTCGTCGTCGCCAGGTGGCGACGTCCCAAGGTGCGTACACCAGGCGGCCCATCCGGGGCACACATCTCGGGTGGCCCGTGAGTGTCCAGGAGGACAACGCCGTATGGCCAAGATGATCGCGTTCGACGAAGAGGCGCGCCGCGGCCTCGAGCGGGGCATGAACCAGCTCGCTGACGCCGTAAAGGTGACCCTCGGCCCCAAGGGCCGCAACGTCGTGCTCGAGAAGAAGTGGGGAGCCCCCACCATCACCAACGATGGTGTGAGCATCGCCAAGGAGATCGAGCTCGAGGACCCGTACGAGAAGATCGGCGCTGAGCTGGTCAAGGAGGTCGCCAAGAAGACCGACGACGTTGCCGGTGACGGCACGACGACGGCGACCGTCCTGGCCCAGGCACTCGTTCGCGAGGGCCTGCGCAACGTGGCCGCCGGCGCCAACCCGATGGCCCTGAAGCGGGGCATCGAGGCCGCGGTCGCGAGCGTCTCGGAGGAGCTGTCCAAGCTCGCCAAGGACGTCGAGACCAAGGAGCAGATCGCCTCCACCGCCTCCATCTCTGCTGGTGACAGCACCGTCGGCGAGATCATCGCCGAGGCGATGGACAAGGTCGGCAAGGAAGGCGTCATCACCGTCGAGGAGAGCAACACCTTCGGCCTGGAGCTTGAGCTCACCGAGGGTATGCGCTTCGACAAGGGCTACATCTCGGCCTACTTCATGACCGACCCGGAGCGCATGGAGGCCGTCTTCGACGACCCCTACCTCCTGATCGTCAACAGCAAGATCTCGTCGGTCAAGGACCTGCTCCCGATCCTGGAGAAGGTCATGCAGTCGGGCAAGCCGCTGCTGATCATCTCCGAGGACATCGAGGGCGAGGCTCTGGCCACCCTGGTCGTCAACAAGGTCCGGGGCACCTTCAAGTCCGTCGCCGTGAAGGCGCCGGGCTTCGGTGACCGCCGCAAGGCCATGCTCGCCGACATCGCCATCCTCACCGGTGGTCAGGTCATCAGCGAGGAGGTCGGCCTCAAGCTGGACGCCGTCGCCCTCGACATGCTGGGCCGCGCCCGCAAGGTCGTGGTGACCAAGGACGAGACGACCATCGTCGACGGTGCCGGTGACGCCGACCAGATCCAGGGTCGGGTCAACCAGATCCGGGCCGAGATCGACAAGAGCGACTCCGACTACGACCGCGAGAAGCTGCAGGAGCGGCTGGCCAAGCTGGCCGGCGGCGTTGCGGTGATCAAGGTTGGCGCGGCCACCGAGGTCGAGCTCAAGGAGCGCAAGCACCGCATCGAGGACGCCGTTCGCAACGCGAAGGCGGCCGTCGAGGAGGGCATCGTCCCGGGTGGTGGCGTCGCGCTGGTGCAGGCCGGCAAGACCGCCTTCGACAAGCTGGACCTGGTCGGCGACGAGGCGACCGGTGCCAACATCGTCAAGGTCGCGCTGGACGCCCCGCTGCGGCAGATCGCCGTCAACGCCGGCCTCGAGGGTGGCGTCGTGGTGGAGAAGGTCCGCAACATCGAGGCGGGCCACGGCCTCAACGCCGCCAACGGCGAGTACGTGGACCTGCTGGCCGCGGGCATCATCGACCCGGCCAAGGTGACGCGTTCGGCACTGCAGAACGCCGCTTCCATCGCGGCGCTCTTCCTCACCACCGAGGCCGTTGTCGCGGACAAGCCGGAGAAGACCCCGGCTGCCCCGGCTGGCCCGGGTGGCGGGGACATGGACTTCTGAGTCCAGTTCCGACACCGAACGGGGTGGGCCGCTGACGCGGTCCGCCCCGTTCGTCGTTCAGGTGGGCAGCGGGCGCTGGTTGCGCCGCTTGTGCGCCCGGTCGTACGGCGGGGGCAGTTGGATGGGCGCGTCCACCATCTCCTGTGACTCCTCGACCACCGCCTCGCCCTCGCCGGCCATCTCGGCCAACTGCTCGGCGTCGCCGTAGTCGAGCCGGTGCAACGGCGGTTGGCCGGGGAGTTCGCCGACCGGCTTCCAGGTCACGGGCGGGCTGTCCTCGGTCTGGTCGTCATCCGTGGTCATGCTGCCTCCTCTACCGAAACGGTAGGGGGCATCGATGCCCCACGCGGGCGAATGGATCGAAGTCCTGTTTGCCCCACTATCGCGTCGACAGGGTCCGTCGGTAGAGGAAGAAGACCCGCTCGATCCGGGCTCCCGCGCTGCCCGAATAGAACGACACCGGCCCCACCCAGCCGATCTGCGCCCGGTCCAGCCCCGCCGCCCGCTGGTCACGGAGGCAGCGGCGCAGCAGAACCCCACCGATGCCCGACCCCTCGGCGGCCGGCGCGGTGCCCATCGGCCCGAACCAGCTCGGCCGGGACGAGCCGTAGGCGGCGAAGCCGAGCAGCTCACCGGCCCGCTCCGCCAGGTGACAACCCGCACCCTCGCGACCCACCGACTCGGCCAGCTCACCCTCCCACGCGCCGCCGAAGGTGGACCTCGCGAACGCGGCCAGCGCCGGCAGGTCCGCCGGCTCCGCCCGGCGTACGGCAATGCCCTGCTCGGCCAGCCGCCGCTCCGCCGCCTCGGTGGACCGCAGCGCCGGCGACCCGTCGGAGGACAGGTCCGCGGTCATGTTCCAGGCCGTCCGGTCCTGCTGGTAGCCCAGCGCCGAGGCTGCGCAGACGGCCGGCGTGTACCGCACGTCGATGCCCGGCCAGGCGTAGTACGGCGGGTTTCCGGCCAGCAGCACCTCGGTCACCCCGTGCTCGGCGAGCACCCGCTCGGCCCGCTCCAGTAGCGCGCGGCCGACGCCCCGGCGACGCTGCTGTGGCAGCACCGCGACCAGGTCGACGTGCCCGAGCGTCGGGTCGGCCGACGACACCGAGCAGAGCAGCACCCCGACAAGACCCTCACCCCGGTACGCGCCCAGCCCGACCACCGGGCGGTCGGCGGCAGCGCGGAGCCAGAGCGCGTCCACCACGGGACCCGCCTCGGCGGCGTCCTCCGGCAGGTCGAACGCCTGCTCGCAGAGCCGCACGACGGCGGGAGTCAGGTCGAGGGTCAACTCGGTGATGGTGATCTCGGCGTCCATGGTCGCGACCCTAGATCACCCCTGGGCGGCGCGGACGGCAGCCAGGGCGTCGACCTGACCGGCGCCGGTCACGTTCGCCGGGCCGTCGCAGGCGTCCGCCGGGTTGCGGGAGCGGTAGGTCGGCTCAGCCGGTGTCGCCGTCTCCCGCAGGATCTGCCGGGTCCGGGTCAGGTCGCCGACCAGCGCCGGGTTCGCCGACCACATGAGAGCCACCACCCCGGCCACCTGCGGGGTCGCCATCGACGTGCCGTCGAGAGCGGCGTACCCGCCACCCGGCATGGCGGAGACCACGCCCACGCCCGGTGCCAGTACGTCCGGCTTGCCCACGCCGCCCGGCACCGGCCCACGCGAGGAGAACTCGGCCACCCGTCGCTGCGCGTCCACCGCACCCACGGTCAACACGTCCGGGTACGGCGCGGGTGGGTCGTCGATCGACGCGCACCACGGGCCGGTGTTGCCGGCGGCGGCGACCACGAAGATCCCGGCGGCGTCCAGTGCGGCGGTGGCCGGCCGCAGCACGCCCCGGTCGCAGCCCTCGATCGGCGGGCAGCCCCACGAGTTGGTCAGTACCTGCGGGGCGCGCTCCGGCCGGCCGTCGGTGAACGGGTCACCGCCGGTCGGAAAGGGCGCCAGCATGAACTGTAGACAGTCCAGGTAGTGACCCGGGCTGCCGAGGTTGCGGTCCAGGTTGACGCAGCCCACCCACTGGGCGCCCGGTGCCACCCCGATGCCGCCCCGCCCGACCGCGCTGCCCACCGTGTGGGTGCCGTGCCCGCCCTGGTCGGTCGGGGTCCGGGTGCCGTTCCAGGGGTCGTACCAGGAGTCGTCCCCGCCACGGAATTCGGCCCGCAGCGCCGGATGGGTGCCGTCCACCCCCGAATCCGAGCTGCCCACCACGATGCCCGCGCCGGTCACCCCGAGCTGCGACCAGACCCGGTCGGCGCCGAGCTGGCGGATGTTCCATTCCGGGCCGGTGGGGGCGGGCGCAGTGCCCCGGCTCTGCCCTGCCGGGGCCGGCAGGGGCCGCAGTCGCTGGCTGACCAGGACCCGGGCCACCCCCGGCCGGCTTCCCAGCCAGGCCCGCACCGCCGGCCCACCGTCCACCTCGATCGCGTTGACCAGGTAGTAGGGCACCGGGTCGAGGTGCAGCCGGGTCAACTCCCGACGCAGGTCGGCCTGGCTCCGGTCGGCGGTGCTCACCAGTCGCCGGTACACCTCCGCCGCCCGGGCGTCCCGCCCGGCCCGGCCCGGCACGCCAGTGGGCAGGCCGGTCAGGTCGGCCTGCTCACGCAGCACCACCAGCAGCCGCTCGCCGTGCAGGCCGGGCTGACCGGGCCCGACATCGACGACGCCCACCCCCACCAGCAGCACCATTGCGGTCAGCGCGGCCACCCGCCGGCTGGGCGTACGGGACGAGGGCCGGGCCAGCAGGACCGCGTACCCGATGGCGACCAGAACCGCGACGGCGAGCCCGACGCCGGTGGCGGCCGCCACCCAGAACGGCACGTCGCGGGTGCCGACCAGCAGCAGGCTGATCTCCTCCGGGTCGGTGAAGGCCAGCGGGCCGAGGATGGCCAGACCCACCAGCCAGCCGGTCGCGGTTCGGCCAACGCGTGTCGCGTCCGCCGTGCCGGTGCTCCCGTCGGACGTCGGCCGAGCGGCCGCGGCCCACAGCGCGGCCAGCGCGAAACCCGCCGGAGGCAGGGTCAGCAACGCCGGCAGTTGTGCGCCGGACTGGCCGGTGCCGGCGGCGAGCAGCAGCAGCGCCACCCCGGCGACCAGGCCGCCGACCACCACGAGCCGGGCCGGTCTGGGCGGACGGCCGACCATGAACCGGGACCAGAAGGCGGCGTCCAGCAGCGTCGCGGCCAGCAACCCGAGGGCGGCGGCCGCCAGCACCGCGAGCGCGGTCTCCAGCAGCCCGCCGAGCGCCCCCAGCCACACCCAGGGCAGCAGCAGCGCCAGCCCGGCGGCTACCGCCAGCAGCGTGACCGCTCCCGGCGCGCGCTCGGCGTGCCCGCGCCCGGCCGGTCCGCCGTACGCGGGTCGGCGCACAGACCGGCGCAGAGCGAGCGCGGTGAGCGCCGCCGTGCCGGCCAGCGCGGCGAGGTACGCCTCGTGGTGAACCGGTGGCACGGCCCGCAGCGCGGTGAGTGCTCCCAGTGTGAGCGCCGCGACCGACCAGACCCGACCGGTGGTGCGCACCGCCACCGAGCGGGGCAGCAGGGCCAGCAGCAGTGTGGGCGCGCCTACCAGCACGACGGTGACCAGGCCCAGCACCGGCCACAGCCAGGCCACCCGGTCCCGCCCGAAGCTCAGCAGCACCTGGTCGGCGAGCCAGCCGCCGGCCTGGACGCCCACGGAGACCAGCACGATCCAGCCGCCGGCCAGTGCCGCACCCACCACCGGCCAGGGGCTGGATCCGGGGGCGTCGTCTTCGGTACGAACGGGCTGCGCGCTCATCAGGAGACACTATCGACGTCGAGGAAGTCACTCGTCCGCAGCGCCGGTGCTCGCGTGGGAACGATCAGCGACACGAGGACTCGACCAACGCCGTCGCCGCTCGCGGTCGGTGCGGGGCGGGCGGCCAATGTCGGCACCGTGGCGTCGGCGGCTACGGTGGACAGGTGCGCGACCCCAACATCTCCCGATCCGCCGCCGGGCAGCTCTCGCCGGTCCGCCGAGCCGCCGACCTGCGCCGACTCCGCGCCGAGCGTTTCGACGTGCTGGTCATCGGCGGCGGGGTGACCGGTGCGGGCGCCGCCCTGGACGCCGCCTCCCGTGGTCTCAAGGTGGCCCTGGTCGAGGCGCGCGATTTCGCCTCGGGCACCTCCAGCCGGTCCAGCAAACTCATCCACGGTGGGCTCCGCTACCTGGAGCAGTTGGAGTTCCACCTGGTCCACGAGGCGCTCACCGAGCGTGGCCTGCTGGCCACCCGGCTCGCGCCGCACCTGGTCCGTCCGGTGCCGTTCCTGGTGCCCCTGCCGGCCGGCAGGGGCCTGCGGGACCTGCCCGCCCGGATCTTCCGCCGCTCGTACTACGGCGCCGGCGTGGCCACCTACGACGCCTTCGCCGGTGTCTTCGGCGGTGGCCGGGGCATGCCTCTGCACCGGCACCTCACCCGGGAGGGCGCCCGGCGGATCTTCCCGAGTCTGCGGGCCGACGCGCTGGCCGGCGCGATCCGCTACTACGACGGGCAGGTCGACGACGCACGGCTGGTGGTCACCCTGGCCCGCACCGCGGCCAGCCTCGGCGCCACGGTGGTGAGCAGCGCCCGCGCCGTGGGGCTGATCCGGCAGGCCCGTGAGGTGACCGGCGTCCGGGTCCGCGACCTGGAGGCGGCCCCCGGTTCACCGGACGCGGAGTTCGAGGTGCACGCCCGGACCGTCATCGGTGCCACCGGCGTGTGGAGCGACGACATGTCCCGGATGCTCAACGACGTCGGTCTGCGGCCCGGCATCCGGGTGCGCGCCTCCAAGGGGGTGCACCTGGTGGTGCCCCGCTCGGCGATCACCGGTGAGACCGGGCTCATCCTGCGGACGGCGAGCTCGGTGCTCTTCGTCATCCCCTGGGGCGGGCACTGGATCATCGGCACCACCGACACCGACTGGCAGCTGGACAGGTCCCACCCCGCTGCCTCGGCCCACGACATCGACTACCTGCTGCAGCAGGTCAACGCCGTGCTGGACCGGCCGTTGAGCACCTCGGACATCGAGGGCGTCTACGCCGGGTTGCGCCCGCTGCTGGCCGGCGAGGCCGACTCCACCTCGAAGCTGTCCCGGGAGCACGCGGTCTTCGAACCGATGCTCGGGCTGCTGCTGGTGGCTGGCGGCAAGTACACGACGTACCGGGTGATGGCCTCCGACGTGGTCGACAGGGCTGCCCGCCGGCTGGGTGGCGCCCGCCCGTCGCGCACCGCCGACCTGCCGCTGCTCGGCGCCGACGGGTACCCGGCGATGTGGCGGGACCGGGCCGACCTGGCCCGCCGGCACGGCGTACCGGTGGGCGTGGTGGAGCACCTGCTGGAGCGGTATGGCACCCTCATCCCGGACCTTCTGGCGCTGGTCGATGCCGATCCGTTGCTCGCCTCCCCGCTGGCCGGCGCACCGGAGTACCTGGCCGCCGAGGTCACCTACGCGGCGCGGGCCGAGGGTGCGCTGCACCTGGAGGACGTGCTGACCCGGCGGACCCGGATCTCCTTCGAGACGAGCCACCGAGGGCTGGAGTCGGCGGAGCACACCGCCGAGCTGATGGGCGCGGTACTCGGCTGGGACGCGGCCACCCGGGCACGGGAGGTCGCGCACTACCGGACCCGGGTGGAGGCCGAGCGGCAGTCCCAGTTGATGCCGGACGACGCCGCTGCGGACGCGGCTCGGCTCGGTGCTCCGGACGTCCGGGGTTACGCGGCCGACCGGGGTGGCGACGACGATCAGGCTCGGCTGCGCCCGTCCACTCGGTGACGAAAAGGCACATTACCGAGGGGTAACTATCGATAGTGGCCTGGATGGTGGTTTCGGCCGCTACCTACGGTGGGGTAGGTTTCCGCGCGTGCTTTACCGCGCGCGCTTCCGTCTGCTCAGCCCCCTCCTAGCCGTAGCGCTCGTCAGCGCCCTGACCGGGTGCTCGCTGCTCGACCGGGACGGCGGTGACACACCCGCGGCGGCGCAGTCGGCCGGCGGGCCGGCTTCCGAGGTCCCCACCACCGTCGGCGCCGGACAGGTCAGCCTGCTCCAGCGGCTCGGCACCGACGGCCCGCTGCGGACGTTGAGCGTCGAGCGGGACGGGGCGTGGCAGTGCGTCGACTGCGCCGGTGACGGGGTCACCTCCCGTGGCGCGCTCGCCCCGGAGCAGACCGAGCGGCTCCAGGTGCTGCTGGCCGACCCGACCCTGGCCAAGGAGACCGATCAGATCCGCCAGTACCGGCCGACCTGCATCGACGCGCTGACCTCCAGCCTGCTCACCTCCGCCGGGCTGGTCACCTCTCAGGACTGCCCGGGCGAGGAACGCACGCCGGTCGCCGGAGAGATCCTGTTGCTGCTCACCCAGGCGACCCCGGCCGAGGTCAAGGGCTGACCCGCACAGCAGGCCCCGCCGACCGTCTCCACCAGGTCAGAGCACCTTACCGGGGTTGAGCAGGCCAGCCGGGTCGAGCGCCGACTTGATCGCCTGGTGCACCCGGACCCCGACCGGGCCGATCTCGCGGGCCAGCCAGTCCCGCTTGAGCAGTCCCACCCCGTGCTCGCCCGTGCAGGTGCCGCCCAGTTCCAGGCCGAGCCGCATGATCTCGTCGAACGCCCGCCGACCCCGTTGCACACTTCCCGGGTCGGCCCGGTCGACCACGATGTTCGGGTGCATGTTGCCGTCACCGGCGT
This sequence comes from Micromonospora sp. 067-2, assembly GCF_046549295.1. Taxonomy (NCBI): domain Bacteria; kingdom Bacillati; phylum Actinomycetota; class Actinomycetes; order Micromonosporales; family Micromonosporaceae; genus Micromonospora; species Micromonospora sp. 067-2. The sequence continues at coordinate 220,833 of NZ_JAJPWB010000012.1, read as the reverse complement.
GCCCCACCACGCCGATCGGCACATCACAGTCCACCGCGATCCGGGCCACGCCGTCCAGCAGCGCGGCGAGCGAACCGCGTGGCACCGCCACGTCGTCGATCACCAGACCACCGTTGCCGCCCGGGTGGGCGTCGGCCGCGAACTTCTCCATCGCCGGATGGGCCAGACGCCGGGCCTGCAGCAACGCTGCCGCCTCCACCGCGTCGGTGGCCGCGTAGACCTCGTCGGCACCGGCCGCCCCGCACACCTCGGCCAGGGCCGCCAGGTCGTCGGCGGCCCGGCTGCCGGTGTCCGCGGCGGCCAGCAGCAGCGCCTGCGCATCGGTCCGCAGCCCCATCGGCTGGTACGCCTCGATCGCCCGCAGGTGGGTCTGGTCCAGCAGCTCCAGCAGGCTGGGGGTGAGCCCCCGGGCGGCGATCTCCGCCACCGCCGTGCCGGCCGCCGCGGTGGATCCAAAGACCGCCACCAGGGTCAGCGAGTCGGCCGGGGCGGGTCGCAGCGAGACGGTCACCTCGGTGATCACCCCGAGGGTGCCCTCCGAGCCGACGAAGAGCCGCGTCAGGTCGTAACCGGCCACCCCCTTGGCGGTACGCCGGCCGGTGCGCAGCACCTCACCGGAGGCGAGCACCACCTCCAGGCCGAGCACGTACTCGGTTGTCACGCCGTACTTGACGCAGCACATGCCGCCGGCGTTGGTGGCCACGTTGCCGCCGATCGTGGACGACTCCCAGGAACCGGGGTCCGGCGGGTACCACAGCCCCTGTCTGGCCACCGCCGCGGCCAGCGCCGCGTTGACCACCCCCGGCTGGACGACCGCGATCCGGCTCACCGGGTCGATCTCCCGGATCTCGTCCATCGCGACCGTGCTCAGCACCACGGCGCCGTCCACCGCGTTCGCGGCGCCGGCCAGCCCGGTCCGCGCGCCCTGCGGCACCAGCGGTACGCCGTGTCGCGCCGCCGCACGGACCACCGCGACCACCCCCTCGGTGTCGCGCGGGCGGGTCACCACCAGCGGAATCCCGGCGGGGCAGAGGTCGGCCTCGTCCCGCTGGTGCATGCGCAGCAGATCCGGGTCGGTGAGCACGGCGTCTTCGCCCAGCGCGGCACGCAGGTCGTCGAGGAGTGGGTTGGGGGCCATAGCGCCGAGGCTAGATCGCCGGCCGCCGATCATCAACATGATCGACACTGCGGGCTAGCTTGGCACCATGCTCTACCTGGACCGGCCCGCGTGGCCGTGGCGCGGTCGGCTCTGGTCGCACCTGATCAGCGACGTCTCCTACGCGGAGCTGCACGCCTTCGCCGAAACGCTGGGAGCGCCCAGGCGGGGTTTCGACCGGGATCACTACGACATCCCCGCCGAGCGGTTCCCGGCGGCGGTGTGGCTCGGTGCCCAGGTGGTGCCGAGCCGGGAGCTGGTCCGGCTGCTCCGCCACGCGGGTCTTCGGCGTCCGAAGCACCTGGTCAGTCGGCAGCCGTGAGCGTGGCCAGCTCGCGACGCAGGTTGTCCCGGGCCGGCCGCTCCCACCGCTGGCTCAGCGGCGGCAACCGGAACAGGGCGGGCAGTGCCAGCAGGCCGGTGAGCACCGCGGCCCGCCCCACCCGGAAAACCGGCTCCGGCACGTGCGCGTACTCCCGCCGGATGGCCGCGGCGTAGCGGTCGTAGGTCGCCCGCGGGGCCGCCAGCACGGCGAGGTCCGCGTCGCAGAGCAGCCCGCCGTTCCGGTCGCCCCGGGCAACCACGTGCCCGGCGGTGAGCAGCACCAGCCGGCGTACCTCGGCCAGCGCGGACGCGGGCACCCCGAGCTCGGCGAGCACGCTCCCCGCCAGCGTGGCGCTGTCCCGTTCGTTGGCGTCGCCGGCGCCTCGTGGGTCGTAGACCGCGTCGTGGCACCAGGCCGCGAGCCGGACCAGGTCCGCGTGGTCGGCCAGCTCGGCGTGCCGGTCCACCACGTCGAGCACGGCGCGCAGGTGGGCGACTGTGTGGTACTGCCGGTGCGCCTCCCGCCAGCGGGCGAGCAGCCGCTGCCCGGCCGGCACCACGTCGGCGCCGGGGTGCGCCCCGGCGCCCAGGGCCGCCCCCCGCCACCGGTCCAGCAGATCGGCCACCACCCGAGTCTGCCGCATCCGGGCGCCGCGCCGGGCGGCAGGATTCAGCGGGGCCGCGCCGGGTAGTCGCGCCCATGGCTGTGGCGCGGGACAAGCGACCTCCGGTAGTGCGGCGTGCTGCGCTGCGCGATGGGCTGGTGGACGTCGACGGCGCGCGGATCGCCGAGGCCACCGAGCAGCTGCGGCATCGCAGCCGGGCCACCCTGCACGACCGGCTGCACCGGGTACGGATGGCCGGCGGACTGGCCGTGCAGGCCGGGCTGGCCGCCGGGCTGGCGTACCTGGTCTCGCACAAGGTGCTCGGCAACCCGCAGCCGGTCTTCGCGCCGATCTCCGCGGTCGGCACCCTGGCCGCGTCGGTCGGCCAGCGGTTCCGCCGAACCATCGAACTGATCGTCGGGGTGGGGATCGGGGTGGCCATCGGCGACTTTCTGATCTACCTGCTCGGCACCGGGGCGTGGCAGCTCGGCCTGGTGGTCACGGTCGCGATCCTGGTCACGATCTTCGCCGGGGCCAGCGTGGCGATCGTCATCCAGGCGGCGGCCACGGCGGTGCTGATCGTCACGCTGAGCCCGTCGACCCAGAACCTGGAGATCCCGCGCTTCGTCGACGCGTTCCTCGGCGGCGGGATCGCGCTGCTGGTGACGGCGGTCCTGCTGCCGCTGAACCCGCTCCGGGTGATCAATCGTGCCGCCCGGCCGGCGCTGGACCTGCTCGCAGCCCAGCTCGACACCACCGCCGACGGGCTGCGCCACCGCAACCGAGCCACCATCCAGCGGGCGTTGGAGCGGCTGCGCGACAACAAGGAGGAGTTGGCGACCCTGGGCGAGGCGATCGAGGGTGCGAAGGAGACCGCGACCCTCTCCCCGGCCCGCTGGCACCGGCGCGACGAGCTGACCCACTACGCGGAGGCCGCCGACCCGATCGACCGGGCCATGCGCAACAGCGGCACGCTGATCCGCCGGTCCGTCACGCTGATCGAGGACGACGAACCGGTGCCGGACCCGATGCCGGACGGAATCGGTCACCTCGCCGAGTCGGTCCGGCTGCTCAAACACGAGTTCGCCGCGGGCGAGGAGCCGCAGAAGGCCCGGGAACGGTCGTTGCGGGCGGTCAGCGAGGCCAGCCGGGCGTACGGCGCCGGTGTCGGCTTCTCCGGCAGCGTGGTGATCGCCCAGATCCGGACGACGGCGAGTGACCTGCTGGTGGCCTCCGGGATCGAGCAGGAGGAGGCGAACCGATGGATCCGTACCGCCTTCGGGGAGCAGGAGCGGCCGGTCGGTGAACCGGTCGAAGCGGGCGAGGCGCCGAAGCCTCCCACCGCCCCGCCGGTCGGCTGAGCACGACGCGTCGCCCGCTGGCGCGGCCTAGCCCAGCGCGGCGAGCGCGGCCAGCAGCCGGTCCACCTGAGCGGCCGTGCTGCCCAGGCCGATGCTGGCCCGCAGCGCGGTGGGCGGCAGGTCCCGCCGGCCGGTACGCCCCGCCGCCTCGCTGAGCAGCCGCCGGGCCAGTGGGTGGGCACAGAACAGCCCGTCCCGTACGCCGATCCGGTGCTCGGCGGCCAGCCGGGTCGCCACCGCGGCGGAGTCCCACCCGGCGACCACGAACGAGACGATGCCGACCCGGGGCGCGTCCGGGCCGAACGTGTGCAGTTCCACCACGTGTGGCAGGGCGGCGATGCCGGCGCGCAGCCGGGCCAGCAACGCCTGCTCGCGGGCGGCCAACACGGTCCGGTCCGCGTCCGCCAGCGCGGTGCACACCGCGGCGAGCGCCACCGCGCCGACCAGGTTGGGGGTGCCGCCCTCGTGCCGTGCGGGGCCGGTCGCCCAGGTCACGTCGTGGGTGGCCGATCCGACACGGCTGGTGGCACCCCCACCGGCCAGGTACGGCGGGGCGGCGTCCAGCCAGTCGGCCCGGCCGATCAGGACGCCCGCGCCGAACGGCGCGTACAGCTTGTGCCCGGAGACGGCGAGGTAGTCCACGTCCAGCGCGAGCAGATCGACCGGGGCGTGTGGGGCGAGCTGCGCGGCGTCCAGGGCGATCCGTGCCCCGTGCCGGTGGGCCACGCGGGCCAGTTCGCTGACCGGCCACCGCTCGCCGGTCACATTGCTCGCCCCGGTCACGGCGACCAGCACGGGCAGCGCCGGGTTGCTGTCCCGGCGCAGCTCGGTGAGGGCGGCGGCGAGGGCGCGTACCGCCCCGCCGGGGTCGGCGGGCACCGGCAGCCGGACCGACCCGCGCGGCCAGGGCAGCAGGTTGGCGTGGTGCTCACCGGCGAAGGTGACCACGGTGGTGCCGGCGGGCAGCGCCCGGGCCAGCAGGTTGAGCGCGTCCGTCGTGTTGCGGGTGAAGATCACGTGGTCGTCGGCGCGGGCACCGAAGAAGTCACCGACCGTCTGCCGGGCCCGCTCGTAGGCCAGCGTGCAGTGCCGGGACAGCGCGCCCGCGCCGCGGTGCACGCTGGCGTACCAGGGCAGCAGCTCGGCCACCGCGTCGGCGGCGGCCCGCGCGCACGGCGCGCTGGCCGCGTAGTCCAGGTTGATCTCGCCGGGAACGCCGAGCACGTCGAGCGGCGCCGACCGGTCCGGCGCGGGTGCCGCGGCGGACCGGGTGGGAAGCGAGGGTACGAGGGTGACGGACACGCCGGAACCTCCGGGGTCAGGGACCCCGGGTCTGGTGTCGGGACGGGGTCCGCGCTTGCCCAGCACGCCGATCGGGCTGGGCCCGGTCATCACCCGGGGCACCCCACCGCGAACTCGACGAGGGTTGCCGGCCAGCAAGCCGGGGCTTGACGCTGGCGCTCGTGACCTCAGGGCAGCATAGCGGCTACCGATGCGACCGGACCAGCCGGCGGCGGATGGCTACGCTGACCGCATGGCCGACACCCCGCCCGGTGCACCCCCGACGTCGTCGCTGCCCGAGCCCGCGGCTGCGCCCGCCGGCGAGGCGCCCCGGATGCTGCTGCGCCGAGTGGGCTGGCGGCGGTTCGTGGTGCTGGCCGGGGTGGTGCTCTTCATCGCCGCGTGCGCGGTCTTCATGGTCTTCACGCTCGGCCAGTCGCTCGGTGTACGCGCGCTGCTGATCGGGGTGGTCGCCGCCATCCTCCCGGTGCCGGTGCTGGTCGCCTGCTTCCTCTGGCTGGACCGCTACGAGCCGGAGCCGCTGAAATACCTCATCTTCTGCTTCGCCTGGGGGGCGTTCGTCTCGACCGCGGCCGCGCTCACGGTGAACGAGTTCGCCGCCGCCCGGTTCGACGACTGGGGGCTGCCGGCCGCGCTCACCGGCGTGCTGGTGGCGCCGTTCATCGAGGAGCTGACGAAGGCCCTCGGCCCGATCCTGCTCCTGGTGTTCCGCCGCCGCGAGTGGTCCGGGATCACCGACGGCCTGGTCTACTGCGGGCTGTCCGCGGTCGGCTTCGCCATGGTGGAGAACATCCTCTACCTGGGCGGGTACGGCTACGCGAGCGGCGCCGACCGGTACGGCCCGGCGACCGGTACCCAGCAGGTCATCGCCATCTTCATCGTGCGGATCCTGCTGTTCGGGTTCGCCCATCCGCTCTTCACCTCGATGACCGGTGTGGGGTTGGGTGTCGCGGCACGGACGGCCGACCGCCGGGTCCGGGTGCTCGCCCCGATCGCGGGCCTCCTGCTGGCGATGATCCTGCACGGCACCTGGAACCTGCTGCCCACGCTCACCCAGGCCACCGGCGAGACGTTCATCATGTTGTACGGCTTCCTGGGGCTGATGGTGCCGGTCTTCTTCGCCACGGTGGGGCTGGCGGTGTGGCTGCGCGCGTGGGAGGGGCGGCTCACCGAGCGGACACTGCCGGACTACGTACGTGCCGGCTGGCTGAGCCCACCCGAGGTGGCCGCGCTGAGCAGCCTCGGCCGCCGGCACGCGGCCCGTAGCTGGGCTCGCCGGGTGGCCGGGGACGCCGGGGTGCGGGCGATGCGGGGGTACCAGTTCGCCGCCACCCGGCTGGCCCTGCTGCGCGACGGGACGCTGCGCGGCCTGGACAGCAAGCCCGCCGACCGGGAGCGGACGGCCCGTGAGGAGCGGGAGCTGCTGGAGGCGATCACCTCGTACCGGTCGTTCTTCGTCGGTCGGGACCCGCAGGCCCCGGTCGGGGTCTGGGACGGCAGTCGCTACCACCTGCGGTTTCCGGACGGTTCGCAGCGACCGGTGGCCGCGCCGGACGAGCCGGTGGTGCCGATCCCGGTGGTGCTGGGCCCGCCGCCGCCTCCGGTTGGTCACGCCCCGCCCGGCTGGTACGGCGCGCGGCCTCCGGCGCCCTGACCGCCCGGTCAGCCCTGACGCGGCGCGCGGCTCAGGTCGTGACGCGCGGCTCAGGTCGTGACGCGCGGCTCAGGTCATCAGGGTGGTGAGGAAGTCACCGAGGCCCTGGGCCATCGCGACCAGCGCGGCCCCGACGCCCTTGAACAGCTGCGCGGCACCGTCCGGCCGGAACGCCATGAAGTAGATCAGGAACGCGACGCTGCCCCAGGTCAGCAGCTTCTTCACGAATACCGGCATCGTCCCTCCCCAGGGCCACGGTCGCCGGATGGCTTCCCGTCGTGGGGCACGACAAACGGCGCGCGGAGGGGCCGGGTGGCCGGGGAGTTCTCAGAGGTAGAGGCCGGTGGGGTCGTTCTCGATGCGCTCGGCGGCCACGGCGTGCACGTCCCGCTCCCGCAGGAGCACGTACCCGCGGCCGTGCAACTCGACCTCGGAGCGCTCGTCCGGGTCGAAGAGCACCCGGTCTCCGGAGACGATGGCGCGGACGTTCGGCCCCACCCCGACGGCCGTGGCCCAGGCCAGGCGCTTGCCGACGGCGGCGGTGGCCGGGATGACGATGCCGGCGGTGGAGCGGCGCTCGCCCTCGCTGCCCTCCATCCGCACCAGCACACGGTCGTGCAGCAGACGAATCGGGAGGCCGGCGTCGAGATCCTGGTCGGCGGTCACGCCGCAGACGCTACCGTGTCGTCGGCGGCAGGCCGCCGGTGGTTACGCGCGGGGTGTTCGGGGCAATGTACGGCGGAAACTGCTCCACGGTGTCGACAACGGACGTATGCTGTCCGACCTGTCGTCGTGGGCGGGCCGATTCTTCTGCCAGGAGGTGCGCTTGAGCCGCTTCGAGCGGGTACGCGGACGACTGCGCCGCGCCTACCAGTCAGGACGGGAGTCGGTACGCGCCGACCGGAGCGGGTCGGGCGACGACCTGTCGGGTGACTTCCCGGAGCCAGCGCGGGTGGCCTCGCCCGCCGCACCGGGGCCGGCCGCGTCGCCGACGGCCACGGTCGTCGGCGCCGAACCCCCGACGGACCTGCACAGCTCGACGTCCAGCCGGGACGACGCCAACGTCCCGCACGGGCTGCGGATCGCCGCCGCCTGGTGCTGGCGACTGATCGTGATCGGCGTGGTGGCCTGGGCGCTGCTCCGGATCGTCGGCACGATCAGCATCGTGATCATTCCTCTGGCCATCGCGCTGCTGCTCTCGGCGCTGCTGGCGCCGGCGGTGGGTTGGTTGCTGCGGGCTCGACTGCCCCGGTCGCTGGCGACCGCGGTGGTGCTGGTCGGCGGTCTGGTGGCGGTCATCGGCACGTTGACCCTGGTGGTCAACGAGTTCATCCGCGGGGTGCCGGAGCTGAGCGAGAAGTCGTCCGAGGGTGTCCGGCAGATCCAGAACTGGCTGAAGACGGGTCCGCTGCACCTCTCCGACACGCAGCTCGACCGCTACATCGACGAGGCGCAGAACTGGATCAACGGCAACACCTCGAAGTTCACCAGCGGCGCCCTGAGCACCGCTGCCACGCTGGCCGAGGTGCTGACCGGCACGCTGCTGGTGCTCTTCGCCACGTTCTTCTTCCTGCGCGACGGCAGCCGGATCTGGCGCTTCCTGGTGCGGTTGCTGCCGGTGGCCGCCCGGTGGAAGGTCGACGACGCCGGCCGCGCCTCCTGGCAGACGCTGGGCGCCTATGTTCGGGCGACCGTACTGGTCGCCTTCATCGACGCGGTCGGCATCGGCATCTTCCTCGTCATCTTCGACATTCCGTTCGCGTTCCCGTTGGCAGCGCTGGTCTTCCTCGGCGCGTTCATCCCGATCGTCGGCGCGGCGCTCTCCGGCGGCGTGGCGGTGCTGGTGGCGCTGGTCGACAGCGGCCCGGTCACCGCACTGATCATCCTCGGCGTGGTGATCGGTGTGCAGCAGGTCGAGGGCCACCTGCTCCAGCCGCTGATCATGGGCAGGGCGGTGGCTCTGCACCCGCTCGCGGTGATCATCGGTATCGCCGCCGGGGTGGTGCTCGCCGGGATCACCGGCGCACTGGTCTCCGTGCCGCTGATCGCGGTGCTGAACACCGCTGTCCGGCGGCTGTCCGCCCGAACGGTCCCGGATACTCCTCCCGACGCCGTGGTCGTCGCCGCCCAGGCTCCCTGAAAGCCTGGGCGCGGCAGGCGTCAGGAGGTGGCGAGGCGTTCCAGGGCGCCGCGGGCCACCTCGGGACGGGTGGTGTACCAGAACGGCGGCAGGGAGCGACGGAGGAAGGGCCCGTAGCCACGGGCGGTCTCCAACCGGGAGTCGAGCACCGCGACCACCCCGCGATCGCCGGTGGCGCGGATCAGCCGGCCCACTCCCTGCGCCAGCCGGACCGCCGCGATCGGCACGCTGACCGCGGCGAAGCCGGAGCCGCCGCCCGCGTCGACGGCGGCGGCGCGGGCCGCCGCCAGCGGCTCGTCCGGCCGGGGGAAGGGCAGCCGATCGATGACCACGAGCTGGCAGGCCTCGCCCGGCACGTCCACCCCCTGCCAGAGCGACATCACCCCGAACAGGCAGCTGGAACGCTCCTCGCGGAAGCGGCGGACCAGCAGCGGCAGCGCCTCCTCACCCTGCAACAGCACGGGCAGGTCGGTCCGGGCGCGCAGCAGCTCCGCCGCCTGCTGCGCGGCCCGCCGGGAGGAGAAGAGCCCGAGAGTACGCCCACCGAGCGCCTCGACCAGAGCGAGCAGCTCCTCCCCGGCCGCCTCGGGAAGCCCGGAGACGCTGGGCCGGGGCAGGTGCGCGGCGACGTACAGGATGCCCTGCCGGGCGTAGTCGAACGGCGACCCCACGTCCAGCGACCGCCAGCCCGGACCTTCGGTCGCCGGGACGGTGGCACCCGGGCTCGGGTCGGCCAACCGGCGGCCCGGCGTCTCGGCGGCCGGGCGGCCCGGGCCGGTACGCGCCGCCAGCGCGGCGGCGGCCGGGGACGCCGGGACCGGCGGCGCGTCCAGCCCGAGGCCGCGGGCCACCGTGTCGAAACGGCCACCGAGCGCCAGGGTGGCCGAGGTGGCGACCACGGTGCGCTCGTCGTACAGGTGGGTGGCGAGGGTGCCGGCCACCGACAGCGGCGCGACCACCAGTGCCCGACGGCTGCCGCTGTCGTTCTTCTCCACCCAGGCCACGTCGTGGTCGGCCTCCTCCAGCAGCCGCTGCGCGGTCGTGGAGAGCTCGTCCAGCGCAGCCTTGGCCTGCTGCTTGCGGACCGGGTCGGGGTCGTCGGACTTGACGTCGCCGATCGCGTCCAGTGCGGCGCGGGTGGCGGCGTCGAGCAGCGTGCACGCCTCGCGCAACGGCGTCGGTAGCCCGGCGGTGATCCGCCCGGCCGGTGCCTCGGCCAGCCCGACCGCGAGGGCGTCGCCGGCCGCGGTGAGCGCCTCGGCGGTCTCCGGCCGCAGCAGCGTCCGGGCCCGCCGGGTGGACCGGTCGATCAGATCCGGGACCAGCTCGGCCTGCGCCGCCGAGGAGACCCGGTCGGCGAGTTCGTGCGCCTCGTCCACGATGAGCAGCTTGTGCGGCGGCACGATGTGCCGCTCTGCCAGCATGTCGACCGCGAGCAGGCTGTGGTTGGTGACCACGATGTCCGCCTCGCGGGCGCGGGCGCGCGACGCCTCGGCGAAGCACTCCGCCCCGAACGGGCAGCGGGACGCCCCGACACACTCGCGGGACGGCATCGACACCAACCGCCAGGCCTGGTCGTCGACCCCCGGGTCCAGTTCGTCCCGGTCGCCGGTGGCGGTCCGTTCGGCCCAGTCGCGCAACCGCTCGATCTGCTTGCCCAACCGGCCGGCCTCGCCGAGCCACTTCGTCCCGCCGCCGGGGCGGGCGGCCGGGGCGTCGAAGAGGGTGTCCTCCGGCTCGTCCTCGGTGGAGTTGTCCAGTCGCGCCAGGCAGAGGTAGTGGTGGCGGCCCTTGAGCACCGCGAAGGTGGGCCGGCGCCCCAGCAGCGGCTCGACCGCGTCGGCCAACCGGGGCAGGTCGTGGTCGACCAGCTGCGACTGCAGTGCCAGGGTTGCGGTGGAGACCACCACCGGGCCGTCCACGGTGAGCGCCGGCGCGAGGTAGGCCAGTGACTTGCCGGTGCCGGTGCCGGCCTGGACCAGCAGGTGCTCGCCGCTGGTCACGCACTCCTCGATCGCGGTGGTCATCTGCTGCTGGCCGGGGCGCGCCGCGCCGCCGGGCACGGCGCCCACGGCCGCCGCGAGAAGCTCCGTGCCGCTGGGCCGGGCACCCCGTCGCCGGCTCCCGCCACGGGCCGACGGGGTGGCGGGACCGGCGGCGGTGCGGGGTGGAGTCACCGTGCGACGGTACCCGTCGCGCCCGACACCGACCGCGCCCATCCGCCCGCGTGGCGAGCCCGACCGGGTCCGGCCCGCCGTCCGGTTACGGCCACGCTACGACGCGTGGGCAGTATCGGTTAGGGTGCGAATCATGCCGAGCGACGTGGTCCGAGTGATCTACCGCAAGTACGACGGCAGCGCCCACCGTGACTACCCGGCCCGCCGCCTCGCCGAGGACGACCTCGGCATCTGGCTCGGCGTTCCCGCCGGCACCGAGTCGGTCTACCACGGCCGCCCATCGGTGGAGAAGATCCCGTTCGTCCTGCTGGTGCCGCACCACGCATGGTGGACGGGGATGTTCAACCCGCCGCCGCGCACCAGCGAGGTCTACTGCGACATCGCCACCCCGGCCCGGTGGGAGTCCGACGAGACGGTCCATCTGATCGACCTGGACCTGGACGTGGTCCGCCGCCGGGCCACCGGCCTGGTGGAGTTGCTCGACGAGGACGAGTTCGCCGAGCACCGGGCCCGCTACGGCTATCCGGAGGACGTGGTGCGCGAGGCCGAGGCGGCGGCCCGCTGGCTCTTCGGCGCGCTCGGCGACGGCACCGAGCCGTTCGCGACCTCGTACCGGAAGTGGCTGGCCCTGGTGGTCTGAGCCGGCAGGCACCCCCGGCCCGGCTGCCTCACCAGCGGGGCGGCCACTGGTCGTCGTCGTTCAGCGGGGGCACGTCGGTCAGCTTCTCCGGGTTGAGCTGGTTGAACAGGCCGGTGATGCGGCCCTGGTCCACCGCGAACGAGGTCACCATGCGGATCGGCCGGCCGTCGGAGTGGATCGTCTCCAGTTGGAGACCGAGCACGCCGTCGACCAGCACCGGCCGGGCCAGCACCCGGTGGGCGTACCGGCCGGCCCGACCGAACAGGCCGAGCGCGAAGCGGCCCACCTTGTCCGCACCGACCACCGGTTGACGGGCGGCCGGGAAGTGCCCGCCCGAGTCGCCGACGAACACCACGTCCGGCGCGAGCACCCGGAGCAGCGGATCCAGCTCGCCGGACTCCGTGGCGGCGACGAACGCGGCGAGCACCCGGCGCTGTTCGGCCGGGTCGGCGGTGTGCCGGGGCGCATCCGGCGCGGTGACCGCCCGCCGCGCCCGGGAGGCGAGCTGCCGGGCGGCCACCTCGGTGGTGCCGAGCACGTCGGCGACCCGGGCGAACGGCACCGCGAACACGTCGTGCAGCACGAGGGCGACCCGCTGCTCCGGCGCGAGCCGCTCCAGCACCACCAGCAGCGCCGTGCCGACCTGGTCGGTGCGTACCGCCCGTTCGGCGGGGTCCGGGGCGTACCCGCCGGTCGGCGCCCCGGCGTCCAGCGGGCTCACGACCGGCTCCGGCAGCCACTGACCGGGGTACGCCTCGCGGCGAACCCGGGCCGAGCGGAGCACGTCCAGGCAGATCCGGGCGCAGGTGGTGGTGAGCCAGGCGGACAGTTCACGGATCTGGGCGCGGGCCGCCGGGTCGCCGAGCGCGCCGGCGTACCGCAGCCAGGTCTCCTGCACCGCGTCCTCGGCCTCGCTGCGGCTGCCCAGCATCCGGTGGGCCACCGCGAGCAGGCGGCCCCGCTCGGCCTCGAACTCCGTCGCCAGGTCCCGCACGACCCCACCGCCCTCTTCCACCAGTGCCGTTGCGCCTCCATCTTCCTGCCAACCGGGCTCGTCGGCTGCCCTCAGCGTCACGGGCGCCCGACGGAGGCGGCGCTCGGCGGGCGGATGGCCTGCGGGTGGGCGATGATCCGAGGATGAGCGCACCTGAGCAAGCGCAGATCGTGGCGCCAGTCGGCGGCTCCGTGCGGGAGCTGCTGCGGGTCACCGCACCGGTTGATCTCGGCGCGATCGACCCCCGGTCCACGCCGGGACTGCCGGCGACGGAGGAGATCGGAGACCACCGCAAGGCCTGGGCCCGCGAGCAGGTGGAGGTGATCGGCGGCGAGCTGGGCCAGCAGCAGGAGATGCTCTTCGCGATGGCCAAGGCCGGGCAGGACCGCCCGGCGCGCCGGGTGCTGCTGGTGCTCCAGGCGATGGACTGCGGTGGCAAGGACGGCACGATCAAGCGGGTCGCCGGTGCGATGAACCCGCTGGGCCTGCACATCCGCTCGTTCGGTCCGCCGACCCCGCAGGAGCTGCGGCACGACTTCCTCTGGCGGATCCGCCGGGAGCTGCCGCCGCCCGGGTACGTGGGGATGTTCAACCGCTCGCACTACGAGGACGTGCTGATCGCCCGGGTCGGCTCGCTGGTGCCGGAGGCGACCTGGCGCGCCCGCTACGACGAGATCAACGCTTTCGAGCGGGAGTTGACCGACGACGGGGTGACCCTGGTCAAGGTGATGCTGCACATCTCGTACGCCGAGCAGGGCGCGCGGCTGCTGGAGCGGCTCACCGACCCCCGCAAGCACTGGAAGTACAACCCCTCGGATGTCGACTCCCGAGCCAGGTGGGCCGACTACCAGGCCGCGTACGCCGAGGCGCTGAGCCGGTGTGGCACGGACGCCGCGCCCTGGTTCGTGGTGCCGGCGGACCGCAAGTGGTATCGGGACTGGGCGGTCGCCCATGTGCTGCGAGAGACGTTCGACACGCTCGATCTGGGGTATCCGCCTGCCGATTTCGACGTGGCGCACGAGCGGAAGAGGTTACGTGCTGGGGGAGCGGGGGCGGACGGGACGCCTGAGATGAACAACAGGTGAACGACCGATGAATGGGGCCTGGCCAGGGGTGGGCCGAGGAATTCGCCGTTCTGCCGTTTCCTAGCATTCACCGGGCGGGTGCCCCACGGGTGCCGCCACCCTTCCACCGACGCGACGAGGTCTGTGCTGTGAAGTTTTCCTTCCGCCCCACCGAGGGCGCCTTCTACGAGCTCTTCACCAGGGCCGCGCAGAACCTGGTCCGGGGCACCACGCTGCTCAACGAGCTGGCCCTGCCCGGCGTCGACGTGCAGTCGGTCAGCGAGCGGTTGACCGAGGTCGAGCACGACAGCGACCAGATCACGCACGAGCTGTACAAGAAGATCAACTCCACCTTCATCACGCCGTTCGACCGGGAGGACATCTACCGGCTCGGCTCGCTGCTGGACGACGTGATGGACCACCTGGAGGCGGTCGGCGACCTGCTCTACCTGTACGGGCTGACCGAGCTCCCGGCGCTGCCCCGGGAGCTGCACGAGATGGTGAACGTGCTCGACCAGCAGGCCAAGCTGACCGCCGACGCCATGCCGCGGCTGAAGTCGATGAAGGACCTCGAGGACTACTGGATCGAGTGCAACCGGCTGGAGAACGAGGGCGACCGGATCAACCGGCAGCTGCTCGTCCGCCTCTTCTCCGGCGAGTACGACGCGTTGACGGTGCTCAAGATGAAGGAGGTCGCCGACGAGTTGGAGGCCGCCTGCGACGCCTTCGAGCACGTGGCCAACACCGTCGAGACCATCGCCGTCAAGGAGTCCTGAGCCGGTGACTCCCGAACTCATCGCCGTGCTGGCGGTGATCGCGGTAGCCCTGGCGTTCGACTACACCAACGGCTTCCACGACGCCGCCAACGCGATCGCGACAAGCGTCTCCACCCGGGCCCTGACACCCCGGATCGCCCTCGGGCTCGCCGCGGTCGGCAACTTCATCGGCGCCCACTTCGGTGCCGGGGTGGCCAAGACCGTCGGTGACGGCCTGGTCACCCTGCCCACCGGCGTGAGCAGCCTGGGGGTGGTCTTTGCCGGTGTGCTCGGTGCCATCGCCTGGAACCTGATCACCTGGTACTTCGGCCTGCCCTCGTCGTCCTCGCACGCGCTCTTCGGCGGCCTGGTCGGCGCGACCCTGCTCTCCGCTGGCGGCATCGTGCAGTGGGCCAACATCGGCGTGAAGGTCATTCTGCCGATGATCCTCTCGCCGATCGTCGGCCTCACCCTGGGCTACCTGCTGATGCTGGCCATCCTCTGGCTGTTCCGTAGGGGGCAGCCGGGCAAGCTCAACCGGGGCTTCCGCTGGGCGCAGACCGCCTCGGCGGCCGCCATGTCGGTCGGCCACGGCATGCAGGACGCCGCCAAGACCATGGGCATCGTGGTGCTGGCGCTCTACACCGGCGGTTTCCAGGAGAGCAAGACCCACATCCCCGGCTGGGTGTTCTGGACCTCGGCGACCATGCTGGCGCTCGGCACGTACGCCGGCGGTTGGCGGATCATCCGTACCCTCGGTCGCAAGATCATTGACCTCGGGCCGCCGGAGGGCTTCGCCGCCGAGACGGTGGCCAGCGCGGTGCTCTTCTTCAACGCCCTGGTGCTCAAGGCGCCGATCTCCACCACGCACACGATCACCTCGGCGATCATGGGTGTGGGCGCGACCAAGCGGCTCTCCGCGGTGCGCTGGAACGTCGCCGGCAACATCGTGATCGCCTGGATCATCACGTTCCCGGCCGCCGCGCTGATCGCCTGCGTCACCTACCTGCTGGTCCGGCCGCTCTTCGGCTGACCCGACACGTCGACGGCCCCGGCCACCGCGGACGCGGTGACCGGGGCCGCTCGCACGGTCAGGCGTACCGCACGCCGATCTGCTCGCGTACCGCGTCCAGCAGGGCCATCACCTCGAGGGTGACGGTGTGCGGCACCAGCGGGCTCTCGGTCAGCCCGGCGGCCAGGCAGCGCTGCACCTCGATCGCCTCGTACTGGTAGCCGTTGCCGACCGGATCGGCGGCGATCGTCTCCGGCTCGGCACCGTCGCGGTGCAGGGTCAGCGACCCCGGCCGGAAGAACGGCTCGGGCAGGTCGATCCGGCCGGTGCTGCCGGTGATCGAGGCGGACACCCCGCTCGACCCGAGAATGCCGCAACTCAGGGTGGCCAGCGCGCCGGTGTCGTAGCCGAACAGGATGCCGGTGTTCTCGTCGGTCCCCTCCGGGCCGAGCTGTGCCCAGGACCGGATGTGCTGCGGCACGCCGAGCAGCAGGTGGGCCAGGCTGATCGGGTAGACCCCCAGGTCGAGCAGGGCACCCCCGCCCAGCGCCGCGGCCCGCATCCGGTGCTCCGGCGGGAACGGCCCGGACACCCCGAAGTCGGCCCGGACGCTGGTGAGGGCACCGATGGCACCCTCGGTGACCAGTTGCACCGCCCGCAGGATCAGCGGATTCAGTCGCATCCACATGGCCTCCATGAGGAAGACCCCGGCGGCGCGTGCGGTGTCCACCAGCTCGGTGCTGGTGGCCAGGTCGAGGGTGAACGGCTTCTCCAGCAGCACCGCCCGCCCGGCGGTCAGGCAGGTCATCGCCGCCTCGTGGTGCGCGGCGTGCGGCGTGGCCACGTAGATCACGTCGACCTCGGGATCGGATGCCAGCTCGACCCACGAGCCGTACGCCCGCTTCGCGCCGTACGTGTCGGCGAAGCGCTGCGCGCTCTCAACGGCGCGGGAACCGACCGCCACCAGTTCGGCGTCCGGCACCAGCCGGAGGTCTTCGGCGAAACGGCTGGCGATGTTTCCGGTGGCCAGGATGCCCCAACGAGTCATGCTGGGCACGCTAGCCGAGCCACGTGAACCCTCGGCTGCCCGGCCCGCCTCGGGCTTCCCGGCCGAGGCCCTTCGCCGGGCCGGTGCCGCGCCTCGCACCCCACTGAGCGTGATGCCTCTGTGGCATATTGATGCTTGACAGTCATCACGCTCAATGGCGCGACCGCAGCCACCCCTCGCCGTACGGGGCCCCAGCGCGCCCCCGTCGGCCGCGCGACGGGGAACTAGGCTCGCGGCATGACGATCGACAGTGACGGCTTCGCCGCCCCGGCCGCCCTGGTCGAGCACGCCCGCCGGTTCCGGGCCGAGGGCGGCAGCCCGGCGGTGCCGCGGGTCGCGGCCACCGTGCTGCTGCTGCGTCCGACCGACGCCGACTTCGAGGTGTACGTCATCCGCCGGGTCGCTGCGATGACCTTCGGTGGGATGTACGCCTTTCCCGGCGGCGGGGTGGACCGCTCCGACTCCGAGGCACACCTGGACTGGGCCGGCCCCGATCCGGCGCAGTGGGCGGGGCGGCTCGGGGTGACCCCGGACGCCGCCCAGGCGGTGGTCTGCGCCGCCGCCCGGGAGGTCTTCGAGGAGGCCGGCGTGCTGCTCGCCGGACCGGACCGGGCGACCGTGGTGGGCGACGTCAGTGGCGACGACTGGGAGTCGGCCCGACAGGACCTGGAGGGACGCCGGCTGGGCTTCGCGGCGCTGCTCGCCGACCGTCAGCTCACCCTGCGGTCGGACCTGCTGTTGCCGTGGAGCCGGTGGATCACCCCGGAGTTCGAGCCGCGCCGCTTCGACACGTACTTCTTCGTGGCCCTGCTGCCGGAGGGCCAGCGGACCCGCGACGTCTCCGGCGAGGCCGACCACACCCTGTGGATCCGGCCAGCGGACGCGCTGGCCCGGGCCGCGGCGGGGGAGCTAACCATGCTGCCGCCGACCCTGGTCACCCTGGCCCAGGTGGCGGCGGCCGGTGACCTGGCCGGGGTGGCACGGGCGGCCGCCGACCGGGACGCCGCCACTGCGATCACCCCTCGTCTGGACCTGCCGCCGGACGGCGAGCCCCGCTTCGTGCTGAGCTGAACCACCCCGGGCTACGCGAAGGGGCGCCGGTCAGGTCGACCGACGCCCCTTCGCGGACCGGGAACCAGCGGCTCAGCCGAAGCGGCCGGTGATGTAGTCCTCGGTCTTCTTCACGCTCGGGTTGCTGAAGATCTTCTGGGTGTTGTCGTACTCGATCAGCCGACCCGGGTCACCGGTCTTCTCGATCGAGAAGAAGGCGGTCCGGTCCGAGACCCGGGCGGCCTGCTGCATGTTGTGCGTCACGATGATGATCGTGAACTTGTCCTTGAGCTGGAACATCAGGTCCTCGATGGCCAGCGTGGAGATCGGGTCCAGGGCCGAGCAGGGCTCGTCCATCAGCACGACCTGCGGCTCGACCGCGATGGTCCGGGCGATGCAGAGTCGCTGCTGCTGACCGCCGGACAGGCCCGCGCCGGGCTTGCCCAGCCGGTCCTTCACCTCGTCCCACAGGTTCGCCGAGCGCAGCGCCTTCTCGGCCGCGTCCTCCAGGATCGACTTGCGGCGGACGCCGTTGAGCTTGAGCCCGGCCACCACGTTCTCGAAGATGCTCATGGTGGGGAACGGGTTCGGCCGCTGGAAGACCATGCCGATCATGCGCCGGACCGCGGTGACGTCCACGTCCCGGTCGTAGATGTCCTGACCGTCGATGGTCAGGTTGCCCTCGACGCGCGCGGCGGGCAGCACCTCGTGCATCCGGTTGATCGACCGCAGGAAGGTGGACTTGCCGCAGCCGGACGGGCCGATCAGGGCGGTGACGGTCTTCGGCTCGACGGTCAGGTTGATGTTCTCGATCGCCTTGAAGCCGCCGTAGTAGGCGGTGACGTTCGAGGCTTCGACGCGCTTGGCCATGGTGGCGGTACCTCCGGGGTTCATCGGGCGAGCCGGTTGCGACGGGCCAGCAGCTTCGCAGCGATCGTCAGGATCAGCACGAGGGCGACCAGGGTGAGTGCCGCGGTCCACGCCCGTGCCGGCGCGTACTTCGACGCATCACCGGCCTGCTGGTAGACGAAGAGGGACAGCGACGACTGGTTGTTCTCGAAGGGGTTGGTGTTGATCGCGGCGCCGCCGCCGGCGACCAGCAGCACCGGCGCGGTCTCGCCGGCCGCACGGGCGATGGCGAGCATGACGCCGGTGACGATGCCGGGCAGCGCCGTCGGCAGCACCACCCGCAGGATGGTCTTCCACTTGGGTACGCCGAGCGCGTAGGCGCCCTCACGCAGCGGCGCCGGTACGAGGCGGAGCATCTCCTCGGTGGACCGGACGATGGTGGGCAGCATGAGCACGCTCAGCGCGAGCGCGGCGGCGAAGCCGGAGAAGCTCGGCCGACCGTCGTTGAACCACGGCGACACGACCAGCACCCAGAACGCCAGCACGAAGAGGCCGGAGACGATCGACGGGATGCCGGTCATCACGTCCACGAAGAACCGGATCGCGAAGGCGAACTTGCCCCGGCCGTACTCGACGATGTAGATGGCGCAGAGGATGCCGAGCGGCACCGTGATCAGGGTGGCGATGCCGACCTGCTCCAGAGTGCCGAGAATCGCGTGGTACGCGCCGCCGTTGGCGTCGCGGGCACCGATGTTGTTCATCGAGGTCTGGAAGAAGGTGACGTCCAGCCGATCGGCACCCTTACTGACCAGGGTCCAGACCACGGACACCAGCGGCAGCACGGCCAGCACGAACGCGGAGTGGATCAGCGCGCTCCAGGTGCGGTTACGGGCCGAGCGGCGTCCCTCGACCGCGTTGGCCGCGGCGAAGAGCCCGACCAGGTAGAGGATCGCGCCGAGGGCGACCACGAGGACCGGGCCGCCGGTGTCGGTGCCGTAGACGATCACGGCGGAGAGCGTCAGGGCCGCCACGGCGATGGCCGGTGCGGCGTACCAGGGCAGCCGCCGGGCCCGCAGCGAGGTGGGTTGGGCCGGCGGACGGCTGCGGTGGGAGGTGACGGTTGTGGTCATGCGGCCGACTCCGTGAACTCCCGGCGGCGGTAGATGATCGCCCGCGCCGTGATGTTGACGATCAGCGTGATGGTGAACAGCACCAGGCCGGAGGCGATGAGCGCGCCCCGGCCGGTCTCGTTCGCCTCGCCGAACGCGTTGGCGATGTTGGCGGCGATGGTGTTACCACCGTTCTGGATCAGGTTGAACGAGATGCCGAAGGTGATGCCGAGGGTCAGCGCCAGGGCGATGGTCTCGCCGAGCGCCCGGCCGAGGCCGAGCATCATCGCGGCGATGATGCCGGGACGGCCGTAGGGCAGCACCGCGGTGCGGAGCATCTCCCAGCGGGTGGCCCCCAGGGCGAGGGCTGCCTCCTCGTTCGCGGTCGGCGTCTGGAGGAACACCTCGCGGGAGAGCGAGGTGATGATCGGCAGCACCATGATCGCGAGTACCAGGGCGCCCAGCATGATGGACGCGCCGAACGGTCCGTCACCGCCGAAGAGCGGGATCCACCCGAAGTGTTCGTTCAGCCAGACCGAGAAGTCCCGGACCGGGCTGCTGAAGACGTCCCGCCCCCAGAGGCCGAAGACCACGCTCGGCACGGCGGCCAGCAGGTCGACCAGGAAACCGAGCGCGGTGCCCAGCCGGCGGGGTGCGTAGTGCGAGAGGTAGAGCGCGATGCCCAGCGCCACCGGCACCGCCAGGAGCAGCGCCAGCGCCGAGCTGAGCACGGTGCCGAAGGCGAGCGCACCGATGCCGAACTTCGGCTGCGTCTCGTTCGGGGACCAGCCCTCGTAGGACCAGAAGTTCTCGGTGTTGGCGCGCAGGGCCGGCACCGCCTTGGCGACCAGGAAGATCGCGATGGCGGCGATGATGACCAGAACGGCGGTGCCGGCGGCCAGGGTGAGACCGCGGAAGGCCCGCTCGGCGCCGAACTTTCGGCTGCGCGGCAGCGCGCCGCCGCCGCCCAGCCCTGCGCCGCCCGGGTAACGGGTGCTGACTGGTGCCTCGGCCACACGCGCCGAGGCACCGGCGGGCCACTCGTGACTCTGGGTCACGCGCGTCCCGCCGGTGCCGGCGTCGGCCGAGCGGTGAGGGGTTTCACCCATCTGCTCGCTCGATTCGGTTGCGAAGGTGGTGGATCGGGTCAGGAGAGGTTCTTGACCGCGGTCTCGACCTTGGCGCGGACCGTCTCCGGCAGCGGGGCGTAGCCCAGGTCGGTCAGCGAGTTCTGGCCCTCGGCGCTGGCGGCGTAGCCCAGCAGACCCTTGACCAGCTTCAGCTTGTCGGCCGCGAGGCCCTTGCTGCAGACGATCTCGTACGTCGCCAGGACGATCGGGTAGGCCCCGGCCTCCTTGGTGCTGTAGTCGATCGACAGCTTCAGGTCGTCGCCCTCGCCCGCGATCTTGGCGCCGGCGATGGTCTTGCCGGCCGCCTCGGCGGTGAGCGCGGCGAACTCGCCGTTGCCGTTGCCGATCTTGGACGTCTTCAGGCCGGCGTTGTCGGCGAACGACCACTCCATGTAGCCGATGGAGCCGTCAGCGGCCTTGACCTTGCTGGCCACGCCGTCCGAGCCCTTGGCGCCGGTGCCGCCCGGAGCCTTCCAGGCCTTGGCGTTACCCAGCGTCCAGTCCGCCTCGGAGGTCTTCGAGAGGAACTTGGTGAAGTTGTCGGTGGTGCCCGACTCGTCCGAGCGGTGGACGGTCTGGATGGTGGTCGCGGGGAGCTTGGCGTCCGGGTTGTCGGCCTTGATCGCCGCGTCGTCCCACTTGGTCACCTTGCCAGCGAAGATCTTCGCCAGGGTGGCCGGCTTGAGCTGGAGGTTGTCCACGCCGCTGACGTTGTAGGCGACGGCCACCGGGCCGATCACCATCGGCAGGTGGATGGCCTTGCCACCGACGCACTTGGCGTCGGCCTGCGGCTGCTCCTCCGGCTTGAGCGCGGAGTCGGAGCCGGCGAAGTCGGCGGTTCCGGCGATGAACGCCTGGATGCCGGCGCCCGAGCCGGTCGGCTCGTAGTTGACCGTGGTGCCCTGGCACTTCTGCTGGTACGCCTTGATCCACTCGGCCATGGCGTTCTTCTGCGCCGACGAGCCCTGGGCGTTCAGCGTTCCGGTAGCGCAGTCGACCGCGGCGGTCGAGCCCGAAGCGCTGGCGCCGGGGGCGGGCTCGTTGTTGTCCGAGCCGCATGCACTGAGGCCGAGCGTCGCGGCGAGAGCGAGGCAGGCAATAGTGCCGTACCGCTGGAGCTTCACCTGAGGGGTTTCCCTTCGCGTCTGACTTGGCGCCCCGATCCCGGGGCCCGAGGACCGGCACTGACCGGCTGACACGAAAGTTAGAAGTGCCAGGTAGCCGGTTCGCCGGTCGCAAGTGAACGCGAGGTGAACACGTACGGCCCCCGAGGTGACCGCTCGCTGAGGGTGAGTTGTCCGTTAAGTGAACTCGGGTACGCCTGTCGGAAGTATGGGCATATTTCCGGTTGGGTGTTATCGCGCCGACGCACGCGCGTTATCCCTCGGTGACCCGGCGCTCAGCCCAGGTGGTAGTTGATGTGTGCGGACCAGCGGGCGAAGCCCTGCCGCTCGTAGAGCGCCACCGCGGCGGTGTTCGACTCGTCCACGTAGAGCATCACCCGGTCCAGCCCTCGCCGGTCCCGCAGATGGGCCAACCCGGCGATGGTCAGCGCACGGCCGAGCCCGCCGCCGTGCGCGCTCGGCTCCACGCCGAGCACGTAGACCTCGCCGATCCGCGCCGACCCCGGACGCTCGTGCACCTTGGTCCAGTGGAAGCCCAGCAGGCGGCCCGTCGCGGTCTCCTCGGCGAGCAGGAAGCCGGCCGGGTCGAACCACGGCTCGGCGAGGCGGACCCGCAGATCGTCCGAGGTCCATCGACCCTGCTCCGGGTGCTCGGCGAAGGCCCGCGCGTTGAGGGCCAGCCAGGCCGCGTCGTCCGCGCCCGGCCGGAACGCACGCAGCGCAACCCCGTCGGGCAGCCGCGGTTCGGGCAACGGCGCGGCCAGTGGTCGGCGTAGCTGCCAGAGCACCCGGGCCCGGGTGAACCCGAGGTCGACCGCGAGCGCGGCGGCCGACGGGTGGTCGCCGTGCGCCCAGGCCCGCAGTGGCCCGGTCGCCGAGGCGAGTACGCCCCGCGCCAGCGCGCGGCCGGTGCCCCGACGTCGGTACGCGGGGAGCACCACCAGCTCCACCCCGATCCCGCCGACCTGGTCGGTGGTGTCCAGGTGCGCGTATCCGGTGAGGCTGCCGTCGTCAGCTCGGGCGATCAGGTGCACGGCCGGGGCGTCCGGGTCCCGCAGTCGGAGCAGGACGTGCTCGTCGAGCGGGTCCGCGCCGTCGGTCTCGCCCGCTGACCGGGCCAGCGCCAGCACGTCGGCGATCTCCGCCGGGGCCAGTCTGTCGGTCCGGGTCACCTGGTCGCTGGTCGGCTCCGCGCTGCTCATCCCGTCACCGTAGTCGTCGGGGGCGGTGGTCGGCCTGGATCCCCGGCCGGCTCACGTCGGTTCGGTGGGCAGCGCTTCCAGCTCGAACCGTTGGGTCAGGTCGGCCAGGATGGGGCGCAGCGCGTCCACCGTGCCCTGCCGGTCCCCGCCCGCGTCGTGCATCAGCACCACCGAGCCGGGCTCGACCTGGCTGACCACCGTAGCGGTGATCTTGCGGGCGCCGGGCGCCTGCCAGTCCGACGGGTCGACGGACCAGTGCAGCGGGGTCATGCCGAGCTGCCGTGCCACCGACACCACGGAATAGCTCCACGCACCGCCGGGCTGGCGGTACCAGGCGATCGGCGCGCCGGGCACCGCCGCGTGGATGGCGTCGTTCGTGCGCTTCAGGTCGGCGCGGATCGTGTCCGTTGACCGGGTGCCCAGGGTGATGTCGTGGTGCCAGGAGTGGTTGCACAGGGTGTGCCCGTCGGCCACGATCGCCTGGATCAGATCGGGATGGTCCTGGGCGTTCTCGCCGACCACGCAGAACGTGGCCTTGACGTCGAACTCGCGCAGTGTGGCGAGGACCTGCGGGGTGTAGCGCGGGTCCGGCCCGTCGTCGAAGGTCAGCGCGAGTCGTGGCGTGCCGGTGGTGGAGTGCGCACCGAACAGCTTGTCGTCTCCGGCGTCGCGCTTCGATCCGTCCTGACCGGCCTCCGTGGGGCTGCTGCTGGCGCTCGGTGGACCGGTCGGCGCGCTGGTGCTGGGCTGGTCGGCGAAGTACGACGCCTCGGCGTTCGTCCTGATCGCGGTCGCCTGCCCCTGGGGCTGGTCGGGCATGAGGCTGCGGCCCAGCAGGTACGCCGAGCCGAGCAGCGCCGTCACCACCAACACCACGATTCCCGCCGCCCGGGCGGTCGGGTTGCCGCGCATCACGGCTGTTGCCTGGCTGGCCGGTCACGCCGGCCCATGGTCCCCGTGGTCACTGCGCGCACCGTCGCCCCTTTCACCGACAAACCCGGCAGTCAGAATAGGACTGACAAGCTGCGCAAGAAGGGCATATGGGGAATCGTCCGCGCCTGATCGAGGATCAGACGGACAGCGGCGCGTGCTCCGCCTCGGGCAGCGACCGCGACGGCGGTACGACGAACTTGTAACCCACCTGACGGACGGTGCCGATCATCGACTCGTACTCCGAGCCGAGCTTGGCGCGTAGCCGCCGAACGTGCACGTCCACGGTGCGGGTTCCGCCGAAGTAGTCGTAGCCCCACACCTCGCGCAGCAGCTGGTCCCGGGTGAACACCCGGCCCGGGTGCTGGGCCAGGAACTTCAGCAGCTCGAACTCCTTGTAGGTGAGGTCGAGCGGGCGCCCCTTCAGCTTGGCCGCGTAGGTGTCGGGGTCGATGGTCAGCTCGCCGGCCCGGATCGAGCCGCCGGCGCCGGCGGTCGCGTTGCTGAGGCGTCCCACGGCCAGCCGCAGCCGGGCCTCCACCTCGGCGGGGCCGGCCGAGGCAAGGATGACGTCGTCGACGCCCCAGTCCGCGTTCAGAGCGATCAGGCCGGCCTCGGTCACCACCGCGACCAGTGGCACTCCGAGCCCGGTGGCGTGCAGCATCCGGCAGGTCGCCCGGGCCTCGCTGAGCTCCGACCGGGCATCCACCAGGACCGCGTCGGGGCTGGGACCGGCGACCAGCGTGCGGACGTCGCGCGGTGCGGTGCGGACCGAGTGCGGCAGCAGGTCGAGTGCCGGCAGCACAGCCGACGGCTCCCCTGCGCGTGCGGTCACCAGCAACAGGATCTCCACGATCACCTCCGTCCCGGCGGCGCTCGGCCGCGCGCGACCAGACACACTCACGGCGGAGTGCACTGATGAAACTGCGTGGTCCCGGCGTCGCTGACGGGCGGGGTAACGGGCTGAGCCTAACCGATCGCCTCGGCTGCGCCGTCAGGCCATTTCCCGTTTGTCTAGCTTGCCCCTGATCGTGGCGCAGGTTTTAACGTTGCCGAAACCCGTGACCACCGCGCCGGGCGGTCGGTCTGGCACGATCGGGGCGTGTTTCCCTCCACCTCGCCCGACGCCGGCCGCGAATCGTGGCCCGACGGGCCCCGCCCGGGCCCGGCCGCACCCACCCGTGGCCACCCGCCCGCGCCGCGCACCGGCCCGGCGGTCACCGACGGCGACCGCCGCGAGCGGAGTGGACCCCGCCGGGCACGCCGCTCCGGCGAGC
The DNA here is from genome assembly GCF_046549295.1 of Micromonospora sp. 067-2. Lineage (NCBI taxonomy): Bacteria > Bacillati > Actinomycetota > Actinomycetes > Micromonosporales > Micromonosporaceae > Micromonospora > Micromonospora sp. 067-2. Next base: position 195,930 of record NZ_JAJPWB010000012.1, on the reverse strand, counting down.
CGGCCCGCCGTTCCGAGGACGACGTCGACGAGCCGGAGGAGGAGGTCGCACCTCCGGTCGAGGTACGCCGTCCGCTGGCGCTGACCATCGCGGGCTTCGCCGCCCTGCTCGGTGTCGGTCTGGTGCTCGGCGCGCAGACCTCGGGCCCTGGTCACCGGCTGCCGTTCGCCTTCGTCATCTTCTGCGTGCAACTGCTGTTCGTGCTCGCCTGGACGATGGCCATCCGGCCACCCGCGCTGCTGTTGGTCGCCGGGGTCAGCGCCGCGGTCGCCGCGGCCGCCGACATCGCCGCGGTGCAGACCGACATCGCCGGTCTGGCCCCCCTGGGTTACCTGGCCGCCGGCGGGTTCCTCGCCGCGGTGCTCGGTCAGCTGGTCCGCCGGGTCGACCGGGTCCGGGTCACCGACTCGCTCGGTGCCACGCTGCTCATCGTGGTCGGCGTGGTGGCCTTCGGCACCCTGATCGTGCTCAGCAGGATCCCGGCGGGCACCCAGGCGATCACGGTCTGCCTGACCGCGAGCGGGGTCGCGTTGATCGTCGCCCGGCTCACCGACGCGGTGCTGCCCTGGCCCCGGCTGGCCCCGCAGGTGCCCCGGGGCGCCGCTGGCGTGGTTGCCGGCGCGATGGTCGGCACGCTGGTCAGCGCGGTTCTCGGCAGTTACCTGGTGGCACCCTTCACGCCGACGCGGGCCGCGGTGATCGGCCTGGTAGCGGCGGTCACCGCCGTGCTCTCCGATCTCGCCGTCGGCTACGCGGAGGCGGGCCGGTTGATGGCCGGCGAACCGTCCACCATGTGGTTCGCCCGGCACATGCAGGGCCCGCTCGGCGGCTTCGCCCTGGCCGCCCCGGCCGCGTACGCCATGTGCATGCTCTTCCTCTGAGCCACGGTTGAGTGCGGAGCCTCTCGGGTACCTACGGGTGCGCCGCGCTGCGGCACCGGTACGAACGCCCCGCCCTGTGCGGCGGGCGGAGACAGGAGGCGGCGTGACCGAGTATCCGGCGGACGAGGCTCGGCCCCGACGGCGCGGTCGCAAGCTGCTGATCGGCCTCGTCGTCCTGCTCCTGATCGTGGCAGGGCTGCTCGTGGTCGCGGACCGGGTGGCGGTCGGGGTGGCTGAGCGGGCCATCGCCAAGCGGGTCAGCCAGGAGGTCGACAAGCAGGGCGCGCAGTCCTCCGAGCCCGAGGTGCGGGTCGGTGGAACACCGTTTCTCACCCAGGTGCTCGACGGCCGCTACCAGCGGATCTCCATCAAGCTGCGGGACGTGCGGGCCTCGGTCGAGGGCGACACCGTGCGGTTGCCGGTGCTGAACGTGGACGCCCACAATGTGCGGGCCTCGTTGGACACTCTGCGTACCGGGCGGGGTGACGTCATCGCGGACACCGTCGACGGCACCGGCACGATCAGCTACGACAGTCTCGCGGCGCTGTTGAACCGCCCGGGGCTCACCCTCGGCGAGCAGGGCGGCAAGCTGGCCGTCACCGCCCCCGTCGACATCCTCGGTCAGAAGCTCACCGTCAGCGGCACCGCCGACGTGACCGTCGCCGACAACGGCGCCGTCGCGCTGCGGTTCAACGACCTGGATGCCGCAGGCCTGCCGAACCTCCCGTTGGCCCGCGCCTTCCTGACCAACTACGCCAAGGGCATCTCCATCGACGTGCCCCTGCCCGACCTGCCGTTCCAGCTCGCCGTCCGGGAGGTCCGGCCGCTGCCGGAGGGGCTCGCGGTCACCGCCGACGCGAAGAACGTGCCGATCAACTCCGCCGGCTGAGCGGCCAGCGGGCAGCCCTCGAGCGGGGGTCGGCGGTCCTGGTGTTTCCCGGATGCTGGTCGGCCCAGTGTCAGCACGGTCACTGGCTGGTAGGCTCCCTGCCCATGGGGACCCACCTCACCAAACGGCGCGCGGTCGACCTGTGCCGCGTGGCCACCTGCCTGTGTCGCCCCGTCATCTGACGGCGGGGCTGATTTCGGCCGCCTGACAACGGCGGCCACCGGCACGCAGGGTCCTCGTACCCTCCGGTGATCCCACCGAACGCCCGGCAGCGGCGCCGTCGCACGAACCCGTGATCCCGTCCTTCCACTGGGTCCCGCGCGTGGTGCGACAGTCACATCTATCGATACTCACGCGTTGGCTCACCATCCATCCTCACCAGGGAGTGATTCGATGAGTCGCGACACCGCACTCGTTTCGGCCGAGTGGGCCGAGAAGAACCTCGACGCCGCGGGCGTCGTCTTCGTCGAGGTCGACGAGGACACCTCGGCCTACGACACCGGCCACATCGCCGGCGCCATCAAGATCGACTGGAAGACCGACCTGCAGGACCAGGTCCGCCGGGACTTCGTCAACAAGACCCAGTTCGAGGCGCTGCTCTCCGAGCGGGGCATCGGCAACGACGACACCGTCATCCTCTACGGCGGCAACAACAACTGGTTCGCCGCGTACGCCTACTGGTACTTCAAGCTCTACGGCCACCGTGACGTGAAGCTGCTCGACGGTGGCCGCAAGAAGTGGGAGCTGGACGCCCGCCCGCTGGTGACCGACGCGGTGACCCGCCCGGCCACGCAGTACGTCGCGAGCGAACCGGACACCGCGATCCGGGCGTTCCGCGACGAGGTCGTCGCCGCGATCGGCACCAAGAACCTGGTCGACGTCCGCAGCCCCGACGAGTTCGCCGGCCGGCTGCTCGCCCCCGCCCACCTCCCGCAGGAGCAGGCGCAGCGCGCCGGTCACATCCCGACCGCGATCAGCGTCCCGTGGTCCAAGGCGGCCAACGAGGACGGCACCTTCCGGTCCGACGACGAGCTGCGCAGGATCTACGGCGACGCGGGGCTCGACGACGGCAAGGAGACCATCGCCTACTGCCGGATCGGCGAGCGTTCCTCGCACACCTGGTTCGTGCTCCAGGAGCTGCTGGGTCACCGCAACGTGAAGAACTACGACGGATCCTGGACCGAGTACGGCTCGCTGGTCGGCGTGCCGGTCGCGCTCGGCGACGAGCCCGGGGAGGCCTGACCATGACCGCTCCCACCGCTGCGGGTTGCGCCGCACCGGACCAGGCCGCGCCGCTGCCGGCCAGCCTGGATCTGGAGAAGGAGACCGTCATCACCGGACTCGTCCGGTCCGAGGCGGACGAGGTCGTGGCCGGCGCGTACGTCCGGCTGCTCGACTCGACCGGTGAGTTCACCGCCGAGGTGGTCACGTCGGCCGCCGGCCAGTTCCGGTTCTTCGCCGCGCCGGGTTCCTGGACGCTGCGCGCGCTGTCCCGGCACGGCAACGGCGACACCGCCGTCACCGCTGGCCGGGGCATCAACGAGGTCAGCGTCACCGTCGCCTGACAGCCCGTCCTCTGATCGACCCGTCCTCTGATCGACTCGGAGCCGGTCACCCGCGAGGGTGACCGGCTCCGTCGTCTCCGCGCGGAGCCGGTTCCGGTCGCCCTGGTCCAGGACGAGGCGAGCGCCGGCCGTGGTTCGCCCCCGAAATCCATCGGCGTACGTCACTATCGTCGGGTGAGGGTCACGGTGGAGACGGCTGGTGCCGGCAACGGCTCCGAGCCCGACGAAGATGTTCCGATCGTCGTCTGCGTCAGCGCGGACGTCGCGGTGCGGGAGCGGGTTCTGCGCCAGCTCGACGGGGTCGGTCCGGTGGTGAGCTGCGCCGACCTGACCGAACTGAGGGCGATGCTGTTTCCGTCGGCGCCCGGAGGCTCGGCCCCGGCCGCCGCGCCGATCGGCCCGCCGCCGGGGCCGGTCACCTGGGGCGAGCTGGTCGTCGACCCGGCCGGACACCTGGTCACCTGGCGCGGTGACCCGCTGCCGCTCACCCGCACCGAGCGGGAGTTGCTCGCCCGGCTGATCGGCCCGCCGCTGGTGGTGTGGAGCTACGAGCAGCTCTTCGCCGCCGTCTGGCAGGGTGCGTACCTGGGCGACAGCGCGATCGTGCACTCCGCGGTCAAGCGGCTCCGGCACAAGCTGCGGAGCCTGCCGGGCGGGCCCCGGGTGCACACCGTGCGCGGCGTCGGCTACCGCCTCGACCCGCCACCGCGGCCCAGCTGACCGCCGTCCGCGGCCGGGCTCCCCACCGGCCGCGGACGGCGCCGGTCGCCGCCGGGCCAGCGGCGCGTCCGTGACACCATGGCCGGGTGAGCGGTGCTGTCCGGACGGGGTGGGCCCCGTCGACCGGTCCCGCCGCGCCGGCACCCGCCCGGCGACGGCGGCACTGGCTGCTGGTCGTGACGGCGGTGTGGGCCGTACTGCTGGCCGTGCTCGTCTGGATGTCGGTGCGCGACGATCCACCGACCGTGCGCGAGCAGCGATCCATCGACCAGGCCGGCCCGGTGGTCGACCGCGCGGTCGGCGAACTGGCCCGGGCGGCCGGCGCCGCCGGGCTCCTGGAGCTGAGCCCGGCGCGGGTCGCGTCGGGTTGCCGGGTCACGCCGTTCGCCGACGGTGCCAGGCTGCGCCGGGAGGTCGCCGTGCTGGCACCCGCGGGCACCGAACGCACCGTCCTGACCGGGATCGCGGAGCGCCTTCCGGCCGACTGGCGGGCCGGAGTGGGGTCCGGGCGCGACGGCCCGGTGTTGCGCGCCGACGCCGGGGAGTTCGTCGCCGTCCAGGGACGGCCGACCGGGGACGGCCGGATCTGGTTGACCGTCGACACCGGCTGCCGGCCGGTCGGCTCCGGCTACGTCCCGGCCCCGTCCACCGCCGGCGGCCCCGAGGTCGACGCCGTGACGGCCGCGCTGCGGGCGCTCGGCCGGTCGGCCGACGCCGCGCCGGAGCTGGTCACCGCGCCCTGCCCGGGCGGTGCGCTGGCCCGTACCGCGCGGTCCGCCGCCGGTCCCGGCCCCGCCGCGTCGGCCGGGCTCGCCGCGCTGGCCGGCGGCAACGCCCTGCTGGACGACCCGCCGGTGTACGCGTACCGCACCGGCCCGGTCACCGTGCTGGCCGAGCTCACCCCGGATGCCGCCCGGCTGGCGGCCACCGTCGGCTGCCCCGGCTGAGCCGCGGGTTCAGGTCCTCGGTTGCTCCTCCGGCCCGCGGCTGCGGCCCAGCGCGTCGACCCGTCCCCAGCGACCGGGGATGTCCAACAGCTCGACCCGGCCCATGCCCGGCGGCACGGCCGGATCGATGATCAGGTGTTCGCCCTGCGGCTCCAGCCCCAGCATCACCCGTAGCAGCAGCAGCGGCGTGCCGGTCGACCAGGCCTGCGGGCTGCACGCCGTCGGGTACTCCACCGGATAGTCGGTGAGGTCGCGCGAGTAGCCGGCGAACGCCTCGGGCAGCCGCCCGTCGAAGTAGCGGGACGCGGCCAGCATCGCGTCGCAGATCTGCCCGGCCTCGTCCCGGAAGCCGTACCGCCACAGGCCCCAGGCGATGATCGAGTTGTCGAACGGCCAGACGGTGCCCACGTGGTAGCCGATCGGGTTGTACCGGCTCTGGTCCACGGCGAGGGTCCGTACGCCCCAACCGGAGAACAGCCGCGGGCCGAGCAGGTGCTCGACCACCTTGCCGGCCCGGGACTCGTCGACGATCCCGCTCCACAGCAGGTGACCGATGTTCGACGACAGGGCGTCGACAGGCCTTCCGTCGGCGTCCAGCGCGAGCGCGTAGTACCCGCGGTCGGCGACCCAGAAGTCGTGGTTGAACCGTTGCTTGAGCGCGGCGGCCTCCCGCTCCAGGCGGTCGGCGAAGGCTGGGTCGTTCCAGAACGTCCGGGCCAGCCGGGCGGCGCGGATCTTCGCGTCGTACGCGTAGCCCTGCAGCTCGCAGGTGGCCCGGGGAAAGCCGGGCATCCGGCCGTCGGCGTACGAGATCCCGTCCCAGGAGTCCTTCCAGCACTGGTTCTGCAGGCCGGTCTCCGGGTTGCGGGTCTGGTACCAGAGGTAGCCGGTGCCGAGCAGGTCGCCGTAGGTGTCGATCCACTCCAGCCCCGCGCGCACCTGCGGCTCCAGCCGCCGGACCAGCTCGGAGTCTCCGGTCCACCGCTCGTACTCGTCGAGCAGGATGATGAACAACGGTGTGGAGTCGGCCGACCCGTAGTACGGCGAGTGCGGCTGCTCCTCGAAACCAGCCGTCTCTCCGTACCGCAGCTCGTGCAGGATCTTGCCCGGCTCCTCGTCCCGGAAGTCGTCCACCCGGTGCCCCTGCAGGCCGGCCAGCATGACGATGGTCGGCGGGACCAGTTCCGGGAGGAACGGCAGCACCTGCAACGAGGTGATGATGCTGTCCCGCCCGAACAGGGTCATGAACCAGGGCAGCCCGGCGGCGATCAGCCGTACGCCCAGGGCGATCGACTCGTAGCGCAGCGCGGCCAGGTCGTTGAGGCTGCGCCGGTACGCCCCGGCCAGCGGTTCGCAGTCGCAGCCCAGCTTCGGTGCCCGGTCGATCAGCTCCTGCTGCTCGGCCCGGATGGCGTCGGCGCTGCGGCTGCCGCCGTACGGCAGGGTGGCCCGGATGTCCTCGCCCCGCGCCCCGTAGACCACCGTGGACACGTGCAGCCGGGTGGTCCACCCGCTGTTGCGGGCGATCCGGATCTGGAAGGTCATCCCGACGGCGTCGACCTCGGCCGGCGCTGTCGAGCTGATCACCGTCTCCCGGTGGAAGGCATCCCGCCGGTAGGTCAGTCGCAGCTCGTTGTCGGCCATCTCGACCGTCGTCGAACCGAGCTTCCGCCGTGCGTTCTTGATCTCGAACAGGTCGGCGAAGTCGGCCGCCATCTCGATCCGGACGGTGAAGTCGACGTCCTCGCCGCTGTGGTTCAGCACGGTCAGCTCCTCCTCGAAGCTGCCCACGATGGCCCGGCTGCGGATCACCGACGCCATGGCGTCCAGGTAGTGGGTCGGTTCGCCGGGTGCCAGGAAGAACTTGGTCCGGTACGACTCGGAGGTGTCGATCGACAGGGCGTGCAGCCGCTCGCCGTTCAGGGTGAGCTGCCAGTTGGACAGGAAGCGGGTGTCGAAGGAGAACAATCCGGTCGGGAAGTCGGTGGATGGCTCGATGTCGCCCGTACGGTCGCTGACCAGGAAGGTGTTGCCGTCCAGGATGCTGACGAAATCCTTCATACCCGCCGCCCGGCCTGCTTCCGGGCCACCTCGCGCGGGTCCCGGGTGCCCGGTGGGTTCGGAAAGAACCGCCGGAAGGCCAGGAAGAGCACCACGTTTCCGCTGAACGTGCTCTCGTTGCGCAGCACCGCCGCGAGCCCCTGGGCCTCGCCGGCCACCAACCTGTCGAACAGGGCGGCGCTGCTGTACCAGATGGCGTCGGCCGGCCCGCGGTCGCGGCTGACCTGCACCGTGCCTGGTCGCATCCGCACCAGCCAGTGCTCGGTCGTCTGGTCGTCGGTGCCGAGGTCGATCTGGAGGGTTCCGGCGGACAGGCCGCTGAGGACCTCCGGGCCGCGCGCCGGCAGTGATTCGAAGAACCTCTCCGTCGCCTCGGTCACATCCGAATCGTAGGCAGCCGCCCGAGATGTCGGGTCGGTATCTGAACTCCGCCCACACCGCTCGCGGCAGCCGCCGCCGGATCAGTAGACCAGTGCCTGCGCGCCGTCGGCCAGCGCCTCCTCGACGAAGGCCGCGGCACCCGCGATCCGGACGCCGGGCAGCACGTCGTCCGGGCCGATTCCCCTCCGGGCCGCGCACTGGGTGCAGGCGGTGACCCTGCCACTGGTCAGGATGACGTGCAGCAGCTCGGCGAGCGGCGCGGAGTGCGGCAGCTCGAATTCCTGGGCGCGGCCGGGCAGCACGAACCAGGTCGACTCGCCGGTCAGCCAGAGCGACACGTCCACCCCGGCCGCGACCGCCGTGGCGGCGACCGTGAACGCCTGCGCGCACCGCTCCGGGGCGTCCGCCCCCGCGGTGGCCTTGACGACGAGAGTGCGGGCCATGGGGCCCAGCATAGGATGGTCGGGATGGTTACCGAGATCGGGTTCGTCAGCCTGCTGGTCGCCGGCCTGGGCGGGCTCGCCGGTGGCCTGGTCTACCTCGCCGTACGCATATCGAGAGGACGTTGGTGAGCGTGGGAAGTGAGCGCGAGGAGAACCCGCTGCAGCCTCCCTGGCTGAACGCGCCGCCGGTCGAGGAGTACCCGTTCGAGGAGAGCCACGACCTGCGGGTCGGGCCGAAGCTGCACCCGGCGTTGGATGGCCTGCTGCCCTACGTCGGCCTGTGGCGTGGCCGGGGCAAGGGCGGTTTCCCCACCATCGAGGACTTCGACTACGCCCAGGAGATCCGGATCAGCCACGACGGCCGACCGTTCCTGCACTACGAGTCCCGCGCCTGGATCCTCGACGAGCAGAGCAAGCCGGTCCGCCCCGCCGGGCGTGAGGTCGGCTGGTGGCGGCCGGTGCTCGTGGACGGCCGGGCCACCGACGAGCTGGAGGCTCTGCTGACCACTCCGACGGGGGTGATGGAGCTGCACGTCGGTAAGCGCACCGGCACCCAGGTCGAGTTCGCCACCGACGCGGTGATCCGGACGGCGACCGCCAAGGAGGTCACCGGCGGGCAACGGCTCTTCGGCATCGTCGAGGGCGCACTGCTCTATGCCCAGGAGATGGCCGCGATGGGGCACGGGCTGACCCCGCACCTCTCCGCCCGGCTCGTCCGGGTCGGCGGCTGACGCTCAGGGGACCGGAAAACCCAGCACGGCCTGCAGGGCGTGGGTGCGCGGGCAGCCGGCACGGCGCACCCCGTCCAGAGTGTGGATCTCGGTGAGCCCGCGGACCGAAGAGGTGAACCAGACGCCGTCGGCCGCGTGCAGCTCGGCCGGGGTGACCATCCGCTCGGTGGCGGTCAGGCCCAACTCGCCAACGTTGCCCAGCAGCCAGGCGACCGTCGTGCCGGGCAGGATGCCGGTGGTGGCGGCGGGCACCGTGCAGAGCGTGTCGCCGGTGAGCCACACCACGTTGGCCGTCGGGCCCTCCAGCGCGTACCCGTCGGAGGAGACCCAGAGCACGTCGTCCACCCCGGCCCGGTCGGCCCAGCGGCGGGCGGCGCTGTTGACCGCGTACGACGTGGATTTGATCCCGGCGGGCAGCCAGTCCAGCCCGGTGCGGGCGTCGGCGGGCACCCCCAGCGGCAGGGTGGCCACGCCGATCCCGTTCCGGCGTGCCGCCCGGGACGACGCGGGCACCGGGGTCAGCGTGGCGTAGACGGTCGGCGGTCCGCCGGCCTCGGGCCCACGGGTGCAGACCAGGCGCAGGGCCCCCTCCACCTGCGCCGGCCAGCCCGTCCGCGCGGTGTCGAGGAGTTCGATCAGCGCGGCGGGGGGTGGCAGGGTCAGTTCGACGGCGGCGGCCGCCGCGGCCAGCCGGGCCAGGTGCTCGTCGCGCAGCCACGGACGGCCGTGACGCAGGTGCATGGTCTCGAAGAGGCCGTCACCGCGCAGGACGCCGAGGTCGTCACCGCGGAGCACCGGCTCGCCGCCGGGCACCGGGCCGCGCCCCAGCACCACCATCCGCGCGGTCGGATCGGCCGCGACCTTTCCGACCGACGACATCGCCATGACCGTCGAGCCTAGTGGCGGCCCGTCACGCCGTGGGATCGGCATCGTGGCCGAACTATGATCGGACGGTGTCCGAATCCTCCCTTGCGGAAATGCTCCGGGCCCGTGGGCTGCGGCTGACGGCCCAGCGGCAGCTTGTCCTCCAGGCGGTCCTCGATCTGGGCCACGCCACGCCGGAGCAGGTGCACAACGCGGTCCGTGAGGTCGCCGCCGGCGTCAACATCACCACCATCTACCGCACGCTCGAGCTGCTCGAACGGCTCGGCCTGGTGACCCACACCCACCTCTCGCACGGCTCTCCCACCTATCACGCGGCCGGTGAGCACGAACACGTCCACCTGGTCTGCCGGCAGTGCGGCGCGATCGACGAGATCGATCCGGAGCTGCTGCGCCCGCTCGCCGACCAGTTGGCCGCGCAGCGGGGGTTCCAGGTGGACATCGGGCACGTGTCACTCTTCGGCGTCTGCGAACGCTGCCAGAACGGGGACCAGAAATGATCGACATCGCGGGCGCGGTGGCCGTCGAGCGCATCGACGAGGCCAGCCGAGACCAGCCGGACCCGGCGCACGTCGCGGCCGGGGTGCGGGGGGTGGCCGCGCACTACGGCGACCCGCTGCGCGAGCAACGTGTCCTGGACACCGAGGTCGGCCTGGTCGACCGGTCGCACCGGGGCGTCGTCGCGGTGCCGGGGGAGGAGCGGGCCGGCTGGCTGCACACGATCACCTCGCAGCACCTCGCGACGCTGGCCGCCGACGAGGGCACCGAGCTGCTGGTGCTCTCTCCGCACGGGCACGTCGAGCAGCACGCCGTGGTCGCGGAGGACGGCGAGACGACCTGGCTGGACACCGAGCCGGGCGCGACCGCCGGCCTGCTGTCGTACCTGGAGAAGATGCGGTTCTTCAGCAAGGTCGAGCCGCGCGACGCGACCGTCGAGCGGGCGCTGCTGTCACTGGTCGGGCCGGCGGCGACCGACGCGCTGGGCACGCTCGGCGTGACCGGGCTGGCCGCACCGGACCTGATCGCGGTGCCGGGTCCGAAGTTCGCCGCCGGCGCCGTGCCACCGCGGGCGACCGTTCGGTACGACGTACGGCCGCTGCCGATCGGCGGCTGGGCCCGCCGCGGTCCGCTCGGGGTGGACCTGCTGGTGCCCCGGACCGCCATGGAGCAGGTGGTCGCGGAGCTGCGGGGTGCGGGCGTGCCGGTCGCCGGGCTGTGGGCGTACGAGGCGATCCGGGTGGCCGCCCGGCGGCCCCGGCTCGGGGTGGACACCGACCACCGGACCATTCCGGCCGAGGTGGACCTGATCGGCCCGGCGGTCCACCTGGACAAGGGTTGTTACCGGGGGCAGGAGACGGTGGCCCGGGTGCACAACATGGGTCGGCCGCCACGTCGTCTGGTGCTGCTGCACCTGGACGGGGTGACCACCGACCAGCCACCGACCGCTGGTACGCCGGTGCTGCTCGACGGCCGGGCGGTGGGCTTCGTCGGCACCGCCGTGCTGCACCACGAGCTGGGTCAGATCGCCCTGGCGGTGGTGAAGCGGAACGTTCCGGAGGACGCCACGCTGCTGATCGGCGAGACCGCGGCGGCGATCGACCCGTCCTGACGGGGCCGTCTAGGATCGCCGGCATGACGACAGGGACGTTGATCACGGTGGCCCCGACCGGCGCGGAGTCGGCCAAGGCGGAGGTGCCGGCGCTGCCGGTGACGCTCGACGAGCTGCTGCTCACCGCCAAGGAGTGTGCGGCGCTCGGCGCTGCCGTGATCCACGTCCACATCCGCGACGACGCGGCACGACCCACCCTCGACCCGGCGCGACTGCGCGAGACGGTGGCCGCGCTCCGGGAGAGCACCGACCTGATCGTGCAGCTCTCCTCCGGCGGCGCGGTGACCGACCCGGAGGCGTCCCGGCTGGCCGTGCTCGACGCGCAACCGGACATGGCCTCGTGCACCATGGGCACGGTCAACTTCGGCGACGACGTGTTCCTCAACCGCTGGGAGTTCATCGTCGACCTGCACACCCGGATGCAGGAGCGCGGGATCGTGCCGGAGTACGAGATCTTCGATCTGGGCCACCTGTCCGCGTTGCAGCGCCTGCTCGGCAGGTACGGCCTGCCGGCCGGGGGGCACGTGCACGTCGACTTCGTGATGGGCGTGCCGGGCGGCATGCCGGGCACCACCGAGACGCTGGTCGCGGCGCACCGGATGCTGCGGGACCTGCCGGAGGGCACCACCTTCTCGGCCACCGGCGTCGGTCGCAGCACGATCCCGGTCATGCTGGCCTCGCTGTCGACCGGCGGGCACCTGCGGGTCGGCATGGAGGACACGGTGACGTACGCCAAGGGTCGCCCGGTGGAGTCCAACATGCAGTTGGTCGCCCGCGCGGTCGGGTTCGCCCAGCTCGCCCAGCGTCCGCCGCTGACCACCGCCGAGGCTCGCGAGCTGCTCGGGCTGTAAGGCCGGGCCTCTCCGACGCCCCTGTCACCCGGGCGGTGGACGACCTGGTCACCCCGCCGCAGGCGACCCGGGCGCCGTCGGTACCGTCCAGCACGTGGTCAAGACGTACGAGGGCGGCGCGCCGCTCGCCGAGGTGGTCCGGTCCGGTTTCGTGGAGGGCGCGCACCGCGGCTCGGTGGTGGTGCTGGACGCCGCCGGTCTGCCGGTGGCCGCTGCCGGGGACGTGACCGCACCGATCTTCCCCCGCTCGGCCAGCAAGCCGATGCAGGCGATCGGGATGCTCCGCGCCGGCCTGCCGCTCACCGAGCCGGCCGACCTGGCGCTGGTCTCGGCCAGCCACGCCGGTGAGGACTTCCACCTGGCCCGGGTCGCCGCGCTGCTGGAGCGGGCCGGGCTGGACGCCTCGGCCCTGCACTGCCCTTCGGACCTGCCGGTCGGCGCTGCGGCCCGGGAAGCCGTGCTGCGCTCGGGAGGCGGCCCGACGCGCGTGCAGATGAACTGCTCCGGCAAGCACAGCGGGATGCTGCTGACCTGCCAGGCTGCCGGTTGGCCGTTGGACGGCTACTGGCGGCCGGAGCACCCGTTGCAGCAGCGGTTGCAGGCGACCATCGAGGAGTTCACCGGTGAACAGGCAGCCGCGGTGGGAGTGGACGGCTGCGGTGCGCCGGTGCTCGCGGTGTCGCTGACCGGTCTGGCCGGGGCGTTTCTTCGGCTGGTCGACGCCGAGCCCGGTTCGGTGCCGCGTACGGTGGCCGACGCCATGCGCGCCCACCCGGAGATCGTCGGCGGCACCCGCGCCGACGACACCCGGCTGATGCGCGGCGTTCCGGGCCTGCTGGCGAAGGTTGGTGCCGAGGGCGTGATCGCGGTGGGACTGCCGGGCGTCGGCGCGGTGGCACTGAAGATCGACGATGGGGCGGATCGGGCACGGATGCCGGTGCTGGTCTCCGCGCTGCGCCGGCTCGGCGTGGACGCCCCGGTGCTGGCCGAGTACGCCGAGCTGCCGCTCTTCGGCGGCGGCGTCCCGGTCGGCGCGGTTCGTCCGCTCTGGTGAGCGGCGGATGGTCCCTTCCGTCCGGGACGGCCGCTCGGGAATGAGTCTGATGCCTCAGAGGCATTTTTATGCCGCTGAGGCATCAGACTCGTTAGCCCGACACCCTCGGCGTGCGCTCTGGGGACGCCGGGCGGGTCAGCTCAGGAAGTCGAGCAGGGCGGCGTTGACCGACTCGGGACGCTCCAGCGGCAGCAGGTGCGCGGCGTCCGGCACGTCGGGCAGCCGTACCGCGCCGGGCACCTCGGCGGCGATCCGGTCGGCGAGCCGGCGGATGTCCGGCACGTCCGCGGCGCCGGCGGTGACCAGGACGGGGACTCGCAGCTCGCCGAGGCGGCCGATCGCGGGCGGGGTCAGCTCGCCGACCTCCACCGCGCCCAGGGCCGACTCGGCGGCGAGCGCGCGCTGATCCATCTCCTGTGCGAACGCGAGCAGCGCGGGGTCGACGTCCTCCGGTTGGCGGCCGGGGCCGACCACCCAGAACCGCACCTCCCCGGCCGCCCCGGCGGTGAAGTCGTTCGGGTCCACCTCGCCGACCAGGTCGTCCCAGAGGTCGTTGGCCTCCTCGGACCACTCGTTGCCGGAGACCGCCGTGTCGAACAGGGCGAGCGCGCTGACCCGGTGCGGATGCGCCAGCGCGGTGTCGATGGCCACCGACCCGCCGAAGGAGCAGCCGACCAGGGCGGCTCGCGGCAGGTCGAGCGCGTCCAGCAGGCCGGCCACGTCGTCGTGGTGCGCGAACGGGGTCGAGGGCAGCTCGGAGTCGCCGTAGCCGCGCAGATCCGGAACGATCACCCGGTGTCGGGCGGCGAGCGCGGTGAGCTGCCCACGCCACATCCGGCGGTCGGCGATGCCGGCGTGCAGCAACACGACGGGCGACCCGGTGCCGGCCTCGTCGTACGCGAGAACTGCTCCGTTGACTGTGATCTTGTGCACGGTCGGACGGTACGGATCGGGCGGGCGACGCGCAAACAGGGTGCTGAGACCTTGCTAACTCTGGCTAGCGTTTTGCTTGCAGGAGCTAGCAAGGCGGACTAGCGTCGGCGTCATGGCCACACCGAAGGACCTCTCCGACGTCGGCGGGTTCATCCGCGACCTGCGGCGTAACGCGAAGATCTCGCTGCGGCAGCTCGCCGAGCAGGCGGGGGTCAGCAACCCGTACCTCAGTCAGATCGAGCGTGGCCTTCGCAAGCCCAGCGCCGAGGTGCTCCAGCAACTGGCCAGCGCCCTGCGGGTGTCCACCCCGGCGATGTACCTGCGGGCCGGGCTGCTCGACGACAAGGAGGGCCACGGTGTGCTCGCCGCCATCGCGGTGGACGGCGACCTGACCATGGCCCAGAAGCAGTCGCTCAGCCAGATCTACGAGACCTTCCGCCGGGAGAACGTCCGGTTCGCCGAGGCCCGCGCCGAGGGCGACGGCACCGACATCGCCGACCAGCCGGCCGACGTGGCCAACCTGGCCGCCACCGGCCCCACCACCGCGGGCGGCACCCCGACCGAAGCCGTGCTCGAGTCGGTCGCCGTCACCGAGGCGGGCTCCGCCCCCGCCCCGATCAGCACCAGCACCCCCGAGAAGAAGGCCGCCGGTCCGGCGGTCCGGAAGGCCGCCGAGGCGGCCGAGGAGGAGACGTCATGACCGAGCCGAAGACCAACCGCATCCCCGCTCCGATCTACGCCGCCGCCGGCGCCGGTGAACTGGCCCTCCAGCAGCTGCGCAAGCTGCCGGCCGTGGTCGCCGTCCTCGGCACCCGGGTCGTCGCCGACCTGGGTGGTCGGGCCGTGCTGACCGGCTTCGAGCTGCGACAGAAGGCCACCGAGTTGGATCTGACCAAGCTCCGCGAGTCGGCCGACCTGACCAGGCTCCGTGAGGTCGCCGACCTCGACAGGCTGCGGGCCGCCGCGACTCGCAACGCCGCCGTGGCGGTCGCCGGCGCCCAGGCCGCCCACGAGCGGGCGTACGCCGCGTACGGCGCGCTGGTCGCCCGCGGTGAGCGGGTCGTCGGCGCCGGAGTGCTGGAGGCCGCTGAGACGGTCAACGCCGACATCGAGGCCACCCAGGCCGTGACGCCGGCCACCGCTGCGGCCGCGACCACCACCACGATCACCGCTCCGGCCGTGACCACCGCGACCGAGCCGAGTTCGGCCGAGGTGCCGAGCCCGATCGAGGTCGCCGCGATCGCCGAGGCCAAGCCGGCCGCTGTCAAGAAGGCCGCCCGGGCACCGAAGGCCGCCAAGCCGGCCGCGACCCCGTCGGCGAAGCTGCCCCGGGCCAGCAAGGCAACCCGCCCGGCAGCCGAGTAGTTCGTGCTTCCGACGACCCCGGCGGCGTCCTTGTGGGACGTAGCCGGGGTCGTCGACATAAACTTGCCGGCATGGCCAACGCCGCGCCGATCTTCGCGTTCGAAGTCCGCTCCGTGATCGAGTTGATCCTGCTCGTCTTCGCGCTGATCATCCAGGGTGTCGCGCTGGTGCACGCCGTCACGCAGCGCGCCGACGCCTTCCCCGCCATCGGAACACTGCCCAAGGGTGGCTGGATCGCCATCCTGGCGGTCTGCCTCGTGCTGACCCTGCTCGGTTTCGGTCCACTCAGCCTCTTCGGACTGATCGGCATCGCCGCCGGCCTCATCTACCTGCTCGACGTCCGGGTCGGCCTGCGCGACCTGAGCGACGGCAAAGGGTTCCTGTGAGAGGTTTCCGCTGGCCACCTCCACCCGACGGCGGCCCCCGCACGTGGGGGCCCGGTCCGGGTGGTCCGCGTACCGGGCGGCCGGCCCTGCCGGAACCGGAGACCGAGCTGGTCACCACCCCGCACGGCGTACGGCTGGAGCGGCTGGTCACCGGCACCGGTGATCCGGTCACCGTCTTCGCGCACGGGCTGGGTAACGGCATCGCCACCACCCGCCCGTTCGGCAGCGGGGTGACCGGTCGCAAGGTGTTCTTCCAGTTCCGGGGGCATGGCCGCTCCGACGCGCCGGCCGGGTCGTGGAGCTATCTTGACCTGGCCCGCGATCTGCGCGCCGTCGCGGATCTGGGCGGCGCCAGCCGGGCGTTCGGGGCGAGCCTCGGCGCTGGCGCGCTCTGCCGTCTGCTCGTCGAGAGTCCGGATCGCTTCGAGAAGGTGGTCCTCTTCCTGCCGGCGGTGCTCGACCAGCCGCGTGGCCCGGTCGCCAAGGACCGCGTCACGAACCTGCTGGAGGCGGTGGGAAGTGGTGACGCCTCGGCGGTCGCCGACGTCGTCTCGCTGGAGCTGCCGACGGCGGTCCGCAACACCCCGGCCGGCTGGGCGTACCTGCGGCAGCGGCTCGACCAACTGCTCCGCGACGGTCTGGCCGACGGTCTGGCCACCCTCGCGGAGCAGGCGCCGCTGCGCGACGGCTCAGCCCTGTCGGCGGTCACCGCGCCAGCGCTGGTGATCGGCTGTGCCGGCGACGACCTGCATCCGGTCGAGGTCGCCGAGCAACTCGCCGCCGCGTTGCCCCGGGCAACCCTGCACGTGTACGACCGACCCGGCGTGCTCTGGACCGAACGCGCCGACCTGCGGGAGCGCGTGTCCAGCTTCCTCAACGAGTAACGTGCCCGGTCATGGGCGTCACACAGCACGGCCGAACGCACCGGCTCGACCTCGCCGACCCGACCCTGCGCGAGTGGACCTGCACGGTCCTGCACGCCGACCCGGAGCAGGGCATCGTGCTGGACCGCTCGGCGTTCTACCCGGGTGGCGGCGGGCAGCCACCGGACCACGGAGTGCTGCTCTGGCAGGGCGTTCAGACCCGGATCGTCGGCACCCGCAAGGGTGACGACCCGTACCTGATCCCCGCCGAGGGTGATCCGCTGCCGCCGGTTGGCACCGAGGTGACCGGCGCGGTGGAGGACGAGCGCCGCACCCGCCTGATGCGCACCCACTCGGGCCTGCACGTGCTCTGCGGGGTGGTGTTCCGCGACTTCGGCGCACTCGTCACCGGAAACTCGATGGACGTGGGTGAGGCCAGGATGGACTTCAACCTGCCCGAGGTGCCGACGGACTTCAAGAGCCGGATCGAGGGGCTGGTCAACGCCGAGGTGGCCGCCGACCGTTCGGTCGCCGTCCGGGTGCTGCCCCGCGTCGAGGCGCTGGCCCTGCCGGACATCATCCGCACCCAGTCCAACCTGATCCCGCCGGACGAGCAGGAGGTCCGGATCGTCGACATCGTGGGGCTGGACGTGCAGGCCGACGGTGGCACCCACGTGGCGTCGACCGCCCAGATCGGCAAGGTGCAGGTGGTCAAGGTGGAGAGCAAGGGTCGGGCCAATCGCCGGGTCCGCGTCCGCCTCGTGGACTGAGTGGTGCTGTCGCTCGCTGGGCTAGGCGTCCCGGCGGGCACGCAGTGACCGGGCCTTGTGCCGGTTGCCGCAGCGCTCCATCGTGCACCAGCGGCGTCGCCCGGGGCGCGAGGTGTCCACGAAGACCAGGTAGCAGTTGTGCGCCTCGCACTCCCGGATCCGGTCGGCGTACGGCCCGCTGAACAGGTCGATCGCGTCCCGGGCGATGCAGGCCAGGGCCTGCTGGCCGCTGGCGGGCAGCGCCCAGTGCCGAGTGCCGTCCGGGTCGAGTCGGGGTGCCAGCGGTGCGGCGGCCGCCGCCTCGTTGAGGGTGTCGAGGTCGTCGGGTGTGGCGTCGAAGTCGCTGGGTGTGCTGGCCGGTGGCCGGGTGCCGGTACGGGCGCAGACCAGTCGCCACAGCGCGTCCCGCAGTCGTCGTGCGGTGGCCAGCTCCGTCGGGCCGACATCGACCCGCGCGGCGTCCAGACGCAGCCGGGACCGCGACAGCCATTCGGCGAGATCCGCGGGACGGTGCAGCACCTCGTAGCGAGCGCCGATGCCCGGCCCGCCGGTGGTGAGGAACTCCAGGCAGAGCGCGCCGGGATCGAAGAGGAAACGGGTCCCTCTCAGCGACACCAGGGCGATTCCACTTGCGACGTCGGTCACGTAACCACTATAAACGGTTACAGGACTGATCCGCAGGGCGCGGGTCACCGGGAAAGGTGAGGAGATCCGATGGCCCTGGCATGGAAGCTCGTCGTCGACAGCGCGGAGCCGATCGCGCTGGCCCGGTTCTGGGCGGCTGCGCTCGAATACGAGATCGAGGACAACGGCGCCCTCATCGAGCAGTTGGCCTCGTCCGGCGCGATCGGGCCGGACGCGTACGTCGAGATCGACGGTCGTCGTGCCTTCCGCAATCTCGCGGCGATCCGCCACCCGGAGGACCCGGTCCAGCCGGTCAGCGGCATCGGTCTCGGCCGCCGGCTGCTGTTCCAGGCCGTGCCGGAGCCCAAACAGGTCAAGAACCGGCTGCACGTCGACCTGCACGCCGGCCCGGATCAGCGGGAGGCGACGGTGCGGCGGCTGGTCGGGCTCGGCGCCACCGTGCTGCGCGAGGTCGACGAGCCGGGCAGCGTGTTCACCGCAATGGTCGACCCGGAGGGCAACGAGTTCGACGTGCAGTGACACGTCGGCAGACCTGAGGGACCAGGCCGGTCGGTGAATTCGGACGGCACCTGTCAGGTATTGCTGACACCGTCGCAGGCATGACACCACCGCTGACAGGAAAGATCGCGCTCGTCGCCGGCGCCACCCGGGGCGCCGGTCGGCAGATCGCGGTCCAGCTCGGCGCCGCCGGGGCCACCGTGTACGCCACCGGCCGCAGCAGCCGTGCCGGCCGCTCGGAGATGGGCCGGCCGGAGACCATCGAGGAGACCGCCGAGCTGGTCACGGCAGCGGGCGGCACCGGCATCGCCGTCCAGGTCGATCACCTCGTGCCCGGGCAGGTGCGCGACCTGGTCGCCCGGATCGACACCGAGCAGGGCCGCCTCGACGTGCTGGTCAACGACATCTGGGGTGGCGACCCGCTGGTCACGTGGGACAAGCCGGTCTGGGAGCAGCCGCTGGACGCTGGGTTCCGCACCCTGCGGCTGGCGGTCGACACGCACATCATCACCAGCCACTTCGCGCTGCCGCTGCTGATCCGCAGGCCCGGTGGCCTGGTCGTGGAGATCGGCGACGGCACGAAGGCGTACAACGACGACAACTACCGGATCTCGGTCTTCTACGACCTGGCCAAGACCTCGGTCAACCGGCTGGCGTTCACCCAGGCGCACGAGTTGAAGCCGCACGGGGGCACCGCCGTCGCCCTCAGCCCCGGCTGGCTCCGCTCCGAGGCCATGCTCGAGCACTTCGGCGTGACCGAGGACAACTGGCGCGACGGGGCGGCCACCGACCCGCACTTCCTCATCTCGGAGACGCCGGCCTTCGTCGGCCGCGCGGTCGCCGCGCTCGCCGCCGACGAGGAGAAGGCCCGCTGGAACGGCAGGTCCGTCGATGCCGGCACGCTGTCCAAGGTGTACGGGTTCACCGATGTCGACGGCAGCCAGCCGGAGGCGTTCCGGTACATCGTCGAGGTGGTCGACGCAGGTCGGCCGGCCGACGTCACCGGCTACCGCTGACCCGCGCGGTCGTCACGGACGGGCCGGGCCGGCGTAGCGCGCGGTGGCCCGGCGCGCCGCATCCGCCAGGCGTTCGCGCAGCTCCGGCGGGTGGAGCGCCTCCACCTCGGGACCCAGCGCCAGCAGTTGGGTGTACGCGACCAGCACCGACTCGACCGGGAGCCGGGTCACCACCCAGCCCTGCTCGTCGGGGTGGCCGGCGGCGACCAGCAGCTCCTCGTACACAAAGGGGGCGTCCACCACGTGTCGGAGCTGGCGCAGGCCGGCCGGGCTGAGCCGGACGGTGACCTCCGCGCGCAGCATGTTCCGCAGGAACGAGCCGGCCTGCTCGCGCCAGTAACCGGCCAGGTCGAAGTCCTCGTCCCGGTCGAAGCCCTCCTCGCCCACCTCGACCCCGGTCACCCGGTCCACCCGGTAGATGCGGGTGTCATCGCCGACCCGGCCCACCAGGTACCAGACCCCGTTCTTGAGCACCAGCCCGTATGGCCACAGCCGGCGGGTCACCTCCCCGTCGCCGCGTCGGTAGCGCAGCTGCACCACCCGGTCCCGCCAGACCGCCCGGGCCAACTCGGCCAGCCACGGCGGCGGGCCGGTCTCCCGAAACCAGCCCGGCACGTCCAGGTGGAACCGCTGCCCGGCACGGGCCGGCGCGTCTCGCAGCGCGGGCGGTAGCGCGGCGAGCACCTTCAACTCGGCGGCGGCCACCGCGTCGGCGAGCCCCATGTCGGCGGCCGGCCCGGGGAGGCCGGCGAGGAAGAGCGCCTCCGCCTCGTCCCGGGTCAACCCGGTCAGCCGGGTCCGGTAGCCGCCGAGCAGTCGGTAACCGCCGGCCCGGCCCCGGTCGGCGTAGACCGGCACCCCGGCGGCCGAAAGCGCCACCACGTCCCGGTACACCGTCCGCTCGGAGACCTCCAGCGCCCGGGACAGCTCGCCCGCGGTCATCGACCCGCGCGCCTGCAACAGCAACAGCAACGAGATCAGTCGGGAGGCGCGCACCCGTCCATCCTGCCCGGCCCCGCTCGCCGCGCCGCCCGGCGGTGCTTCGCGGTGATCGCTAGGCTGCTCGATCGTGGACGTCAGCAGAATTGCCAGCCCGGTGACCGGGGTCGTCGGACGCTTCTTCGCGGGGGTCCGGCTGCTTTTGCGCGGGTTCGGGCTGTACGTCCGGAGCCCACGGCTGATGCTGCTCGGCATCGTGCCGGCGCTGATCTCCGGTGTGCTCTTCGTGGGCGCGATCGCCGCCCTGGTGTACTTCGTGGACGACATCGCAGCCCTGGTGACCCCGTTCGCGGACGGCTGGTCGACCACCGCCCGCAGCCTGGTCCGGGTGATCGCCGGGCTGGCCGTCCTGGGGCTCGGTGGCCTGCTCGGCGTGGTCACCTTCACCGCGGTGACCCTGGTGATCGGCGATCCGTTCTACGAGAAGATCTCCGAGCGGGTGGAGGAGCGGCTCGGCGGCACCCCGGGTGCGGTGGAGGTGCCCTTCTGGTCGTCGCTGCGTCGCAGCCTCGCCGACTCGGTACGCCTGGTGGCGCTCTCCGCCCTGGTCGGCATCCCGCTCTTCGTCGCCGGCTTCATCCCGGTGGTCGGCCAGACGGTGGTTCCGGTGATCGGGGCGGCGGTCGGTGGCTGGTTCCTCGCCGTGGAGCTGGTCGGCGCGCCGTTCTACCGGCGCGGTATGCGGCTGCCGCAGCGCCGGTCGATCCTCAAGGCCGACCGGCCCACGGCGTTGGGCTTCGGAGTGGCGGTCTTCCTCTGCTTCCTGATCCCGCTCGGTGCCGTACTGGTCATGCCGGCTGCGGTGGCCGGCGCCACGCTGCTGGCCCGCCGCTCGCTCGGCCAGCCGATCGAGGAGCACTGACATGGAGATAACCCTGGTCGAGGGGGACATCACCTCCCAGCGGGTGGACGCGATCGTGAACGCCGCGAACTCGTCCCTTCTCGGCGGCGGAGGGGTCGACGGCGCCATCCACCGCCGTGGCGGTCCGGCCATCCTGGCCGAGTGCCGGGAGCTGCGGGCGTCCCGGTACGGCCGAGGGCTGCCCACCGGGCAGGCGGTGGCGACCACGGCCGGTGAGCTGCCGGCCCGCTGGGTGATCCACACCGTCGGGCCGGTCTGGTCGGGCACCGAGGACCGGTCGGCGCTGCTGCGCGACTGCTACGCCAACAGCCTGCGGGTGGCCGACGACCTGGGCGCGACCACCGTGGCGTTCCCGCTGATCTCGGCCGGCATCTACGGCTGGCCGATCGACGACGCGGTGCGGCAGGCGCTGTCGGTGCTGCGCTCGGCCACGCCGACCGCCGTCAGCGAAGCGCGCCTGGTGCTCTTCGATGCCGGCACCCACGCCACCGCCCGCCAGGTCTCCGACAACAGCGTGGCGTAGGACCACCGAGTCTCTACGCCGGGTGGGGCTGGCGTCGAGACGGGCCGTACCGAGCGGCCAGGGGCCGGTTACGACCGCTCGGGGAACTCCGCGAGGAAGGCACGCCAGGCTGCCGGCCCGAAGGTCAGGGTTCCGCCGTTACGGTCCTTGGTGTCACGGACCAGCACGACGCCGGGTAGGTTGTCGGCGACCTCGACACAGTTGCCACCGTTCGTCCCGGACTTCGTCGACTTGCGCCAACGGGCGTCGGTCAGGTCCATGTCTTCGCCGCTTCCTTGATCAAATCTAGAGAGGGTCTGCGGGGCAGTGCGTCCCTGAGGACGGCCTCCCACGTCTTTTGGAGCGTAGCAATCTCGCCCCGGCCACTGACGGTCTGCGATCGCACCTGGTAATCGGTATGCCCGAGGACCGTGTCGTCGGGCATCGTGGCGAGGATGAACCCGCCTTGGAGGCCAGGGTAGAGCCCGGCATCGTCCGGCACGACATGAATTTGCACGTGCGGCAGCTCGGCGACGGCCGTGAGGTGTTCGAGCTGTTCACGTATCAGCGCACGGTCGTCGTTCACGGTCCGTCGAAGCACTGCCGCATCAAGCACGATCACCACGTGAGGCGGGTTCTCGCGATCAAGCACCGCTTGCCGGTCCATCCGCGACCGGACTCGACGCGTGGTTTGTTCAGCACTGAGAAGCCCGCCGGCTTGAAGTGTCGCCCGTGCGTAGGTCTCGGTCTGAAGAAGCCCTGGTACGAAGGCTGGCTCGTACCACCTCAGGGCCTTCGCCTGCTCCTCGAAGGTGATCCACTCCCGCAGCCACAAAGGAGCCATGTCGAGTGCGGCAAGCCGTTCGAGTAGCCGCACGAAGATCCCGCCAGTCTTCAGAGCCTTGTCGATAGCTGCTACGTAATCGCTGGTGGGTGGGCGGGTGCCGGTCTCTACGGCACTGACGTGAGTACCGGAGTAGCTGATGAACCTGCCGAAATCGTCCTGATTCATTCCGCGGGCCGTCCGCGCATGGCGCAGCTCGTCGAGCAGGATTTCCGCCGCCGTGATGCTCACGATCCCCAACCCTCCCCCAACCTGTCGACACTGGCCCCTCGCCGCCCCTCACTGGCGGCTCCGTATCCGCCGGTGTCGCTCCACCAGGGCCGATTCGCTATCGAGATTAGGCGGTTACCGAGAAGAGTTCCACGAGCAGGACCGCTTCCGGAGAACTCGCCGGGACGGTCCCCTTTGGATCTGCCCATAGGGAGAACCCATGCCCGAGAATGAGCCAGCGTCCGCGCGGAAGGTGAAGGCCGGCGACGTCCTTTACCTGACCCGCGCCGCGAGTGTGCAGTTTCTCCGGCCGATCTACGTCCGCGTGATCCGGCTTCCGGGCTGGGTGACCTATGACGGCTGGCTCTGGGTTGAGGGCTACGAGCTGAGCCCGAGGGGTGAGGCGATCGTCCGGCGGTCACTCTTCGTCCAGATGGCCGGGCTGATCTGGCAGGACACTCCGGTACCGACCGTCCGGCCGACGACCCGTCGGGCGGTACGACGTGGACCGGTGCGGGTCGGATGAGCGCCCGACCCCGGCCGCACCTGCCGATGCGACCCGCGTGGCTGTGTCGCAACTGCGCCGCACCCTGGCCGTGCGCTCCGGCCCAACTTGACCTTGCGGCAGAGTTCTACGGTCACTCGATCGCGCTGGCGTTCTACCTGGCCTCCTCGATGCAGGAGGCCGTCGACGACGTGTACGGACTGGGAGGTCGCCCGGATCTCGCGGTGATGCACTCCCGATTCCTCGGGTGGCTGTCCCTGGCCCGTCGACCGCGCCGGGCTCACCGCTGATCAGGTCAGGTCGGCCAGGCAGGACCACTGGGCCGCCACCGGTCGGTAGCCCAGTCGGGCGTTGATCGCGAGCATCGGCCCGTTCGCCTCGTCGTTCGAGGTGTACGCGACGCGCACACCGTTCGCGGCGGCCCGGTGCAGCGCCACCGTCTTGGCCAGCCGGGCCAGCCCTCGTCCGCGGTACGCCGGAATGGTGCCGGTGTAGTCCGACCACATGCGGTCTCCGTCACGCTTCACCAGGCTGAAGGCGGCCACCTCGCCGTCGACCTCGGCGGCGGTGCTGGCCGTCTTGTCCAGGCCGAGGTTGTCCCACACGTCGTACTGCCAGGTCTCGTAGCTGACCGCGTCGACCGGTACGTCGCCAGGTTCGTCCATCGCCGAGGCCACGTCCGCCGCGTGCAGCAGGTGTGGATCCAGGTTTTCGATCGGGCGCAGCCGCACGCCCGGCGGCGGATCGGGTGGCGCGGGTGCCGCGTTCAGGTCGAGCGCCGAGTAGCGCAGTTCGCGGCTGGGTTCGAAGCCGTGCCGACGGGCGAACGGCAGCGCTTCGGGCTGCGCGAAGGCGCGGAGCCGGCGGATCCCCAGCGGGGCGAGGTGACCTGTAGCGGTCGCCAGCAGCGCGGTGCCGATCCCGCGGTGCCGATGGTCGGGGTGCACGTGCAGCAGGGAGATGTCACCGAAGTCCGCCGTCGAGGTCGAAGCGTTGCGTTGCGCCGTCACCCAACCCACGACCTGGTCGTCGACCTCGGCCACGAAGGCCGCCCACCCCCTCCCCGGTACTGGCTCAGCGATCATCTTCGAGGTCGATTCGACACCGCGCACCAGGTACGGAAAAACCATTGTCCGCAGTGCCACCACGGCTGGGGCATCGTCTGGACGTGCCACGCGAATGCGCATGTCAGGCCCCCGTCCGTACGGCGGCGACGGCCTCGACCTCGACGAGTTGGTCGGGGTAGCCGAGCACGGTGACCCCGAGCAGGGTGCTGGGTGGGTCGTGGTCGCCGAAGAAGTCCCGCACCACCTCCCAGACGGTCACCAGCTCGGCCTGCCGGGACGACGCCACGTAGACGGTGGTCTTGACCACGTCGGTGGGGTGGCGCCGGCCGCCGCGAGGGCGGTCTTGAGGTTCGTCATCACCTGCCGTGCCTGCGCGGCATGGTCGCCCGGCGCGACGGTACGTCCCTCGGCGTTCAACGGGCAGGCGCCGGCGGTGAACACCAGCCGGGCGGGCGGCTCGACGGTGGCCGCGTAGGCGTACTCGGCGACGTTGGACAGGGCGGGCACGTGCAGCAGCGCGACAGCATCCGGCATGCCGGCGAGGTTAACGACGATCGCCCGCCGGAGCGACGCAATAACGGCCCCACCCGGCGGGCCGAGAGGCAGCAGTTTCAGGGTTTTAGTGGCCTCATGACGCCCTGAGGCCACTAAAACCCTGAAGTAGTGCGGATCTTGCCGCCAGCGGGAGCGGGTGACGGGTCAGGCGGAGGCGCGACGGATCAGCTCTGTGGGGAGCATGATCGCCGGCTCGATGGTCTCGCCGGCGGCCAGCCGGAGCAGCTGCCGGGTCATCCGCCGGCCGATCTCCACGATCGGCTGCCGGACGGTCGTCAGCGGCGGCTCGGTGTACGCGGCGGTCTCGATGTCGTCGAAGCCGACCACCGCGACGTCCTGCGGCACCTGCCGTCCGGCCTCGCGCAGCGTTCGCAGGGCGGCGTGCGCCATCAGGTCGGAGGCGGCGAAGACCGCGTCCAGGTCGGGATGCTCGACGAGCAGCCGGTGCATGGCGGCGGCCCCGGACTCCCGGGTGAAGTCGCCGATCGCGACCAGCTCGGGCAGCCCGGCGGCGGCCATCGTGGCCCGGTAACCGGTGAGCCGTTCGATCCCGGCCACCATGTCCTGCGGGCCGGCGATGGTGGCGATCCGTCGGCGACCGCTGTCGATCAGGTGTCGGACGGCCGCTGTGACCCCGCCGACGTGGTCGACGTCCACGTACGGCACGGGCACGTCGCCCAGCGGCCGGCCGCTGCACACCACCGGGATGCCGAGGCGGGCCAACGTGCCGGGCAGCGGGTCCGCGCCGTGCAGCGAGGCGAAGAGCACCCCGTCGACGTGCCGGCCGGTGGTGAACCGCTCGACCCTGTCGTGCCCGGCCGGGGAGCCGGCCAGCATCAGCACCAGCTGCTTGTCTGCTGCCTCCAGCTCCTGGCTGACGCCGCGGATGATGCCGGGAAAGACCTGGTCGTCGGAGAAGACCCGGGTGGCCGCCTCCGGCATGACCAGGGCGATCGAGTCGGTGCGCTGGGTGACCAGGCTGCGGGCGGCCAGGTTGGGGACGTACCCCAGCTCGGCGACCGCCCGGGTGACTGCTTCCCGGATCGGCTCGGCGACGGTGGTGGAGCCGTTGACCACGCGGGACACGGTGGCCCGGGACACCCCGGCCAGCGCCGCCACCGCTTCCAGCGTCGGCCGTTGCGCCGTCGTCATCGTGCCCCCACCCCGCTCGTCACAGCCCGTTCCGGGAGATCACCTCCTGGTACCACCGGGCGCTGGCCTTCGGTGTGCGCCGCTGGGTCAGGTAGTCGACGTGCACGATCCCGAACCGCTTGCGGTAGCCCTCCGCCCACTCGAAGTTGTCCAGGAGTGACCATACGAGATAGCCGCGCAGGTCCACGCCCCGGGAGATCGCCTCGTGCGCGGCACGCAGGTGCCCGTCCAGGTAGGCGATCCGGTCGCTGTCGATCACCTGCCCCGGCCCGTCGGGCGAGTCGGCGCCCGCCTTGTCGGGGAACGCCGCGCCGTTCTCGGTGATCAGCAGCGGCACCCCGGGGTAGTCGGTGGCGATCCGCTCCAGCAGCCGGGTCAGCCCGGCCGGTTCGATCATCCAGTCCATGTCGGTGAGCGGCCCGGTCGGCGGCAGGAAGTGCACGGCGCCCTCGGTGCCCGGGTACGCGCCGCCGCCGCCGGCGCCGTCGGGCCGACCGGCGACGTAGCTCGGCTGGTAGTAGTTGATGCCGAGCAGGTCGATCGGGGCGGCGATCAGCTTCTCGTCGCCGTCCCGGACGAACGTCGGTTCGACGATGCGCGCCACGTGCTCGCGCACGTCGTCCGGGTAGCCGCCGGCCAGCAGGGGGTCGAGGAAGATCCGGTTGTGCAGGCCGTCGACCAGGCGCACCGCGGCGGCGTCGGCCGCGCTCTGCGGGTCGGCCGGCCGCACGTCCGCCGGATTGAGGGTGATCCCCACGCTGCGGGCGCCCGCCGCCCGCAGCGCCCGCGCCGCCAGGCCGTGCCCGAGAAGCAGATGGTGTACGGCGGTGAAGGCCGCGCCCGCGTCCTGCTCGCCCGGAGCGTGCACGCCGTTGCCGTAACCGAGGTACGCCGAGCACCACGGCTCGTTGAGGGTCGTCCAGACGTCCACCCGATCGCCCAGTCGCGCGTACATCGCCGTGGCGTACGTGGCGAAGTGCTCGGCGGTGTCCCGGTTGGTCCAGCCGCCCCGGTCGCCCAGGGTCTGCGGCAGGTCCCAGTGGTACAGGGTGACGATCGGGTCGATCCCCCGGTCGAGCAGCGTGTCGGTGAGCCGGTCGTAGAAGTCCAGCCCGCGCGGGTTGACCGGGCCGGTGCCGTCCGGCTGGATCCGCGGCCAGGCCACCGAGAAGCGGTACGCCTTCAGCCCCAGCTCGGCCATCAGCGCCACGTCGTCGGCGTACCGGTGGTAGTGGTCGCAGGCGACGTCACCGGTGTGGCCCTGGTACACCTTTCCCGGCGTACGACTGAAGGTGTCCCAGATGGACGGACCGCGACCGTCGTCGCGGGCCGCGCCCTCGATCTGGTACGCAGCGGTGGCCGCTCCCCAGAGAAAGTTGTCGGGGAATTGAAGTCTGCTCACGCCTTGACCGCACCTTCCATGATCCCGCCG
This sequence comes from Micromonospora sp. 067-2, assembly GCF_046549295.1. Taxonomy (NCBI): domain Bacteria; kingdom Bacillati; phylum Actinomycetota; class Actinomycetes; order Micromonosporales; family Micromonosporaceae; genus Micromonospora; species Micromonospora sp. 067-2. The sequence goes on along the minus strand of NZ_JAJPWB010000012.1, from coordinate 168,312 downwards.
ATGATCTGCCGGCCGAACAGCACGAAGACCAGCAGCAGGGGCAACGTCGCGATGGCCGTCCCGGTGAACACCTGTGACATGTCCTGGTAGTAGCCGTCCGACAGCGCTCGCAGGGAGAGCTGCACGGTCGGGTTCGCCGGGTCGTTCAGCACAGCGTACGGCCACAGGAAGTCGTTCCAGGTGGTCATGAACGTGAGCAGGCCGAGCACCGCGGCGGCCGGCCGCAGCGCGGGCACCACCACGTGCCACCAGATCCGGGCGGTGCCGCAGCCGTCCATCCGCGCCGCCTCGATCAGCTCGTCGCTGACCGCCTGGCCGGCGTACTGCCGCATCATGAACACCCCGAACCCGGTGACCAGCGCCGGCACGATCACCGCGGGCAGTCGGTCGTTCCACTGCAGCCGGGTCATGAGCAGATACAGCGGGATCACGCCGAGTTGGGTCGGCACCATCATGGTGGCGATGATCGCGAGCAGCAGCGCGTTGCGGCCGCGGAACCGTAGCTTGGCGAACGCGAAGCCGGCCAGACTGGCGAAGAACACCACCGACACGGTGACCGTGCCCGCCACGATCGTCGAGTTGATGAGGCCGGTCAGGAAGTACGCGTCGGTGTTGTCGAACAGCCGGGCGATGTTGGCCCCCAGGTTGCCGCCGGGTGTCATCGGCGGCGGCAGCTGGCCCATCGCGTCGCTGGACCGGCTGGCCACCACGAACATCCACCAGATCGGGAAGACCGACATCCCGACGGCGACCACCAGTGCCAGGTACGTCAACGGGCTGGCCCGCCAGAGCCGGCTCATCGGTCCGTTCCCTTCCCGGGACCCGGCCCCGATCTTCCCAGCCGTCGCAGCACCAGCACGTTGACCGCCGCCACGATCGCGATGAGCGCGAAGAGCAGCCAGGCCACGGCCGAGCCGTACCCGAAGTTGTAGTGCGGCGCGAAGGCGTTCTCGAACATGTACATGGTCACGGTCTGCGACTCCCGCAGCGGTCCGCCCCGGATCGGGTTGGTGCCGGAGTGGAACAGCCGGGGCTCGGTGAAGAGTTGCAACCCGCCGATGGTGGCGACGATGACGCAGAAGGTGATCGTCGGCTTGAGCAGCGGCACGGTGATCGACCAGAACTGCCGGAACCGGTTGGCGCCGTCGATCGCCGCCGACTCGTACAGGTCGCGCGGGATGGCCTGCATCGCGGCCAGGAGGATCAGCGCGTTGTAGCCGGTCCACCGCCAGTCGACCATGGCGGAGATGGCCACCCAGGAGGCGATGCGGTCCGACTTCCACCCGACCGGATCGAGCCCGACGAGGTCGAGCAGCCAGTTGACCATCCCGAACTCACGGCCGAAGAGCACTCCGAAGACGATCGCCACGGCGGCGGTGGAGGTCACGTTGGGGACGAGGACCGCCATCCGCCAGCCGGTGCGGGCGCGCAGCCCCCGGTTGAGCAGGTTGGCCAGCCAGAGGGCGGCGAGCAGCTGTGGAACGGTCGAGATGACGAAGATGCCCAGCGTGTTGACCACCGCGTGCCAGAAGTCGGGATCGGCCAGCAGCCGGGTGTAGTTGGCCGCGCCGACGAACGCGTGGTCGGTCCCGAGCAGGTCCCAGTCGTGCAGCGAAACCCAGAACGTGTACGCCAGTGGGTAGACCCCGAACACCGCGAAGAGCAGGAAGAACGGGGCGATGTACAGGTAGGGCGACCAACGGGTGTCGAGCCGGCTGAGCCGCCCCGACGATCGGCGACGGTGGCCGGCCGCCGGTACGGCCGCCGGCCGGTCGTCAAGCTGAAGGGTCATGCCGCGAACTCCTTTCCGCCCTCCCGTCCCCCGCCGATCCAGGGCATGTCGTGGTCAGTTGACCTCTGATCGCGACGATTCGTCCTGGATCGGCGGGGTGGGAAGGGGCTACTTGGCGGCGGCCTTCTTGGCATTGGTTACCGCGTCGGTCCAGCCCTGGGTGGGGTTGCGCTGACCCAGCTCGACCGTTCGTACGGCGTTCTCCACCTCGGTGCGTACGGCCTGGTTCTTCGGGCCCATGTAGACCGGCTTCAGGCTCTTGGCGCCGGTGCCGAAGATGGTGCCGGTGGGTGCGCCGGAGAAGTACGCGTTCGTGGCGCCGGTGATCGCCGGATCGTCGAGCGCCTGCGGCGAGGAGGGCAGTGTGCCCTTGGCCGTGAACGCGCCGATCTGACCCTTTGCGCTGGTGAGGAACTTGACCAGCTCGATGGCTTCGGCCTTGTGCTTGCTCTGCTTCGGCACGGCGAGATGTGACCCGCCCCAGTTGCCGCCGTTGCCGGGCACCCGCGCGATGTCCCACTTGCCCTGGGCGGTCGGGCCGGCGTTGCCCTCGATAACCCCGGTCATCCAGGCGGGGCAGGCGATGGTGGCGAACTTCGACTGCTTGAAGGCGGAGACCCACTCCTCCGACCAGGAGCCGTACTTTCCGGAGAGGCCGGAGTCCACGATGTCCATGGTGGTGTCCCACGCCTGCCGTACCGCCGGGTTGCTGTCGACGACCACGTTGCCGCTGGTGTCGTAGTAGCTGTACCCGGTCGTGTTGCCGGCGGTCTGCAGCAGGATGGTGTTGAAGGTGTTGGTCGCGGCGTCGAGGAACGACGCGCCGGTCTTCGCCGCGACGAACCGTTCCCCGGTGGCGATGTAGTCCTGCCACGTCGGCCAGAGCCTGGAGACCTCGTCCCGCTCGGTGGGCAGCCCCGCCTTGGCGAAGAGGTCCTTGCGGTAGCAGATGGCGATGCCGCCGACGTCGGTGCCGAGGCCGATCAGCTGCTTGCCGTCGGCGGTCAGCCCGGCGTTCCACTTCCATTCGAGGAAGTTGGCCTTGAGGTCGGCGGCGCCGTGGTCGAGCAGGTTGACGAAGTTGCCGGGGTTGGCCTTGTACTCGACCATCAGGCCTTCCTCGATGGCCACCACGTCGCCCGCGCCCCGGCCGGCGGCGAGCCACTGGGTCAGCTTCGGTGAGTACTCGTCGAGGTTGGTGCCGGTGCCGCGCTCGACGATCTTCACGTTGGGGTGCGCGGTCATGTACTCCTGGTAGAGCTGCTCGTAGCCGAACTGGCCGAAGACGTCGACGGTCAGCGTGACCGGTCCGTCCCCGTCCGCCTTGTCGCCGCCGCCGCAGCCGGCGGTGACGAGCAGGGCGGTGCTGGCGGCGAGGGCCACCGCGGCGAGGCGGCGGCGCGGATAGACAGCCATGAGATTCGGACCCCTCTCAAAGTGCTGGCGGTGTGGCGGGAGAGCGCTCTCACGACAGATTGGTGGGTCCGTCCCGCCCTGTCAAGAGAGCGCTCTCATCGACCCGGTACGCGAAGGAGGCATCGACGCCGACGAGGGCGCCACCCCCACGGGGGTGACGCCCTCGACGTGTCGGGCCGGGTCGCGGTCAGCCGGTACGCAGGCCGTCCAGCAGGGCGCGATCGCCGCTGACATCCAGCGTCTCGAAGCTGACCCGGCCCCAGAGCGCCAGCAGCAGGTCGCTCGCGGTGCCGCTGACCTGGGCGCGGGCATGGTGGTCGTCGTGATCGAAGATGGTCGCGGTGTCGAGCAGCGCGACGCCCTCGCCGCGCAGCCGCAGGTACCAGTCGTGCGCCGCGTCGACGGCGCTGAGGTGCACCACCCCGTGCCAGTCGCCCGGCACCCGCCGCCGGCCCGCCGGCAACCAGGTGTCCAGCACCTCGCTCACCCCGTCGGCCGCCAGCTTCGCCTCCACCGGGTCACCGGCCGCGATGGCGAGCTGGGCATCCCAACGGTGCACCGCCGTCTCGTGCGCCATCCGGCGCGGCCAGAACCCGGCCTTCTTCGGCTGCGGCGCCCAGTTCCACGCCGGGGCCTCCGGGTCGAGCCCGTCGAAGAGGACCATCAACCTGTCGTACCCCTGCTGCCAGATCTGGAGAGGGCTCAGGCCCGCGTCCGCCCCGATCCGGTCCTCGCGGGCCGGTACGGTCGTCTGACCGGAGCCGGCGAAGGAAGAAACCCAGTGGTAGAGGCCGGCGAGATGCAAAGTGAGATCGTTGACCGTCCAGCCCGGACAGGACAGCACGGGTGTCTCCGGCGGCGCCTCGGCCACCGCTGCGGCGAAGGCCGGACCCTCCGCCCGGAGCGCACCGATCCAGAAATCCTTGCTGCCCTGCAGTCTGCCCATTGCCATCCTCCCCGGGGGTGCCGGGCCACCAGTGGGTGCCGCGGCTACCCCTCAGCCTAAGCTGAAAGACGTGCCAGACGCCTCCGCCCAGTCGACAACCGAAGCCGATCGTGCCATCCCTGGCCCGCTGGCCAGCTACACCACGCTGCGGATGGGCGGCCCGGCGGGGCGGATCGTGGCCGCTGGTGATGCCGACGAAATCGTCCGAGCCGTCCGGGCCGCACCCGAGCAGGTCCTGATCCTCGCGGGCGGCAGCAACGTGGTGATCGGCGACGCCGGCTACCCCGGCACGGTCGTCCTGGTGCGCTCCCGTGGCCTGCGGGTCGTCGCCGAGGACGCCGGATCGGTCACCGTACGGGTCGAGGCCGGCGAACCGTGGGACGACCTGGTGGCCGCCACGGTGGCCAATGGCTGGGCCGGCGTGGAATGCCTCTCCGGCATCCCCGGCTCGACTGGCGCCACCCCGATCCAGAACGTCGGCGCGTACGGCCAGGAGGTCGCCGAGACCATCACCGGTGTCGAGGTGTACGACCGGGCCGAGGACACCCGCCAGTTCATTGCGGCCGCCGACTGCGGGTTCGCCTACCGGGGCAGCATCTTCAAGTACCGGGAACGCTTCGTGGTGCTCTCCGTCGACTTCCGGCTCGCCCGGTCCCCAGTCTCCGGCCCGGTGCGCTACGCGGAACTGGCCCGGTCGCTCGGGGTCGAGGTGGGCGAGCGGGTGCCGCTGGCCGACGCCCGGGCAGCGGTCCTGCGGCTGCGCGCCGGCAAGGGCATGGTGCTCGACGCCACCGACCCCGACACCCGCTCGGTCGGCTCCTTCTTCACCAACCCGGTGCTCGACCGGGCGACGTACCAGCTGCTCCGGGAACGCGCCGCCGAGCTGGGCGAGCCGCCGGCCTGGCCCGGGGTCGACGACACGGTCAAGGTGAGCGCGGCCTGGCTGATCGACAAGGCCGGCTTCGCCAAGGGCCACCCGGGCCCGGGCGGAGTGGCCATCTCCAGCAAGCACACCCTCGCCCTCACCAACCGCACCGGCGCGGCCCGCACCACCGACCTGCTCGCCCTGGCCGCCACCATCCGCGACACGGTGCACACCCGCTTCGGTGTGACCCTGCACCCGGAACCCGTCCTCATCAACTCCGCCCTCTAACCAGACCCCCTCGGGGCGACGCTGGGCCAGGGGAGGGTCAACTCGCCGTGGCGCCAGCGGTGGGGCCGGTCCAGGACCGGCCAGCCCGTGTCCCTGAGATGGGCCACGGCACGGAGCCAGCGCTGGCGGGGGCCGAACGGGGCGTACGAGGCGGCGGCCTGCCAGGCGCCCTCCAGTGCCCGGATCAGCTCGTGCACCGGTTCACCGGGGACGTTGCGGTGGATCAGCGCCTTGGGCAGCCGCTCGGCCAACTCGGCGGGGCTGCCCAGCGTGTTGAGCCTGGCGGCCAGGGTCAGCGTCCGGGGGCCGTCCGCGTCGACCAGCAACCAGCTGGCGAGGCGGCCCAACTCGTCACAGGTGCCCTCGACGAGCACGCCGCCCGGGGCGAGGGCGGCGGTCATCGTCCGCCAGGCCTCCGGCACGTCGCTCTCGTCGTACTGGCGCAACACGTTGAACGCGCGCACCAGCACCGGCCGGAGTCCGGCCAGCTCGAACCCACCCCGGGCGAAGGTCAGGCCGGGCGGGTCGGCGGCCGGTGTCGCGGCGGCCACCCGGGCCGGATCGATCTCCAGCCCGACCAGCCGTACGTCCGGACGGACCCCGGCGGCCAGCCGCGCCCGCAGTTCCACCGCCGTCACCGGGGTGGCGCCGTAGCCGAGGTCGACCACCAGCGGGTCGACCGCCGCCCGTAGCCGGTCGGCGCAGGTGGCGACGATCCAGTTGTCCACCCGGCGGAGCCGGTTCGGGTTGGTCGTACCCCGGGTGACCACGCCGAGCGGTCGACGCCGCGCCACCGGACCCATCCGGCTCACTCCTCGCGCTTCACTGGGCCAACTTTCGTTCGCGACTGCGGGGCTCGCAAACCCGGCTCACTCCTCGCGCTTCACTGGGAAAGCCGGTGCACCTTGTGCTGGGCGGCCTGCGCCCTCGGCCGGACCACCAGCCGGTCCACGTTGACGTGGTCCGGGCGGGTGGCGCACCAGGCGATGCAGTCAGCGACGTCCTCGGCGACCAGCGGCCCGGGCACCCCGGCGTAGACGGCGGCGGCCCGCTCCGCGTCGCCGCCGAAGCGGACCAGCCCGAACTCGTCGGTCTTCACCATGCCCGGGTCGATCTCGATGACCCGCAGCGGTCGACCGCACAGCTCCAGCCGGAGCGTGCCGGCGATGGCGGTCTGTGCGTGCTTCGCCGCGGTGTAGCCGCCCCCGCCCTCGTACACGGTCAGGCCGGCGGTGGACGAGACCACCACGATGGTGCCGGCGCCGGACGCCTCCAGTGCCGGCAGCAGCGCCTGGGTCACCCGCAGCGTGCCGAGCACGTTGACGTCGTACATCCACTGCCAGTCGGCGATCGACCCGGACTCCACCGGCTCCAGGCCGCGCGCGCCGCCGGCGTTGTTGACCAGCAGGGTCACCGGCCCGGGTGCCCGCGCGGCCGCCTCGGCCAGCCCGGCCACCGACTCGTCCGAGGTGACGTCGCAGGTCACCGCGGTTGCCTCCCCGCCGGCGGCGGTGATCTGGGCGACCAGGTCGGTGAGCCGGTCGGCGCGGCGGGCGGCGGCGAGCACGTGGAAACCCTCGGACGCGAGCCGGCGGGCGGTGGCCGCGCCGATCCCGCTCGATGCTCCGGTGACGATGGCGACAGAGGTCATCGGGTCATTGTCACCCCGCCGATCCTTCCCGCTCCCGGCGGGCGTGCGGGCCGCTCCGGGCGGGCAAGCAGGGGTCGGGCAGTGATGAGGTCCGTCACCCCGACGGACCGTGCGGGGAATTTCCATGGCCCGATGGGGAAGATGACACCCGGCGCACAGGTTGAGCGAGAAGCGCCGGTCGTGCGAGACGGCATTAACCGTGACAAGAGGAGCGGACGTGGCGGAACTGCACACCGGTGTTGGTCGTCAGCGAGGTGCCCGACCGTGGCCCCGGCCACGGCGCATCGCCACGCTGTCCGTACACACGTCACCGCTGCACCAGCCCGGCACGGGCGACGCCGGCGGGATGAACGTCTACATCCTCGAGGTGGCCCGACGGCTCGCCGAGGCCAACGTCGAGGTGGAGATCTTCACCCGGGCCACCTCCGGCGACCTCCCGCCGGTGGTCGAGATGGCGCCCGGGGTGCAGGTCCGGCACATCACCTCCGGCCCGCTGGAAGGGCTCACCAAGGAGGAGTTGCCCGGCCAACTCTGCGCCTTCACCGCGGGGGTGCTGCGGGCCGAGGCGTCCCGCCCGCCCGGGCACTACGACCTGATCCACTCCCACTACTGGCTCTCCGGCCAGGTCGGCTGGCTGGCCAAGGAACGCTGGGGAGTGCCGTTGGTGCACACCGCACACACTCTCGCGAAGGTCAAGAACGCCCAGCTCGCGGCCGGCGACCGGCCGGAGCCCAAGGCCCGGGTGATCGGCGAGGAGCAGGTGGTGGCCGAGGCGGACCGCCTGGTCGCCAACACCCGGGTGGAGGCCCGCGACCTCGTCGAACGGTACGACGCCGACCCGACCCAGGTCGCCGTCGTCCCACCGGGCGTCGACCTGGAGCGGTTCCGGCCCGCGCCGGGCAACCGGTCCGCGGCCGCCCGGGCGGCCCGCCACCGGCTGGGGCTGCCCGTCGACGGGTACGTGGTGGCCTTCGTCGGTCGGATCCAGCCACTCAAGGCCCCCGACGTGCTGATCCGCGCGGTCGCCGCGTTGCGGGAGCGTGACCCGGCCCTGGCCGACGAGGTGACCGTGGCGATCTGCGGCGGGCCCAGCGGCAGCGGACTGGACCAACCCACCGCGCTGATCGACCTGGCCGCCACCCTCGGGGTGACCGACCGGGTGCGCTTCCTGCCGCCCTGCACCGGGGACGACCTGCCGGCCCTGTACCGGGCCGCCGACCTGGTCGCGGTGCCGTCGCACAACGAATCCTTCGGGCTGGTCGCCCTGGAGGCGCAGGCCTGCGGTACGCCGGTGCTGGCCGCCGCCGTCGGCGGGCTCGTCACGGCCGTGCGGGACCGAGTGAGTGGCGTGCTGATCGACGGGCACGACCGGGCGGACTGGGCCCTCGCGCTGGCCCGCCTGCTGCCCGACCGGGCCCGGCGGGCGGAGCTGTCCCGGGGTGCTGAGCAGCATGCCCGGCACTTCTCCTGGGACCGTACCGTTTCCGGTCTGCTCGCGGTCTACGGCGAGGCGATGGCCGCCCACCGCAGCCGCCTCGCCGCCGACCTGGCGGGCGACCCCGCGTTCTCCTCCTGGTGATGGCGGGCACCAGTCGCCGCCCGGTGGACCGGACTGCTCGGTCGTAGAGTGGGTCCGGTGAGCCCCAAGAGCGATCTTGCGACCCTGATCGAGTCGGTCTGTGCCGAGCGGGGCCTGGCCTGGGAGTCGACCGGGCCGGGCTCGTACGCGGTGACCCTGCCGGGCACCCACAAGCTCAAGACGGTCTGCAACCTGATCATCGGTGAGCACGCCCTGCGCGTCGAGGCGTTCGTGATGCGCCAGCCCGACGAGCGGCGCGAGGAGCTGTGGGCCTGGTTGTTGCAGCGCAACGCACGGATGTACGCGGTCTCGTTCTCCACCGACGCGGTCGGCGACGTGTACCTGACCGGGCGGGTCAACCCGGCGGGGGTGGACGCCGACGAGCTGGACCGGCTGCTCGGCGCGGTGCTCACGTACGCCGACGAGTCCTTCGACACCATGCTGGAGATCGGCTTCGGCAGCTCCATCCGTCGGGAGTACGAGTGGCGCGTCAAGCGCGGTGAGTCGACCGCCAACCTGGCCGCCTTCGCCCATCTCTTCCAGCCCTCCGGCTCCGACCCCGACTCCGCCTGATCTGCTGCCCCGGCCCCACCCGGGGCGCTCGTCCTGCCGGCCGGTGGTTCGGACCGCCCCTGACGGGTATGCCGCACCGCGCGGTGCGGCACAGGGACCCCCGCGCGCCGAGGACGGAGTGTCGAGGAGCGTGAGCGTCCCATGGCTCAGCGGAACAGCTCAGGTCGCGGCGGGACTGCGACCACCACGAAACGACAGACTGGCAACCAGACGCCGAACAGTCCGATGATCTCCGAGTCGGAGATCTCCCGGATGCGGGTGGACGACATCCGAGGGCAGTTGCGCAAGCGCGGGGTCTCCGGGATCTCTGCGCTGCGCAAGCCCGACCTGGTGAAACAGCTGGTGCGCTCGCTTCGGTCCGAGCCTGGCGGCGCGGGTCGGCGCAGCACCGGCCCGGCCGGCCGTGCGACCGGCACCAGGGCGTCGGCAGGTCGTGCCGCCGCCACGAAGAAGTCGGCGTCCAGGGCGGCGCCGAGCCGCGCGAAGGCCGTGCCGGCGAACAAGAGCGCCCCCGCGAAACGGGCGGCCGCGAAGAAGACGACCGCCGCGAAGAGGACGACGGCGCGCGCGTCGACGACGGCCGCGCGGAAGACCACGGCGCCGAGGTCGACGGCCGCGCGGAAGACCACGGCGGCGAGGTCGACGACGGCCGCGCAGAAGACGGCGGCGGCCAAGAAAACGACGGCGGCGGCGAAGTCGACGGCCGCCGGTAAGTCGACGACTGCCCGTAAGTCGACGGCCGCCCGTAAGTCGACGGCCGCGCGCAAGACAGCGCCCGCGAGCAGGACGGCGGCTGCGCGCACGACGACGGCCCGTACCGCGCCCGCGCGGACGGCGCCGGCGAAGAAGGCCCCGTCGCGACCGGCGGCGAAGCGGGCGGCGCCCGCGAAGCGTGCGGCGGCGAGCGGGTCGGCCGGCGGAGGTACGACGGCTGGCGGCATCCGGACCGGACAGGGCACCGGGCGTTCGGCTCGCAGCTCGCAGGTGATCTCGTCGCTGATGGACCGGCCGGAGCGTCCGGGACGGAGTCTGATCACCGCGAACCACGAGGTGATCCAGCGCTGGGCCAGAGATCGTGGCGCGAAGCCGGCGACCATCGCCGGCACTGAGCGGGACGGTCGGGTGGGTGTTCTGACCTTCAACATCCCCGGTTACCGCGAGAGCAGCCGAATCCGCGAAATCACCTGGGATGACTGGTTTTATACCTTTGACCTACGTCGGCTGAACCTGATCTACCAGGAGCAGCTGCGCAACGGTCGCCAGAGCAGCTTCTTCCGCACCGAGTCACCCGATCGGGAGGACGGTTGAGGTGTTTGCGGGAATGCCCGAGGGGTATGCGGCTGTTGCCAAAGACCGAAGCCCGAAATGCGGATACCCGCGAGTTGTGACCGGCGAAACAGCTGGTCCGGGTTGAATCCAGAATCCGGGCGAACTAACTTTATTGCACCGCGCCACGCTCGGAAACGTTCGGGGGAGCGGCGGATCGATCAGATCCGCGCACCGGGCGAGGCGCGAGGGGACGGGTGGACCTACCGTTGGGGGACGGTGCCCACCTGTTTGGACCGGCGGCGCGAGCGGGCGACGCTTACGGGGGTGAGTGTTGCCCGCCGCCGCCGGCCCCACCGGCAGGCGCCCATCACGACCTCAGGGTCGTGGTGGGCGCTTTGCGTGAGGCCGTCAGGCGGCCGGCACGCTGTCCGCCGGTGTCGTCGCAGCCCGGCGCAGCGCGGCGACGTGCCGTTCCCGGGGCGCTCCAGCGAGCAGGTGACCGAGCGCGGCCAGCAGGCCGAGCCCGCCGATGATCAGCCAGTGCCGGTCACCGAGGTACTGCAGGCTCACCCCGCCGAGCGTGGGCGCGACGAACGACGCGGCCGGGAAGGTCAGGTAGAAGACCGACTGGTACCGCGCGCGTAGCTGCGGCGGTGCCAGATCCGCGTTGATCTGCGCGTTGGGCGGGGCGGCGAGCATCGAACCGATCGTCCACACCACCGCGGCACCCAGGTACACGGCCAGTTCGTCGGCGACGGCGAGCACGCCGAAGCCGAGCGCGAGCAGGCCCGTCGAGGCCGCCAGCACGACGTCCTTGCGGTGCCGGTCGATCAACCGGGGCACGAACAGCTGCCCGACCACGATCAGCGCGCCGCCGAGCGCCACCACGACCCCGTACGCCGATGGACCCAGGCCGTCCGCGCGCATGGCCAACGGCATGATCGTCGAGGTCTGCAGCGTGAGTACGGCCAGCACGAAGGTGAGCCCGACGAAGACCAGGAAGGTCCGGTCGGTCAGCGCGGTGTGCAGCCCCGGTGGCCGGGGCCGGACCGCTCCCGGCGCCGATGCGGTGGGCGGTTGCAGGTCGGCCGCCGGCGCGGCCCGCCGCAGGGTCTCCGGCACCTTCCAGCCGATCACGGCGGCGGCGGCCAGGGTGGCACCCGCGTCCACCAGGAACAGCGCCGTGAAGCTCGCCTCGGCCAGTACCCCGGCGAGCAGCGAGGCGACGGCCATGCCCAGGTTGAACGCCCAGAACTGGAGGTTGAACGCACGTGAGCGGCGTTCCGCGGGCACCACGTCGACGATCGCCGCGACGAAGGCCGGGCTGGGCATCGAGTGCACCACGCCGACCAGCGCGGAGAGCGCCGCGATCAGCAGGAGGGGTCGGCTGAAGGCCAGCGCCACCATCAGGCCGGCGGTGACCAGGTGCGCGACGAGCAGAGTGGCCCGGCGGCCCCACCGGTCGGCCAGCACCCCGCCGAGCAGCACGCCGGCCGCCCCGCCCGCCCCGTACGCGCCGACCACCGTGCCGGCCAGCGCCTCGCTGGCGCCACGAGCGTCGGTGAGGTACAGCGACAGGAACAGCATGGCGAACGCGCCGGCCCGGTTGATGAGCAGGCCGGCCCAGAGGTACCAGAAGCTGGCGGGGAGCCCACCTGCGGTGTCGTGCCACCAGCGCCGCAGGGCGTGCACCCGACCTCCCGACAGTTCAGTTTCCTAACCGTTTCTCCTGCACGGTAGGAACCCGGGCCGGGTCCCGCCAGTCGATTCCCTGATCATGGGCCTTTCGTCACAGTGGTGGCCCCGCTCAGGCAGCGGCCTCGGCGGGCTGCGACGTCGGCGGCGGGGAGGCGTTGACCGGTGCCAGCGCCTCGCCGGAGCGGCGCAGTACGGTGGCACGGCGCTCGCGCGCCGGGCCGGACACCAGATGGGCCACCGCGGTCAGGACGCCGATCGCCGCGCAGCCGAACCACAGCGCGTCGTTGCCGGCGTGCTCCCGCACCAGGCCGCCGAGGATCGGCGCGCCGGCTCCGGCGATCTGCCAGGAGAGGGAGAAGACGCCCTGGTACCGGCCGCGTAGCTCGGCCGGCGACAACTCCGCGATGAGGGTGGAGTTGGACGGCGAGTTCAGCATCTCGCCGACCGTCCAGATCAGCACGGTCAGCCCGTAGAACCAGGGGGTGCCGGCGAACGCGGTGAGCCCGAACCCGACGCCCATCACCACGGCGGCCAGCGCGAGCACGTGCGAACGGTTCCGGCCTCGGATCAGTCGGGGCACGAACAGTTGACCGACCACGATCAGGATGCCGTTGAGCGCGATCACCGAACCGTAGGTGGCCGGGCTGAGCCCGTCGTCGCCCATGGCGATCGGCAGCATCGAGATGTGCTGCAGGAACACCAGGGCGGCCAACAGGTTAAGCGCCACGAAGCCGAGGTAGACCCGGTCGCTGAGGATGGTGCGCAGGGCGCCGACCGGGGCGGTCGAGGCAGGGTTGACGGTGCGCCCGGCCTGTCGGGTCTCCGCCACCTTCGTGAAGATGATCAGCGCGGTGACGAGCATGGTGGCGGCATCGACCACGAACAGCAGCAGGTAGTTCGCCTGTGCGGCGAAGCCGGCCAGGATGGCGGCGCAGGCGAAGCCCAGGTTGATCGCCCAGTAGTTGAGCGAGAAGGCGCGCAGGCGGTCCTTCGCCGGCACCACGTCGATCATCATGGCGCCGAACGCGGGTCGGGCCGCCTCGGCGAACATGCCGAGCAGCAACGCGCCCAACGCCACCGCCCAGAGGTCGCGGGCCAGCCCGAGGCCCAGCATCATGATGGCCGCGCCCACGTGCGCGGTGAGCAGCGTGGGTCGCCGGCCCCACCGGTCGGCCAGGGTGCCGCCGACGGTGGTGCCGAACGCCCCGCCGACGCCCCAGAGGCCGATCACCAGGCCGGCCTGGGACGCGGAGAAGCCGCGTTCCTGGGTCAGGTAGATGGCGAGGAAGACGAGGACGAACGAGCCGAGCCGGTTGATCAGGGTGCCGCTCCACAGGTACCAGAAGGTGGTGGGCAGGCCTCCGGTGGTGTCCCGAAACCAGCTCCGCATCGTCCGCATATGGCGCCCCCGCCCGCAAGTAATGACCGATCCGACTGCAACGCCTTACGACCCTAGTCGTGGGCGGAATCGCAGGTCACCCGCTTTCGCACGTGGTGGTCGTCACGACGGGTGCCCGCGTGTCCCGTCCCCGCGTGGGGCAGGATGATCGGCATGACTGCGAGCGAGGGGCCCACCGTCGGGACGCTGGTCCTGCTGCGGCACGGTGAGAGCGACTGGAACGCCAAGAACCTCTTCACCGGCTGGGTGGATGTCGACCTGACCGAGAAGGGCGAGGGCGAGGCGCGGCGCGGCGGCGAACTGCTGCGCGAGCACGGCCTGCTGCCGGACGTCGTGCACACCAGCGTGATGCGCCGGGCGATCCGCACGGCCGAGTTGGCGCTGAGCGCCGCCGACCGGCACTGGATCGCGGTGCGCCGGTCGTGGCGGCTCAACGAGCGCCACTACGGTGCCCTGCAGGGCAAGGACAAGAAGCAGACCCTGGACGAGTACGGCGAGGAGCAGTTCATGCTCTGGCGCCGGTCCTACGACACCCCGCCGCCGCCGATCGCCGACGACGACGAGTGGTCGCAGGTGGGCGACCCGCGGTACGCGCTGCTGCCGACCGAGCTGATGCCGCGCACCGAGTGCCTCAAGGACGTCGTCGACCGGATGCTGCCGTACTGGTACGACTCGATCGTGCCGGACATCCTGGCCGGCCGGACGGTGCTGGTGGCCGCGCACGGCAACTCGCTGCGGGCGTTGGTCAAGCACCTCGACCAGATCTCCGACGAGGCGATCGCCAAGCTGAACATCCCGACCGGCATTCCGCTGCGCTACGACCTCGACCCGCAGCTGCGCCCGCTCACCCTGGGCGGCACGTACCTCGACCCGACCGCCGCCAAGGCGGCCGCGGCCGCGGTCGCCAACCAGGGCCGTTGAGCAGACGGCGAACGCCCCCGGAATTCCCCGGGGGCGTTCGTCGTACGAGGGTCAGCTCGCCGAGGGCGACGTCTGCCCGGTGATCAGGTAGACCACGTGCTCGCCGGCGTTGACCGCGTGGTCGGCGAAGCGCTCGTAGAAGCGACCCAGCAGGGTGGCGTCGATCGCCGTCTCCACCCCGTACGGCCAGTCGTCACCGAGCAGCACCGCGAACAGGTTCTTGTGCAGCTCGTCCATCGCGTCGTCGTCGCGGTCCAGCTCGCCGGCGAGGTCGGCGTCGGGCTTCGCCAGCACCGAGCCGATCTTCACGGCCATCCGGTCGGCGATGTCGGCCATCTCGGTGAAGATCGTCCGCAGCTCGGCCGGCACGGCGGGTGAGGGGTGCCGGCGCAGCGCGGTCTTGGCCACGTGGTCGGCGAGGTCGCCCATCCGCTCCAGGTCGGCGGCCACGTGCAGTGCGGTGATCATGGCCCGTAGGTCGGAGGCGACCGGCGCCTGCCGGGCGAGCAGGTCACAGACCCGCTCCTCCACGTGCCGGTAGAGGTCGTCGATCTCGGCGTCCCGCTCGATGACCGTCTCGGCGGCCTGCCGATCGGCGGTGAGCAGTGCCCGGGTGGCCTGGCGCATGGCGGCGCGGACGCCCTCCGCCATGTCCACCAGCAGTTGGCTGACGATCTGGAGGTCGGCCCGGAACTCGTCGCGCATCATCACGTCCTGTGGTCGGTCGCCGCCGGCGGGTGCCGGCGCAGGGGTTGAGCAGGTACGCCGCCAACGGTAGGTGGCGCGGACGGACCCCGGATGAACCCGGGTGAACGACGCCGGACGCAGGAGTGAACATTCGCGAAAGTGAGGGTGGTTCGTCCTGGTCTCTGTGGTAGCCAGGTTAACAATGACCCTACGATCGCCGGGTGGAGTGGGCAGTGGCGGTCGTGGTGGCCGTGGCAGTGGCGGCCGGGCTGGCCGCCCTTTTCCTGCTGCCCCGATTCCTGCGAGCGCGGGACGGTCACTCCACGTCAACGGGGAGCGCACGCTTCCGCTGGAGCAGGGGGAGGCCCGCGATAGCCGACGAGCAGCAGGCCGGGCTGGGCCGCCGGACGATCGACTCGCTCCGGGCCGGTGTCGTGGTGCTCGACAACGACGACACGCCTGTCCTGATCAATCCGGCCGCCCGCGCGATGGGTCTGCTGCGCACCGGCAGCACTCCAGGTTCGATCGCCGCGCACCCGTTGATCCGTACCCTCGCCGGCCAGGTGCGACGCACCGGGGTGCGGCGCGAGATCGAGTTGGACCTTCCCCGGGGCCGCGACAGCGCGGGGGAGAACCCGCTGGGCGTGCACCTGCGGGCAATGGGTCTCGGCAACGGTTTCATCGCGGTTGAAGCGGTCGACGTGACCGAGTCGCACCGGTTGGCGCGGGTGCGACGTGACTTCGTGGCCAACGTGAGTCACGAGCTCAAGACCCCGATCGGGGCACTCCAGCTGCTCGCCGAGGCGCTCCTGGACGCCACCGAGCCGGCCGACGCCGCGACGCCCGACCTTTCCGAGGATCTGGTCGCCGCGCGCCGGTTCGCCGAACGGATCCAGCACGAGTCGACCCGGCTGGGCCGGCTGGTGCAGGAGTTGCTGGAGTTGACCCGCCTGCAGGGTGCCGAGCCGCAGCCGCCACCGGAGCCGGTCGGGCTGGACTGGGTGATCGCCGAGGTGGTCGACCGGACCCGCACCACCGCCTCGGCCCGGGGCGTCGAGGTGACGGTCGCCGGTGAACGTGGCCTCACCGCGTACGGAAGCGACAGCCAACTCGCCACCGCGGTGGCGAACCTGGTGGAGAACGCCATCAACTACTCGGGCGAGGGTACGACGGTGCGGGTCACCAGCCGTGGCAACGACGAGCACGTCGAGATCGCCGTCGCCGACCAGGGCATCGGCATCGCTCCCACGGATGTGGACCGGGTCTTCGAGCGGTTCTACCGGGCCGACCAGGCTCGCTCGCGTGCCACCGGCGGCACCGGCCTCGGCCTGGCCATCGTCAAACACATCGCCAGCAACCATGGCGGACGGGTGGAGGTGTCGAGCACTCTAGGTGGTGGATCGACGTTCACCCTCCGGCTGCCCGCCAGCCCACCGGACGACCTGCTGGCGACACTGCCGCCGGCTGGGATCGAGGCCGGTCCGGCCGGGTTACGGCAGGTCTGACAGCTATGAAAGGAACCCCCCGTTGAGCCGCGTTCTGGTGGTCGAGGACGAGGAGTCGTTCTCCGACGCCCTGTCGTACATGCTCCGTAAGGAGGGCTTTGAGGTTTCGGTCGCCGCTACCGGCACTGACGCCCTCACCGAGTTCGACCGAACCGGCGCGGACATCGTGCTGCTCGACCTGATGCTGCCCGAGATGTCGGGCACCGAGGTCTGCCGGCAGCTCCGGCAGCGCTCGGCCGTGCCGATCATCATGGTCACCGCCCGGGACAGTGAGATCGACAAGGTGGTCGGGCTGGAGATCGGCGCCGACGACTACGTCACCAAGCCGTACTCGCCTCGCGAGTTGGTGGCCCGGATCCGGGCGGTGCTGCGCCGGCAGAGCCCGGAGGTGGCCGAGGCGGGTGCCCCCACGCTGGCCGCCGGGCCGGTTCGGATGGACATCGAGCGGCACGTCGTGACCGTCGAGGGTGGTGCCGTGCAGCTGCCGCTCAAGGAGTTCGAGCTGCTGGAGCTGCTGCTGCGCAACGCCGGTCGGGTGTTGACCCGGGGTCAGCTCATCGACCGGGTCTGGGGCGCCGACTATGTCGGTGACACCAAGACGCTGGACGTGCACGTCAAGCGGCTGCGCTCCAAGATCGAGCCCGAGCCGTCCGCGCCGCGCTTCATCGTGACGGTCCGGGGTCTGGGCTACAAGTTCGAGCCGTGATCGGCGTACCCGAAGGGGGTGTGCGCTCGACGCAGGCCCCCTCCGGGCTGTCCGCAGGTGGTCAGCGGACGACCTTGACGTTGAAGATGGCGGTGTCGAGCCGGCCGTAGAGCCGCAACCAGAGCGGCAGCAGCATCTCGGTGCCCCGCGCGGTGGAGAGGTCACCGAGGTCGATCACGTCGGTGTGCCCGAAGCTGGTGAGCAGGTCGGTGACGACCCGCTTGGCCTCCGCGTCGTCGCCGGAGACGAAGACGCTGTGTGCGCCGTCCGCGAGCTGGCGTGGGTGCACCATCAGCTCGGCGGTCAGTGTGTTGAGCGACTTGACCACCCGGGTCTGCGGAAACTCGCGCTGGATCTGCTCGGCGAGGGAGTCGGTGTTGTGCACTGACAGGCTGGGCGGAAAGCCCGCACCGAAGTCGAGCGGGTTGGCGATGTCGAGCAGGATCTTGCCGGCCAGGTTCGGTGCGCCGGCCGCGGCGAGCGCCGGCAGGGAGCCGCTGCCGCTGGTGGCGTTCACCACCAGCTCGGCGGCGCCGGCGGCCTCGCTCAGGGTCGCCAGACCGACCTCGGGGTGCTGCGCCGCCCAGCCGGCGAATTCGCCGGCCCGTGTGACCGTGACGTCGCGGGTGCCGATGGTGACCTGGTGGCCCAGCTCCGCCGCGCGAACGGCGACCGTCTGCCCGACCGAGCCGGTTCCGAGAACTGCGATACGCATGTCGATCGATCCTCCGTCGGGGCGCGGGGTGGCTCGCGCCGATTGCGAGCACACTAACAGACAGGTCTGTCTATTGCGGTGGAGCTGGGCTGGGCTCGGGAGTGTGTGGAAGCTCCTTTGGAGCTGATGTCACAAACGAATCACCCTCTGACGTCGTCGGCGACTCAGCTCCAAAGGCGTTCCGGAGTGGCCCCCACCGCGCCGGTGTCACAGACAGAACCGTCTGTAGGATTGGGCGCGTCACCAGCATGTCGAGGGAGTATCGATGCCCGCGCCCCGCACCCCGGCCGGCTCGGCCCGGGGCCGGATCCTGGACACCGCGTTCCGGCTCTTCTACACGCACGGGCCGCGCGGCGTGGGGGTGGACACGGTGATCGCCGAGTCGGGCGTGGCGAAGGCGACGCTCTACAAGCACTTTCCGCGCAAGGACGATCTCGTGCTGGCCTACCTCGACCGGGTCGACCAGAACTGGTTCGGCGCACTGCGGGCTGCGGCACGGGACGCGGGCGACGAGCCACGCGACCAGCTGATCGGGATGTTCGACGCGCTGGCGGGCGCCTGCCGCCGAGACGGATACCACGGTTGCGCGTTCATCAACACCGCTGCCGAGTCGCCCGCCGGAGGTGCGGTGCACGCCCGGACGGTCGAGCACAAGACCGTGGTCCGTGCCTGGGTGACCGAGCTGGCCCGTCAGGCGGGCGCGTCCGATCCGGAGCTGCTCGCCCGGCAGCTCACCCTGTTGCTCGACGGCGGGCTTGCCAGTGGTGTGCTCGACGGTGATCCGCTGATCGCCGACGCGGCCCGGCGCAGCGCCCGCACCCTGGTCGACGACGCCTTGGTCCACACGTCGGGGTAGGCATCCTCGCCGAACACGCTTGTCCGCGGGCGCGCCACGGCGGACTCCACCAGGCCGGCGTCTCTGATCCCGACGCCGACCTTACGGGCGATGGCGGCCACGTCGGCGAGCGTGGGATAACGCAGCTCCGTCATCACTCGGCCAGGCGAGCGAGCAGAGCGGCGTGGCGCTCGATGATCGTGTCGGCGAGGTCGCCGAACTCCTTGGCATTCCGCCGTGCCAGATAGTCGTCGATGGCGGTGACGACGACGGCGTGCATCGCCCGCCCCTCCTCGTCCGCAACCAGACGAAGCCGGCGTTCGCGCTCGTCGTCGAGTCGGAGTGTCATGGCCATCCAGGAATGGTGGCAGGATTGCTACCAAGATCAGCTAGAGCTGGTCGGCGGGGTGGGGGGCGACCATGCCCTGCTTCGTCCGGGCCGCGCACAGCTCGGCCAGCCGCTCGTACGCAGCGGCGCCGATCAGCGCGGTCAGCTCCGGGGAGTACGAGAGGTACATCGGCTCGGCGCCCACGTGCGCGTCCGTCGAGGAGGTGCACCACCAGTCCAGATCGTGCCCGCCGGAACCCCAGCCCCGCCGGTCGAACTCCGACAGCGTGGAGACCAGCACCCTGGTGTTGTCCGGACGCGTGACCCAGTCCTGGTCACGCCGGATCGGCAGCTGCCAGCAGACGTCCGGCTTGTACTCCAACGGGTGCACCCCGTCGCGCAGTGCCTGGGCGTGCAGGGCACAGCCACCCCCGCCGGTGAAGTCGGCGTCGTTGAGGAACACGCACGGACCGTCGGCCTGCTGGGTGGCGGTCCGGCGGGCCGGGTTCTTGCCGTCGATGGTGTCCTCGTCGGTCCAGTTCTTGAACCCCCGACGGAAGTGCTGCCAGGTCGACGGGGTGAGCAGCTTGACGGCGTTGCGGACCCGCTTCTCGTCGTCGGAGTCGGTGAAGAACGCCCCGTGCGAGCAGCAGCCGTCCGCCGCCCGACCGGCGATGATGCCGTGGCAACCCCGGCCGAAGATGCAGGTCCAGCGGGAGAGCAACCAGGTCAGGTCGGCTCGGATGAGGTGGGTCTCGTCCGCCGGATCGGCGAACTCGATCCACTCGCGGGGGAAGTCCAGCGGCACCTCGCGGCTGCGCGGGTCGCCCGGATCGTCCACCAGCACGCGGAGCTCCATCGTCACCCGGCACAGCGTACGCCCGGTGACCTCCGCGGGCCGGCGAGCCGGGCAAACGTGTTGCACCTAATGTCTTCACCATGCGACTGGGTGTCCTCGACGTCGGATCCAACACGGTGCACCTGCTGGTGGTGGACGCGCACCACGGCGCGCACCCGTGGCCGGCGCACTCCGAGAAGGTGGTGCTCCGCCTCGCCGAGCAGATCGGGCCGGACGGCGCGCTCACCGATGCGGGTGCGGACGGCCTGGTCAAGGCGGTCGGCATGGCCAAGGCGGCGGCGGCCGGGCTGGAGGCGGACGACCTGATCGCCTTCGCCACCTCCGCCGTACGCGACGCCACCAACGCGGCCGAGGTGTTGGCCCGGGTCCGTGACGAGACCGGCGTACGTCTGGAGGTGCTCTCCGGCGCGGACGAGGCGCGGATGACCTTCCTTGCCGTACGGCGCTGGTTCGGTTGGTCGGCGGGGCGGCTGCTGGTGCTGGACATCGGCGGCGGCTCGCTGGAGATCGCCGCCGGGATCGACGAGGACCCGGACGTGGCGGTCTCGCTGCCGCTCGGCGCCGGCCGGCTGACCCGGGAGCGGCTGCGGGTCGACCCGGAGAGCGCGGTGCCGCCGTCCGCCGAGGCCGTCCTGAAGCTTCGGGAGTACGTCGACGGCCGGCTGGACAAGGTCGTCGACCAGATGACCGAGGTGGGTTGGGAACGCGTCGTGGCGACCTCGAAGACGTTCCGCACCCTGGCCCGACTGGCCGGGGCGGCTCCGTCCGGGGCCGGCCTCTGGGTGCGGCGCAGCCTGACCCGCGCCGGGTTGCGGCAGGTCATCGGCTTTATCCGGCACATCCCGCCGGCCCAACTCATCGAGCTGGAGGGGGTCAGCGTGGGCCGGGCCCACCAGTTGCTGGCCGGCGCGGTGGTCGCCGAGGCGGTGATGCGCCGCCTCGATCTGGATTCGCTGGACATCTGCCCGTGGGCGCTGCGGGAGGGGGTCATCCTCCGCCGACTCGATCAACTCGAACCGATGTGACCGGCAGGGTGGTTACGGCTGGTTTGCCGGAACTCGTTCCGTTGGCCGTGTGCCCGCCGGGCTACTCTGGCTGATGTGACTTCCCGCGTTCCGGTGCTCCTGTCCAGCTCGTCGGTCTTCCCCGAGCCGACCGCGGCGGCGTTCCAACTGGCCGCGGCGCTCGGCTACGACGGCGTCGAGGTGATGGTCTGGACCGACGTGGTCAGCCAGGACGGGGGTGCGCTGCGCGGCCTCTCCACGCACTACGACGTGCCGGTGCTCTCGGTGCACGCGCCCTGCCTGCTGGTCACCCAGCGGGTGTGGAGCCCGGACCCGTGGGCGCGGCTGCGCAGGGCCGCCGAGCTGGCCGAGTCGCTGGGGGCACCAACCGTCGTGGTGCACCCGCCGTTCACCTGGCAGCGCGACTACGCCCGTAACTTCGCCGAAGGGCTGGCGACGGTCGCGGACCGGTTCAGCGGGCTGCGCTTCGCGGTGGAGAACATGTACCCGGTACGGATGGCGGGCCGGCAGTTCGTTCCGTACGTGCCGGGTTGGGATCCCACCGACACCGGCTATCCGTCGTACACCCTGGATCTGTCGCACTGCGCGGCGTCGCACAGTGACCCCCTGGACATGGCCGACCGGATGGGCGCGGGGCTTGCCCACGTGCACCTCGGCGACGGCACCGGCGAGGGCCGCGACGAGCACCTGGTGCCCGGGCGCGGCACCCAGCCCTGCGCGGAGCTGCTCTCCTCGCTCGCCGGGCGGGGTTTCACCGGGGCGGTGGCGGTGGAGGTGGCCACCCGGGGAGCGAAGAGTCGCGGCGTACGCGAGGCGGACCTGCGCGCCGCGCTGGAGTTCGCGCGTCAGCACCTGACCGCGCCGTCGCCGATCGACGCCTGAACGCCGGCCCGGCAGCAGGAGCGGGCCGGCCGGACGTCGACCGGTGCGGCGTGGTGTCAGCTGACCGTGGTCAGCGACTCGGCGCCCACGGTCGGCTGGGCAGCGACCGTCACCTGCTCGCCGACCGCGGCACGCTTGCGCGCCCGGTGCGCCGCCACGTGCGACCGGGTGGCACAGCGCTCGGAGCAGAAGCGCCGGCAGCAGTTGGACGAGGTGTCCAGGTAGACGTTCCCGCAGCGCTCGTCGGCGCAGACGCCGAACCGGGCACTGCCGTACTCGCAGAGCCAGACCGACAGCCCCCAGGCCGCGCCGGCCAGGTATTCGGCACTGACCGAGGCGCCCCGGCTGGTCACGTGCATGTGCCAGTCGCTGGAGTCGTGACCGGAGATACGCGGCTGAACCGGGAACGCCTCGAGCAGGGCGTTGAGTTCCGCCACCGCCTGGGCGTCCCGCCCGGAGGTGCCGTACTCGAAGACGTCGCGCAGCCGCTTCTGCGCCCGTCGGAAGATGGCGACGTCCCGTTCCGCGACCTCGTCGCGCATCCAGGCGTTGTCGTCGGGGAAAATGGCCCGCAGGTCGTCGAGGTCGTCCAGGCGGGCGTTGACCAGGTCAACGCCGGTCCGCGCGTACGCGTCGAAGTTCACGCCCCCAACGGTAGACGACTCACACGGCGCGCGGCGCGTCGATGTAGTGCGGCAGGAACCGCGCGTAACCGTCGGTGATCAGGCTGGTGCTCTCCCGCACCCCCACCCCGGCCGACTCGCCGTCGACGATCCAGCTGCCCAGCACCATCCGATTGCCGGCGAACTGCGGCAGCGCCCGGAATTCCTGGTAGCACCAGCCCTCGTCGCCGTAGATCCCCGGGTTGGTGATCTCCTGCTTCCCGGTGACGATGCGCACCGAGCCGCCCTCGCGGCCGAGCAGCGGCTTGGCCACGTACTCCGGCATGCCGCGCGGCGAGTCGAGGTACGCCGGCAGCAGGTACTCGTGGCCGGGGTAGAGCTCCCAGAGGACCGCGAGCAGCGCCTTGTTGGACAGCAGCAGCTTCCAGGCCGGCTCGATCCAGGTGGTCGGGGTGCCCGGAGCCAGGGCCGCCGGCCCGTACGGCTCGGCCAGCATCCACTCCCACGGGTAGAGCTTGAAGCAGGTCGTCACGGGTTGGTCGGCGGCGTCGACGAAGCGGCGGCCGTCCCAGCCGATCTGCTGGATCGGCTGCAGCTCGACGGTCAGCCCGGCCTGCCGGGCCGTCTCCGCGAGGTAGCCGGCGGTCATGTGGTCCTCGCCGGACTCCTCCTCGTTCGACCAGAGCACGTGCACCCGAGGGTCCTGCAGCCCGGCCCCGAGCTTCGCCCAGGCGCTGACCAGCCGCTCGTGCAGGCTGTTCCACTGGTCCAGCTCCGGGCGGGTCTGCTCCAGCCAGTACCACTGGATGATGCTCGCCTCGACCAGGGCGGTGGGGGTGTCGGCGTTGTACTCCAGCATCTTCGGCGGCCAGGTGCCGTCGTAGGCGAGGTCGAATCGCCCGTAGAGGGTGGGGGGCGACTCCCGCAGCGACCGGGCCACCGCCTCGGCCGCCCACTCCGGGATGCCGAACTCGGCGTACCGGCGGTGGGTCACCACGTGTTCGGCGGCGGCCACCGACATCCGGTGCAGCTCCTCGGTGGCCTCCTCCAGGCGTAGCACCTCGTCCAGCTCGAAGGCGTACGCGGCGGTCTCGTCCCAGTACGACATGATGCCGCCGTCGGGCAGCTCCGTGTCGACGTAGACCAGCCCCTGCGCCCGGATGGTGGCGTCCCAGTCGGGTCGTGGTGTCACCGGTTCGCGGCGCACCTCAGCCGCCGCAGGCGGCCAGGTGGGTGCCGAACCCGCCGCGCTCGGGCAGGGCCGCGGTCGTCGGTGCGGGGGCGGCGCGGCTGGCGGCCGGGTCAGCGACCCGCATCGCCAGCGCGACCGTGTCGCCGCCGCCGACCGGCCCGAGGGCGCAGTCGTCGTCATCGTCGTCCGAGGTCAGGTTGCAGCCGGAGAGTGCGAGCGCGAGAGCGGTCAGCGCGCCGAGCTGCACGGAGGCCGACCGGAGCCGGCGGCGAGGGCGTTGGTCCACGGCATCGTTGTAGCCGATCGACGCCAGCGCCGCTGCCCCGCCCCCTGGGCGGGGCCGGCCCGGCCGCCCCTCGGCGGGGGCCCTGGCAGGGGCGATACGCTCGGTTCATGCTCCGTTCCGTCATCCTCGCCGCCTCCCGGTCATCCCAGGTCGAGCGGCTCGTCGCGACCGCCCCGTTCACCCGGGACGTCGTCCGCCGGTTCGTCGCCGGCGCCGCCACCGACGACGCGTTGCGCGCCACCCGCGAACTCGTCGACGACGGTCTGGCGGTCACCCTCGACCATCTGGGCGAGGACACCGTCACCCCCGAGCAGGCCACCGCCACCCGGGACGAATACCTGAGGTTGCTGAGGACGCTCGGCGCCGCCGGGCTCACCCCCGCCGCCGAGGTGAGCGTGAAGCTGTCCGCTCTCGGTCAGATGTTCGACGAGCAGTTGGCGTACGACAACGCGCGGGCGATCTGCGCGGCGGCCGACGCCGCCGGCACCACGGTCACCCTGGACATGGAGGACCACACCACCACCGACTCGACGCTGGAGGTGCTGGGCAGGCTGCGCAAGGACTTCCCGTCGACCGGCGCGGTGCTGCAGGCGTACCTGCGTCGGACCGAGTCGGACTGCCGCGAGCTGGCCTCCGCCGGGTCGCGGGTGCGGCTGTGCAAGGGCGCCTACAAGGAGCCGGAGTCGGTGGCGTACCAGTCCACCCGCGAGGTGGACAAGTCCTACGTCCGCTGCATGAACATCCTGATGTCCGGCGACGGCTACCCGATGCTGGCCACCCACGATCCTCGGATGATCGCCATCGGCGAGGATCGGGCCCGCTGGTTCGACCGGGAACCGGAGCGCTTCGAGTTCCAGATGCTCTACGGCATTCGTCCCGAGGAGCAGGCCCGGCTGGCCGGCGAGGGCTACACGGTCCGCACCTACGTCCCCTACGGCGACGAGTGGTACGGCTATCTGATGCGCCGGCTCGCCGAGCGCCCCGCCAACCTGGTGTTCTTCGGCCGGGCCCTGATCTCCAAGAAGTAGACGCGACGGTACGGCCCAGCGGGCCGGCGGTGACCCTGTGGTCCCCGTCGGCCCGTTCGTGGGTCCGGGTTGACGATGATGGCTAATAGGGTTAGCTTTATGGCTATGACAATTAGCCAGGTGCGACGGAGTGGCGGACACATCGCGTACGAGGTGCAGGGGGAGGGCCCTTTGGTCGTCCTCACGCACGGCATGGGAGAGACCCGGGACAGCTTCCGGCATCTGGTGCCGCTGCTCGTCGCCGGCGGCCACCGGGTCGCCTCGGTGGATGTGCGGGGGCACGGGGAGTCCAGCGTCGGCTGGCCCACGTACGCCCCGGCCGAGGTGGGCGCCGACCTGCTGGCGGTGGTCCGTGACGTCGACGGCGGGCCAGCCGTGCTGGTCGGCAGCTCGTCCAGCGCGGCGGCGGTGGTCTTCGCCGCGGCCGAGGCGCCCGACCTGGTCTCCGGGATCGTGCAGATGGCTCCGTTCGTCAACCGGCCGAAACTCAACCCGCTGATGCGTTTGGCGCTGGCAGCCGTGGTGCGCAGCCCCCGACTGTTCGGAATGTTCCACAACACGCTCTTTCCGGTGCACCGGCCCGCCGACGACGCCGCGTACCGCCGGTCGATGGTGGCCAGGCTGCGCGAGCCCGGCCGGATGGCCGCGACGCGCGGTGTGGCCGCGCCGGCCGAGCCGCACTGGACCTCGCGGGCCCCGCAGGTGCGGCAGCCGGTGCTGGTGCTGATGGGCACCAAGGACCCGGACTTCCCGGACCCGGGTGCCGAGGCGCGGGCGGCCCGCCGGCTCTTCGGCACCGCCGAGGCGAGGATGATCGAGGAGTCCGGCCACTACCCGCACGCCGACCGGCCCCAGCGCACCGCCGAGGAGCTGCTCGGCTTCCTGGCGGTCGTCGCCGGTGCCTAGGGTCGGGCTCAACCAGCAGACCGTGGTGGCCGAGGCGGCCCGGCTGGCCGACGAGGTCGGCCTTGCGCAGCTCACCCTGGCCGCGCTCGCCGGCCGGCTCGGCGTCGCGTTGCCCAGCCTCTACAAGCACGTCCGGGGTGCGGACGCGCTGACCCAGAAGCTCTCCGCGCTGGCGACCGCCGAGTTGGCCACCGAGCTGACCACCGCCGCCGCCGGCCGGGCCGGCGGGGACGCCCTGCGGGCGATGGCCGACGCCTACCGCGACTACGCCCACCGGCACCCCGGCCGCTACCCGGCCACCCAGCGGGTGCCCGATCCGGCCGACCCGGAGCACGTCGCGGCGGGCGAGCGCGCGGTCGGCGCCATCTTCGCGGTGCTCCGCGGGTACGGGCTCACCGGCGACGACGCACTGGACGCCACCCGGGCGCTGCGCAGCGCACTGCACGGCTTCGTCTCGCTGGAGGCCGCCGGCGGCTTCGGCCTGCCCCGGGAGCTGGACCGCTCGTACCATCAGTTGGTCGCCGGCCTGGACGTCGCGTTCCGCGCATGGCCGACCCTGGCGGGATGAGCTCTCGCCCATGACCTGCGCACGACTGGAATC
The DNA here is from genome assembly GCF_046549295.1 of Micromonospora sp. 067-2. Taxonomy (NCBI): domain Bacteria; kingdom Bacillati; phylum Actinomycetota; class Actinomycetes; order Micromonosporales; family Micromonosporaceae; genus Micromonospora; species Micromonospora sp. 067-2. The sequence goes on along the minus strand of NZ_JAJPWB010000012.1, from coordinate 141,737 downwards.
CGGCCGCCTTCCGCGACCGTGACGCGGCAGTTTGCCCGGTGTCGTGTCCCGTGGTCGGTCCGGGTCGGCCTCGCCTGATCGCGTCAATGGTCGTACCCTTCGGCGGGTGATTGACGGGGAGCAGCGCCCGGCACCACGGCGGCTCTGGCCGCTGTGGACGGCGTTCGTGGTGGTCGTCCTGCTGCTGGGCTGCGGCCTGCCAGCGCTGCTGGTGGTCGGGGTGGTGCGCGAGGCCGGCGGCCGGCCCACAGTGAGCCGGATCGGCGCCTCCGCGACGGACGACCCGGCCACCGCCGTCGCCCGCGGGCTGTCCGACCGGATGACCGCCCAGCTTCAGCGACAGTCCACGGCGCTGCTCGGTGGCGACCGGGCCGGTTACCTCGCCGTCGCCGAAAAGGTCGCGCACGCCGACCTGAGCCGCCGCTTCGCCGCGCTGCGTGCGCTCAAGGTGACCGTCTGGCGGGCCGAACCGAGTGGACTGCCCGTGCCGGTCGTCGGCAAGGTGGGCGAGTGGCGGCTGCTGGTGCGCTTCCAGTACTGCTTCGTGGCGCCGGACTGCCGGCCCAGCCCGGTGCTGATCGGCACTCGCTGGCGGGAGAACGGCGACCAGCCCTTGCTGGTCGCGATGGAGGAATCCAAGTCGGCCGAGACCGGCACGAGGCCGTGGGAGATCAGTGACCTGGCCGTGGTGGTCGGCGCGCGGACGATCGTCGCCACCACACCGGCGCTGCGCGGCAAGCTGCCCGGCCTGCTCGCGCAGGCGGAGGCGGCCGCCAGGGTCGCCGACGGGTACACGGTCGCCGGCTCCCCGCCGGACCGCTACCGGATCTTCTACGCCGGCCGTACCGAATGGCAGCGTTGGTACGGCGGTGGACGACCACAGTGGACCGGGGGCTACGCGGTGACCGTGGGTGGCGGCCACCACGAGGTGGTGCTCAACGCCGAGGGGCTCAGCAGCAGCAGCACCGATGACCTGCTCCGGCACGAGCTGACCCACGCCGCCTCCCTGCCCGAGCGCGGCTATCCGGGCAAGACGACCTGGTGGCTGGTGGAGGGGCTGGCCGAGCTCGCGGGCGCCGGCGGGCAGCCGGTCGACCGGTACGAGGGGCTCGCCGAGGTGCGGAAGTTGGTCCGGGGCGGTTGGGACGGCCGGCTGGAAAGCATCACCCCCGGCGACGACGCACCGGCCGAGCAGGTCGGTGGCAGCTACGGCGTCGGGTACCTCGCCGTCCGGCACCTCGTCGACCGGTACGGACCACAGCGCCTGCTCACCTTCTTCAAGGCCGTGGTGCACGAGCGCAAGACACTCGACGTCGCCGCCGACGAGGCGTTCGGCGAGCAGTGGTCGACGTTGCACGACGAGTGCGTCGCGTACGTCCGTACCGCCGCCGGCTGACGACGAGCGGGGGGCCGTACCATCGATGGGTGCGCCGCACCCAGTCGCCGCGGCCCGCCAGCGTCACGCGGCCCCGCCTGCTCACCGCCCTGACCGCCGTCGTCGTCCTCACCGCCACCACCGCCGCCTCCTGCGGCGACAAAGATCCCGACCTCGCACTGGCATCGGCAGCCCGCAACCCGGTCACCGAGGTGATCGACGCTCCGGCGACGGTGACCGCCCGGGCCGCCGCCACCCTGACCGCTCCCGCCGACGGCACCCTGGCGAGCCTGCGCGTCCAACCCGGGCAGCGGGTGAAGCGCGGCCAGATCCTCGCGGTGGTCGATTCTCCGACCGCACAACAGCGTCTCCGTCAGGCCAGGGAGGCGCTCGCTGCCGCGAAGCGGGCCGGCCGGGGCGTCGGCACGGGCAACCTGACCGGCAGTCGGCGCGGCACCGACAAGGCTGCCGACGAAGCCTTCGACGCCGCCCGGGAGGCCGCTGAGAAGATCGCCGACCCGCAACTGCGCGACGCGCTGCTGACCCAGGTGACCTCCGCGCAGCGGCAGTATGCCGCCGCCGCGCGCAGCGCCGACCAGGCCGTCCGCGCGGTGCAACGCGGGATCAGCGGGCTGAACTCCGCCGTCGGCGCGCTCTCCGCCGCGCAACGGCTGCAGGCCCAGCAGGCGTACGACCTGGCGAAGGCGACCGTCGACGCGCTGACCCTGCGCGCCCCGATCGCCGGGGTGGTGCAGCCGGGCGGCACCCGGGCCGGTGGCGCGGCGACGGGTGGCCTCGCGGGGCTGCTGGAGCAGGCCGGTGGCGCCCAGGCGGCCGGCATCGACCCGTCGGTGCTGACTCCCAACCAGGGCGGGCCGCCCGCCGGAGTGGACGACGCGGTCGCGGTCGGCGGCCTGGTCACCGCCGGCACGCCGGTGCTCACCGTGGTGGACACCGGGCAGCTCGGTCTGCTCGCCGAGGTGGACGAGACCGACGTGCTGCTGGTCAGGGCAGGCGTCACGGCGGCGGTCGAGCTGGACGCCGTCAGCGGCGCCAGCTACGACGCCACCGTGCGCTCGGTCGACGTGCTCCCCACCAGCTCCGCGCAGGGTGGGGTCACCTATCGGGTACGCCTCGCACTGGGTGTCGGAAAGCTGGCCGAGGACGAACCTGCCCCGAGCCCCCGACCGGGCATGAACGCGATCGTGCACCTGCGGGTGCGCGAGGCCACCGACGCGGTGACCGTCCCCGCCTCGGCGGTTCTCTCCGCCGACGGTCGGGACACCGTCTGGGTGGTCCGCGACGGCAAGGCCGGCCGGGCGGCGGTGACCGTCGGCGTCCAGGGGGCCGATCTGGTGCAGATCCTCGACGGCGTGCAGCCCGGTGACCGGATCGTGGTGCGCGGCGCCGACCAGGTGCGCGACGGTCAGGAGGTGCGGTGACCGGCACTTCGCCGGCCATCGAGGCGGTGGACGTGTCCCGGACGTACCAGCTCGACGGCGTGTCGGTCGAGGCGCTGCGCGGGGTGTCGCTGACCGTCCGGCCGGGTGACTACGTGGCGCTGGTCGGGCCGTCCGGCTCGGGCAAGTCCACGCTCATGCACCTGCTGGGCGGTCTCGACCGGCCCAGCGCCGGCCGGCTGGTGATCGGCGGGCGAGACGTCGGCACGCTGACTCCGCCGGAGATGGCCACCCTGCGCAACGAGACGATCGGTTTCGTCTTCCAGGCGTTCCACCTGCTGCCGCGTACCTCGGCCGTGGAGAACGTGGCATTGCCGCTGGTCTACCGGGGCGTCTCGGCCCGGCAGCGCCGGGAGCGGGCGGCGGCGATGCTGGGCCGGGTCGGGCTGGGGCACCGCCTGGACCACCGGCCCAACCAGATGTCCGGCGGCGAGCAGCAGCGGGTGGCCATCGCCCGCGCACTGGTCACCGAGCCGACGGTGCTGCTGGCCGACGAGCCGACCGGCAACCTGGACAGCGTCACCGGCGCGGCCGTGCTGGAGCTGCTGGAGCGGTTGAACGCCGAGGAGGGGGTGGCGCTGGTGATGGTCACCCACGACCAGGAGGTCGCGGGGCGTGCCCGCCGCCGCATCACCATGCGCGACGGCGTGGTCGTGTCCGACAGCGCCACCGTCGCCGACCCGCCGACGGCGGACAGCGCCACCGACGACGGTGCGGACCTTCATGATCGACCGCCGTCCGTTGATCACGGTCGACCTGCGACACTGGTCCCCGCTCCCAGCGCGGAGCCCCGGTCCGCGTCCGGAAGCGGCTCGGGGCACCCGTCCGGTGGCTCCGGTGGCGCCATCGGAGCCACCGGACGCCTTCCGCGCCCGCCGGCCGGCGCCGACGTCTCGCCCTCGCCGGTCACCGACAGCGGGAGCGGGTCGTGAGGGTCGCCGAGGCGTGGCGGGTGGCGCTGGACGCGTTACGGGCCAACCGGTTACGCAGCGCGCTGACCATGCTCGGGGTGATCATCGGGGTGGCCTCGGTGGTGCTGCTGGTGGCCATCGGCACCGGCACCAAGCAGAAGGTGGAGCAGCAGGTCGAGGGGCTCGGCTCCAACCTGTTACTGGTCGTCCCGGGCAAGATCGAGGTGGGCACCGCGCCGGTGGTCTCACCGTTGACCCTCAAGGACGTGGACGCGGTCACCCGGGTGGTCGGCGATCCGGACCGGGTGGCGGTCACCGTCGCCTCCGGGGCGACCGCGCGGGCCGGCGCCCGCTCCGACTTCACCACCGTGCAGGGCGTGCTGGAGACCACCCCCACGGTGTTCACCCGGTCGCTGGCCCGAGGCCGTTACCTCACCCGCACCGACGTGGACACCAGCCGACGGGTGGCGGTGCTCGGTGACTCGGTGGCCCGTGCGCTCTTTCCCGACCGGGACCCGCTCGGGCAGCAGGTGACGCTGGCCGGTGTCCGGTTCCGGGTGATCGGCGTCTTCACGCCGCTCGGGCAGAGCCTCGGCGTCGACCGGGACGACGAGGTGCACGTACCGGTGACGGCCGCGCAGCGGCTCTGGGGCACGCAGCGGGTGGACGGCATCGCGGTGAAGGCACCGGACCGGGAACGGATCGACGAGCTGGGCGAGCGGATCGTCGCCGAGCTGAGCCGACGGCACCCTGACACCGAGTTCAGCGCGGTGACCCAGCAGCAGATCCTCGGCGTGCTCGGCGACATTCTCGGCGTCCTGACCGGCGTGCTGGCCGCCATCGCGGGCATCTCGCTGCTCGTCGGCGGGGTCGGCGTCTCCAACATCATGCTGGTCAGTGTCCGGGAGCGGACCCGCGAGATCGGGCTGCGCAAGGCCGTGGGCGCCCGTCCCCGCGACATCGGCGTGCAGTTCCTGCTGGAGGCGGTGCTGCTCACCACGATCGGTGGCCTGACCGGAATGGCGCTCGGCGTGGGTACGGCGCTGCTGGTGGACGCGCTGTCGCCCATTCCGGCGGCGATCACCTGGTGGTCGCTGGCGCTGGCCTTCGGGGTGTCGGCGGTGGTGGGCATCGTCTTCGGCGTGGTCCCGGCGCAGCGCGCCGGCCGGCTCGACCCGGTGGTCGCACTGCGCGCCGAGTGAGGTCCGACGGGCAACCGGACGGCGGGCGCAGCCGGGGAGATACCGGGAGCGCGAATCGGGTGAACCAACGACCGAAACATGATCAGTTGTACGAAGGGATCGCGCCGGTCACAGCGGCCCCGCTACCGTACTGGTAACACGCGCGTCGCCGGCCCGGCCCGGAGCATCCCTCGGGTTGGCACGCGCCGGGCATGGGATGGGTCGGTGAGCCATGGCCGGGTCGCAGTCCGACGGACGGCTGTCGGAGGTCAAGTTCCTCACCGTCGCCGAGGTGGCGACGGTGATGCGGGTGTCGAAGATGACGGTCTATCGCCTGGTGCACAGCGGTGAGCTCACCGCCGTCCGGGTCGGCCGGTCGTTCCGGGTGCCTGAGCACGCGGTTCACGAATATCTGCGGGGTGCTTTTCAGGAGACCGCCTGAGCCACCGCCCGCCTCACGGAGCACGATGTGACGGCACGGGCGGGGGCGCGTTGGTCCGGCTGACCCTCTGCGGCTACCCTGGAGCCCGACCGAGACCCCACCGGTGCGCCCCGCCGCCCAGACTGGTCCGGTCCGTTGTCCGCAAGCGGTCGCCGTCGCCACCTACGTGGTGTCATCCGGTCCGCCCCGCACGTTGCATCGAAAGGCTGTCGTCGTATGGGCTCGGTGGTCAAGAAGCGCCGCAAGCGCATGGCTAAGAAGAAGCACCGCAAGCTGCTGCGCAAGACCCGCGTCCAGCGTCGCCGTCTCGGCAAGTGACCTCGGCCGGGCCAGCGGCCCGGCATCCGGCGTCACGTGCCCAACTGTCGACCCCCGGAGGCTCAGGTGATCAGGCCGTGGTCGTCCCGGCTCGATCCCGCCTGTCGGGGTAGGTGCGTTCGATGACCCCCGGTGGCACCTCAGGTGCCCCGGGGGTCGTCGTCGTCACCGGGGTGGGCCGCTATCTGGGCGCCCACGTGGCGGCCCGACTCGCTGCCGACCCACGTGTCGAGCGGGTCATCGGGGTGGACGCCCCGGAGCCCGGGGCCGAGTTCACCGATCTGCTCGATCGGGTCGAACGGATCCGCGTCGACGCCGGCTCGCTCGGTGGGCTCCTCGCCGATCTGAACGTCGACGCGGTGGTGCACCTCGCGATGGTCAGCGCACCCGACCCGCAGCACGGTGGCCGGTCGGGGATGAAGGACCAGAACGTCATCGGCACCATGCAACTGCTCGCCGCCTGTCAGCGGGCACCCGGGCTGCGCAAGCTCGTGGTCCGCTCGTCGACCGCCGCGTACGGTGCCTCGTTCCGCGACCCGGCCGTCTTCACCGAGGAGACCGAGCCGCGCGAGGTCCCGCGCGGTGGCTTCGCCCGGGACATCCTCGACATCGAGGGGTACGTCCGAGGCTTCCGCCGCCGCCGCGCCGACGTGACGGCGACGGTGCTGCGCTTCGCCCCGTTCATCGGCTCGACGGCGGACACCACCCTCACCCGCTACTTCTCCCAGCCCTTGGTGCCGACGGTCTTCGGCCGTGACCCCAGGTTGCAGTTCCTGCACTTCGACGACGCACTCGAGGTGCTGTACCGGTCGATCGTCGAGGACCATCCCGGCACCTACAACGTCGCCGGCCCCGGGGTGTTGTCGCTGTCCCAGGCCATCCGGCGGGCCGGCCGGGTGGCGGTGCCGGTGCTGGAGCCCAGCCTGTCGGGTGCCGCCGCGCTGGCCCGCAGCATGGGTTTCGGCCGCTACGGCCTGGACCAGGTCGATCTCTTCGTGCACGGCCGGGTGGTCGACACGACCCGGCTGGAGCAGGAGTACGGCTTCACGCCCCGTTCCACCGCCGAAGCCTTCGAGGACTTCATCCGCGCCCACCACGGTGGTGTGGTGGTCACCCGGGGCCAGTTGGCCGCCGTCGAACAGCTCGTCCTGGACGGCATCCGGCAGGTCCGCTCGGCAGTGCGGGAGCGGTCTTGACGGGGGAGGGGCGCGACCCGGCGGGCGTCGGCCGTTTCGACGTACCGCGAGGGCCTGCCGCACCGGACGCGGAGCCGGCGCGGCGCAACGGACACCGACCGGCGGCGGAGGTCGCGCCGGTGTGGACACCGGCCGACGAGGCCGACACCGCGGCGACCGACGAGCCGCTCGGCGTGGGTGGCGGCCCGGCCGCCGGTGGCGGGGCGGGTGGCACGGCGCCCGCGGTTGCGGACCGGCCGGGGGACCACTGGGACCGCAGGGTCGCGAACGGCCTGGCGTTCCTGCGTCGGCGGCTCTCCGGTGAGTACGAGGTCGACGAGTTCGGCTTCGACCCGGAGTTGACCGACGCGGTCTTCCACCCGCTGCTGCGGTTGCTCTACCGGGACTGGTTCCGCACCGAGGTCAGCGGGGTGGAGCACGTGCCCGTGGACGGGCCCGCCCTGGTGGTCGGCAACCACTCGGGCACGGTGGCGCTGGACGCGCTGATCCTCTCGGCGGCGCTGCACGACAGGCATCCCGCCCGCCGCTACCTGCGGCTGCTCGGCGCTGACCTGGTCTTCCGGATGCCGGTGGTGTCGGAGATCGCCCGTAAGACCGGCGGCACGGTTGCCTGCAACCCGGACGCCGAGCGGCTGCTCGGCGGCGGTGACCTGGTGGGTGTGTTCCCCGAGGGGTTCAAGGGCATCGGGAAGCTCTACTCCGACCGGTACAAGCTGCAACGGTTCGGCCGGGGCGGGTTCGTGTCGGCGGCGCTGCGCACCGGCACCCCGATCGTGCCGGTCGCCATCGTCGGCGGCGAGGAGATCTATCCGATGCTCGCCGACATCAAGCCCCTCGCGCGGCTGCTCAAGTTGCCGTATTTCCCGGTCACGCCGACCTTCCCCCTGCTCGGGCCGCTGGGCATGGTGCCGCTGCCCAGCAAGTGGCTGATCCAGTTCTGCCCGCCGATCCCCACCGCGCACCTCACCGACGCGGCGGACGACCCGCTGGTGGTCTTCAACCTCGCCGATCAGGTACGAGAGACGATCCAGCAGACCGTGCACACGCTGCTGGAGCGGCGCCCCGACCCGTTCGGCCCCTGAGCCGGCGGTCAGCCGAGTCGACGGCGGCGCTGCAGCGCCAACCCGGCGGTCACCGCGCCGGCGACCAGGCCGGCCGCCGCGGTCGACGGTACGGCAATCTTGACCGCCCGGCGGCCGGTGCGGAAGTCCCGCACCTCCCAGCCGTGCTGCCGGGCCTGCCGCAGCAGTTCGGCGTCCGGGTTGACCGCCACGGCCCGGCCGACGGCGGAGAGCAGCGGCAGGTCGTTGGCCGAGTCGCTGTAGGCGGCGCAGCGGGTCAGGTCCAGCCCTTCGACGCCGGCGAGCTGGGTGACCGCCTCGGCCTTCGCCGGCCCGTGCATCAGGTCGCCCACCAGCCGCCCGGTGTACGCGCCGTCCAGCACCTCGGCCACCGTACCGATCGCACCGGTCAGGCCGAGCCGGGCGGCGATCACCCGACCGATCTCCACCGGGGCGGCGCTGACCAGCCAGACCCGCTGGCCGGCGTCCAGGTGGCGCTGGGCGAGTTGGTGGGTGCCGGCCCAGATCCGGGGAGCCATCAGCTCGTCGAAGATCTCCTCCGCGAGGCGCTCCACGTCGTCCACCCGCCAACCCTCGACGAAGGCCAGGGCGGCCTCCTTGGCCTGGGACATGTCACCGGCGTGCTCCCGTGCGAGCAGCCGGAACCGGAGCTGCTGCCAGGCGAACCGGGCCAGGTCGGAGGTCGTGAAGTAGTTGCGGGAGGCCAGCCCGCGCGCGAACCAGTAGATCGAGGCACCCTGCATCATCGTGTTGTCCACGTCGAAGAAGGCCGCGGCGGTCGAATCCGGGGTCGCCGACGCCAGGTCGGTCTCCGCCCAGCCGGCGGTGTGACCGTCGGCGTCGGTGCTGACCGTCACCCTACGGCTGCGCGCCACGCGGTTCCCCTTCTTCCCGGATGCCTCCAGCGAGGGTAGCCCGCGTGGCTGGTCGACCGGCCGAGCACGCAGCGAACTGCGTCACGGCCGACCGGACCTGCGGTATACGGGAGAGGCCGAGGCGGTCGGGTCAGCGGGCGCCGGGGCAGGCCGCCGGGACGAGACCGAGGGCGTCGCTGCCCGTCGGTGCCGGCAGGCCACAGGCGATCGCCGCCCGCAGCGCGTCGGAGCGCTCCCGGATGCTGTCGAGCAGTGCCAACGACCGCCTGGTCCGCTCCCGGTCGGCCCGGTTGGTCCCGTCGACCAGGTTGCCCACCGCCCGGCGCTGGCCGGTGACGAAGGTGTTGACGGTGTCCAGGCTCGTCGGCTCGGCCCGCTGCACCGCCGCGGCGGTGAGCAGGCGGACGCCCTGCCGGGTGTCGGAGTCCATGTCGTCGAGGACGGCGCTGTAACCGATCCGGTCACCGCGTACCTCGGCAGCCTCGCCGAGGCGGGTGCGGGCGAAGTCCAGGAAGAGTTGACCGCGGCTGATGTCGGAACTGGCCAGGGCGAGTTGGGCGCGTTCGGTCGAGCGCTTCATGCCGTACAGCGCGTCACCGGGGACCGCGTCCTCGCTGGCAGCGGAGATGCCGGAGACAGCGATCGCGCCGGCGGCGACGCCGATCAGGATCGCGCCTCGGGCGCGGGCCCGCCGGGCGGTGACCGCCGGCAGCAGCGAGCCACGGGTGCTCGCGGCGGCCGGTGCGGCGGCCGTCTGGTTGCCCAACCCTTCCCGCTCGGCGGTGGCGAGCAGCATCGCCCGCAGCCCGGTGCGGAAGTCGGGGTCCACCTCGACCGTCAGGGGATCGGCGCTGAGTCGTTGGCCCACCGCGACGAGCGACGCGAGCTGGCCGTCGACCCGGGACCGGACATGGTGTCGCCGGCCGCCGTTGGCCTCGTCGAGAAGCTGGGCGAAGCGCTCGGCGCGCCGGCGGGAGAAGAGGATGTCGTCCACCGCAGGCACCTCCTCTCGCTGGTCACGGCCGGTCGGCCGCCGTCCTTGCCAGCGACCGGGCGGCAGTGTGACACCACGGAGGTGAAGGCCCGTCCGACTTGCCGGTCGGACCTCGGTGACCCGGCCTGCCGGGGCAACCACCGGTCGCACCCGGAGAAACGCGGCGGACCGGGCACGGGTTACGGGCCTGGCGGGGCGGAAATCACAGAAAGTGATCGTTGTCACCGGCGGGACCGACCTGAGCTGCCCGGACGTCGATCGACGCCCATCGGTCCCGTCGACGGAACCTACGGCTGGAAACCGTCGGGCAGGAGTCGGGCCAGCGCGCGGACCGCCCGGTACTGGAGAGCCTTGATGGCGCCCTCGTTCTTGCCCATCGCACGGGCCGTCTCGGCGACCGAGAAGCCCTGGAGGAACCGGAGCACGATGCACTCCTGCTGCTCCGGGTTGAGCTGCTTGACGGCGGTGAGCAGCGCGACGTTGGTGATGTGCTCCACCACCGCCGCCTCCGGGCTGCCCTCCGGGCCCCGGTCCTCCCGGTCGGCGTCGAGCACGTCGCCGGTGGTCACCTCGAGGCGGTACCGGCCGGACTTGAAGTGGTCCGCGACCAGGTTGCGGGCGATGGTCACCAACCAGGCGCCGAGGTCGCGGCCCTGCCAGGTGAAGCTGCCGATCCGCTTGAGCGCCCGGAGGAAGGTGTCCGAGGTGAGGTCCTCGGCGAGCTGACGGTTGCCGACCCGGAAATAGACGAATCGGAAGACGGTGTCCACGTAGCGGTCGTAGATCAGGCCGAACGCCTCGGACTCACCGGCCTGAGCCCGTTCGACAAGCGTCCAGACCTCGGTGGCCGGGTCGGACGGGTCCGGTCGGCTCGGAAAGCCCGTCGGGGAGGTGACGGCCGGCACCGCGGGGATCACGGCCGTCTCGCCCGCCGACGGGTCCGTGGTCGCCGTCGGTGTGTCGCCAATCCGACGGCCCTGCACCGGCATCACGGGTCGGGCCGGTACGGCTACCCGACCGCCGGCGGGCTTAGCGTTCCCACCGGGCACCGCCGGTCGTGGTGGCGGTTCGTTGTGGTGTGGGCGGCTACGGATCCGGTTGGCCGCGCCGTCGCCCCGCACGGCGCCGCCGTGTGGTTCGTCCAGCGGAGCGCGGACCGTTGGACGCTCGTTGACCTGGGAACGTTGGGTCGGGCCGGTCAGGCCGACCGGGCGTTCCGCGTAACCGAAGGTGGTCACCGTGAAGCCCCCGTCCCGTCGGTCACCGGACGGGCCGGTCTGCGAGTCATCGGTGCGGACCGACCGGGCAACCGGTCGGGCAGGGCTGTTCCGGGGTGTGCCGACGGGCGGCAGTTCCCCTTGAGGTGCTGGTCCAATGCGCTCACAGGCACGGGGGCCTCCTCGGGCTGAGGGGTGTCGACTCACGGCAAATGGGGTGAGCCGACCCGAGTGATGATAGGGCCAACGTCACCCGCGCGTGGCAAGTCCGTTACACAGGGCGGAAGTATTTCCCCGTCTGTCGCACCGTCGGCGGACCGGTTGTCCGTCGTGTGCGATTGACTTTGGATCGGCCTGGTGATCCAGGATGGATCCGCTGGTCGGGGGCGCATTGTCCGTTCGGTCGACCGGCCCCGCCGGGCAGTCGGTGGGTGCCCCGCCGAACCACCGATGGGAAGCTCCTCCGTCTCGCCGACGGGACCAGTTCGGCTCGGTGGCGGCACAGTGGGCGGTCCCGTACACGGGACTGTGCGGCATTGCCGTGTCGGCGGTGCCCCACCGTCGAGCGTGGCCTGTGTCCGTCCGCTGTGCCAGACTCGATCACCGTGCAGGACACCGCGCAAAACCCCGCGCCGAACCTCGCCGACCAGGTTCGCCGGGCGGCGCTCGAGCACGGCGACCGGGCCGCGCTGCACTGGCGCGACCGGACGCTCAGCTGGTCCGAACTGGACGCCGAGGTCGACGCCGCCGCGTACGGCCTGGCCGCGGCCGCGCCACCCACCGACCCGGGCGGTACGCCACCCCGCGTCGCCATCGCCCTGCCCAACGGCTTCGACTTCGTGGTCGGCTGGCTCGGCGCCCTGCGCGCCGGCTTGGTCGCGGTGCCGGTCAACCCCGGTCTCACCGCACCGGAGCTGCGTCACGTGCTGGCCGACTCCGGTGCGTCGGTGTTGATCGGCACGGCCCGGGTCCGGGGCCTGGTCGCCGAGGTGGCCGCCGACCTGCCCGCCCTCCTCGCCGTGCACGCGGCACCGCCACCGGCGGCCGGTCCGGCGGAGCCGGGGCGACCACACCGGGGCGGGAACGACCTGGCTGTGCTGCTCTACACCTCCGGCACCGAGGGTCGACCCAAGGGAGCGATGCTCTCGCACCGCGCGTTGCTGGCCAACCAGGAGCAGGTCGACCGGATCGAGCCGCCGGTCGTCGGTCCGGGTGACACCGTGCTGCTGGCCCTACCCCTGTTCCACGCGTACGGGCTCAACTCGGGGCTCGGGGCGGTCGTCGGCCACGGCGCGACCGGAGTGCTGCTCGACGAGCTGGGGCCGACGGCAGGGCTGGACGAGATCGCTCGGCACCGGGTGAGCGTGCTGGTCGGCGTACCGTCGATGTTCCTGGCCTGGGCCGGCACCGACGAGGTCCGCGCGGCGACCGCCTCGGTGCGGGTGGCGGTCTGCGGCGCGGCGCCGCTGGAGCGTGCGGTCGCGGCGCGCTTCACCGAGGTGAGCGGTCACCCGGTGCACGTCGGGTACGGCCTCACCGAGACCGCGCCGGTGCTCACCTCGACCCTGGTCGGCGGGATCGCCAAGGTTGGCTCGATCGGCCGACCGCTGCCCGGCGTACGGCTGCGGCTGGTCGGCGCGGACGGAACGGACCTGTGGCGCGACGGCGTGGCCGTCGGAGACGACGACCCGGACGAGCTGGACATCTCCGACGTGGCGCCCGGCACCGACCCGGGGCAGATCGTGGTGTCCGGTCCCAACCTCTTCTCCGGCTACTGGCCGGACGGTCGGGGCGGCCCGGACGGCGACGGCTGGTGGGGCACCGGCGACATCGCGTACGCCGACTCCGACGGCGACCTCTTCCTGGTCGACCGGCTCGGCGAGCTGATCCTGGTCAACGGGTTCAACGTCTATCCGCACGAGGTCGAGCTGGTGCTCGCCGGGCACCCCGGGGTGGCCGAGTCGGCGGTACTGGGTGTGCCGCACCCGCGCACCGGCGAGACTGTGCGGGCGTACGTGGTGCCGACGCCGGGGCGGCCGGTGACCAGCGAGGACCTGCTCGCCCACTGCGCACGGAACCTGGCCCGGTTCAAGTGCCCGACCGCTGTCGAGTTCGTCGAAGCCCTGCCGCACTCGGCGATCGGCAAGGTACGCAAGTCCCAGCTCCGCCCGGCGACGCCGGTCGGTGCCGACACCCGCACGGAGGTAACCGATGTCCACTGACGCCCGGCTCGCCCTGATCACCCGACCCGGGTGCCACCTGTGCGACGACGCCAAGGCGGCGCTCGACCGGGTCGTGGCGGTCACCGGGGACAAGTGGGTCGAGTGGGATGTGACCGGCGACGAAGGGCTGGAACGGGAGTACGGGGACCGGCTGCCGGTGGTGATGCTCGACGGCAAGGAACACGGCTACTGGCGGGTCGAGGAGGACCGACTGCTGCGGGACCTGACCACGCCGCAGCTCTGAGCGGTGCCTAAGGTGCTCGGATGATCCCTGCGCGCCCCCACCTGGTGTGGGACTGGAACGGCACCCTGCTCAACGACCTCAGCCTCGTGGTGGCCGCCACCAACGCCGCGTTCGCCAGCATCGGCGGGCCCACGGTCACCTCCGACGAGCACCGGGTGCGGTTCCGCCGACCGATCGCCGAGTACTACGCCGAGGTGCTCGGCCAGGCCGTGGACGACGACGAGTTCGGTCGCCTGGACCGGATCTTCCACGACGCGTACCGCAGTGGTCTGACGACCTGCGAGCTGGCCTCCGACGCGCGGACCGCGATGGCCGCGTGGCCGGGCAGTCAGAGTCTGCTCTCCATGTGGTTCCACGAGGAGCTGGTACCCGCCGTGCACACCTACGGCCTGACCGGCCACTTCAGCCGGGTGGACGGGCTGCGGGCCGTGGTCGGCGGCGACCGCAAGGCCGAGTCGCTCCGGCGGCACCTGGCCGAGCTGGGTGTGGAGGGCACCTCCGCGGTGCTGATCGGCGACTCGATCGACGACGCGGACGCGGCGCTCGCGGTGGGGGGCCGGGTGGTGCTCTACACCGGCGGGTTCACCGACCCGGCCCGGCTGCGCGCCTCCGGTCACCCGGTGGCCGACACCCTCACCGACGCGGTGGCGGTGGCCCGGAAGATCAGTTCCGCAGGTACGTGAGGACGGCCAGCACCCGCCGGTGCTGCTCGGTGTCCGGTGGAAGCGTGAGCTTGGTGAAGATGTTGCGCACATGCTTCTCCACCGCGCCGTCGCTGACCACCAGGGCGCGGGCGATGGCGATGTTCGACCGCCCCTCGGCCATCAGGGCGAGCACCTCGCGCTCGCGCGGGGTCAGCTCCCGCAGTGGGTCGTCCCGACGGCGTCGGGCGAACAGCTGGCCGACCACCTCCGGGTCGAGCACGGTGCCACCGGCCGCCACCCGGCGCAGCGCGTCCAGGAACTCGTCGATGGCGGCGACCCGGTCCTTGAGCAGGTAGCCGATCCCGCCGCCGGCGCCGCCGGTGGTGGCCAGCAGGTCGTCGGCGTACGAGACCTCGACGTACTGGGAGAGCACCAGGATCGGCGTACGAGGCACCAGCCGACGCGCCTCCACCGCCGCCCGCAGCCCCTCGTCGGTGTGCGACGGGGGCATCCGGACGTCGACGATCGACACGTCCGGTCGGTGCTCTACCACCGCCTCGACCAGCGCATCGCCGTCTCCGACGGCGGCCACCACCTGGTGCCCGCTCTCGGTCAGCAACCGCACCAGCCCCTCCCGGAGCAGGACGGCGTCGTCGGCGATCACAATGCGCATGGCTGTGTTGTCTACCACGTCCGGCTCACTCCTCGCGCTCAGAGGGGAAGCTCCGCGCGGATCTCGGTGGGGCCGCCGGCCGGACTGACCACCATCAGTTCACCGCCGGCGGCCCGGACCCGGTCGGCGATACCTGCCAGCCCGTGCCCCTTGGCCAGGTGCGCGCCGCCCTGCCCGTCGTCGCCCACCCGCACCTGGAGCTCGGCGCCCTGCCGGGCCACGGCCACCACGGCCTCGGTGGCCCGGCTGTGCTTGGCGACGTTGGTCAGCGCCTCGGACACCACGAAGTACGCGGTGTTCTCCACCGCCGGGTCGAGCCGCCCAGCCGGGGTGCCGAGCTGTGGGTCCACCTGAAGCTCGATCGGGATCAGCCCGCGTCCGGCGATCGCGGCCAGGGCGCTGGGCAGACCCCGGTCGACCAGGATCGGCGGGGCGATGCCCCGGGACAGCGCCCGCAGCTCGGCCAGCGTGTCCCGGGTCTGGGTGACCGCCTCGTCGATGGTCCGGCCGGCCGCCTCCGGGTCGGAGGCGAGCTGTATCCGGGCCCGGCTGAGGTCCATCGCCAGGCGGACCAGGCGTTGCTGGGGGCCGTCGTGGATGTCGCGCTCCAACCGGCGCAGCGCGGACGCCTCGGCGGACACGGCGGCCCGCTTCTGCTCCTCCAGCACGGTGATCCGGTCGCGCATCTCGGCCACGCCGGTCAGCATGGCCTTGGCGAAGCTGGCCTGCAGCAGTGCGCAACCCCGCACCACGATCGGCAGTGTGATCAGGAAGAACACCCCGATCGCGGTGTAGAGACCGATCCGGGCGGTGGTCGAGTCACCCAGGCCGAGCAGCTGCGCCAGGTCGCTGTCACCCTCGCCGTCGGCTCGGGGCAGCGCCCAGTCGTACGCCCAGTAGAGCGAGCCGGCGACAGTGCCCGCCCACCAGGTCAGCGTCACCACGAAGGTGGTGGCCGCCACGATCAGCCGCAGCATGCCGTGCGCCAGATCGAGCCAGGACTGGGCGTCCCGCATCGGCACGAAGATCCGCCGCCAGGCGTTCGCTCCCGCCTCGGGCAGCCGGTAGTGCGGCCGGATCCGGGGCTGCCGGAGCACCGCGGGCAGTCTCAGCCGCTCGATGTCGGCCAGGCCTCGGGCGGCGTACAGGGTGCCGCTGAGGATCGGCAGGCCGATCACCGTGACCACCAGGCCGACGCCGACCGACAGTCCGAGGACGAGTACCACGAAACTGGCCACCGCCAGGGGCAGGCCGAGCAGCACGTACCCGGAGTCCACGAAGAGCTGGCGGGGGATGCTCGGTGCCAGCGTCTGTTGGTCGCTGGTGGCGGCAACGGCGGTCATGCCCAAAGGCTAGGCACCGCCACTCCCACGTCCCATCCCGAAGCCCTGCCTCTCCCCCGTAGTGCTGTCCCTACCTCTGGCAACACGGCGTGGGCAGGGTGGGCGCGGGATTGGTCAGAGAAGTCGGGATTGAGCAATAATCGCGCCGGCGGTGCGGGTCGCGGTCGCTGGATCGATCTTGCGGAATGGAGGTGCTGGTGGAGTCGCGTCGTGGAGCGACAAGATCGCGATTTGTGCACGTCTTCACAAGCGCCTACTCTCTAGTTCCGACGCGCCCTGCTAGCACAGCCGGCAATCTCGGTCGCCAGCGGGAGTCCATAAGCGGCCGACCAGCGGAGTTGGCCGAGGATCGCACCGCACGGAGTCTCATGAGTCAGCATCGTCACCCTGGCGCGTCCGGCCGCGCCGGTGCCGTACCAGCACTCCCGGACCTGCCCGAGGCGACCGTCGCCCGTCTCCCGGAATACCTGCGCGCGCTGCACAACCTCGCCGACGCCGAGCACGAGACGGTCTCCAGCGAGGGGCTCTCCGCCGCCGCCGGCGTCAACTCCGCCAAGCTCCGCAAGGACCTCTCGCACCTCGGCTCGTACGGCACCCGGGGCGTCGGCTACGACGTCGCGTTGCTGATCGAGCAGATCGAGTATGTGCTCGGGCTCACCCAGCGTCGGGCGGTCGCCCTGGTCGGCGTGGGTAATCTCGGTCACGCCCTGGCCGGCTACGACGGCTTCGCCGGCCGAGGCTTCCGGATCGCCGCGCTGCTCGACGCCGATCCGTCCCGGGTCGGCGAAGAGATCAACGGCCTGGTTGTACGCCATGTCGACGAGCTCCCGGCGGTCGCCGCGGCCGAATCCATCGCGATCGGCGTGATCGCCACCCCTGCCGCCGCTGCCCAGCGGGTCGCCGACGAGCTGGTCTCGGTCGGCGTGACGAGCATCCTCAACTTCGCGCCGTGCGTACTCTCGGTTCCGGAGGGGGTCGACGTGCGCAAGGTCGACCTCGCCATCGAGCTGCAGATTCTGTCTTTCCACGAGCACCGCAAGGCGTCACTGACCGCGCTGCCCGCCACCGGCGGCTCCGCCCTCACAGCCCTGCCCGGTGGTCTCGCGGCCACCGACACCCAGGAGGCGATCGGCACGTGAAACTGCTCGTCGTCGGCGCGTCCTACCGGACCGCCCCGGTCGCCACGCTGGAGCAGCTGGCCGTGCCTCCCGCCGACCTCACCCGCACCCTGGACCGCCTGGTCGCCCAGCCGTACGTGACCGAGGCGACGCTCGTCTCCACCTGCAACCGGGTGGAGGTCTACGCCGCCGTGTCCGGTTTCCACGGCGGGCTCGGCGACGTCTGCGCCGTCCTGGCCGAGCAGGCCGGGTGCGCACCGGCTGCGCTCGCCAGCCACCTCTACGTGCACTACGACGCCGCCGCGGTGGACCACGTCTTCCGGGTCGCCACCGGCCTGGACTCGATGGTGGTCGGCGAGGCGCAGATCCTCGGCCAGCTGCGTGACGCGTACCACTGGGCCACCGGCGCCGACTCGGCGGGCCGGCTGCTGCACGAGCTGATGCAGCAGGCGCTGCGGGTCGGCAAGCGGGCGCACGCCGAGACCGGCATCGACCGGGCCGGCCAGAGCGTCGTCACCGCCGCGCTGGAGCTGGCCGCCGGACACCTCCGGGGCGACCTCGTCGGCCGCCCGGCCCTGGTGGTCGGGGCCGGCGCGATGGGCTCGCTCGGCGTGGCCACGCTGTCCCGGCTGGGCGCCGGCCCGCTCACCGTCACCAACCGGGGCGCCGACCGGGCCGTCCGGCTGGCCGAGTCGTACGGGGCGAAGGCCGTGCCGATCAGCGAGCTGGCCGACACGCTCTCCACAGTGGACATCGTAGTGGCCGCCACAGCGTCCACCGAACCGGTCCTCACCCGGGCGGTGGTCGGTGCCGCACTGGCCGAGCGGGACCGGGCACGGGGCCCGCTGGTCCTGCTCGACCTGGCCGTCCCGCGCGACGTCGAGGAGGGCGTTGCCGAGCTGCCCGACGTCGAGGTGATCGACATCGACCGGATGGCGGCGTTGCTCGCCGACGGTCCGGCCGCCGCGGACGCCGCCGCCGTCGAGCGGATCGTGCTCGGCGAGGTGGAGAGCTTCCTCACCTGGCTGCGTGGCGCCGACGTGGCACCCACCGTGGCCGCGCTGCGCGGCCGGGCCGACGACGTGGTCACCGCCGAGTTGCGCAGACTGGCCCAGCGCCGCCCCGACCTCGGCGACGACCTGCGGGCCGAGGTGGCCCGTACGGTGCACCGGGTGGTGCAGCGGCTGCTGCACCAGCCCACCGTCAAGGTTCGCCAGTTGGCCGCGGAGCCCGGCGGCGACCAGTACGCGGCTCTGCTGCGCGAGCTGTTCGACCTCCAGGTGCCGCAGACCTCGCCGGTGGACAGCGTCCCCGAGGTGGTGGCCCCCGACGCCGCCCTGTTCGGTGGCACTGATCTCGCCGCGGCGTCCGGCGCCGGTCCGACGCTCGGCGCGGACCCCACCGACCCGACCCCGCCCACCGGAGGTGCGCGATGACCGCCCCCCTGCGCCTCGGCACCCGGGGCAGCGCCCTGGCGATTGCCCAGTCCGGCCAGATCGCCGAGGCGCTGACCGCCGCGACCGGCCGCGAGGTCGAACTGGTCGAGGTGGTCACCGCCGGGGACCGCTCCAGCGCCCCGGTGCACCGGCTCGGTGTCGGGGTGTTCGTCTCCGCGCTGCGCGACGCGCTGACCGCCCGGACCATCGACTTCGCGGTGCACTCCTACAAGGATCTGCCCACCGCGGTGGCCGGCGGGCTGCACATCGCGGCGGTGCCGCCCCGGCTGGACCCGCGTGACGCGTTGATCGCCCGGGACGGCCGAACGCTCGCCGAGCTGCCGCCCGGTGCCACCGTGGGCACCGGCGCCCTGCGTCGAATCGCCCAGCTGCACGCACTCGGCCTGCAGCTGGAGGTCACCCCGATCCGCGGCAACGTGGACACCCGCCTGCGGCGGGTGCTCGGCGCGGAGGCCGACCTCGACGCCGTCGTACTGGCCCGGGCCGGGCTGGCCCGACTCGGCCGGGCCGACGTGATCACCGAGACGCTGGACCCGATGCTGATGCTGCCCGCCCCCGCCCAGGGTGCGCTGGCCGTGGAGTGCCGGGTCGACGACCAGGACCTGGTCGAGCTGCTCGCGGTGCTCGACCACGCACCGTCGCGTGCCGCGGTCACCGCGGAACGCGCGTTTCTGGCCACCCTGGAGGCCGGGTGCAGCGCACCCGTCGCCGCCTACGCCATCCTCGCCGAAGGCGAGCCAGTCGGCTCAGCCGACGACGGCGATGTTGTCCATGAGATCTACCTGCGCGGGGCGGTGATCAGCCCGGACGGTACTCGTGATCTCCGGCTGTCCCGCACCGGAACGCCCGCCGACGCGGCGGAGATCGGTAAGGCTCTCGCCGCCGAACTCCTCGACCTCGGCGCCGACTCGATCCTCGGCCACGAAGGACACACCGGCCCGGGGACCCAGCAATTTGGGAGCACAGAATGACCCGCACCCGTAAGCCCGTCGGCCGTATCGCGTTCGTCGGGGCTGGCCCCGGCGACCCGGGCCTGCTGACCCGTCGGGCGCACGACGCCCTGGTCGACGCCGACCAGGTGATCTACGACCGGGGAGTCCCGGAGTCGTTGCTCGCCGTCGTCCGCGCCGAGGCCAGAGACGATGCCGAGTTCACGCCGGCCGAGGGCGCGCCGGGGGACGTGGCGAAGGTGCTGATCTCCGCGGCCCGATCCGGGTTGAACGCGGTGCACCTGGTCGCCGGCGACCCGTTCGGCCACGACTCGGTGGTCAAGGAGGTGCAGGCGGTCGCCCGCACCGCCGCCCACTTCGAGGTGGTGCCCGGCGTCGGCCAGGCCGAGGGCGTCGCCACCTACGCGGGTGTTCCGCTGCCGGGCGTACGCACCGCCGCCGACGTCGAGGACGTCAGCGTGCTGGACTTCGAGGCGCTGGCCGCCGCCGTCGGTCGGGGTTCGCTCGCGCTCGCGGTCGACGCCGGTGACCTCGCCGCCGTCCGGGACGGCCTGCTGGCCGCCGGGGTCGACGGCACCACCGGCGTCGGGGTGACCGGCGACGGCACCGGCGAGACCCAGTACACGACCACGTCGAGCGTGGACAGCTTCGTGGCCGCCGCGCTCGGCTTCACCGGTCGGGTGGTGCTCACCATCGGTGCCGGCGTGGGCCAGCGCGACAAGCTGAGCTGGTGGGAGAACCGCCCCCTGTACGGCTGGAAGGTGCTGGTACCGCGGACCAAGGAGCAGGCCGGCGCGATGAGTGCCCGGCTGCGCGCGTACGGGGCGATCCCGTGCGAGGTGCCGACCATCGCGGTCGAGCCGCCGCGCACCCCGGCGCAGATGGAGCGGGCGGTCAAGGGCCTGGTCGACGGCCGGTACGCCTGGGTGATCTTCACCTCGGTGAACGCGGTCCGCGCGGTCTGGGAGAAGTTCGCCGAGCACGGTCTCGACGCCCGGCACTTCGGTGGCGTCAAGATCGCCTGTATCGGTGAGGCGACGGCGGACGCGGTCCGCGCGTTCGGCATCCAGCCGGAGCTGATCCCCGCCGAGGAGCAGTCCTCCGAGGGGCTGCTGGCCGAGTTCTCGCCGCACGACGAGATCCTCGACCCGGTGGGCCGGGTGCTGCTGCCCCGCGCCGACATCGCCACCGAGACGCTCGCCGCCGGGCTCACCGAGCGCGGCTGGGAGGTCGACGACGTGACCGCGTACCGGACGGTCCGGGCCGCCCCGCCGCCCGCCGAGATCCGGGACGCGATCAAGTCGGGCGGGTTCGACGCTGTCCTCTTCACGTCATCGTCGACCGTGCGGAACCTTGTCGGTATCGCCGGGAAGCCCCACGCGCGTACCGTTGTTGCCGTCATCGGGCCCAAGACGGCGGAGACCGCGACGGAGTTCGGCCTGCGGGTCGACGTCCAGCCGCCGCACGCCTCGGTGCCCGACCTGGTGGAGGCGCTCGCCGCCTACGCCGTCGAGTTGCGGGAGAAGCTCGCCGCCATGCCGGCCAAGCAGCGCCGCGGCTCGAAGGTGCAGGGGCCGACCGCTCTGCGCTTCCGGTAGTCGTTCCCAGGAGGGCTTCCCATGTCGTACCCCGAGATCCGGCCCCGCCGGCTGCGCCGCACACCGGCGGTGCGCCGGCTGGTGTCCGAGACCCGGGTCGACCCGGCCGAGCTGGTCGTGCCGATGTTCGTCAGGGAAGGGCTCACCGAGCCCCGGGCCATCGGGTCGCTGCCGGGGGTGCTCCAGCACTCCCGGGACTCGCTGCGCAAGGCGGCGGCCGAGGCGGTCCAGGCCGGGGTCGGCGGCATCATGCTCTTCGGCGTGCCGGAGCGGCGGGACCCGACCGGGTCCGGCGGCATCGACCCGAACGGCATCCTGAACGTCGCCATCCGCGACGTGGTGGCCGAGGTGGGCGACGCCACGGTCGTGATGAGCGACCTGTGCCTGGACGAGTTCACCTCGCACGGGCACTGCGGGCTGCTCACCCCCGCCGGCGACGTGGACAACGACAAGACCCTGGAGGCCTACGCCGAGATGGCGGTGGCGCAGGCCGCCGCCGGGGTCCACATGGTCGGGCCGTCCGGGATGATGGACGGCCAGGTCGGCGTCGTACGCCGGGCGCTGGACGCGGCCGGGCAGCAGGACGTGGCCGTGCTGGCGTACGCCGCGAAGTACGCCTCGGCCTTCTTCGGCCCGTTCCGGGACGCGGTGGAGTCGGCGCTGGAGGGCGACCGGCGTGCCTACCAGCAGGACCCGGCCAACCTGCGCGAGTCGCTGCGTGAGGTGGCGCTGGATGTCGCCGAGGGCGCCGACCTGGTGATGGTCAAGCCGGCACTGCCCTACCTCGACGTGGTGTCGGCGGTGCGGGCCGCGGTGGACGTTCCCGTCGCCGCCTATCAGGTCTCCGGCGAGTACGCGATGGTCGAGGCCGCTGCGGCGAACGGCTGGATCGACCGGGAGCGGGTGATGCTGGAGACGCTCACGTCGATCCGGCGGGCCGGCGCGCAGGTCATCCTCACCTACTGGGCCGTCGAGGCCGCAGGGCTGCTCCGGCAGCGCTACTGAGCGGCCAGGAGTTCGCTCGGTCCAGCCCGCCCGGGCGTGGCAGCCCCGCAGTGCCCGCGATGCCGCGGTGTCCGAGATGCCGCGGTGTCCGAGATGCCGCGGTGTCCGAGATGCCGCGGTGTCCGCGGTGTCCGCGGTGTCGTGTCCGCGATGCCGCAGTGCCCGCGATGCCGTGGCGCCCGGACCCCCGCGACCGCGTGGCTTCCGCCGGCTCCGGGACCCCTGTGCGCCGCCTTTGCTCTGCTTCAACGGGCGCAACGGTGGCACCCCAAAAGCGTTGCGCCCGTTGAAGCAGAGCAAAGGGGTGCAACCAGCCGGCCCCGCCCGGCAACGCCCCGCCCGGCAACGCCCCGCCCGGCAACGCCCCGCCCGGCAACGCCTGAACCGATGCCGTTGGTGGTCTTCCTAAGACGCTCCAGCGCGGAATATCCACAGGTTATCCACAGGGGGTAGAGACTGGGTGTCCGTCCGGGAATGGTGGGCGGATGGCGTCAGCGCTCGACCTTCCTCCTCCGACTGGCCCTACCGTCGGTCAGTTTCCCATCGCCGGCCTGGTCCGCCGGGCGCGTCGGATCGTTCGGCTGAGCCAGCACCGGATGGCGCGCTTTGCCAAGGTCGCACCCTCGACGGTGGGGCGGGTGGAGGCGGGCAGCCTGACCCCCAGTCTGGCTGTACTGGAGCGCCTACTTGGCGCGGCCGGGCTCTATCTGGTCGTGGTCGACCAGAACGGCCGGGTGATTCAGCCGATGGCCGATCGGGAGGACATCCACGACGGCGCGGATCGGCGCTACCCCTCGCATCTGGACACCATCCTCGACCCCGAGCCGGGAGAGTGGTGGGCGGACATCTACGGGCTGGCTCGACCGCCGGAGACCTACCACCGCTCGTCAGCGGATCGGGAGGCGCGGCGACGGCGTAGCCAGTGGGAGGTGCGGGTCGCGCAGAACCGCCACCTGCCGCCTCCGCCAGACCCCCAGTCTCGCGACTACGACTACGACTGACGCCGTCACGGAGCAGGCGGCACACGATGCGGCCCGCCGCCGGGGCAGGTGACCCCGGACGACGGGCCGTCGAACGACCTGGCGAATCAGTCGTCGTTGGTGATGGTGCCCGTTGCGAGCGGATCGGCCAGCCGTAGGCCGGGTACGCCGGCGACCAGCAGGGTCAGCTTCTCGTCCGACTCCCGCTTCCGGTCACCGCGCACGGTCACCGGGAACGTGACCGAGGTCTGCCCGGCCGCCAGCACCTTGCAGCCGGCGTACGGGTCGAAGTCCGACCCTGCCTGCGCGGTGCCGCCGACGGTGGCGGCGCAGAGCAGCACCGGCTGGGACAGCGGGCGGGACACGGTGGCGGTTAAGGCGAGCTGCCTGCTGCCCTGATCGCCCTCGACCACCGTCGCGTCGGCCACGGTCAGCGACGCCCGGGACCGGAACCGGGCCACCTGCGGGTCGTGGTCGCTGGAACCGCGCGACCCGTCGCCGGAAAACTCCGCCGGCCAGTCGGCGTTGACGTGCGCCGCCCGCACCTGCACCAGGTCGCCGTAGAGCGCGTCGTTGACGAACAGGTGGTCGAGCGTCTGCGCCTGCCCCTCGAAGCTGTACGAGTAGGCGGAGGCCGGCACGTCCGCGACCAGGTTGTCCCACAGGTTGTGCAGGCCCGCCTCGTAGAGCGGGGCCAACTGGTCCGACGGGGTCGGCTGGTCGCCGGTGGCGATGGGATCGTCCGGGCGGGGAAAGACGTTGAGGTCCCCGCCGTAGACCACCCTGGCGTTCTGGTCGGCCGCCTCGATCGCCGTGACGATCGCCGCGCCGTATGTGGCCTGCTCCCGACGCTGCCCGATCCGGCTGTCCGGGCCCGAGGAATAGTGGTTGCTGAGCGCGTACAGGGTGAACCGCTCGGACGAGCCGGGGGCCGCGGCCACGGTGAACCTGCCCAACTGGGGAGCGCGGGTGAAGACGTTGTTCCCGTCCTTACCGGTCGAGGTGTCCACGTCGGACGGCAGCACCGCATTGAGTGCCTTCGGGTTCTGCACGTCGGCGTTCGCCGGCAGCCCCGCCGCGCGGTACCGCACGGTCGGCACCGAGCCCAGCAGCGGGTCGTTCGCCGCCGCGGCCGCCAACGACAGACGGTCGGTGCGGTACAGGAAGGCGGCGGTGATACCGCGGGCGTCCGCGCCGGTCCGGTCATAGGCAGCGGCGTACGCCGGCCCGCCGGCCGCAGCCACCGCGACCGCCAACTCCTGGATGCTGTCCGGCGCGCCGTCGGCGTTGTTCGTGTCGCCGCAGACCAACGCCGCCCCGGACACCGTGCAGATGTCCTGGTCCTCGGCCTCCTGCACCAGGATCAGGTCCGGTGCGTGCAGATCGGAGACGATCTGGTCGGCGAGCGCGGTGAGGTGTTCGCGGTAGTCGGCCTCGCTGCTCGGCACATAGTCGAACGGCGGTTGCACGCCGGGGCAGCCGGCGTTACCGGCGAAGTCGCAGCCGTCGAACGGGTCGTCCCGGTAGTCGTACAGGTTCTCCACGTTGTAGGTGGCGACCGCCACCTCCTGCGACCGGTCGGCCGGCTTCGGCGGGTTGTTCTTCGACGGGTCGGCCCCGGCGTCGAACTCCGCACGCTCGACCTGGACGCCGTACTTCTCGAACGAGTAGTAGACCCCGCCCACCGTGTCCGCGCGCAGCGTGTCGAAGGTGTGTGCCGGCGGGAGCAGCGCGGTGCTGTCCCCGGCGGTGGCCTTCACGCCCATGCTGCCCAGCAGCACCCGCTGGCCGTTGCCGTCGTCGAAACGACGGGTCGGGTCGTTGTCCAGCGGGTGCGAGTCCCGGAACACCCGTCGGGCGTACGGGTCGGCGCGGTCCAGCAGCGGGTCGTCCCGGTCGACCACCCACAGCTCCGCGTCGGCCGTGGAGGCGAAGACGTCCCGGCCGCTCACCGCGCCGCTGCCCGCGCGTACCCGCAGCCGGGCACCCTCGTGCCGCTCCCAGAAGCGCTGGGCGTCGGTCAGCTGCACCGGCGGTACCGCGTCGGTCACCGCGACCGCGCTGTCCACGTCCAGGCCGGTGGCGACTCGGCGGACCAGCGAGGCACCGGAGAGCTGGGTCAGGGTGAAGTATTCCGAGACCCGGGCGCGGAGCACCACCTCGTCGCCCACCGTCGGCACGTAACCGCCGATCAGGGAGGTGAACGTGCCCAGGAACACGAAGATGCCGTCGGAACTGGTCGGATCGCCGTCGGTGTCGCCGGTGCGGCTCTGCAGGAAGAACCCGTGCTGCTCCGCCCCCGTCGAGGTGCGGGCCAGGGTCAGCTGGGTGATCACGCCGCGTACGTCGTACAGCGTGCTGCTGGTGCCGTTGCCGCTCGCCGGTGCGAGCGGCGACCGGTCGGCCGGGCCGGACTCGTCGTCAGTGGTGCTGCCCTGCACCTCGCCGACGGTCAGCTCCCGGGTCACCTGCACGACCAACGCGCAGCTGGCGGTGCCACCGCCGGCATCGGTCGCGGTGACGGTGACGGTGTACGCCCCGGCGGCCAGATCGGCGCTCGCGCCGACCGTGGCGCGGGCCGTGCCGCCCAGCCCGTCGGCGGGGGTGAGCGCGGTGCGGCTGATCGAGCCGGTGGCCGGCGTCGGGCTGACCGCCGTGACCGCCAGGTCGACGATCGTGTCGTCGGGGTCGGTGGCGGTGACCTCGCGGGTCGCCGCCGTGCCCGAAGCGGTGACCAGCGGCCCGCCGCAGGTCAGCGTGGCCGGCGTGTCGACCGGTCCGCCGCCGTCCACCGTGTGCGTGCCGAGCCCGTCGAACGTGTCGACCGGGAAGCCGGCCCACTGGGTGGCCGGGTCGAACGCGTCCGACGGGTCGGTGTCGCCGCCGGTCACCGTCGGCAGCCGACGCAGGGTGTTGTCCGCGGTGCTGGTGGCGCCCGCGCCCCACTCGGTTCCCGGGTCGACGCCCACCTGACCGATCGAGTCGAGCACAGTGGTGCCCCGGCGCAGCACGATCGCGTCGTCGCCGTTGAACAGGCTCGCCCCGGTGGTCTGGTCGGCCTGGGCGATGATCGCCGGGCCGGCCGAGGCGCTGGCGAACACGAACACGTCGCCGGCCGCCACCGACCCGGTCAGCGCGATCGTGGTGGCCGTGCTGGAGCCGTTGAAGAACAGCTGGAGCTGGTAGCCGCCGCCGGTGAGGTCGACGGAGTCGCCGGTGCCGTTGAACAGCTCCAGCGCCTTGTTGTTCGACGAACCCTCGACGTACTCCGAGATGAACAGGTCGGTGGGCGCGGCGCTTGCCGCGGTGGGTGCGACACCGATCGCCGTGATGGTCACGGCGGCGGTGGCGGTCGCGAGCGCGGCGATGGTGCGGCGCGGGCGCATAGGGCCTCCACGATGGGTGGATGGGAGTCACCGCACGTTAAGGTGCGCGACTGTCCACCGTCCATCCCCAAGTGGACACTTGCGTGAATTCCCTCAGCGGGGCGGATCGAGGCGGTGCACCAGCTCGGCGATGTCGACGCTGTATTCGCACCAGTCCCGGTCGGGCCGGTAGCCCAGCTCGGCGTTGACCTTGAGCATCGCCTCGTTGGCCTGAGCGTTCCAGGTCTGCACCTCGGCCAGCTCCGCCTCCGCGGAACGCAGCTCCAGCAGCATCCGGGCCTTGATCGCCCGGTCGATGCCGTAGCCGCGGTGGTCCTGCGCGACGATGGTGTCGTACTGGTCGGCGCGCGTCGGGTGCTGTGCCGGCACCACCACCTCGGTCAGGCCGGCCACCTCGCCGCTCTGCTCGTGTCGGGCCAGCACGATGTACGGTTTCATGCCCCGCCGGTGCAGCGTGTCGAGGCTGTCCCGCAGCCGCTGCGGGTCGTACGAGCTGGGTCGCAGCTCACTGTCGTCGACGTCGCGCACCTCGGCCTTGGCCCGCGCGTACGCCTCGATCAGGTCGTCCGGCGGCCCGCCGGGAAAGAACTCCAGGTGGTAACCCGCTCCGATGCCGGTGGCCATCTCGGCCAGCTCGGCCCAGTCGACCGTGGTCAGGTCGAGCACGCTGCGCGTCTCCACGTACTCCCGGGTGAAGCCCAGCGACTCGTAGAAGGCCACCGCCGGCGTGTCGCCGACCACCTCCACCCCGATCGACTGGAAACCCTCCTGGTAGACCCGGCGGGCGGCACGCAGCACCAGGTCACGACCGAGGCCGCTGCGCCGCACGGACGGGTGCACCAGCACCTCGAGCACGCCGATGTCACCGAGGAGCAGCACATGGACCTGCCCGAGGACCGCGCCCGGCTCGCCGGGGTCGGTCGGCTCGGCCTGGGCGACCCAGGAGATCCGCCGTTCGCCGGGCATCACCTCGGCCAGGTACTCCCGCAGGGAGGTCTCCCGCCACGGCGGGTCCTGCGGCAGATCGACCGCCAAGACCGCGTTCAGCGTGTCCAGCAGCGACGCGATCTCGGCGGACGACGCGGTCCTGGGGTCCCACTCGCGCACCATCACTCGTCTAGCTTGCCGCTAACGGGTGCCCGGGGGAAGTGTCCAGTTCTCTAATGTACTTGGACGATCACTTCACGTGCGGCTGGCCCGTCCGTACCGATTTGCGTTGTCGAAGACGTCCTGGGCGTACCGGCGCACGTCGTTGTACGACAGGATCGCGTTCCACCAGTCGCCCGCGATGCTCAGGTTGCGGCCGCCCTTGCACAGGTAGTTGCCCGCCGCCAGCGCGGCGTCGTCCAGGTCGTGCGGGTCCTTGACCCCGTCGTTGTCCGCGTCCGCGCCGATCTCCTGCCAGGTGGTCGGGATGAACTGCATCGGCCCGATCGCCCGGTCGAAGGTCGTGTCCCTGTCGAGCAGCCCGCGGTCGGTGTCGATGATCCGCATCCGGCCGCCCTGCCCGTCCAGCGGCAGACCGATGATCTGCGGCAGCGCCTTGCCGTCCTGTCCCAGCCGCGCGCCGTTGGCGGAGCCGTGCCCGGACTCGACCTGCCCGATCGCGGCCAGCGTGGTCCAGCTCAGCGCGCAGCTGCGGTTGGTCTGGGCGAGCACCAACTCGGCGTAGCCGTACGCCTGCATGGCCGCCGGGGGGACGCCGACCTTGGCGCCGACCTGCTGAGCCCAGCCGGCCAGGGCATCCGAGGGCCGTCCACCGCCGGCCGGCCCGGTCGGCAGACCACCGGTCGGCAGCGGCCCCGTGGGTAGTGGCCCGGTCGGGAGTGGCCCGGTCGGGAGCGGTCCGGTGGGAAGCGGTCCGCTCGGCAGCGGTCCCCCGCCGGGCAGGCCGGTGGGGGAGCCGGGCGGAACGTTCGCGTTCGGTCCGGCGGAGGCGTCGACCGCGACCGGCCGGGGGGAGCGGACGGCTGCCGGGACCAGCAGTGCGCCGGCCGCGGCGGTCGCGGCCACCAGGGCGAGCAGGAAGACCCCGGGCAGGGTGAGTCGACCGCTGGGCCGGCGGGCCCAGGCGCGGGTCGCCCGGGCCGCGGTCGCCGCCGCCTGGCGCGGCGGTGGCAGGCGGACCGCGTGCGCGAACGGCATCCGTCGTCGCCGCCCGCCGTCGGAGTCCGGCACGGCGGCAGTGGCAGAGCCCGTGTCGGTGGCTGTCGCGGTGCCGTCCACGGTGGTCGCCGTCGGATCCGCCACGGTGGCGTCGGTTGACGTTGCGGCCGTCGGGTCAGCGGCCGTCGGCTCGGTGCTCGGCCCCTCGGCCGGCTCCCGTGCTGCCGTTTCGGCAGCCGGAGCATCGGTCTTCGGAGCATCGGCCTTCGGGGTGGCGGCCTCCTGGTCGGCCGCGGCCGGATCGGGTTCTCCGGGGTCGGTCGGCTTCGCTGCGGGAGTGTCCGCTGAGGGGGTGGCTGTGTCGGTGGCCCGGCCGCTCAGCCAGGGGCGCCGAGGTCGGGGCACGGCTCGTGGCGCCGGGTCCGGCGCGGCCCCCGACCCGCCCAGCGGGCTCTCCAACGGCGCCGCCGGGCGTAGCGGTCGTACCCGCGTCTGGTCCTCGCCGTCCACCACCCGTCGAGTATTACCCATGACCCGTCGGGCGTCAGGTCCACGTACCCTGGGTGCCATGCCCAGGTACGAGTTCCGCTGCCGCGCCTGCGGCGACACTTTCGAGGTCAACCGCCCGATGGCGGCGGCCGGTGCGCCGGCCGCCTGCCCGCAGGGACACGCCGACACGGTCAAGCTGCTTTCCGCGGTCGCCATGACCGGCCGGGGAGGGGGCGGCGCGGGAGGCAGCACCTCGGCTCCCGCCGGGGGTGGCTGCTGCGGCGGCGCCTGCGGCTGCTGATCCGCGGGGTTTCGCGACCGCCTGGTGGGCCACCCTTGCCGGGACCGGGTCCGAGTGGCACCTTGAGGCGGCACCTGCCCGGCCGTTCTCACGATGTGTGATCGCTCGGACTCAGGCAGCATGAACCCGACGTCACGGGCGGAGGTTCCACGCATGTCGCCACGGATCCAGCTCCCGAGCGGTTGGGTGACCTTCGTGTTCACCGACATCGAGGGCTCGACCCGGCTGGCCCAGTTGCTCGGCCCGGATTACCGCCCGGTGCTCGCCGAACACCGACGGCTGCTGCGCCGGACGTTGGCCGGCACCGGTGGTGCGGAGTTGCTGACCGAGGGCGACTCGTTCTTCCTGGCCTTCGACGACGCGGCGGCGGCGTTGACCGCCTGCCTGACCGCCCAGCGGGCTCTGGCCAACCACGACTGGCCCACAGTGGAGGCGGCACCACGGGTGCGGATGGGTCTGCACACCGGCTATGCCGAGCCGCGCGACGGGGAGTACGCCAGCCACGAGGTGCACCGGGCGGCCCGGGTGGCCGCCGCCGCCCACGGCGGGCAGGTGCTCTGTTCGGCGTCCACCGCCCGACTGGCGGACCCACTGCCGCCCGGCGCCACCCTGCTCGATCTCGGCCTGCACCGGTTGCGTGGCTTCGACGACCGGGAGCGCCTGTTCCAACTTGTCGCGCCCGGGCTGGAGCGGCAGTTTCCCAGACCGCGTACCGCCGACGCGGTGGCGCACAACCTGCCGACCCAGGTGACCTCGTTCGTTGGCCGACAGGCCGAGCGGGCTGAGCTGGGGCGGCTGGTGGAGGGCCACCGGCTGGTCACCGTGCTGGGCGCCGGTGGTGCGGGCAAGACCCGGCTCGCGGTGGAGCTGGCCTGCGGGGTGGTCGAGGCGTACCCGGACGGGGTCTGGTTCGTCGACATCGCCGCGGTGACCGACCCGGGGTTGGTGGCGTTCGCCATGGCCGCGGTGCTCGGCCTGCGACCCGAGCCGGGCCGACCGATGCTGGACACCCTGGTCGAGTACGCGGCCGCCCGCCGGATGCTGGTCGTGCTGGACACCTGCGACACGCAGCCGTCCGCCTGCGCCGAGGTCATCTCGCGGCTGCTCTCCGGCGGGGAGGGCGTGCGGGTGTTGGCGACCAGCAGGGAGTCGTTCAGCCTGCCTGGTGAGGTGGTGTGGCGTATCCCGCCACTCTCGGTCGAACCACGCGCGGACGGCGCGGAGAGCGACGCGGTGGCGCTGTTGCTCGACCGTACGGCGGCGGCGCGCGGCGGCCGACCGCCGGACCCGACCGAGTCGGCGGATCTGCGCCGGGTGGTGCAGCGGCTGGACGGGCTGCCGCTCGCCATCGAGCTTGCCGCCGCGAGGCTGCGGGTGCTCTCCGTCGGTCAGCTCGCCGAGCGGCTGGACGACGTGCTCGGCACGCTGGACGCCGGGCGGGAGGACCCCGAGCCGCCCCCGGTGGAGCGGGGCTGGTCGGGCAATCAACAGGACACCGTGGACCTGGTGGCGGCGGCGGCCGGGATGTCACCGCCCACCGCGGCGAGCAGGGCGGTGCACCGCTCGGCCACCGAGCGGCACCTGACCATGCAGGCCACCGTCACGTGGTCGTACCGGACGTTGGGGCCCCGGGCCGCCCGGCTGCTGCGCTGGCTGGCGGTCTTCGCCGGGCCGGTGGACCTGGCGACCGTGGAGTGGCTGCTGGGCGACGACCCGCTGGATCCGCTCTCGGTGCTGGTCGACAAGTCGATGGTGCTGGCCGAGCCTCGTGCTGCCGGCAGCACCTACCGGATGCTCGACCCGATCCGCGCCTACGCCGCGCGGCGGCTGGCCGAGGCGGGCGAGGAGCAGGCTGCGCGTAACCGACATGTGGCCTGGTCGGCGCACGCGTTGGAGCGGGCTCGTCTGGGCCCGGACGGTGGACCGGTGACGCTCTCGCTGTACGCCCTCGACCCGCTGGCCGGGGAGCTGCGGGCCGCGCTGCGCTGGTGCGCCACGGGCGGTAGCGCCCGCGCCGGCCTCGGTCTGGCCGGTGGCCTGGACCAGTGGTGGCGCGAGCGTGGGCTGGCCCGGGAGGGCCGGCTCTGGCTGTTCCGGTTGTACGGGAGGATCGCCGAGACCGGCGAGCGGATTCCGGAGGCGGAACTGGCGGCGGCGTACCACATGCATTCGCTGCACGCCGGCGCGGACGGTGAGTTCGCCGAGGAGCTGCGGTTCTCGCAACGCGCGGAGGCGGCCGCCCGGCAGGCCGGGAACGCCGGGCTGCTGGCCCGGGTGCTCGCCGGGCGGGCGGCGCCGCTCGTCGACATGGGCCAGTTCGTCGAGGCCGAGCGGGTGTGCCGGGAGGTCATCGACTGGGCGCATGGGCAGGACGTGGTCGGCGAGGCGCTGTTCGCGGTGTTCAGCCTGGCCGAGTTGCTGTGGCGCCGGGGCGCGTTGGCGGAGGCGGCGGATCTGTTGGGGGCGGTGCGCCCGGTGGAGGCGGCCCGGCCGGTGGAGCGGGGCCGGCGTTCGGTGGACATGCTGCTCGGCATGGTGGCGCTGGCGCGGGGCGATGTGATCGCCGCGCACGAGCACCTGTTGGCGGCGCTGCGTTCCCGGATGGGCCACGGCTACCACGGTCGGGCGTGCGACACGCTGAACGCGATCGCGGTGCGCTGTGCGGCGGGCGGGGACCGGCTGACCGCCGCCCGGCTGTTCGGGGCCGCGCAGGCCACCCGGGCCAGCATGCGGGCCACACCGGGGATCTACGGTGGCTACTGGGCCAACGAGCAGGCGAAGCTGCGGGCGACGCTGGGCGACGTGGCCTTCGACGACGCGTACGGCGAGGGCGCCGAGTTGGGGTTGGACGAGGCTGCGGCGCTGGCGCTCGACGTGGAGCACCCGGACCTGGCGGCGGATTCGACCCGGTTCAGCACGGGCCTGTCCCGGCCGGCACCACGCCGTCCCGCCGACCCGGACCGCCACCCAGCCACCCAGAGAACCGAACGAGCCTGAAACCACCCCACCCACCCCACGGGTTGATCATGAGGTTGACGGCAGTGTTGGAGATCATCCAACGCCAACCTCATGATCAACCGGCTGGAGCGGGCGGGGTGGGTGGGTGGGGGTGCCGGTTCGGTTTAGTGGGCGGCGGCGCGGCGTTCGGCGTCGGCCTTCATTCGGGCGGCGCGGTCGATGTCGGCCTGCTGCACTGCCGCTACCGATCCGAAGATGCTGACCGCCTGGTAGTAGGTCCAGGCGAGGCTGTAGCAGGCCGGCCGGACGACCGCGTTGTACGTGGCGCAGACCCGCTTCAGGTCCTCGTAGAAGGCGCTGTCCAGGCGGGACTTGTTGGCGCTGAACTGGCCGACGGACTTGTAGTTGCGGTAGCCGAAGTCGTGTCGGTAGCAGCCCAGGTTGAAGGTGAACCCGAGGGGGTTGTCCGGGCTCGACGAGCAGTAGTCGGTGGACCAGTCGAAGGCGTAGTCGGCCCAGGGTGCCCGGTTGACTCGGGCGCTGTTCCAGGAGTTGTAGCTGGACGCGCTGGTCTGGGTCCAGCTGGAGAGCACGGACAGCCGCTGTTGGGGGGTGGCGGCGGTGGCGGGGGATGCGACGGCGACGGTGGCGAGCAGCGCGAGCGCGCCCGAGGCGAACAGGGTGGCGAGACGTCGGGGCACGGGTTACCTCCGCGGGGGTGAGCGGGTGGGACGGAAGTTACCGGCGGGTTACCGGATGTCGATGAGTCTCGATCAACTGATCAACTTGTCGGTATGTGTCGCACCAACTATTGGTGACAGACGTTGAAACAGACGAATGCCCCGGATGCGCGGCGGCACCCGGGGCATCCGGCGAGGGTCGTACGTCAGCGCAGAACGAAGGCCGGCGGGCTGACCGGGCTCTCGTTGGCCAACCGGTCCAGAGCGGTCACCTGGTAGGTGTAGCGCTGGCCGGGCTCGGCCGAGGTGTCCACCCAGGACTGTTGCCGGCCGGGCGTGGCCCGGACCGTGTCGACCAGGTGCGCGGCGTCCGCGCCGGCACACCGGCCGGGCACCGTGGCGCCGTCGAACCGGTAGATCGCGTACGAGGTGGCGGTGCCCAGCGGCCCGACGCCGTCGGCCGGTTGGCGCCAGGTCAGCCGCACCCCGTCGGCCTCCCGCTCAGCCCTGGTGACGACCGGGAAGAGTAGTGGCTTGGCCGGCAGGTGCGGCATCGCGGGCACCAGGGCCGGGCGGGAGTAGTGCTCGGCGGCGTAGATGTCGGTGGCGCCGAGCCGGTTGGCCCGCACCTGGACGGCGGAGAAGTGCACGTTGCCCTGCACCTCCGGGTAGGCCCGGTTGAGCGTCAGGTGGTCGGACAGCTCGCGCGGGTTCTGCCAGAACGGCCCGTACGCCGGCTCGCCGCTCTTGTAGTCGGCCTGACCGATGTAGAGCTGCACACGGGTGCCGCGCACCGTCTCGGCCCACCACGGGACCAGCCGGGCGTAGTCGGCGGCCGGGTACTGACCGATGTACCAGTAGAGCTGCGGGACGATGTAGTCGATCCACTCCTGCTTGACCCACGTGCGGGTGTCGGCGGAGATGATGTCGTACGACTGGCTGCCGGTGGTGTCCGAGCCGAGCGGGTCGGCCGAGGCGTTGCGCCAGATGCCGAACGGGCTGACGCCGAACTTCACCCACGGCTTGGCCGCCTTGATCCTGCCGTTCATCTCCTGGATCAGCAGGTTGATGTTGTCCCGCCGCCAGTCCGCCCGATCGGTGAAACCCCGGTTGTACGCCGCGAACGTGGCATCGTCGGGCACCTGGTGGGTGCCGCTCGGGTACGGGTAGAAGTAGTCGTCGAAGTGCACGCCGTCGATGTCGTACCGGCTGACCGCGTCCATCATGGCGGTCTGGACGAACTCGCGTACCTCGGGGATGCCGGGGTTGTAGTAGAGCCGGCTGCCGGCGACCTCGGCCGGCGGGTAGGCGAAGGTCCAGTCGGGATGCTGCCGGGCGGGGTGGCCGGGGGCGAGCAGGTCGAGGTCCGCGCCGGCACCGCCGGGTGCCGGCATGGAGACACGGTACGGGTTGAACCAGGCGTGGAACTCCAGGTTGCGCCTGTGCGACTCCTCGACGAGGAAGGCCAGTGGATCCCAGCCGGGGTCCTGACCGCGTACCCCGGTCAGGTATTCCGACCAGGGCTCGTGGGGCGACGGCCAGAGCGCGTCGGCGGTCGGTCGGACCTGCACCACGACGGCGTTGTGGTGGAGTCGTTCGGCGAGGTCGAGGAGGCCACGGTACTCGGCCTGCTGGGCGGCGATCCGATCCGGGCTGGTCTGGGACGCCTTGCTGGGCCAGTCGATGTTGACGACCGACGAGATCCACATCGCCCGGAACTGCCGCTTCGGGGTGGCCGGATCGGTGGCGCAGGTGGCGGTGGTGGGGGCGCCGGCCGGGTCGGGCGCGGCGCTCGCGGGGGTGGCGGCGGCGAGCGTGCCGAGCAGGGCTGCGACCAGGCCGGCGGCTCCGAGCCGAGTTGCCTTCATGCGGTGTCCCTTCGGTGGGGCTCCCGGGTTGGTGAGGGGGCGACACATGCGGCAACATTCGCCGGAGGATTTCTGTCGCTGGAAGGAAATTTTCACACTCGGCGCGATCCCGCAAGGGTCCCGTGCGATTGACGGATCTCACTGCGGGGTAGCAGAGCTGGTCACCGGCCGCCACGGTGGTGGTCGCACGGTCTGAGGGGTGAGCGCATGTCCGTGCTGCGAACCAAACCAATCAAGGACGTGATAGCCCAGAGCGAGGCGGACGGCACGGACGGCCGGCTGGGGCTCAAGAAGCGACTCGGCGCGCTCGACCTCACCGGCTTCGGTATCGGCATCGTCATCGGTACGGGCATCTTCACGCTCACCGGGATCGAGGCCCGGGACAGCGCCGGACCGGGCGTGGTGATCTCCTTCGCCATCGCCTGCGTGGTCGCCCTGCTCGCCGCGCTCTGCTACGCCGAGCTGGCCTCCAGCGTGCCGACCGCCGGCAGCGCCTACACCTACGCGTACGCCACGATGGGCGAGATCGTCGCGTGGATCATCGGCTGGGATCTGCTGCTGGAGTTCGCGCTGGGCGCCGCGGTGGTGGCCCGTGGTTGGTCCGGCTACCTGGCCGAGCTGCTCGACCTGCCGACCCGCTGGTTCGGCGAGGAGGGCAGCACGGTCAACATCGGCGCGATCGCGATCGTGCTGATCCTCGGCGTCGTGGCGATCGTCGGCATCCGGGAGTCCGCCCGCATCACCAACCTGCTGGTGCTGGTCAAGGTCGCGATCTGCGTCTTCGTGGTGATCGCCGGGCTCTTCTTCGTCAAGGCCGCCAACCTCAGCCCGTTCGTCCCGCCGGCCGAGCCCGCGGGTGGTGGCGACGACGGCATCAAGCAGCCCGTCACGCAGGCGCTGTTCGGCTTGGAACCGTCGGTCTTCGGCTTCGTCGGGGTGCTCAGCGCCGCCGCCGTGGTCTTCTTCGCGTACACCGGTTTCGAGGCGGTGGCCAACCTGGGCGAGGAGACCCGCAAGCCCAAGCGGGACCTCACCCTGGGCCTGCTCGGCACGCTGCTGATCTCCACCGTGCTCTACATCGGCGTCTCGCTGGTGCTGGTGGGCATGGTGCCGTACACCGAGATCGACCGTGGCGCACCCATCGCGTCGGCCTTCGAGGCGGTCGGCGCCGGCTGGGCGGCCGTGCTCGTCTCCATCGCCGCCGTCGCCGGCCTGACCAGCGTCATCCTGGTCGACCTGGTGGCGATGGGTCGGATCGGTTTCGCCATCGCCCGGGACGGGTTGATCCCGCCCTCGATCGCGGCCGTGCACCCGCGCTGGGGCACCCCGTACCGCATCTCGGCGATCATGACGGTCGCGGTGGCGCTGCTGGCCGGCTTCCTGCCGCTGTCCGCGTTGGCCGACCTGGTCAGCATCGGCGCGCTCTGCGCGTTCGTGCTGGTCTCCGTCGCGGTGCCGATCCTGCGCCGCAAGCGCCCGGACCTGGAGCGGCCGTTCCGCGTGCCGTTCTCGCCGGTGCTGCCCATCGTCTCCGCGTTGGCCTGCTTCTATCTGATGCTCAACCTGTCGGTGGAGACCTGGCTGCGGTTCCTGGCCTGGATGCTGCTCGGCGCGGTGATCTACTTCGGCTACGGCTACCGGCGCAACCGGCTGGCCCGGCACGAGCCCGCCGTCGCCCCGGCTCCCCGCGAACCGGCCGCCGGCAGCTGAGCCCGGACGTCGGAAGGGCCCCGCGTGGGGCCCTTCCGACGGGTCAGGGGCGGGGCTGCGGAGTGCCCGTCGGGCCCTTGACTACCGGCTTGCCGTCGACCCAGGTCACCTCGTCCAGCCAGATCTGCCGACCGGGGTCGGTGCTGCCCTCCTGGCCGGGCGGCCAGGCGTGGTAGAGCAGCCAGGTCCGGCTGTCCTTGACCACCATCGAAGCGTGGCCGGGGCCGGAGGCGGCCTCGTTGCTCTTCAGGATCGGGTTCTCGGTGGCCTTCACGCACGGACCGGTCGGGCTCTCGCAGACCGCGTATCCCTCGGCGTACTCGGCCCGGTCGTAGGCGTTGGCCGCGAAGAAGAGCAGCAGCCGATTGTCCTGGCGGTGGAAGAACGGCCCCTCGATCAGGGTGCCCTCCCACGGCTCGGTCTGCTTGAGCAGCTTCGTCGGCTCACCGACCAGGGTCAGGCCGTCGTCGGCGAGGCGCTGCGACCAGAGCCAGGTGTCCACCCCGATCGCGTTGCCGTCGTTCTTCCACAGCAGCCACAGGCTGCCGTCGGTGTCCCGGTACGGGCTGGCGTCGATCGCCCCGCCCAGCTCGGCCTGGCAGATCAGCGGACCGGTCGAGTCGTCCCGGTACGGCCCCTGTGGCGCGCTGGCCACCGCCCGACCCACGCACTGCCGTCCGGACTCCCGGCCGGCGACGGTGTAGTAGAGCAGGAAACGGTCCGGAGCCAGCTCGATGGCCTCCGGCGCCCAGGTCTTGCCGGCGTCCGCCCAGTCCGGCAGTGCCGGCAGGGCGTCTCCGGCCTCGGTCCAGTCGACAAGGTCGGCCGAGGTGAGCACCGGGACGTTGCGGCCCCCCGAGTTGGTGGAGAACAGGTACCAGGTGTCGCCCACCTGGATGGCCTGCGGATCGGGGGCGTCGGTCTTCACGACGGGGTTGGTGAACATGCTGGGGTCGCTCCCGCTGCTCGTGGGGGTGGGTGCACTGCCGTCGGCGCAGCCCGCGACGAGCAACGCGGCGGCGAGGATCGCCGCCGCGCCGCATCGCCGGGTGGTTGCCCGGGTCATCCCTTCAGACCGCTGCGGGAGACACCCTGGATGATGTGCCGCTGGGCCAGCACGAACAGGATCAGCACCGGCAGGCTCGCCAGCACCGCTCCCGCCATGATCACCGGGTAGTCGGTGACGTACGAGCCCTGGAGCAGGCCCAGGCCGGGCGGAAGGGTGAGCTTCTCCGGGCTGAACAGCACGAAGATCGGCCAGAGGAAGTCGTTCCAGTTGGTGAGGAACGACAGCACCGCCAGGGTGGCGAGCGCCGGCTTGGACAACGGCAGTACGACCTTGAAGAAGATCTGCCACTGGTTGGCGCCGTCCAGCGTGGCGGCCTCCTCCAGCTCGTCGGGGAGCGAGAGGAAGAACTGCCGCAGGAAGAACACCCCGAACGCGCTCGCCGCGCCGGGCACCACCACCACGGCGAGGGTGTCGATCCAGTTGAGCTGGTCGACGATCAGGAAGTTCGGGATGATCAACGAGGTCGGCGGGATGAACAGCGTCCCGACGATCAGCGCGAAACTCACCCCGCGCCCCCGGAACTTCAACCGCGCCAGCGCGTACGCGGCCATCGAGGCGGTCACCAGCACCAGCAGCGAGTGCAGCGTGGCGGCCAGCATGCTGTTGAGGAACCAGCGCAGCACCGGGTTGGCCGTGTTGTTGAGGATCTGCTCGTAGCCGTAGCCCGCGATCGGGTTCGGCAGCCAGCTCGGCGGGATCTGCTGGGCGGCGGTGTAGGTCTTCAGCGAGGTGATGACCATCCACACCAGCGGCACCAGGAAGATCAGCGCCAGCGTCACCAGGGTGGCGTAGAGCCCGACCCGGCGCAGCGGAGATGGGGAGCCGCTCGTGGTCGGCGTGGGCGTCGTCATGGCGGTCCCCTCAGTCTTCCTTGTAGCGGAAGAGGCGGAAGTTGGCGATGCTCACGACCGCCAGCATCAGGGCGAACACGATGCTCATGGCGGCGGCGCGACCGGCGTTGTTGTTCCGCAGGCCCTCCTCGACGATGAACCAGACGACCGTCCGGGTCTCCGTGCCGGGCGTCCCCTGGGTGATCAGGAACGACTGGCCGAACATGTTCGCCGAGGCGAGCACGGTCGTGGTGATCACGAAGAGCAGGACCGGGCGCAGCCCGGGCAGCGTGACGTTGCGGAACCGCTGCCAGGCGTTCGCGCCGTCCATCCGGGCGGCCTCGTACAACTCCGGCGAGATGTCCTGCAGGCCGGCGAGGTAGATCACCGCGTTGAAGCCCGAGGTCCACCAGACGGTCACCCCGACCAGCGAGATCCACGCCCACGGCATGTTGGTCACCCACGGGGTGTCCGAGGGCAGGCCGACCACGCCGAGGAGCCGGTTCACCAGGCCCAGGTTGGCGTCGAGCAGGAACCGCCAGAGCAGGCCGATCACCGCGACGCCCAGGACGTACGGCGCGAAGTAGATCGCCCGGAAGAACGTCCGGCCCGGGAACGAGCGGTTCAACAGCAGTGCCAACCCGAGGGGTACGACCACCAGCAGCGGAACCGACAGCACCGTGAAGATCGCGGTGGCGCGGACGCTCTCCCACCAGTCGCCGTAGACGGCGGAGTCGCTGGAGAACAGCTGCTTGTAGTTGTCCAACCCGACGAACGGCCGGTTGGGCAGCTGGAAGTCCCACTGGTGCACGCTGAGCCACAGGCCCACGATGATCGGCAGCAGGCCGAACACCCCGAACAGGATCAGGTAGGGGGCGAGGAACAGATACGGCGTCGCCCGTCTGGTCCGGCCCGCCGAGGCACCCTTTCGGGCGCCCTTGGCCGCCGAGGGCGGCGCGTCACCGCGCGCCGCCCCGACCTCGATCACGTCCGCCACGAGGAATCAGCTCCCGTACTTCTTGCGGTTGTCCTCGAGCTGCTTGTTGGCCTTCGCCACACCGTCGTCGAGTGCCTGCTTGGGCGACTTCTTGCCCAGCGCGGCCTCGTTGAAGGAGTTGTAGAAGGTCGTCATGACCTCGCCCAGGCCCGGGGCCGCCGGCGGGAACGCCGCGTACTCCAGCTCGGGGGCGAGCGACGAGATCTCCGGCAGCGCCTTGAACTCGGCACCCTCGCGGACGGCCTTACGGGCCGGCACCTGGCCGCCCTTCGCCCAGTCCAGCGAGTGCTCGCTGAGCCAGTTGATGAAGACCTTCGCGCCGGAGACCTTGTTGGCGTCGTTGGCCCGCTGCTTCACGATGGTGAAGTTGTGCGAGTTGGCCCACGCGGCCGGCTTGCTGCCGATCTGGGGCAGCGGGGCGACACCCCACTGCACCTCGGGGCTCTTCTTCAGATCGTTGATCTGCCAGATGCCGTTCCAGGTGAAGGCGTTCTTGCCGCTCTTGAACGCCAGGTAGTCGGCGTCCTGGCCGACGTTCGCCGGCGAGAAGCCCTGCTTGATCATGTCGACCAGCCAGGTGGCCGCCTCGACCGCCGGCTCCGAGTTGAAGGTGGCCTTCGCCACGTCCGCGTCGAACAGGGTGGCGCCCCACTGGTTCAACAGCGAGTAGAAGGTCATGCCGCCGGTGAACTGGAAGGGGCTGACCCAGAAGCCCGGGACGCCGGACTTCTTCAACTCGACCAGCGCGGCGGTGTAGTCGTCCTTGGTCGCCGGCGGCTTGTTCGGGTCCAGGCCGGCCTTCTGCATGACGGCCTTGTTGTAGTAGAAGCCCAGCGGGTGCATGTCCAGCGGGATGCCGTACCGCTTGTTGTTGTAGAGGCCGCCCTTCCACACCGTGGGGGCGAAGTCGCCCTCGGCGAGCCCCAGGTTCTTGGCCACGTCGTCCAGCTCGGTGATCACGCCGCGCGCGGCGAAGGTGGCGAGCTGGTCCATGTGCATGACCGCGATGTCCGGCCCGTTGCCGCTGGAGGCCGCACCGGGGAGCTTGTTGTAGTAGTCCTCCCACTGGTAGGTGGCCACCGACACGGCGATGTTCTTGTGCTCGGTGTTGAACTGGTTCACCAACGCCTTGAAGATGTCGCCGTCGCCGCCGGTGAAGCCGTTCCACAGCTTCAGGTCCACCTTCGGGCCGGTGTACTCCTTGCCGCCGTTGCCCGCGGCCGGCCCGGAGCTGCTGCCGTCGCCGCCGCCGCAGCCGGCGAGGGTCAGCGAGGCCGCGGCACCGAGTCCGAGACCGAGGCCGAGCAGGCGCCGCCGGCTCATGTCGTTCTGGATCATGCTGGTATCTCCTTGAAAGGGGGACGGGATGAATTGTGCCTGGTCAAAGCCTTGGCGTCCTCAGGCGCTTGCCGGGCCGAAGCGCAGCACGTTCCAGGACACGGCGGGCAGGCGCACGGTGCACCGCCCGCCGTCGGGGGTGGGGGCTTGCATGTCCCGGGGCGTCACCCGGTCGGGCTCGGCCTCGGTGTTCGTCGCCGACGGGTCAGACCCGGCGGCGATGCTCTGGAAGGACAGACCAGACAAACCTGGCAGGCCGCGCAGGTCGATCTCCAATGGCAGGTCCGTATTGTCACGGTTGACGGCGAAGACGGTCAGTTCGCCGGTCTCCTCGTCGTGCACGGCGACCGTGTCGAGTACCGGCACGTCCCCGTACTTCTTCGTGTCGTAGCGCGGCGACACCGGATCGGTGCGCAGCACGGTGCCCCGGGCGTACCGGGCGGTCAGCGCGAACGGGTGGAAGATGCTCTGCCGCCAGGCCGGGCCGCCGTTGCGGGTGCGGATCGGCGCGATCACGTTGGCCAGCTGAGCCTGGGCGGCCACCCCGACCCGGTCCGCGTGCCGCAGCAGGGTGATGAGCAGGTCGCCGACGACCACCGCGTCGACCGCGGTGAAGTCGTCCTCGATCAGCGCCGGGGCCTCGACCCAGCCGCGCCGGTCCAGGTCGGCCTGGAGGCGGGACTCGTACCAGACGTTCCACTCGTCGAAGGAGATCTTCAACTTGCGCCTGTGCCGCTGCTTGGCGGCCACGTGGTCGGCTGTCGCCACGACCTCGGTGATGAAGTTGTCCATGTCGACGGCCGAGGCCAGAATGCTCGCCTGGTCACCGTCGGACGGGTCGTAGTAGGTGTGCGCCGAGATGTAGTCGACGTGCTCGTAGGTGTGCTCCAGTACGGTCGCCTCCCACGCGGCGAACGTGGGCATCCGCCGGTTGGAGCTGCCGCAGGCGACCAGACTGATCGACGGGTCGATCATCTTCATCGCGCGGGCGGCCTCGGCGGCGAGCCGGCCGTACTCGTCGGCGGTCTTGTGGCCGACCTGCCACGGGCCGTCCATCTCGTTGCCCAGGCACCACAGCCGGACCCCGTACGGGTCCTGTGCGCCGTGCTTGCGCCGCAGGTCGGACAGCTCGGTGCCGCCGGGGTGGTTGGAGTACTCCAGCAGGTCCAGCGCCTCCTGGACACCACGCGTGCCGAGGTTGACGGCCATCATCGGCTCGACACCGGCCTCGGCGGCCCAGGTCATGAACTCGTCCAACCCGAACGCGTTGGTCTCGATGGTCTTCCAGGCCAGGTCGAGCCGGCGTGGCCGCTCGCCGACCGGACCCACCCCGTCCTCCCAGCGGTAGCCGGAGACGAAGTTGCCACCCGGGTAGCGGACCACCGAGACGCCCATCTCCCGGGTCAGCTCCAGCACGTCGCGGCGGAGACCGCGGGAGTCGGCGTCGGGGTGGCCGGGCTCGTAGATGCCGCCGTAGACGCACCGCCCCATGTGCTCGACGAAGGAGCCGAAGAGACGTCGGTCGGCCGGCCCGATCGCGAAGGCCGGGTCGATCGTCAGCTGAGCGGTCCGCAAGGGTTGCCACCTTTCCTCATTGCCGGTGCCGAGCCCGGTGACCGCAGTCACCGGTAACCCGGTATCCATGGTTTGTACAACGTTGTAGGCAACGTTGTAAAGGGTTGGTGACGCGGTAGGGTGCGGAGTGTTACATCGGGGAGGTTGTCGGCGTGCGAAACAGGCTCAAGGACGTGGCCGAACGGGCCGGCGTCTCGGTGAAGACCGTCTCCAACGTCGTGAACGGCTACGAGCACGTGCGGCCGGACACCCGGGCGCGGGTCGAAGAGGCGATCGTCGAGCTGAACTACCGGCCCAACCTCTCCGCCCGTCACCTGCGTAAGGGCCGCACGGGTGTGATCGCCCTCGCCGTCCCGGAACTGGACATTCCGTACTTCGCCGAGCTGGCCCGTCACGTGGTCACCGCGGCCGCCGACTTCGGCTGGACGGTGCTGATCGACCAGACCGGCGGCGGGCGCGAGCACGAGCGGGTGGTGGCCTCCGGCATCACCGACCACCTGATCGACGGGTTGATCTTCAGCCCGTTGGCGCTGACCGCGGAGGACCTGACCGGCCTGGACGGCACACCGATGGTGCTGCTCGGCGAGCGGGTCGACCACGGCCCGGCGGATCACGTGGTGATCGACAACGTCGGCGCGGCCCGGGAGATCACCGAGCACCTGATCCGGCTCGGCCGGCGTCGGATCGCGGCCATCGGCTCGCAGCGCACCCCCGAGGGCGCCAGCGCCCGGTTGCGCCTCACCGGCTACACCGACGCGCTGGGCGCCGCCGGCCTGGACTACGACGACGCCCTGGTGGCGCCCGCGCCGGCCTGGCACCGCGCCGACGGCGCCGCCGCCATGCGCGGTCTGCTCACCTCCGGCGTACGCCCCGACGCCGTCTTCTGCTTCAACGACACGCTCGCCCTGGGTGCCCTGCGGGCTCTGCACGAGGCCGGTCTGCGGGTGCCCGAGGACGTGGCGGTGGTCGGCTTCGACGACATCGAGGACGGCCGGTTCTCGATCCCGACCCTGACGACCGTCGCCCCGGACAAGGCCCAGATCGCCCGGCTCGCCGTCGAACTGCTCGCCAACCGCCTCAACGGCGACCGCTCCGCGCCCGTCCGCGAACTCTCCGCCTCCTACCGCGTGGAACTCCGCGAATCATCCCAACCCTCCTGACCCCACCGGCCCCTGATCGGTGGGGTCGGGGGCGGAGGGGTCAGTCGAAGAAGCGGGCCAGATGCGACCTGGTCGGGACGTCGGCGTCGGGGGGTAGCGGGGTGAGGTCGGCGAAGATCGAGGCGCCGTCGCAGCCTGAGTGCAGCGGATACCAGCGGGGTTTGCCCGGCGGCCGGCCCTGACAGATCCCCTTGAACGTCTGCACGTCCATCAGCCGTACGTGGGTCGGGTCCGCCACC
Organism: Micromonospora sp. 067-2; assembly: GCF_046549295.1. NCBI lineage: Bacteria > Bacillati > Actinomycetota > Actinomycetes > Micromonosporales > Micromonosporaceae > Micromonospora > Micromonospora sp. 067-2. The sequence goes on along the minus strand of NZ_JAJPWB010000012.1, from coordinate 97,746 downwards.
GCGTTCACGTGCCCCCACCAGGGGCTCATGACGTGCAGCACACCGCCGGGGCGGAGCACGCGGTGGCACTCGTCCACCAGCGGCAGAAAATCGATCAGGTGCTCCAGGATGTGAACGGCGAAGAGCGCATCCACCGAGTTGTCGGCCAGCGGCAGCGAGCCGGAGAGGTCCGCCACCGCGTCCACTCCCGGTGCCGGATAGATGTCCAACCCCAGGTTGCCCGACCACTGCTTGCACGGCCCGCAGCCGAGGTCCACCACCACCGGTTCGCGCCCGCCGACGCCCACCCGGCACCAGACGCCGTAGACCCCCGCCAGCCGTCCCACCAGGTCCTGGACCAGCCGCAGGTCGGCGGGATCGGCCACCTCCCCGCTGACGTGGGCCACCCCCCGGTCGAACCGCACCTCGACCGCCAGCGGGCGTAGCCGGTCATCGTGCCGGACCTGGTCCGCCCACGCCTGAGCGAGGAACTCGTCGATCGCCCGCAGCCGGTCGGCCGAGGGCGGAGTCTGTGCCAAAGCGACCATGCGGGCCACCTCCCGCCGCGCGATACCCGGATCCGCGCCCGATATGCCCCGATCGTCGACCACGTCAGCGGTTGGGTGTGCCGCTCGCTCGGCGTGGCGCAGTTCTCGAGGCAGGCCGCCGCAGAGCGTGATGCCACAGAGGCATAAATATGCCCCACGGCATCAAGCTCAAAGTTGACCTCGCCCCCGGACCGGCGCCGCGGGACCTCGCCCCCGGCCGGGCTTGGCAGGACCTCCCCGGCTGGGCACGGCGCGACCTTGCCTTGGCCTGCGCGGCGGGTCCTCGCCTTGGCCTGCGCGGCGGGTCCTCGCCTTGGCCGGGCACGGCGGGACCTCACCCCGGCCGGGCCACGGCGGGACCTCGCCACGGTCGGGGCGCAGCGGGACCTGGCCCCCGGACGCAGCGGAATTCGGCCCGACCGAACAGAGCGGAAACCCCGGCGCGGGCGGACAGGCCGGGAGCGCGGGTTCCGGCGGTCAGCCGGAGAGGGTACGGCGGCCTTGACGGCCGCCGCCGCGCATCCGCTGGCGGGGCTGTGGGGTGGCGAGCTTCGGCCGTTTCAGGTGGTAGCGGTGCAGCTCGTTGTTGCCAGGCAGGGACGGGTCCTCACTCATGGAGACCAACTCCCAGCCCTGGTCGCCGGCCCGGTTCAGGTGGGCCAGTGCGGTGTCGCCGTAGGGCGTCACGTCGACCATCGAGCCGTCCGGGCCGTACCAGACGAAGACGACCTCCCAGCCCAGGTCGTTGGTCGCAGCCTGACGACGGCGGACCAGCAGTGCGTACTCCCACTTGAGCATGGCGTCATTCTCACCCCGGGTCGGCCCGTCGGCACGGATCAATCCTCGGCGATCCGCCCGGCGTCGACCCGCAGCCGACGGTTCGTCTCGATGGCGGCCAGCATCCGACGGTCGTGGGTCACCAGCAGCAGCGTTCCCGGGTAGCTGGCCAACGCCGACTCGAGCTGCTCGATGGCTGGCAGATCCAGGTGGTTGGTGGGTTCGTCGAGCACCAGCAGGTTGACCCCGTGCCCCTGGAGCAGGGCCAGCGCCGCGCGGGTCCGCTCACCGGGGGAGAGGGTGGCCGCCGGCCGTGGCACGTGTGCCGCACGCAGCCCGTACTTGGCCAGCAGGGTCCGCGCGTCCGCCGGCGACAGCTCCGGTACCGCCGCCTGGAACGCGTCGATCAGCGGCGCGTCGCCGAGGAACAACCCGCGGGCCTGGTCGACCTCGCCGACCACCACCCCGGGCCCGAGCGACGCGGTGCCCTCGTCCAGCGGCAGTCGGCCGAGCAGCGCGGCCAGCAGGGTCGTCTTGCCCGAGCCGTTCGCCCCGGTCACCACCACCCGGTCGGCCCAGTCGATCTGCAGGTTCACCGGGCCGAGGGTGAAGCCGTCCCGGCGTACCACCGCGTTTCGCAGGGTGGCCACGACGGCGCCGGCGCGGGGCGCTGCGGCGATCTCCATCCGCAGCTCCCACTCCTTGCGGGGCTCCTCGACCACGTCGAGCCGTTCGATCAGCCGCTCGGTCTGCTTGGCCTTGGCGGCCTGCTTCTCGGTGGCCTCACTGCGGAACTTCCGGCCGATCTTGTCGTTGTCGGTGGCCTTGCGCCGGGCGTTCTTGACGCCCTTCTCCATCCAGGATCGCTGGGTCCGGGCCCGCGCCTCCAGACCCGCCCGGGTGTCGGCGTACTCCTCGAAGTCGGCGCGGGCATGCCGGCGGGCCACCTCGCGCTCCTCCAGGTAGGCCGCGTAACCGCCGCCGTAGTGGTGCACCTGCTGCTGCGGCAGGTCCAGCTCCAGCACCCGGGTCACCGTGCGGGTGAGGAACTCCCGGTCGTGGCTGACCAGCACCGTGCCGGCCCGCAGCCCCGTGACGAACTCCTCCAGCCGTTCCAGACCGGCCAGGTCCAGGTCGTTGGTCGGCTCGTCGAGCAGGAACACGTCGTAGCGGCTGAGCAGCAGCGAGGCCAACCCGGCCCGGGCCGCCTGGCCGCCGGAGAGCCCCGTCGTCGGGTGGTCCAGGTCGACCGCGAGACCCAGATCGGCGTTGACCTGTTCGGCCCGTTCGTCCAGATCCGCGCCGCCCAGTGCCAGCCAGCGCTCCAGCGCGTCGCCGTACTGGTCGTCGGCTCCCGCGACGCCGGCGGTCAGCGCCTCGGTCGCCGCGTCCAGCGCGGCCTGCGCGGCGGTCACCCCGGTCCGCCGAGCCAGGAACCCGCGTACCGTCTCGCCCGGCCGCCGTTCCGGCTCCTGCGGCAGGTGCCCGACGCTCGCGGTGGGCGGGCTGAGCCGGACGCTGCCGGCCTCGACCGGCAGCAACCCGGCGAGGGTACGCAGCAGCGTCGACTTTCCGGCGCCGTTCGGCCCGACCAGGCCGACGACGTCGCCGGGGGCGACCACCAGGTCCAACCCGGCGAAGAGTGGGCGGTCACCGTGCCCGGCGGCGAGGTCCTTGACGATCATCGTGGCGCTCATCAGGACGGCAGCCTATCCGGCCGCCCGCATACGTTCGGGCGGCAGCGGGCAGACTCAACGGCGTGGTGACCACACTCGCGATCGACTGCGGCGGCGGAGGCATCAAGGCCTCCGTGCTCGACGAGGCCGGCACGATGCGGGCCCGACCGCTGCGGGTGCCGACGCCGTACCCCCTGCCGCCCGAGCTCTTCGTCCGGACCCTGCTCGATCTGGGCGCCCGGCTGCCGACGCCGGACCGGTTGACGGTCGGCGTACCCGGGATGATCCGGCACGGCGTGGTCGTTTCCACACCGCACTACGTGACCCGCAGCGGACCACGCAGCAGGGTCGATCCGGACCTGCTCGCCGAGTGGTCCGGCTGGGACGCGCGGGGCGCGCTGGCCTCCGCGTTCGGGGTGCCCGCGCTGGTGCTCAACGACGCCGAGGTGCACGGCGCCGGAGTGGTCGCCGGCACCGGATGCGAGCTGGTGCTGACCCTCGGCACCGGGCTGGGCAGCGCCCTCTTCGACGGCGGGGTGCTCGCCCCGCACCTGGAGCTGTCCCACGCGCCGGTGCGCTGGGGCACCACCTACGACACGTACGTGGGTGAGCCGGAGCGCCGCCGGCTCGGCGACGCCTTCTGGTCCCGACGGATCCGGCAGGTGGTCGACGGTCTCCGCCCGGTTTTTCGCTGGGACCGGCTGTATCTGGGTGGGGGCAACTCCCGGCTGATCCGGCCCGAGCAGTTGGCCCGGATGGGCGATGATGTGGTGGTGGTGCCGAACACCGCGGGGATCGTCGGCGGCGTACGCGCCTGGGAGTTGGCCGACGGGCGCCGCGACGCCCGAGCCTGACGCGCCCGATCTGGACCCCGGGGAACAGTCGCCAAACGGCCGGTGTTGTGCCAGCGTCGGAACAGGTGACGGTGCGACCCGAGGAGGTGGGCAGATGGATCTTCTGGCGGACTACCGGCGGGCGACCATGTTCTTCGAAACCGGTGACCCGAGCGGAGCGGCCCGACTGCTGGAGCCGATCCTGGACGCCGAACCCGGCAACGCGGCCGTACGGCAACTGCTGGCCCGGTCGTACTTCCAGTCGGCCCAGCTCAACCGTGCCGAGGAGCAGCTGCGGGAGCTGGTCGAGCGCGACCCGAGCGACCACTACGCGCACCACGTGCTGGGTCGGACGCTGGAGCGGCTGAACCGGCACTCCGAGGCGCTCCGGCACCTGCGGATCGCCTCCGCCATGTACGCGGCCAACGACGACTACCGGGCAGCGCTGCAGCGGGTGGAAACCCGCGTCGGCGGCTCCCGCTGACCGCTTCGACGTCTGGGCGGCCCCTCGGGGCCGCCCTTCGCCGTCTGTCGGGCGCCCCGCGGCGCGTGCCTAGGATGGCGGACATGGGACCTGACCGGCCGGGGGCTGCGGCATGAAGCTCAAGCTGGACCTGCACGAGATCTTCAACAAGGGCCAGGACATCGACCGCGCGCTGCGCGGGATCATGGACGAGGCGGTGGCGAAGAAGGCCACCCTCGTGGAGATCATCCCGGGCAAGGGGTCGGGCCAGCTCAAGAAGCGGGTGCTGCGGTTCCTCGACCAGAAGGACGTCAAGCAGCTCTATCACCGTGTCGAGAAGGACTCGAAGAACTTCGGCCGTCTCTTCGTCCACTTCCGCTGGAAGTAGCGACGGCACAGCCTCTGAGCTGCGTATCGGGCCGCTTCCAGGGCTGTTGAGCCACGAAGGCCGACGGGATGGCTGGGAGACGGAGCAGGGCATCGGATGGTAGCCGTGTCAAGGCCGAAGCGTTGCGAGGATCTAGCCCGGCAGCAGTGTCGGCGAGAATCCGGCAGCGAATGCGTCGCGCTCCGCCCGACTAACGATCTCTAGAACGTCTGGCTCCGGGACTTTGTGGATCCAGAGGAGTGAGGCGAAAGTCAGCACTCGCAGCAACTCCGGATTCTTCATCTTGAGCTTCTCGATGGCGTCCTCATTGTGGCCCAGGCAGGTCCTAATGATCCGCTCCACGTCGCCGGGAGTGATGTCGCCCTTCGGAAAAACTCGCGAGGTAAGCACAGCGGCTTTGGCGACAGATATAAAGCCTGGGTTCGATCCCAGGCATTGCCGTATCGTCCGGAGAAGCGCCGCGCTCGTGACCTCGTCAGCGTCGACCCACCTCGTGCGCTTTAATTCGGCACGATAATGTTCGCGCTCCTCCACATTTCTCAGCGCCAGCATCGCCAGGTACGAGCCCATGAGTGTCCGCAGGGCTGTCATCTCGGCGTCCCCCTACCACGCCATGCGCCCAGATGTCCTTGCACAACCCGTCTATTGCCGGCGGTGGTCACGAAACTGACCGTAGCAATGGCAGGGAAGGGTGAGGGCCGACCAAGTGGCTACAAGCGGTCGGCCTGGTAGCCCGTCGCCGGCAGGGCGAGAAGCCGTGTCAACGTCGAGAGGCGTTGACGTCGGCTGTGCGGGCCAGCCTGACGATCCGATAGCAGATGGCTTATCAGAGCCGGAGGTGTAAGGGGATCAGACCCTTGGATCATTTGTCGCCGCGCTGTTCGTGCAAGGCGATGAGCGCTGCTTCGACTCGTAACCCCACACCTGTCAGCACGAGCACGCCGGCCAGGACGTATCCGCCGGCTTGAGGGTTCTCCGGACTGACCATGAGTAGGGCGATCAGCAGGCCGGCTCCAAGCGCTACGTTGCCGCCGACTCGGGTTGATCCGCTACGGGTGTACCGGAGATCCATGTCGCTCACCATAGCGAGGGGATCGAGCCCCAGGTTGCCCCGAATCGCAGTCTCGGGTTTGTCCTTGCCCGACGTGAGCGCGCCAAGATTATGCGTTCGTAGGCCGTCTACCGAGAGCCAGCAGTGACCTTCGTGGACCATTCATGTCAGGTCAAGCAGCAGCTCAGACACCCGGTCGCCCAGTTTGGTTGCCTACGCCCCCTCGGCTAGATCAATACCGCTGGGAGTAGCTACCGGATCGCGTTCAGCGCTTCGCGGAAGTCGGCGGTGGCTTGCTCGCCGGGGTAGCGACGGTGGAGTTCGACGTCGACCTCACCCGCGACGAGCAGCAGCGAGGGCAGGGATCGGCGAGTAGCGGCGAACGCTGCCAGCCCGGTTGCCACAGCCCGGTCCAGCTCGCCAGCGCGCAGGGCCGTGACGGCGAGGGTGAGTCGGGCTTCGGCCATCCGCATCGGTGACCGCTCGGTGCCATCGGGTGCGGTGCCGATGCGCAGGACCTCGTTGGCGTAGTGCTCCGCGAGGACATCGTGTTCAGCGAGCCGGTAGGCATCCATCGCGTAGAACAGCCATTTGCCCGGATCGACGTCGAAGTGGTTGTCGGGCCGCTCCGGCGTACCCAGGTCGTCGAGCAGTCGCCGACCGCGATCGAGTGCCGTCCGCGCACCGTCGAGGTCGCCGAGCCGCGCGAGCGCCTTGGCTTCCTGGGCGATCAGTTGCACCCCCACTCTCTGCCGGCCGGCGGCTTCCTGGCCGGCGCGGGCGGCGGTCAGCACCGCCTCGTGCCGGGACTGCGTGAGTGCGAACCAGGCTGTCATCTCCCACGCCCAGCCGGTGATGTCGGCATGACCGGCTTCGTCGCCGAGCTGCCGAGCGGCGGTACGGGTGGCCTCGGCGCTGGCGCGAAGGCCCAGGTCGTACTCGACACAGCCGATCAGCAGCGCCAGCCAGCCCGCACACACCAGCAACTGGCGGTGCTGCCGTAGCCCGGTGGGCCGGTGTAGCAGCCGGGCGACCTCACGCAGCCATACCTGACCTTCGGCGCGGAGTTCCCCAGCGTCTCGCCATCCGTACTGGCAGCACAACTCGGTCACGGTCGCCTGCAGCGTCTCAATGGTGGCGGGCGCGGTGTCGCTGGCGTGCATGCGGTGCAGCAGTTCAACGGTTTCCGACGGCCGTGCGTCTGAGGCAGCGACGACATCCAGCGCGGCGCAGGCGATCAGTTCCCCGCGAGCGGCGAGGACGTCGTCGATCCGGCGGGCCAGATCCTCGCCGGGTCGGCGGCGGCCGTTCTCCAACCGGGAGAGGTGCCCCTTGTCGGCGGGCAGCAGCTCGGCAAGAGCGGTCAGGCTGAGCCCGCGCGCTGCCCGCGCTGCCCGCATGCGGGCGCCGAACGTTGGCATGTCTCGCGCCTCCCTGAGTTGCGGGGTTGCCGCTGTGGGCTGGCAACGCGCAACCCGTCGACCGATGTGAGCGTAGCGCCGCAGTGTGTATCGGACGAGCACGCGCGGTGACCGGCGGGAGGCGTGGTGGCAGGTGCGCGGGACGGCAATCTCGACGGCGGGGAGCACCTGCCGCGCCGGCCACAGTGGCACTGCCAGATCTGCGAGCCGGGTACGCCTTGGCCGTGCCATCCCGCGCGGGTGGACCTCGCCGAGGCGTACGGGCGTGACCGGATCGGCCTTTCCATGTACGTCGGCGGTCTGCTCTTCATCGTCGCCGTGGAGCTGCCCGACGTGGCGCCGGCCGAGCTGTACGAGCGGTTCGTGGCGTGGACGCGGTGATGGGCAGCATCACGCTGGCGAGGACGACGCGGCGTCAGTGACCCTTCGCCTCTGGGCGGGCGCCGCCACCGGCTGGGCGTCGGGACCAGCACTGTGGCCGTTGTCGAACGGCGAGCTCCAGTGCCTGATGGTCGGACTCGATCATTTCCCGGGCTATTCGACGCGCCATCTCCAGGCGGTCGGTCTGCATCTCAAGATCGGTCGGGCCGGCGCCAGCCATATCGAACTCCTCGTCACCGTTCGAACTAGTCGCATCATCCGTCAGGCCGGGGAGCGTCACCATTCCCCGATCGGCGGAATCCGACGGCCGCGCGGCTCCGTACGCCGTACTCCCGCTTGCGCCGATGGTAACGGCGGTCGCGCCATCCCGCCCGGAACTGCCGGAACCTGTCACGACGTGTGGCGCGATCAATGTCGACGGCGCGGCTCGGCTTGCCGTTGGTCGGTACATTGCAGAGTGCGTGTTCGGGGGCGCTATGTGTCCGGTGAGGGATCTTCGCAGCAGGAGGACCACCGTGCAGCAACCGAGAAACATCGACCCGCTCTTCGTCGCCGTCGAATCCGACGTGATCAGGCGAGCGGATGTCGCCGGTCTCATCGCGGGGCGGCTGGCCGCCGTCCGGGTGCCGGGGCTGCTGCCCGCGGCCCGTTGCCACGCCATCACCGCCGCGCTCGCCGACGCACCGATGGACCGGTACGACGAGAGTCGGGTCTTCCCCGTCGTGGCCAAGTTCGGCCCGGCCATCAACGACCACCGGGATGCCGGTCAACTCCGCGAGGACTACTGGGACGCGGCCCGCGCGGCGGAGAAGAGCTGGTCCACGCTGGATCTGCCGGATACGCCACGGGACCTGTGCCTGGCCGCGTTCCAGGCCGCCTGGCCGGACGTCGCACCCGGGCGGCGGCACCGTCGGGAGATGCACGTCGGCATCGTGCGTGAGATCAACGCCGGCCTCCAGGTGCACTTCGACGACGCGGTCCGGGAGTACGCCGGCCGGCTGCTCGACAGTGAGGTGGTGGCGCAGTTGGCGTTCAACATCTACATCCGGGTGCCACCGGCCGGTGGTGAGACCGTGCTGTGGCGGCGGCGCTGGCAGCCGGACGACGAGGACCTGCGGATACCCGGCGGGTACGGCTTCCACGAGTCGGTGGCCGCCGACGTGCAGTCGTTGACGCTGCGACCCACACTCGGAGAGGGCTTTCTGTTTGATCCGCGGCACTATCACACGGTGCGTCCCGCGACGGATGGCCGACGGATCTCCATAGGATGTTTTGTCGGGCTCACCGACGATGGTCGACTGGCCCTCTGGTCGTAGTGAAGGGCGTTCCCCCATGGTGGACAGAAGCGACGTCGAGGCGGCTGCGGCGCTGGTCGAGGGGCGGGTCCGGGAAACCCCGGTCGTCGCCGTCGATGGTGCCGACCTGGGTGTGCCCGGGCAGCTCAGCCTCAAACTGGAACTGCACCAGCACACCGGCTCGTTCAAACCGCGTGGCGCGTTCAACCGGATGCTCCAGGGGTCGTTGCCGTCGGCCGGGGTGATCGCCGCGTCGGGCGGCAACCACGGCCTCGCCGTGGCCTACGCGGCCCGGTCGCTGGGCGTTCCGGCGGAGGTCTTCGTGCCGGTCACCGCCTCGCCGGTCAAGGTGCAGCGGTTGGCCGGGCTGGGAGCACAGGTGCGTCAGGTGGGCCAGCACTACGCCGAGGCCCTGGCGGCGAGCACGCAGCGGGCCGGGGAGACCGGCGCGTTGGTCGTGCACGCGTACGACCAACCGGAGGTGGTGGCCGGTCAGGGCACCGTCGGTCGGGAGCTGGAACGGCAGGTGGACGGCATCGACACCGTGCTGGTGGCGGTGGGCGGCGGCGGGCTGGTGTCCGGCATCGCCAGTTGGTTCGGCGGTTCGGTGCGTGTCGTCGCCGTCGAGCCGGAGCAGATCCCCACCCTGCACTCCGCCCTGAAGGCCGGGAAGCCGGTCGACATCGAGGTGGGCGGCATCGCCACCGATTCACTGGGCGCCCGTCGGATCGGCGAGATCGCCCTCGACACCGCCCGCCGGACCGGGGTGGTCTCCGTACTGGTCCGTGACGAGGACCTGGTGCGGGCGCGCCGGTTGCTCTGGTCGGAGCTGCGGGTCGCCGCCGAGTTGGGTGGCGCCGCCGCGTTGGCCGCGCTGGTCGGAGGCGCGTACGTGCCGCAGCCGGGGGAGCGGGTCGCAGTGATCATCTGTGGTGGTAACACCGACCCGAGCGACCTGGGACCGGCCGCGCCGCACTGACCCGTCAGCCGCCGTCGCGCAGGCGACGCAGTGCGTGCGCCACCTGGAGGGTGTCCAGGTGGGTGTCCCCGAGGAGACGCCGCCGGTCGGCGAGCAGTTGCTCGTACACCTCGATCGCCGCGTCGACCTGTTCCTCGAGCAGGAGCACCAGGGCCAGGGTGTACCGGATGGCGAGCACCTCGCTACGGTCGCCGTACCGGGGTTCCACGGTGGCCAGGGTGGCCCGCAGTTCGGCCTCCGCCTCGGCGAGGCGGCCCTGCTCCTGCATGCAGCGAGCCAGCGTGTGTCGGGCCTGCCAGGTCTCCGGTTGGTTGAGCGGCCACAACCGGTAGCGGACCTCCAGGATCGCGTGCAACATGTCCTCGGCTTCGGGGGCACGGCGTTGCGCGAGCACGGCCAACGCGAGGCTGTGCCGCACGATCATGGTGTCCCAGTGCTCCGGGCCGCGGACCTGGTCCTCGGCGGCGACGATCTGGCGCAGCTCCACCTCGGCCTCCGGCCACTGGCGCTGCGCCATGATCGCCTTGGTGAGTTTGTGTCGACTGGCGAGGGTGTCGGCGTCGTCGCTGCCCAGCACCCTGGTGCGGTCGGCGATCACGTCGCGGAGCACCCGGTCGGCCATCTCCGGCTGGTTGCGTTCCAGCCAGGTGCGGCCCAGTTCGTGCCGCAGCGCCAGCACCTGCGGCCGGTCCAGGTCATGGTCGTACGCGGCGCAGCCGCGCACGATCGGGTCCAGGATGTCGAAGGCGGAGCCGGGTAGGCCGACCGCGATGAGGTAGCGGGCGGTGAGTCGGGCGAGCTCCAGTGCGCGGCGTACCGTCTCGGGGTCGTGCTTGTGTTTCTGCGGCACCAGGTATTCCCGGACCGCCTCGACCAGGTGCGGCACCAGCACATCCCAGTTGGCCCAGGCAGCCGAGTCGTCCGGGCTCTGCCCCTCGGTGGCGGCGAGCAGCAGCTTCATGACCAGGCCGTGATATTCGGCGATCTGCTCACGGACCTCGTCGCGGTCGCGGAACATCGCGTGCACCAGGGGGTGCAGCGACAGCACGTGCGCGAAGGCCGGGTCGGTGACCTCCTCCTGGACGTCGAAGTCGACAAGCGTGAGGTCGCCGATGCCCTCCAGCACCTTCACCCGCTGTCGGCCGGTGAGCCCGGTGAAGAGGGGCGACCCCGCCAGGATGGCCGGCTTGAGCACCACCTCGTAGGGCACCGGGGAGACGCTCAGGCAGGCCAGCACGTTGAGCAGCGGCCGGCTCTGTTGGAGCTGGCGGCGGGCCAGCAGGTCCAGGGAGATGTCGTCGACCTCGCGGACGATCTCCAGGCCGAGGGACTCGTCGAGGTCGACGTCGTCGGCGTCGCGCGGTGAGCGGAACCGACGCTGCACGGCGGCCCGGTAGTCGGCGAAGGTGGTGATGGTGGACGAGCCGCGCCAGACCGGGCTCGCGTTGACCGACCGCAGGTAGTTGCCGGCCGCGCGCAGGGCGAGTGGCAATCCGCCCAACTCGCGCGCGAGCTCCCGGGCGGCGGCCAGGTCACCGGCCTGCTCCCCGGCCCGGTCGATCAACACCTGCGCGCCGGCGTCGGCGTCGAGCGGGCGCACCTGGTGCAGCCTCGACCAGTTGCCCCAGGTGGCCCGGTTGCCGTCCCGAGTGGTCACGATGACCACGCCGTCGTCGGCCTCCGGGCTGCGCAGCCAACCGGTGCCGTCGGCGAGCACCCCGTCGGTGGGGCCCAGCGTGGCGGGCTCGTCGGCGCTGTCGAAGATCAGCAACCAGGGTTGCGCGGCCTGGTTGAGATAGCGCCACACCAGGTCGGTCGCGCTGATCATCCCGGCCCAGGCCTGGTCGACCTGGGTCTCCGAGGCGCCGAGTTGGCTGACCACCTCACGCATTCCGGAGTTGAGCCGCCCTGCCTGCACCCACCAGACCGTCCGGCCGTCAGCCCGGGCGCGGCGGGCGATCTCCAGGGCGACGTGGCTCTTGCCGGAGCCGCCCATGCCGCACAGGATGTGCACCGAGGGTCGCCCAGCGGCGGCATCCCCCGGCTGCACGATCTCGTCGATCAGGTCGTCGCGGCCATGCAACGGGCTGTCCAGTCGCCCGAGGGGTGGGTCGACGGAGACGCGACTCGGGCGGTCGTACGCGGGCCGGGGCACGCCGGCATCCTCGGGTGGAACGTCCGCAGTCAATGCGGTCCCCCTTCGGTGGCGAATGTGCAGTGGACCGGCGGCGGAAGATCCTGCCCATCTGGTGGACAGTCGGAGGGATTGCCACCCGCACCACGTCAAACGCAAGCGTATCCATCCCCGTACTGGGTTGCACACTCTCCGTTCAGGCCGCCCGGGTGACCGGAATCAGCGCCGGAATTCCCATTTCGGGGTCGAATCCGACCGATCCGTCGTGTGCGGCACTCGACAAGAGCCTCCACGATGGACTCATGAACTGGTCGCTGATCCAGGATGTGATCGACTGGGGTTCCGTACCGGACTGGTTCGGCGCGGTCGGCTCCATCGCCAGCGTGCTCTTCGTCTATCTCGGGCTGCGGCGGGAGATCCGCGCCCGCCGCACCGACGACCTGCGGGTCCGGGCCACCCAGGCCCGGTTGGTCTCGGCGGTGGCCGAGATTCGGGGCACCTCGGTCCTGCGGGTCACCGTCGCCAACGAGAGCGACGCCCCGGTGCTGGACCTGGCCGTGCTGGCGCGGCTCGTCCCAGCCGACGAGACGGACGGCCCACCCGTCGGGCTGGCCGCGGTGAAACAGGTCCGTCGGATACCGGGCCGCGACGTTCACGACCTCTTCGTCACCGTCACGGCGGAGCACCGGTTACGCCCGACCGACACCGTCCTGGTGGAACTCACCTTCACCGACCACGACGGAAATCGCTGGCGGCGTTTCGGTGCCGGCCAACCCGAACCGGTGGGGTGACCGAATTGACGGCGGCATTTCCGCCAGCCCGCGAATAGCCAGCGGTCCGGCGGACACACAGCTCCGCCGGACCACCGTGCTGTCGCTCAGATCGGATAGGTTCGGGCGACCGCCAACATCTCGGAACTGTGCGACCCGACGATGCCGACGCCCGGCGGTCGGGGGCGGAAGCCGGGCAGCCCCTCCAGCCCGTCACTGGCGTCCATCGCCCGCAACGACACCTGCCCGGCGATCGGCCGCAGGGTCAGCGTGACCTCCAGCCCTTCGGCTGGCGGGGCGTGGAAGACCAGCCCGAAGCCCCATCTGCCCTCGCGCGGCTCCACCGGCACCGACCTGCCGGCCACCTCGGCCCGCAGGACGGTGGCCGTCGACGTGTCGACGTGCAGGGTGGCGAGCCGGACCGCCCGCTGCGGGGTGAGCCGCAGCCGCAGGGTGCGCTCGTTGCCGGTGGTGGAGTCGGCGAGCACCTCCAGCTTCGGCGCCGGCAGGTTCGCCGACTGGGCCGGCCCGGCCCGCAGTTCGCCGTCGCCGAGCCCGGGGAAGTCGTCGCCGACGTCGGTCACCCCGTTCACGTAGCCGTCCGTCCACGACTGCGGGTCGGCCTCGTGGCTGAGCCAACGGGCCTGGCCGGTGCCCGCGTCCAGGGCGTACATCAGGTGGGTTGGCGCGGGGTGGGCGGCGTCGAAACGGTCGACGCTGAGCCCGACCCCGGCGAGCACCACCGCCGCCAGGGCGGCGGCCCCGGCCGGCAGCACCGCGAGCCGGCGGGCCCGCAGCGCGACCAGCCCGCGCTGGCCGCCGGCCTGCGGGTGCAGCAGGTCGACCACCGGCAGGGCGGTCAGTCCGAGCAACACCGCGACCAGTGCGGCCACCCCGCCCATCGCCATGCCCAGCGCGGGGAAGAGCAACACCACGGTCGGCAGCAGGATGATCACGCCGACCGCGCCGGCGGCGGTCACCGCGACCACCGGCCACGGGCCGGTCTGCCGGGTGCGCAGCGCGACCAGCCCACCGAGGGCGCCGGCCAGCGCCGGCAGGGTGGTGAGGTACGCACCGCCGGGCACCGCCACGGCGAGCAGCACTCCGAGCAGGGCCAGCCAGGCCAGCCCGCCGACGGCGAGCGCGGCCGGGCCGATCCACCGGCGGGTCAGGGCGTACCAGGTGAACAGGATGGCGGCGGCCAGCGCCAGCACAGCCAGGCGGTACCAGATCGGCCGGTACGGGTCGAGCAGCTCGGCGTATCCCGGGCGGATCGTGGTGATCGCGGCCCAGAGCAGCTGTGCGGCGAGCGGCGCGGCCACGATCGGCACCAGGGCCAGCCCGAAGCCGGCGGCCAACCGGCCGGTGCTGGCCCGGCCACGCCGACGGGTCAGCCAGCCCAACACGGCGACCAGGAGCACCGCGAGCAGCGCCAGCGGAAGCGTGAGCCAGCCGGGGTAGCGGACCAGCCCACCGGGGACCGGGAAGTAGGTGGCGTCGTGACCGGAGCGCAGGTCGGTCAGGTCGGTGCGGCCGAACTCACGGGCCAGGCCCAGCGCGTTGTCCCCGTGCTGCTGCAGACTGCCCCGATCCATCGCCGCGGGTGTGTCCAGCGGCGTGTGGTAGATCGCGCCCCCGTCGATGTACGCCGAGTTCAGCCCGACGAACTTCTGGTCCAGGAACGCGGTGAAGTCGGTGTCGTTGGGCAGCGCGCGGTAGATCTCGACCGCGAACGAGGTGCCGACCGGGTGTGGGGCGGCGAGACCGAAGACGTCCACCAGCTTCGCGTTGTTGCGGGACGTCTCGAACATGATCACCGGGCCGGTGGAGCCACGGGCCTCCAGGTTGAGCACCACCCCGCCGTCGGCGGCCAGCGGATGGCTGGCGGCGAACGCGGCGGCACCGCAGAGGCACGCCTCCTCGGCGTCGGTCAGCACGAAGACGATGTCGTTGCGTGGGCGGGGGCCGGCGGCCAGCGCCCTGGCCACCTCAAGGATGGCGGAGGTGCCGGCCGCGTCGTCGTTGCCGCCCGGCCCGGTCTGCACCGAGTCGTAGTGCGCGACCAGGAAGACCCGGCCCGTCGAGGCGGTGCCGGGCAGTCGGGCCACCACGTTGCGGACCCGGGCCAGGGTTGCCCCGCCCGCCGCCCCGCTGAGCTGCCCGGCTTCGGGTGCGACGGTGTCCTGCACCTCGGTCTCCAGGCCCAACCCGCGCAGCTGCTGCTCGATGTGCGCCCGGACCTGGTCGTTGGCCGGGCTGCCGGCGACGTGCGACCGGGCCGCGATGACCGTGACGTCCTCGTACGCCCGGCCGGCGCTGAACTCGTCCGCGGGCGCGGCCACCGACGCCGGCGTCGGCGTTCGCAGGTCGAGAAGGCTGCCGGCGCCGACGGCGACCAGCGCGACGAGGGCGGCCGCGGCCGCCGCGAGCCGCCGGCGGGGCCGGGCCAGCGCGCGGTCGGCGAGGGGTACGTCCGGACCCGGGCGGGCCGGCGTACCCGCGTGAACGGGGGTGGGGGGTGCGCCCACGGGAACTCCTCGGGGGGTGGGTGGGGCCTGGGGTGGCATCATCCTGCCCTCCGGTGGCTCCGGGCGGGACCGCCGGACGTCCGAGTGCCCGCCGCCCGCCCGGTTCCTCCCTCGGCGGGCGTGATCCGCCCCATCCCCGGCCGTGCCGAGGTCATCGTGTTGTGTGCGACCGTTGTCTAATACAGGATCAGCGGGGCACTCGGAAGGAGCCCGACATCACCAGCGATCTCCCGCGTCTCGCGGCGGTGACCCGGCCGCACCGGGGACCCGGCCTGGCCGGTTCCCCCGTCGTGCCGTACCCGCACGGCGGTCTGTCGCGGCACGCAAATCTGCCGCCGGGCGAGCGGTTGCGCGTGCTGCTGGTGGAGGACGACGAGGGTGACGCCTTCCTGGTGGGCGAACTGCTCGCCGAGACGAACTCGATGATCGAGCTGCAGGTCGCCACCAGCCTCAGCGAGGCGCGGCAACGGATCACCGACGTCGACTGCGTCCTGCTCGACCTCGGCCTGCCGGACGCGCAGGGCCTGGACGGGCTGCGCCAGGTGCTGGAGATGTCCAGCGGCGCGGCGGTCTGCGTGTTGACCGGCCGCTCGGACGAGCACCTGGGCGTCGTGGCGGTCGCCGAGGGCGCACAGGACTACCTGGTCAAGGGCCAGGTGGACGGGGTGCTGCTGACCCGGGCGCTGCGCTACGCGGTGGAGCGCAAGCGCGCCGACGAGAACGCCCGTCGGCTGCGCGAGGTCGAGCTGCGCCAGGCCGAGTCCGCTCGGCTCGAACGTGGCCTGCTGCCCCAGCCCCTGATGACGACCGACCAGGTGGCGGTGCACACCTTCTACCGGCCGGGCCGGCACGCGGCGCTGATCGGCGGGGACTTCTTCGACGTGGTGCAGACCCGTCCCGATCGTCTCGACCTGATCGTCGGGGACGTCTGCGGCCACGGCGTGGACGAGGCCGCGCTCGGCGTCGAGCTGCGGGTGGCCTGGCGGGCCCTGGTGCTCGCCGGGGTGCCGGACGACGAGGTGCTGCCCGCGCTGGAGCAGGTGCTGATGAGCGAACGGCGGCTGCAGGAGATCTTCGCGACGGTGGCCACCACCCGCCTCGACCTGGACGCCAACCGGGCCACCGTACGGCTGGCCGGCCATCCGCCACCGGTGCTGCTGCGCAAGGGCAGCGTCGCGCCGGTGCCCGCGCGGGGCGGCCTGCTGCTCGGCGTCGCCCCCCGTCGGCCCGTTGCTTTCGATCTGGAGTTCGATACCGATGACTGGTCCCTGCTGATGTACACCGACGGCCTGATCGAGGGGCGGGTGGGCGCCGGCAACGACCGGCTCGACGTGCCGGGGCTGACCGAGCTGCTCGCCGACCCGGCCAACCGGGAGGTGGCCCTGTCCGACCTGCCGGCCTGGCTGGTCGGTCGCGCCGAACAGATCAACGGTGGTCCGCTCGCCGACGACGTGGCGATGCTGCTGGTGACCTCCGGAGGTGGCCGGTGAGGGCGCTCCGGCAGAGCTGGAGTCTGCGCCGCCGGGTGCTCGCCCTGCTCGCCGTCGTCGGAGTGCTGCTGACCGCCCTGGGCGTGGTGGAGGCCGCCGTGGCGGCCGACAACCGTCGGCAGATCGACCGGCTGCTCAACCAGATCGGGCCGCTGCGCACCGACACGCTGACCTTGATCGCCGCGCTGGTCGACCAGGAGACCGGCGTCCGCGGGTACGCGGTCAACGGCAAGCCAGCCGATCTGGGACCGTACGATCGCGGGCTGGCCACCGAGCGGCGACTCATGGCCGACATGCGCCGCCTGGCGGGCGGCGACCGCACCATCCAGGACCAGCTGGACGTGGTGCAGACCCAGGCGGACGAGTGGCGCTCGGTGGTCGCCATTCCGACCATCGCGGCGGTGCGGGCCGACGGCACGGCCGCCGGTCAACGCCTGCTCGGCGAGGAGACCCGGCAGCGCTTCGACCGGCTGCGGGTCGCGACGGCCGAGCTGCAGGAACGGGTCACGGCGGTGCGCGACAAGGCTGCCGCCAGGGCCCAGCATTCGAGTACCGACCTGGTGGTGCTGCTGGTCGTGGCGGCGCTCGTGGTGCTGATCGCCGGGACGGTGCTGCTGATCGCGCTGGACCGCACGGTGATCCGGCCGCTGACCGGGCTGGCGCGTCAGGTGCGCGAGGTCGCCAGCGGCGACTTCCAACACCACATCTCCGGATCCGGGCCCCCGGAGTTCGTACGGCTCAGCGCCGACGTCGACGCGATGCGGCAGAAGATCGCCGACGATCTCGCCGAGGTGCGGGAGGCCCGCCAGCGCATCGAGTGGGTCAACACCCAGCTCCAGAAGCAGGCCGAGGAGCTGACCCGGTCCAACCGTGACCTGGAGCAGTTCGCGTACGTCGCCTCACACGACCTCCAGGAGCCGCTGCGCAAGGTGGCCAGCTTCTGCCAGCTTCTGCAGCGCCGCTACGCCGGTCAGATCGACGAGCGGGCCGACCAGTACATCGCCTTCGCGGTCGACGGCGCGCAGCGGATGCAGCGGCTGATCAACGACCTGCTCGCGTTCTCCCGGATCGGCCGACTCACCACCGGCTTCGTCCAGGTCGACCTCAACAAGGTGATGGGCGACGTGGCCGGGCAGACCGAGGCCGCCCGGCAGTACGCCGACGCCGAGCTGACCTGGACCGGTCTGCCGGTGATCCAGGGCGAGGAGCCGCTGCTCACCAACCTGCTGGCCAACCTGGTCAGCAACTCGATCAAGTTCCGCCGTCCGGACGTGCACCCGAAGGTGCACGTCTCGGCGCGGCTGGTGGGCGCCGAGTGGGAGATCAGCTGCCGGGACAACGGCATCGGGATCGAGCCGGAGTTCGCCGACAAGATCTTTGTGATCTTCCAGCGGCTGCACTCGAAGGACGCCTATCCGGGCACCGGCATCGGGTTGGCCATCGCCAAGAAGATCGTGGAATACCACGGCGGCCGGGTCTGGGTGGACACCGATGTGCCGGAGGGCACCACGATCCGGTTCACCCTGCCGGCACGCAGCGAGGACGTCGAGGCGGCCGCCGCGACGGACGCCGGGACGGCGGAGCAGCCAGAGGTGTTCCAGGCGCGTGACGCGACGTTCTCGGACGACGCGCCGGCCGGCACACCGGAGCAGTCCATCGGAGCGGACCGGCCGGACCGGGCCGACAAGGACTCCGAAGGCGGTAGAACGGGTGACATGAGGGAGACGGTGGGATGACCGCGCCGGCGGATGGCAAGAGCCCGATCGAGGTCCTGCTCGTGGAGGACGATCCGGGTGACGTCTTGATGACCCAGGAGGCGTTCGAGGAGCACAAGCTGCGCAACCGGCTGACCGTCGTGTCCGACGGCGCCGAGGCGATCGCCTACCTGCGACAGGAGGGCCAGTACGCCGACGCCGTGACGCCCGACCTGATCCTGCTCGACCTCAACCTGCCCCGCCGGGACGGCCGGGAGGTGCTGAAAGAGATCAAGAAGGACGAGAACCTGCGCCGGATCCCGGTGGTGGTGCTCACCACCTCCCAGGCCGACGAGGACATCCTGCGCAGTTACCAGCTGCACGCCAACGCCTACGTGACCAAGCCGGTGGACTTCGAGCGCTTCATCTCGGTGGTCCGCCAGATCGACGAGTTCTTCGTCAGCGTGGTCAAGCTGCCGCCGCGTGGCTGACACCCTGCTCGACGACGTCGGTGACCTCCTCCGGGAGGCCGCCGACCAGGTCGTGCTTCCGCTGTTCCGCAAGCTCGACGAGGCGGACGTGTCGGAGAAGGCGCCCGGCGAGGTGGTCACCATCGCCGACCGGCGGGCCGAAGAGGTGATCTCCGCTGGGCTGCGCCGGCTGCGGCCAGGCTCGATGGTCGTCGGTGAGGAGGGTGTTGCCGACGATCCGGGGCTGCTGCGGCACCTGCGCGACAGCGGGGACGTCTGGCTGGTCGACCCGGTCGACGGCACCGCCAACTTCGCGGCCGGCCGCCGGCCGTTCGCCCTGATGGTGGCGTTGCTGACCGACGGGCGCCCGACCGCGGGGTGGATCCTCGACCCGCTGGCCGAGACGCTGGCCGCCGGCTGGGCCGACGGTGGGACCCTGCTCAACGGCCAGCCGGCAGGTGGCGCGGTCGGAGTGCCGTCGCTGGGCGAGCTTCGCGGCGCGGCCATGACCCGGTTCCTGCCGCTGGAGGCCCGGGACCGCGTGCGCGCCGGTGGCCGGCGGCTCGGCGAGCTGCTGCCCGGCCAGCACTGCGCCGGCCGCGAGTACCTGGACATTCTCACCGGTGAGCAGCAGTTCACCCTCTTCTGGCGCACCCTGCCGTGGGATCACGCCCCGGGAGCCCTGCTGGTTCGCGAGGCCGGTGGGGTGGCCCGCCGGTTCGACGGCGTCGACTACGACCCCGACGACGACGGGCGAGGCCTGCTCGTCGCGGCCAACGAGCAGGTCTGGGCCGACGTTCACGAGGCTCTGCTCGGCTCCTGATCCGCGCTCCGCGACGCTGGGGGCACGCTGCGTCGACACCGGAGCGGCCGGGTCGTCACAGGGCTGGTCACCGACGCCCCGTCCGGTATCGTGACGGCGGTCTCCGCCAGCAGGCCGCCGACCGGCGCCGGTGGGGACGCCGCCGTGCAGTGGTTTCCCGGGGGCCGGCGGTCGACGGAAGGACGCTTTCGTGCCCAGGACCAGGCTCCTCCAGCGGCGCGCACGCCGCGCGTTGCTACCCCTGCTCGCCGCCGTCGCCCTGGTGCTCGCCGGTGGGGCGGTGCCCGCGTACGCCGAGCCCGGTGAGGGTGGCAGCAAGAAACTCCAGGACGCGCTGGAGCTGACCGCCAGGGGCCACATCGAGGCCAAGGCCAAACTGGACAACTCCAAGCGTCGGCAGACGGCGCTCACCGGCGAGTTGGCGACCGTCGAAGCGCGCATGGTCGGGCTCACCGCCCAGGTCGGGCTGGTCGCCGCGCAGTCGTACCGCGCCGGTCGGCTCACCCCGGTGTCGATGCTGCTCAACACCGCCACGCCGCAGGCGTTCCTGCAACGTGCGGCCGACCTCGACCTGATGGCGCAGCGGGACAGCAGGCGGCTGCGCGACCTCACCGAGGCCCGGCAGGCGGCGCAACAGGACAAGGTCGCCATCGACGCCGAGGTCCGCGAGCAGCAGAAACAGCTCGCCGTGATGGCGAAGAAGAAGAAGGAAGCCGAAGAGGCACTCGCCGAGGTCAGCTCCGGCAGCAGCAGCGGCTTCACCGGCGGCAGCTCCGCCTCGGCGACGCCGGCGCCGCGCAACTCCGACGGTTCCTGGCCGTCGGAATCCTGCTCGGTGAAGGACCCGACCACCTCCGGCTGTATCACCCCGCGCACCCTCAACGCTCTCAAGCAGACCCAGGCGGCCGGCTACAAGCGGTACGTCGCCTGCAAACGCAGTGGTGGCGGCGGCGAGCACCCCAAGGGGCGGGCCTGCGATTTCGCGGCAGCCACCAACGGCTTCGAGGACCGCAACGCGACCGGCGGCGACAAGGCGTACGGAGACAGCCTGGCGGCCTGGCACGTGCGGAACGCCAACCGGCTCGGCGTGCTCTACGTGATCTGGTACCGGCAGATCTGGCACCCCGGCACCGGTTGGCGCTCGTACAGCGGCAGCGGCAGCCCGGCCGCGAGCCACACGAACCATGTTCATCTATCGATGTACTGACCCGGAACGCCAGCTTTCCTGCGTACCATCGCGACGATGAGCTCTCCACCGTCCGACGTAGCGGCCCCGCCGACTTCCTCGGCACCGTCCGTGCCGGTCACCGGCCGGGCACTGCCCAACGGTCTGGCCGCCTTCCTGGTCTTCTTCGCCAGTGGCGCCGTGCTGGTGCTGGAGACCGTGGCACTGCGCCTGGTCGGCCCGTACATCGGGGTGACCCTCCAGGTGACCAGCTCGGTGATCGGCATCGCGCTGGCCGCGATCGCGTACGGAGCGTGGACCGGCGGCTGGCTCGCCGACCGACGCGACCCCCGGGGTCTGCTGGCGCCGGCGCTGGTGCTGGCCGGCATCGCCACCGCGGTCACCCTGCCCGTGGTCAGATACGCGGGTGAGGTGCTGCGCGGTGGGGCGGCCAGCGCCATCCTGCTGCTGGTGGCACTGGCCGTGTTCGTGCCGGCGGCGCTGCTGGCGGCGGTCACCCCGTTGGTGGTGAAACTTCAACTCGCCGACCTGCGCCGGACCGGCCAGGTGGTCGGTCGGCTGTCCGGCATCGGCACCCTGGGCGGCATCACCGCCACCTTCCTCACCGGTTTCGTGCTGGTCGCCGCTCTGCCCAGCTCGGTGATCGTGCTCGCGCTGGCGGTTGCGCTCGGCCTCGCCGGCATCGGCCTGGGCTGGTATCTGCGCCGGCAGGCCCCCAGCGAGCTGCCCGGACCGGCCCGGACACGGGCCGCGCTGGCCGTGCTCGGCCTGGTCGGGGCGGGGCTGACCACCGTGGCGCCCAACCCGTGCGACATCGAGACCGCCTACCACTGCGCCCGGGTGACCTCCGACCCGAACCGGCCGAGCGGGCGGACGCTGCTGCTCAACTCCGCCCAGCACTCGTACGTGGACCTGGCCGACCCGAAGCACCTGGAGTACGCGTACACGAAGTGGATCGGCGCGGTCGCCGACGTGGCCGGGCCGGCCGGGCAGCGGCTCGACGCGCTGCACCTGGGCGGCGGCGGGTTCACCGTGCCGCGCTACCTGACCGCCACCCGTCCGGGCACCGACAACCTGGTGTTCGAGATCGACGGCGGATTGGTCGAGCTGGACGAGCGCGAGTTGGGCGTACGCCAGGGGCCGGAGCTGCGGACGGTGGTGGGTGACGCGCGGATGCTGGTCGTGGGCGGGCCGACGGACAGCCGCGACCTGGTGGTCGGCGACGCGTTCGGCCACCTGGTGGTGCCGTGGCACCTGGCCACCCGGGAGATGGCCGCCGAGGTGCGGCGGGTGACCCGCCCCGGCGGGGTGTACGTGCAGAACGTCATCGACTATCCGCCGCTGCGTTTCATCCGCGCCGAACTGGCCACGGTTGCCGCCGAATTCGCGCACGTCGCGTTGATCGCGCCGCCGGAGGCGCTCGCCGAGCAGCGGGGCTCCAACTTCGTTCTCGTCGGCTCCGACGCACCGCTGCCACTGGACGCCCTCCGGGCCCGGCTGAACGAGGTCGACGGGCGGGTGAGCCTGCTGTCCGGCCCGGAGTTGAAGGACTTCGTCGGTGCGGCGATGGTGTTGACCGACGACTACGCCCCGGTGGACCAGCTGCTCGCGACCGCCTGATCGGGTGACATCGCTGACCGATTCCGATACTTCAGGTGTAGCCGGCGCCGGTCTGGGCAACAACGGCCACCATGGGCGGTGGGGACCGGAACGGTGCGCAACTGCTCGATGAGCGGTATCGGCTCGTCGAGCAGCTCGGCGCGGGCGGCATGTCAGTGGTGTGGCGCGGCTACGACGAGGTGCTCGGCCGCCAGGTCGCGGTCAAGGTCCTGGCGTCCCGGCTGGCCAGCGACCGGGCCTTCCGGCACCGGATCCGGATGGAGGCGCAGGCCGCCGCGCGGCTCTGCCACCCCAACATCACCAACGTGTACGACTACGGCGAGTCCCAACAGGTCGGCCTGACGGTGCCGTACGTGGTGATGGAGCTGGTCGACGGCGGTTCGCTGGCCAGCCGGATGGGCCGCGAGGCGATCCTGCCCTGGCGGGAGGCGGTGACCATCGGCGCGGAGATCAGCTCCGCACTGGCCACCGCACATGCCCGCGGCGTCGTGCACCGCGACGTCACCCCGGGCAACGTGATGCTCACGTCGACCGGGGTCAAGGTCGTCGACTTCGGGATCTCCGCGCTCGTCGGAGAGAGCGAGAAGGGCCCGGACGGCGCGCTGCTGGGCACGCCGGCGTACCTCGCGCCGGAGCGGCTGGACAACGGCCAGGTCTCCCCGGCCACCGACGTGTACGCCGTGGGCCTGCTGCTCTACCGGATGCTCACCGGCCGGCTGCCGTGGCAGGCCAGCACGACCACCCAGATGCTGCGCGCGCACATGTACACCGAGCCGGAGCCGATGCCGGTCGTGCCGGGGCTGCCCGACGGCGTGGCCGACCTGGTGCGGCGCTGCCTGGCCAAGCAACCCGGCGAGCGGCCGGGCAGTGGTGAGCTGGCCCGTACCCTCGCCGACGCGGCCGGGATCCTCACGGCGGTGCCGGTCCCGCCGGCCGCCGGGCCACTGGATCCGGCCGCACTCGCCAACGCGGGCACCACGTTCCTGCCCTGGTCGGCGGAGACCGACGCGCTGCACCTCCCGCGTACCCGCGATCGGGCCAGGCGGGCGCCCAGACGCCGACGGGTCGAGGCCGGGGTGGCCGCCGCCAGCCTGCTCGCCGTCACCGGGGCCGTGTGGGGGCTCACCTCGCGTAGCCCGGCCAGCGGCGAGGACCGGCCGACGACCGAGGCGCGGATGGGTCTGCCCAAGGCGGCGTCGTGCGACGTGGCGTACGCCCTGCGCGCGGATTCGGGCAAGGACTTCGCCGCCGAGCTGACCCTGACCAACACCGGGGACACCGAGCTGCGTGACTGGACGATGAGCTTCACCTTCCCCGGTCAGCAGACGGTGACGAAGGCCGAACCGACCGCGGTGCACCAGCAGGGGCGTACGGTGCTGATCCGGCCGGCGGCCGCCCGCACCACCCTGGCTCCCGGCGCGGCCGAGAAGCTCACCCTGGCCGGGAGTTACCGCGGAGCGAACCCGCTGCCCGTGGAGTTCCGGCTCGGCGAGTCGACCTGCGGGGTCCACGTCTCGGGGGTGGCCGGCAGCGCCCCGCCCACCGCTCCGCCGGCCGCGACAACCACCCACCCGAAGGCCCCGGCGAAGGCCCCGGTCAAGGCGGCGACGGGCGGCGGCTCCACGTCGGGTGGCTCCGGGTCGGGTGGCTCCGCGTCGGGCGGTGGCACGACGAAGGGCAAGCCCGAGAAGCCTGAGAAGCACGAGAAGCCCGGCAAGGACAAGGGTTCGGGTGGTGGTTCGGGAAAAGCGAAGAAGTGACCAGGGGTGCGGGGAAGGGCCACGGCGGCCGGAAGGCGTGAGGCCGCTCAGCGCTGCCCCGCGAACCGTTGCACCTGGTCGATCCCGCCCTCCACGACCAGCACCCCGCCCTGAACGAGCGACGTGCTGTCCGAGGCGTACTGGAAACGCTCGCCCGGCAGCTTGGCGCCGATCACCCGGACCCCGTAGCGCTCGTCCGGGCGCAGGTCGAGCAGGGTCCGCCCGGCCAGGGACTCCGGCACCCGGACGGTGGCGATCGCGAAGTTGTCGTCCAGCTCGATGAAGTCGAGCAGCCGGCTGACGATCAGGTGTGCCACCCGGTCACCGGTCTCCGCCTCCGGAAAGACCACGTGGTGGGCACCGACCGACGACAGGATCTTGGCGTGTTTCTGCGACGTCGCCCGGGCCCAGATCTGCGGCAGGCCCAGCTCGGTCAGCGCCAGCACGGTGAGCACGCTCGCCTCCACCGAGGCCCCGATGGCCACCACGGCCCGCCCGAAGCCGGCAACGCCGAGCTGAAGCAGCGCCCCCTCCTCGGTGGCGTCGGCCTGGACCACCCGGTCGAGCTGGGCCGACCAGCGCTGCACCTGTTCCGGATTGCGGTCGATGGCCAGAACCTCGCGGTCCATCCGGCTCAGCGACCCTGCCAGGTGGCATCCGAAGCGACCCAGCCCGATCACCACGACGCCGGCGCCGTCGGTACGCCTGACTGACACGTTGACCCTCCTCGCTGCTAGCCGACAACGGGTTGTTCCTGGGGATAGCGGTAGAGCCGGCGTCGGGTGTTCAGGGCGATCGCCGACCCGAGGGTGAGCGGCCCGACCCGGCCGATGAACATCAGCACGGTCAGGGCCACCTGCCCGCTGGCCGGCAGCGCACCGGCCAGTCCGATGGTCAGCCCCGTGGTGCTGAAGGCGGAGGTGACCTCGAACAGGGCCGCCACGAAGCGGACCCCCTCGGTGAGCAGCAGCACGGTGATCGTCCCGGCCGTCACCAGCGCGACGCTGAGCAGGACCACGGTGATCGCTTGCCGCTGGCTGGCGGTGGCCACCCGGCGGTGCCCTACCGTCACGTCGGGCTCGCCGCGCAACTCCGCCCGGATGGTGAACGCCAGCAGGAAGAACGTGGACACCTTGATCCCACCGGCCGTGCTGGCGCTGCCGCCGCCGATGAACATCAGCACGATCAGCAGGGGGTAGCTCTCCTCCCGCAGGGCGGCGATGTCCAACACGCTGAAGCCGCCGGTCCGGCTCAGCGCGATCTGGGTGAACGACGCGAGCACCTTGCCCCGGGCGTCGTACGGGCCGATGGTGCCGTCATTGGTCCACTCGGCGGCGAGCAGACCGGCGAAGCCGATCAGCAGCAGCGCGGCGCTGCCCCAGATGGTCAGTTTGGTGGCCACCGCCCAGCCCGCCGGCCTGCGCCACTCGCGGGCCGCCTCGAACAGGGCGGGAAACCCGAGCCCGCCGACGATCGCACCGAAGGCCAGCGGCAGCGACACCCACGGGTCGCGGTCGAACGCCAGCAGCCCGTCGGAGTAGAGCGCGAAGCCACCGTTGTTGAAAGCCTGGACGGCGTGGAAGACGCCCGACCAGAGGGCCCGCCCGGGCGGGTAATCGTAGGCCAGCCAGAGTCGGCCGGCGACCAGCGCGGTCATTACCGCCTCGCACACGAAGACGGTCACCGCGATCCGGCGTAGCAGCCGACCCACGTCGCCGATGCCGAACTCCGCCGTCTCGGCCTGCACCAGCAGCCGGTTGCGCAGACCGAGCTGACGGGAGACCACCAGGATCACCAGGGCCGCCGCGGTGAGGATGCCGAGGCCGCCGAGCTGGGTGAGCAGGGTGATCACCAACAGTCCCCCGCCGGACCAGTAGTTGGGGGTGTCGGTGACCGCCATGCCGGTGACCGACACCGCCGAGGTCGCGGTGAAGAGGGCGGTGACCAGGGGTGGGCGCTGGTGGTCGACGGTCGCCCAACGCGCCATCAGCAGGCCGGTGCCGAGCAGGATCGGCACCAGGAAGCCGAACGGCACCAGCCGCACGGGATTGCGGAAGAACCGGCGCACCCAACAATCTTCCTTTTCCGTACGCGGTCGTGAGCGGGAACGCCCATTCCGGAGATTCATCTGCCGGCCAGGCATCGACCAACTTCCGGTCAATCGGAGGGGGTCTGCTGGAGCGGTTCCCCCCGACGACAGGAGACGGCGTTGCGACGTACCCTCTCGACCCTCGGCGTGGCCGGCACGTTGCTCGCCGCCGCCGTGGCCGTACCGACCATTGCCGCCGCCGACCCGGCGGCCGAGGCGGACCGCTCCCGGGCGTCCGACCGGCCGATCGTGATCGGTCACCGCGGCGCGAGCGGTTACCGGCCCGAGCACACGCTGGAGGCCTACCGGCTGGCGATCCGGATGGGCGCCGACTACATCGAGCCGGACCTGGTCTCCACCTCCGACGGCGTCCTCGTCGCCCGGCACGAGAACGAGATCTCCGGTACCACCGACGTGTCGGTGCACCCGGAGTTCGCCGCCCGTAAGGCGACGAAGGCCATCGACGGCGTGCCGGTCACCGGCTGGTTCACCGAGGACTTCACCCTGACCGAGCTGAAGACGCTGCGGGCCAAGGAGCGGCTGCCGCAGGTCCGGGTGGGAAACACCGCCTTCGACGGTCGTTTCGAGGTGCCCACCCTCCAGGAGGTCATCGACCTCGCCCGGGTCGAGGGGCGGGCGCGGGGCCGCACCATCGGCATCTACCCGGAGACCAAGCACCCGAGCTACTTCGCGTCCATCGGGCTGCCGCTGGAGGAGCCCCTGCTGCGCGTGCTGCGGCAGAACAAACTGGACCGGAGGAACTCACCGGTCTTCATCCAGTCGTTCGAGACGGCCAACCTGCGTCGGTTGAGTCGGCTGACCGACGTGAAGCTGGTCCAACTGCTCGACGCGACCGGCCGCCCGTACGACTTCACCGTCGCCGGTGACACCCGCACCTATGCGGACCTGGCTCGACCGGCCGGGTTGAAGGGGATCGCCGAGTACGCCGACGGCATCGGGGTGAACAAGAACCTGATCGTGCCCCGGGACACCACCGGCAAGCTGCTGGCCCCGACAAGCGTGGTCCGGGACGCGCACCGCGAGCGCCTGCTGGTGCACTCCTGGACGTTCCGCGCGGAGAACCAGTTCCTGCCCGTCGACTTCCGGATCGGTACCGACCCGAACGGGCGTGGCGACATCACCGCCGAGTACGAGCTCTTCCTCGGCCTGGGCCTGGACGGCGTCTTCACCGACCAGCCGGACACCGCCGTCGCCGCCCGCGCCGGCCTCGCCCGGAGCTGACACGCCGGTAGCTCCCGCCCCGCGTTGGACCTGCGCGGGGCGGGTCAGCGTATCGATCCACCGAAAGATCCTCGCTAACCGGAATCAACCACTGAAACGGACAAACCCCCCGATACTTGCACCGCATGATCTGCGTTCGGATGCAGGTCAACGGGTGGCGCCGGCTCGGACGGCGTACGGGGGTAGTGCATGTCCATTCTCAATACCGAACGGCTGCGCCGGCGCTGGAGCGCCGCCACCGCGGTGGCGTTGGTCGGCGGTCTGCTGCCGCTGGTGGGGCCGTCGGCCGCGCCCGCGCGGGCGGCCAGCCCGACCACCACCACGCTCACCGTGAACAAGGGCGGCGATCGTACCGGTGAGCAGGTCGTGGCACCGATGCCCGGTGCGACCTTCGACTTCTACGCCGGCGTCTCCGGCACCCGCCCCGGTCCGGGGGACAGCCCGACCGCCTCCTGCACCACGGACGCGACCGGGGCGTGCAGCGTCGACGTGCCAGGGCGCACCGGCACCAACCAGGGCTACTGGATCATCGAGCGGAGTGCGCCGGCCGGCTGGCAGCTCATCCAGACCCTGGACACCGGGTCGGTCAACAGCGCCACCACGCCGACCACGTACAACGGGGTCTTCACCGGTGCGGTGGCCGACAACCGGTCGTACACCTTCCCGGTCGTCACGACCGGGAACACCAACCGGACCGCACGCGGCCCCTACTGGGCCGATGCCCGGGACAATCCGCCGCTGCCGCCCAACTGCGGGCTGAAGATCGCCCTCCTGATCGACGTCTCCGGTTCGATCGCGCCGTCCCTCAATGACGTCAAGGGCGCGGCCAACGGCTTCGTCGACGCGCTGACCGGCACGCCGTCCCAGATCGCCCTCTACAAGTTCAACAACCTCGCGGCCACCGTGCTCAATCCGACGCCGGTATCCGACGTCAGCGGAGCGAACACGGTCAAGACCGCGATCAACGGCCTCACCGCAGGCGGCACCACCAACTGGGACGCCGGTCTGTGGGAGATCGCCGCCGACGCGGCCGACTACGACGCGGTCATCATGCTGACCGACGGCAACCCCACGGTGTACGGCCCACCGCCCGTGCAGGGTCCGGGCAACTTCACCCGCTTCGTCGAGGTGGAGAACGGCGTCTTCTCGGCGAACGCGGTCAAGGCGCAGGGCACCCGGATCGTGGCGGTAGGCGTCGGGGCGGGGGTCACCGGCTCGGCCGACAACCTGGCGGCGATCTCGGGCCCGGTCGCCGGCTCCGACTACTACCAGACCGACTACGAGGCGCTCGCCGAGCTGTTCCGCCAGCTGGCGCTGGAGGCGTGCGCGGGCACGGTCAGCGTGGTCAAGAAGGTCATCCCGCCCGGTGGTACGCCTGCCGACGCGCAACCCACCGGCGGGTGGACCGTCTCCACCGCCGACAGCGGGGTCACCCCGTCGAGCGGGGTTACCGACGACGCGACCGGCGCGGTCAGCTTCCAGGTGGACCTGTCGGGCGGGCCCCGGCCGGTGACGTTCAGCGAGACGGTGCAGGCCGGCTACACGCTCGTGCAACAGGGCGACTCCAACGCGACCTGCACGGCCAACGGCGCGGCCACCACGACCACGAACAGCGGAGCCGCCGGCTTCACCGTGAACGCGGCAACCAACTCGATCGTCAGCTGCGTCATCCTCAACCAGGCACCGACCCCGATCGCGTCGGTCCGGGTCGACAAGACCTGGGTGGTCAACGGGCGGAGCTTCCCCGACCCCACCCAGGACCCGCAGTTCGAGGCGGCCCTGCAACTCACCGCCGAGGATGATCCCGCTTTCGGCACCGAGTACGGCGGCTTCCAGGCGGGCCAGTCGGTAACGGTCGGCGAACAGGTGAACACCGACCTCCTGCCGCCCGGCTGCTCACCCGTGCAGGCCAGCGGAGACCTCGGCGCGCAGACCCTGACCGCCGGGCTGAACACCTTCACCATCACCAACACCGTCACCTGCGTCACGCAGTTGCGGCTGGTCAAGGCGCTGGACAACCCGTACGGAGCGCCGGAGCCGCCGCTCACCGCGTGGACGCTGAACGCGTTCCCGCCCGGCTCGACCGACCCGGTCATCACCGGCACGACCGGGGTGACCGGGACTGTGACGCCTGACGCCGTCTACTCGTTGGGTGAGAGCAACGTGCCCGGCTGGACGCAGACCGTCAACGTCGGCGCGGTCATCACGCCACCGGCCACCGGCAGCTGGGACTGCAACGTCCTCCTGCCTGACGGCGACCCCCGCGGGCCGGGCTACGACGGCAGTGACGGCCAGGTGGCCGTGCAGATCGGTCAGACGGCCGTCTGCACCGCGGTCAACGCGGCCCAGCCGGGCCGGCTGACCCTGCGCAAGCAGGTCGACAACCCGTACGGCGGCGCCGCCACACCGCAGGACTGGCTGCTGCGGGCGCTCCCGCCGACCCGCAACGACCTGCCCCCGCCGCCGCCGGTCACCGGACGCAGCGGCGAGCCGGCGGTGACGAACGCGCTGGTCTACCCGAACGTGCCCTACGCGCTCAGCGAGACCGACGGGCCCGAGGGTTACGAGCAGATCGGTGACGTGGCGTGTGTCATCAGCGGAACCGAGACGGTCGTGCCGACACCGAACGACCTGCTGACTCCGACCTTCGGGCAGGATGTCACCTGCACGTTCGCCAACCGGCAACTCCCGCCGCCGCCCGCCGAGGCCCGGCTCACCCTGCGCAAGCAGGTGGACAACCAGTTCGGCGGCACCGCGACGCCGCAGGACTGGCTGCTGAACGCCACGCCGTCACCGGTTTCCGGTGCGACGACGATCAGCGGCCGTAGCGGCGACGGCTCCGTCACCGACGTCGAGGCCACGCCGGGGGTCGGCTACACGCTCGCCGAGACCGACGGGCCGGACGGGTACGAGCAGCTCGGCCCCGTCTCCTGCGTGTTGACCGGCACCGACACGCCGGTGGCCACGCCGGACGGTGTGCTCACTCCCGACGAGGGCGCGAGCTACACCTGCACGTGGCGCAACGGCCAGCTGGACCCGGGAGGCGCCCACCTGACGCTGGTCAAGAAGGTGTGGCACGGCAAGGCCGACCCCAGAGACTGGACGCTGACCGCCGCCCCGCGCAACGGTGCGACCCCGATCAGCGCGTCCTCGGGCAGCCCGGCGGTGACCGACGTCCGGGTGCAGGTCGGGGTGGGCTACGCGCTCAGCGAATCCGGTGGGCCGAAGGGCTACGAGGAGGCGAACCCGCCGGAGTGCGTGTTGACCGGCACGGACACCCGGGTGCCGACCGCGGATCGGGTGGTCACGCCCGAGACGGGTCAGGACATCACCTGCACCTTCCACAACCGCCCCAAGAGGCACCTGCCGATCACCGGTATGAAGCTGACCGGGTTCATCGCTGGCGGCCTGCTGGCGGTGCTGGGTGGTGCGGCGCTGCTGCTGCTGACCTGGCGTCGCCGACGCGTCGCCTGACGAAGCACGGTCGGCCGAGCCTCGGCTGACCACGGAGGCCCGGCGGGTTCCACCCGCCGGGCCTCCGCGCGGCCGGTCCCAGCAACGACAGGCTGCCCGGACAGGGGTGGGCGCTTCTCGCGGCCGGCCGACGACGACGCACCGCCAACCCCGGCGCTGAACCTGCCAGCAGCGGAACACCAGGGCTGTCAAACGACCGCGGTGACATCCCTGGGGTTCCACTCGTCGAGCAGTCAGCGTGGGCGGTGGTGGGCGCCTGGGGTGTTGCGACACCTCGCTGGTGTTCGCGATGGGGGCGGTGGCCATCGTGGGGTGGGCCGTGGTCGGGGCACGACTCTGGTTGTAACCCCGGGCCACCTGATTCCTGTTACTTGTGTGTTTCTGCCACATAGCTCGTGGGTGACGTCACTTCTAGCGTGAGCCGACACGAAGAAGTTCCTTCCCCTCCGAGTCCTCATGTGGAGTCGCAATGACGGTCCGGACGACGCGGCGGGTGTTCCTCTCCGCCGCCACGATGATGGCCGCGGCGTTGGCCGCCACGGCCTGTGGCAGCCCGCAGGACACCGCCACCGGCGGCGGCGACAGCGCCGCGCCGGTCAAGGTCGGCCTGGTGTACTCCCAGTCGGGAGCCCTGGCCAGTTACGGCAAGCAGTACGTCGAGGGTTTCAAGGCGGGGCTCGACTTCGCCACGAAGGGCACCGGCAAGGTGGGCGACCGGAAGATCGAGCTGACCGAGGTCGACGACGCGGGCGACCCGGCCAAGGCGGTCTCCGCCGCGAAGGACCTGATCGGCAAGGGCACGAAGATCATTGCTGGTTCCACCGCCTCCGGTGTGGCGCTGCAGGTCGCGCCGATCGCGGCGCAGAACAAGGTCCTGTTTCTCTCCGGGCCGGCAGCCACAGACGCGGTGACCGGCGCCAACAAGTACACCTTCCGCTCCGGCCGGCAGTCCTACCAGGACGTGGTGACCGCCAAGTCGTTCATCGGAGATCCGTCCGGCAAGAAGGTCGTGGTCTTCGCCCAGGACGGCGCTTTCGGCGACGCCAACGAGGCGGCCGTGAAGAAGGTCATCGGTGGCGCGGGCGCCACCGTGAGCAGCGTCCGGGCACCGGCCAGCGCCACCGAGTTCACCCCGTTCGCCAGCCAGATCAAGTCGGCCAAGCCGGACCTGCTCTTCGTCGCCTGGGCCGGCACCACCGCACCGGCCATGTGGCAGAGCCTCGACCAGCAGGGCGTGCTCTCGTCCACCACGGTCGTCACCGGTCTGGACATCCGCTCCTCCTGGCCGACGTTCGGCGCTGCCGGCGCGAAGATCTCCTTCCTGTCGCACTACTTCGACGGTGCCAGTGACACCGAGGCCAGCAAGGCACTGAAGGCCAAGGTCTCCACCATCGACCTGTTCCACCCGGACGGCTTCGCCGCCGCCCAGATGGTGGTCCGGGCCGTGCAGGAGGGCGGCGACGACGTCGACAAGATGGTGACCGCCCTCGAGGGCTGGAGCTTCGACGGGGTCAAGGGCAAGATGACCATCCGGGCCGCCGACCACGCGCTGCTGCAGCCGATGTTCCAGGCCAAGCTGACCGGCAGCGGCACCGCCTTCACGGCGACCGCGCAGAAGAGCCTCACCGGCGACGAGACCGCGCCGCCGGCCGTGGCCATGAAGGGCTGACACATGCTCGCCACCCGCGGTCTGACCTGGCGGATCGGTGAGGTCGCCATCGTCGACAGCGTCTACCTCGACCTGGCGCCCGGGGAGTTCCTGGGCGTCATCGGGCCGAACGGTGCCGGCAAGACCTCACTGTTCAACCTGATCACCGGCCTGCGCCAGGCCACGGAGGGCCGGATCACCCTGGACGGGCAGGACATCGGGGCGCTCGCGCCGCATCGGCGGGCCCGCCTCGGGCTGGGCCGGACGTTCCAGGCGTCCTCGGTCTTCGGCTCGCTGAGCGTGCAGGAGAACGTCCGGCTCGCCGTGCAGGCGCACCGCGGGGGCTCGATGAAGATGTGGCGGCGGGCGGCGGCCGACCGGGAGGTGGCCGCCGCCGCCGACGAGGCGCTCGACCGGGTCGGGCTCGCCCACCGGGGTACGGCGCTGGCCGGCACCCTCGCGCACGGCGAGAAGCGCAAGTTGGAGATCGCCCTGCTGCTGGCCGGCGAACCGCGGGTGATGTTGCTGGACGAACCGATGGCCGGGGTCAGCGCCGAGGACGTGCCCGAGCTGGTCTCGGTGATCAAGTCGTTGACCCTGGACGCCGACCGGGCGGTGCTGATGGTCGAGCACCACATGGACGTGATCCTGGAGCTGGCCGACCGGATCGCCGTCATGCACCACGGCGCGCTGCTGGCCTGCGACACCCCGGAGACGGTGATGGCCAACCCCACGGTGCAAGAGGCCTACCTGGGGGAGGCGCTCTGATGGAACCGGTTCTCACGGTGGAGGACCTGTCGGTCCGGATCTCCGGGCTGCACATCCTCCAGGGGGTGTCCTTCGCGGTCGCCCCGACCGGCGTGACCGTCCTGCTCGGGCGCAACGGCGTCGGCAAGACCACCACGCTGCGCGCCATCGTCGGCCTCACCCCGCCCGCCGGCGAGGTGCGCGGCACCATCCGGATGGGCGCACAGAGCCTGCTGGCCCGGCCCACCCACCGGTTGGTCCGCGGTGGGCTCGGCTACGTGCCCGAGGACAGGTGCGTGTTCGCCGGCCTCACCGTCGCCGAGAACCTGCGGCTCGCCGAGCGGCGGGGCACCGATCCGGCGTACGACAAGGTCTTTGCGCTCTTCCCGGAGCTGGACCGGCGCGGACGGCAACGGGCCGGTTCGCTCTCCGGAGGGCAGCAGCAGATGCTCGCCATCGGCCGGGTGCTGCTCAACGACAACCGGCTGCTGCTGGTCGACGAGCCGACCAAGGGGTTGGCGCCGAAGGTGGTGACCGAGGTGGCCGAGGTGCTGGAGCGGGTCGCGGAGTCGGTGCCGGTGCTGCTCGTCGAGCAGAACCTGGCGGTGGTACGCCGGCTGGCCCGCGACGCGGTGGTGCTGGCCGCCGGCAAGGTCGCCTGGACCGGCGAGGCCAGGGACTTGTTGCTGGAGACCGCCCTGACCAGGTCGCTGCTCGGCGTCGGCTCGGCGGAGGTGAGCGCGCCGAGCGCGAGGAGTGAGCTGGCGAGCCCCGCGGTCACGAGGAAGGACCGGCTCTGATGGGCACGATCATCCTGCTGACGTTGACCGGGCTGGGCCTGGCGGCGCTCTACTTCCTGGTCGCCTCCGGGCTGTCCCTGGTCTTCGGCCTGGCCGACGTCCTCAACTTCGCGCACGGTCTGTTCCTCGGCGTCGGCGCGTACGGGACCTGGTGGGCGGCGGGCAACCTGCCGGGCGCCGGCTCCGACGGGCTCGGCTTCGTGTTCGCGGTCGCGTTCGGGGTGGCCGCCGGCACGCTGGTGGCGATCCTGGTCGAGCTGGTGCTGATCCGCCCGCTCTACTCCCGGACCATCGAACAGGTGCTGGTCACCGTCGGTCTGTCCCTGGCTGGCGTGGCGTTGCTGCAGGCCACCTGGGGTGCCGACGCCCGGCCGTTCCCCCGGCCGGACTGGACCCGCCAGGTGACCGGGATCCTCGGCGCGCAGGTGCCCAACGGTGGTCTGCTGCTGATCATCGCGGCGGTCCTGGTGCTGGGTGCGCTGCTGGCCTTCCTGCGCTGGACGCGGTACGGCCTGGTGATCCGGGCCGGGGTGGAGAACCGGGAGATGGTGACCGCGCTCGGCATCGACGTGCGCAAGGCGTTCACCCTGGTCTTCGCGATCGGCGGCGCGGCTGCCGCGCTCGCCGGTGCGCTCGGCGGGGTCTACTTCGGCACCGTCTCACCCGGGCAGGGCGGATCGCTGCTGATCTTCGCGTTCATCGTGGTGGTGATCGGCGGCATGGGTTCGGTGGTCGGCTCCGCGTACGCGGCGGTCGTGGTCGGGCTGGTCCAACAGTTCGTCAACTACTACGGCACGTCCGGGCTGGGCGACATCTGCGTGGTCGGGCTGCTGGCCGTGGTGCTGCTGCTGCGCCCGCAGGGCATCGCCGGAAAGGTGGCAACAGCATGACAGTGATCGACGCGCCTCCCGCGCAGGTGCCCGCCGAGCTGAACCCGCAACGGGGGCGGTGGCACCGGGCCCGCCCGTTCCTGCCGCTCGTCGCGCTGGCCGTCCTCGCGATCCTGCCGTACTCGACGATCTCCCTGCCGGGGATCTTCGAGGGGCCGGTCAACTCGCCCGGCACCCTGCAACTGCTCGCCATCTGCCTGATCTTCGGGGGCCTGGCGGCCGGGTACGACCTGCTGTTCGGCCGCACCGGGATGCTCTCCTTCGGGCACGCGCTCTACTTCGCCGCCGGCGTGTACGGCACCGACATCCTGGTCACCCGGGCCGGCCTGCCGCTGTGGCAGGCGGCGCTGCTGACCGTCACCGGCGGCACGATCCTCGCCGCGCTGCTCGGCGCGGTGGCACTGCGGACCGT
The DNA here is from genome assembly GCF_046549295.1 of Micromonospora sp. 067-2. Lineage (NCBI taxonomy): Bacteria > Bacillati > Actinomycetota > Actinomycetes > Micromonosporales > Micromonosporaceae > Micromonospora > Micromonospora sp. 067-2. The sequence continues at coordinate 62,178 of NZ_JAJPWB010000012.1, read as the reverse complement.
GGGCATCGCCTTCGCCATGGTCACGCTGGCCTTCGCCCAGGTCGGGGCGATCCTGGTCGCGCGGGACTTCGGCGGGCTCACCGGCGGCGAGGAGGGCCTGCCACTGGACGTCTCCGGGCTGCCCGCCGGGCTGGTGGGGGTGACGAACACGGTCAACCTGTACTGGCTGGCGCTCGCATACCTGACCGTGGTGGTCTTCGTGGTGCACCGGGTGAGCGGTTCGCCGACCGGTCGGGTGCTCGCCGGGCTGCGCGACGACGAGCGGCGGATCGGCGTGCTCGGGCTCGACCCGTACCGCTACAGGTTGGTGGCCTTCACCCTGGCCGGCGGGTTGGCGTCGGCGGGCGGGGTGGTCTACGTCCTGATCGTCGGCGGCGCGTCGCCGCACGTCACCTCGTCGGAGCTGACCCTGTCGCTGCTGGTCATGGTGGTGCTCGGCGGGCCGGGCACCCGGTGGGGGCCGGTGCTCGGTGGTGTCCTCTACATGTACCTGGACCACCGCCTCACCGCCCTCGGCACGAGTGACGCGGTCGACGATCTGCCGGCCGTCCTCGGCCACCCCCTGAGTCAACCCCTGTTCGTTCTGGGCGCGGTCTTCATCCTCGCCGTCTACTTCTTCCCCGGCGGCCTGGCAAGCCTCACCTCCCGCCTACATCCCCTCCTGGCGGCCGCCCGCCGCCGCTGACCTCGGGTCACCGGCCCGCCCCGCGTCAGCGGCAGTAGAGCGTCATCGACCTGTCGGCGCGCACCTGCCGGTAACCGGCGACCGCATCGGGCCCGGTGACCGCCTTCGTCGCGGTGATCAGGACGCAGTCCGCGTCCCATCTTGCTGCCACCGCGCCTCGCTCGGCCGGCGTGGCCGTCGCCGTCCGCAGCCGCCGACGGTCGGCCGCGCGGGCCTTCTCGTCGCCGATCCACGGATCTGGCCAGCCCGGGTTGACCGTGAAGTAGCCCAGCCAGTTGAGGTGCCGGTCGCTGGTCCTCTGGTCGGTGAGGATCGTCGCGCCCTCGGGCACGTACCGGCTGATCTGGTCGTAGCGGTGGCTGGGGCCACTCAGACTGGGCGTGCTCGCCTGCGCCTGGGCCGCTGGTGGCAGGGCCCGGACCGGCACCGCCCCGAGGAACCCGTTCAGCGGTGTGACGTCCACCGCCAGCCCGGCCAGAAAGACCACGGCGGCCAGCGCGGCCAGGGCCCGGCGGGCGGCCGGCCGGATCACGGGCACGCTCTGCTCGTCGCCGAAGCGACCCACCGCACCGGCGACGAAGGCTCCGAACGCGACGTGCAGGGACAGCATCGCCAGCGGCATCACCCGCAGCAGGTGGTACTGCCCGGCGAAGCCGACCGCGAGCGCCACGACGGCCACCGCGAAGATCAGCACCAGCGGGTCGCGACGCTGGTCCCGCAGGCGTAGAGCCAGCGGCACGAGCCCGAGCAGCCCGTACGCGCAGGAGAGCTGGATCGGATCGAGCATGCCGTCGCGGAGCTGTCGGTGGATCTCCACGAACTCGGGGGCCCCGGTCAACAGTTCACCGACCGTCGTGAACGGCCACGCGGCCACCAGCAGGAACGCACCCGCCGCGACGAGGGCGACGCGGAGCAGGTCGGCGGCCCGCCACCGTGGGCCGGCGCAGAGCAGTACCGCCAGCGCGCCGACGGCCGTGTTCACCGCCGTGAACGAGTGGATCAGTGTGATCGTGGCGCCGAGCAGACCGAAGGTGACCAGTGAGGTGAGGTCCCGATGCCGGCGGTGATGCAGCAGCCGGTCCAGGGCGAGCAGCATCAGCCCGAACGCGGTCGTGCTCGGGTACGCCACCACCTCGGCGAGCGAACGCAGCGACAGGAAGCCGCTCCACACCGGCGGCCGGATGCCCCAGAGGAACAGGGTGGCGAGCAGGGCCACCGCCGCACCGCCGGCCGAGGTGACGAACCAGCGGCAGAACCGGCGGAACGACCAGACCAGCAGAACGGTGTTGAGCACCGCGAGCACGCCGAACACCGCGGTCGGTGCCGCTCCGGTGCCGCGTACGGTCGCTGCCAGCAGCCAGATCAGCGGTGAGTAGTAGGGGCTCGAAGACCCTGCGCCGGTCATCGGGTCGGGTGGGGTGAGCAGGTCCCGGGACAGGGCCCGAACCGTCCCGACGTGCAGCAGGAAGTCGGTGGTCCAGGTGTGCTGGACGGCCACCGCGACCGACCAGACGACCAGGCCCGCCGCCAGCACCAGGTACGGGTCGACCCGCCCGAGCCACCGTTGGCGCGGCGGTTGTTCGTCCCGGGTCGGGCTCAGCTGCGTGTCGACGGTCTGCTGCACGCGGGGATCCTATAGATCGCGGTCCCCGGGGGGCCACCGCCTCGCGGCAGCCGGGATCGGCACGTGGTGGTGGTAGAAATGCCGGATGAGCCAGGATCGGGTTGCGGTACGGGAGCGGGCCGAGGCGGTGCTGCGCCGGCTGGCCGGTGACCACGCCCGGCTGCGCGAGGACCAGTGGCGGGCCATCGAGGCGCTGGTCGTGGACCGGCGGCGGGTGCTCTGCGTGCAGCGCACCGGCTGGGGCAAGTCGGCGGTCTACTTCGTGGCCACCGCTCTGCTGCGCGACCGCACCGACGCCGCCGGCACCAACGGGGTCGGCGAGCCCGCCGGCCCGACCGTCATCGTGTCGCCGCTGCTGGCACTGATGCGCAACCAGGTCGAGGCGGCTGCCCGGGCCGGCATCCGGGCCCGCACGATCAACTCGGCGAACCTGGACGAGTGGGACGAGATCACGGCAGAGATCCAGGCCGGCACGGTGGACGTGCTGCTGATCAGCCCCGAGCGGCTCAACAACCCGGACTTCCGCGACGGGGTGCTGCCCAAGCTCGCCGCGACCACCGGGCTGCTGGTGGTCGACGAGGCGCACTGCGTCTCCGACTGGGGGCACGACTTCCGGCCCGACTACCGCCGGCTGCGTACCTTCCTCGCCGAGCTGCCGGAACGCACCCCGGTGCTGGCCACCACCGCCACCGCCAACGCCCGGGTGACCGAGGACGTGGCGGAGCAACTGGGGGACGCGCTCGTCCTGCGCGGCACCCTGGACCGCGAGTCGCTGCGCCTCGGCGTGCTCGATCTGCCCAGCCCGGCGCACCGGCTGGCCTGGCTCGCCGACCACCTGGACCACCTGCCCGGCTCCGGCATCATCTACACGCTGACCGTCGCGGCGGCCGGCGAGGCGGCCGAGTTCCTCGCCTCCCGCGGCTACCCGGTGGCCTCGTACACCGGCCAGTCCGACGACGCCGACCGTCGCGCCGCCGAGCAGGACCTGCTGGACAACAAGATCAAGGCGCTGGTCGCGACGAGTGCGCTCGGCATGGGCTTCGACAAGCCCGACCTGGGTTTCGTGGTCCACCTCGGTGCCCCGCCCTCGCCTATCGCCTACTACCAGCAGGTCGGCCGCGCCGGCCGGGCCGTCGAGCACGCCGAGGTGCTGCTCCTGCCCGGCGCCGAGGACATCGCCATCTGGCGCTACTTCGCCTCGCTGGCATTCCCGCCGGAGCACCAGGTCCGCGCCGTGCTGGCCGCCCTGCACACCGACCGGCCGCTCTCCACCCAGGCCCTGGAACCGCTGGTCGACCTTCGTCGGACCCGGCTGGAGCTGATGCTCAAGGTGCTCGACGTGGACGGCGCGGTCCGCCGGGTGCGCGGTGGCTGGCTCGCCACCGGCGAGACCTGGGTCTACGACGAGGCCCGGTTGCGCCGCGTCGCCGAGGCGCGCACCGTCGAGCAACAGGCCATGCGGGAGTACGCGACCACGCCCGGCTGCCGGATGCGGTATCTGCGGGAGTGCCTGGACGACACCGGGGCGGCCGACTGCGGGCGGTGCGACCGGTGCGCGGACCCGCTGTTCACCTCGGACGTGTCGACGGCCGCGCTGGCCCCCGCGCAGACGTTCCTGGGCCGACCCGGCGTCCAGATCGCCCCGAAGAAGCTCTGGCCGACCGGGCTGGACGCCGTGGGCGTACCCCTGAAGGGCCGGATCTCCCCGGCGGAGCAGGCGCTGCCGGGCCGGGCCGTCGGACGCCTCTCCGACCTGGGCTGGGGTGGGCGGCTGCGCGACCTGGCGGGGCCGGACGCGCCGGACGCGCCGGTGCCCGACGACGTGGTCGACGCCGTGGTGGAGGTGCTCAAGGCGTGGGCGCACGGGAACGATCCGTGGCCCCGCCGTCCGGTCGCGGTGGTGGCGGTCGGTTCCCGTCGGCGGCCCCGGCTGGTCGGCTCGCTGGCCGAACGGATCGCCGCCGTGGGCCGACTGCCGCTGCTCGGCGAGGTCACCTCCACCGGCGCGGGCGGGCCGCGCGGCAACAGCGCCCAACGGGTACGCGCGCTGCACGACACCTTCGCCGTGCCGGCCGGACTGGCTGAGGCGCTCGCCGACCTGGCCGGCCCGGTGCTGCTCGTCGACGACCTGGTCGACTCGGGCTGGACGATGACGATGGTGACCCGCGCCCTGCGCAGGGCCGGCGCGCCGGACGTACTCCCGCTGGCCCTGGCCGTGGCCGGCTGATCCCGTTGCGCGCCCTCGGCGGAAAAGTTCCCGGGCGAGCCGGATTGCGACCGTCGCCACGCCGTGCCGGCGTCGGCCGGGCCGCACCCACCGCGGCGGTACCGTGGGCGACATGACCGATCAGCCCGTCACCCGCGCACACGCCGTCGCCGGGACGAGGTCCGCGCGGTGCGGACGGGCGGCCGGCCAGGCGTTGGACGTCGGCGGTGTCTGACGAGACCTCCGCCGCGCCGGACCGGAGCACCCTGCGGCTGGCGCTGCTGGTCGGCGGGCTGGTGCTCGCGGTGCTGCTCGGCTTCGGCCTCGGCCGGCTGAACGCCGGAGGCACCACCGCCGGTAGCCCCACACGGGCCGCCGACCACACCCACCCGCCGGGCACCCAGCCGCACGACCACGGCTCCACCACCGGCACCGACCAGGGCGTGGGCACCGAGCCCGGCGGGCTGTCGATCAGCTCGGCCGGGTACTCCCTGGCCCCGCTCGCCACCGAGTTCCCGGTGGGTCGCCCAGGTCAGCTCCAGTTCCAGGTGCGGGACGCGCAGCGCCGGTCGGTCACCCGCTTCGCCGTCGTGCACGACAAGCCGCTGCACCTCATCGTGGTCCGCCGGGACCTGACCGGCTACCAGCACCTGCACCCGACGATGGCTGCGGACGGCACCTGGTCCGTGCCGCTGACCCTCGGGCAGCCCGGTGTGTGGCGGGCGTACGCCGACTTCACCGTGGTCGCCGACGACGGCTCCCAGACCGCCGTGACCCTCGGCGCCGACCTGGTCGCACCCGGCGACTACGAACCCAGCGCGCTGCCGGCGGTGGCGACCTCGACGACGGTGGACGGATTCAGAGTCGGCTACCAGGGCAGCCCGCAGGCCGGGGCGACGGTGCCGCTGACCTTCCGGATCGACGCCGCCGACGGCTCGGCGCCGCTGGAGCGCTACCTCGGGGCGTACGGGCACCTGGTGGCGTTGCGCGAGGGCGACCTGGGTTACCTGCACGTGCACCCGGAGCCGGAGTTGGTGGACGGCCAGGTGAGGTTCTGGCTGACCGCTCCCGGCCCCGGCCGCTACCGCCTCTACCTCGACTTCCAGGTGGCCGCTTCGGTGCACACGGCCGAGTTCACCGTCACGATCCCGTGAGCCGGCAGGCCCGCAGAGCCGGAGCCGGGGATCAGCCGGCGCGGCGGACGGTGCGGCGGGCCAGGTAGCGGAGCAGGTCGCGGATGTGGTGCTTCTCCTCGGCGGGGACGGCGGGGTCGGCAAGCCGGTCCAGGATCGCCCGGACGTCCGCCTCGACCGGGCCGTCATCTGTGCGTCGGCGGGGCGCCGGGCCGGCGTCGGGCAGCCCGAGCGCCCGGAACGCCGCCGCGACCGGCAGGTCCAGTGCGGAGCAGAAGCCACGTACCTTGGCCAGTTCGGGGTAGTCCTGCCAGTCACCGGCCAGCCAACGGAACACGGTCGAGCGGCCCACGCCCGTGTGTGCCGCGAGATCGGTCACGGTCCACCCGCGTTCGTCGCGGGCGTCGTCGATGGCGCGCCGGACGAAGCGGGCGAAGGCCATCTGCGGCGAAACCTCTGGGGAGCCCATCCTTGCGGGTCTTCCTCTCCCGGCCGGAGCACTGGGGGCGGTGCGCCTTCCGAGGGTAGTACGCCTGAGGCCCCAAACAATTGACTGAGCGCACAAACTGTCCCGTGGACGGGACTTTTTCCCGGGCAGTCTGGAAGCCGACCGACAATCCGTACCGAGCGATCATCGTCGTTGTTCCACTAAGCTCGGTGCCCGTCCCGGTATGGCGCCCGTGCGCCTGCCACGCCCGACCGGACACCGCCGAGGAGCACCATGGCCGAATCGAGCCGTCCGCAGCCGTACCAGCCCGGTGCGGTGAGCCTCTTCTTCGTTGCCAAGGCTGGCGTCTTCGCCACCGCGTTCTGGATCTGGCTGCTGGTTCTGGTGCTCCGCACCGAGGCGGCGACCGGTGCCCATCTCCTGGCCGCCACCGGCGCGATCACCACCACGCTGGTGACGGTCGTGCTGGGGGCCCGCGTGGCGTTGCAGCGCAACGCCGCCGTCCGCCACGCCGAGATGAAGAAGCTGCTGGTCGACATCTCCTGGAACGCGTTCGCCGCTGCCGGCAACGCCGAGAGCGGCGGTCAGGTGGTGCCGTTCCCGACGGGGTCGGGCGACGGCGACTGGGCCGCCCAGCGGGCCGGCGGCGAGCGCGTGTCGGCCCTCGACCGCGGCGCCGGCACCCGGGACCGTAGCAGCAACGGCGACCGCCGCCGCTGACCGACCAGGGGACTGCGGCAGCAACGGCGACCGCCCCTGCTAGCCGACCAGGGGCACCGCCAGCAGCGTCTGCAGTCGGGGCGTGACCTGCCACTGGTCGACCAGCTCGCGGTACTCCGTGTGCTGCGGGTCGGTCGCCGCGGTGCCGGTCCTGCGTGCCCGGATCAACAGGTTGCGCGGGGTGTGCTGCGAGTCGACGAACTCCACCACCTCGGCCCGGTAACCGTGCACCCGCAGCAGCCCGGCCCGCAGCGCGTCGGTGAGGACGTCGGCGAAACGCTCCCGCAGGATGCCCTGCCGGGTCAGCAGCTCGTACGGGGGCGGCGCGGGGTTGGCGCGCAACTGCTTGGCCAGGTCGTGGTGGCAGCACGGCGCGGCGAGCACCCAGCGGGCCTCCCAGCGCACCGCGCGGGCCAGCGCCTCGTCCGTGGCGGTGTCGCAGGCGTGCAGCGCCAGGACCAGGTCCGGTGCGGGGTCGACGACGGCGTCGGCGATCGTGCCGGCCACGAAGCTGACCTTGTCGGCCCAGCCGAGTCGCTGTGCCAGCTCGGTGTTGCGCCGTCGCTGGTCCTCCCGGACGTCCACGCCGACCAGCTCGACATCGAGCCCTCGACCCGCCAGGTAGCGGTACGCGGCGAAGGTCAGGTAGGCGTTGCCGCAGCCCAGATCGACGACCCGCAGTGCGCCCGTGAGGTCGTCGGGCAGTGTCGCGGCCAGGGCCCGCAGGAAGGCGTCCACCTGGCGGCGCTTGGCCGCCGAGCCGCCGATCTCGGTGAAGATCTCATCGCCCGGATCCAGCAGGTACTCCTTTGCCCGGTCATGTCCGGCCGGCGTGGCGGTCGGTCGCGCCGTCGCCGCCCGGTGCACCTGCGCATCGCCGGACTTGGTCACCCGCAGTTGGAGCGTGGCGTCCGCCGTCTCCACGTGCCAGTTGCCGAACGGCTCGGCCAGCAACTCGTCGACCGCGGCGGCCGTGTCCGGGCCGGGGGCGACGTTGCGCGTGTACGGCCGGGCACCGTCGGAGGTGGCGATCTGCAGCCGGGGGCCGGCCTTGAGTGTCACCGGCCGCAGCTCGGCCCGTACCACCGTGGGACGGTGTCCACGGCGACGGCCGGCGGCGACCGCCCGGGTCAGCGCGGGGTCGAGCAGCAGCGTTCTGACCTCGGCCAGGGCGGCGTCCAGCGGTTCTGGCATTGCTCCAACTTTCTCGGTGGGGTGGGGCCAGCCCTCCGGGAGGGTGGTCCCCGGCTCCGATGCCGTGGGTTCCGGCCCCGACGGTGCGACGGCCCCGACAGTGCGACGGCCCCGACGGTGCGACGGCCCCGACAGCGACGTCCCCGCACCTGTGGACCGGTGCGGGGACGTCGGATGTCGCGCAGATCAGTCGGCGGTGGCCTCAGCCGGCGTACCCGCGCCGGAACCGCCACCACGGCGGCGCCTGCGGCGGCGCGGCTTGACCGTTTCGCCGTCGCCGACGGCCGTGGCTGACTCGGCCTGCTCGGCCGGCGGTGCATCGGCGGCGATCACGGCGGTCGGCTCGCCCGTGACCGCCTCGCCGGCCCGGCGGCGACGCCGACGACGCGGGGTACGGGTGCCGTCCTCGTCGGTGGCTGCGGCGTCCGGAAGTGCCTCGGCGGCCGGCGTGCCGGCGTCGGCGCGGTCCCGGCGGTCGTCGCTCCGACCGCGGCGCTCGCCCCGACCCTCGCCCCGGCCCTCACCCCTGCTCTCACCGCGTCGGGAGCCCCGGCCACCGCTGTCACCCCGGCGGGAACGCGTCCCGCCCAGGTCCTCCTCGATCTCGGCCGACAGCCCGGCCCGGGTCCGCTCCGCGGTGGGCAGGGTGCCCGCGACATCCGTGGAGATGTGCAGGTCGGTGTAGAGGTGCGGAGAGGTGTGGTACGTCTCCAGCGGCTCCGGCATCTCCAGACCGAGGGTCTTGTCGATGATCCGCCAACGGGGCATGTCGTCCCAGTCGACGAAGGTGACCGCGACACCTGTCGCGCCCGCCCGGCCGGTCCGGCCGATGCGGTGGGTGTAGGTGTCCTGGTCTTCCGGGCAGTCGTAATTGATCACGTGGGTGACGCCGGTGACGTCAAGTCCGCGGGCCGCCACGTCGGTGGCAACCAGGATGTCGATCTTCCCGGCCCGGAACGCCCGTAGTGCCCGCTCGCGGGCGCCCTGGCCGAGGTCGCCGTGCACCGCGGCCACCGCGAACCCGCGGAAGTCGAGGTCTTCGGCCACCCGGTCGGCGGCCCGCTTGGTGCGGGTGAAGATCATGGTCAGACCGCGCCCCTCGGCCTGCAGGATGCGGGCCACGATCTCGACCTTGTTCATCGAGTGGGTGCGGTAGACCAGCTGTTGGGTCTGCGGCGACGGGCCGGTCTCGGCGGTGTGCCCGGCGTGGATCGTCATCGGCTGGCGCAGGAAGCGCCGGGACAGGGTGACGATCGGGTCCGGCATGGTGGCCGAGAAGAGCATGGTCTGCCGGTCCTCCGGCAGCATCGCCAGGATCTTCTCGACGTCGTCGAGGAAGCCCAGGTCGAGCATCCGATCGGCCTCGTCGAGCACCAGCGCGTGCACCCGGTCCAGTCGGAGGTGCTTCTGCTTGGCCAGATCGAGCAGCCGGCCGGGGGTGCCGACCAGGACCTCGACGCCCTTGCGCAGCGCGTCGACCTGCGGCTCGTACGCCACGCCGCCGTAGATCGGCAGCACGCGGACGCCCCGCGTCCGACCAGCGGCGGCCAGGTCCTTGGCGACCTGGATGCCCAGCTCGCGGGTGGGGACGACGACCAGTGCCTGGGGTACGCCGTCACTGCCCTCGCTCGGCGCGAAGACCCGCTCCAGCAGCGGTACGCCGAAGCCGAGGGTCTTGCCGGTGCCGGTGGGCGCCTGGCCGATCAGGTCGACGCCGCGGAGCGCGATCGGGATCGCGTACTCCTGGATCGCGAAGGCGCGGGTGATGCCGGCCGCGGCCAGCGCCTCGACGGTCTCCTCGCGGGCGCCGAGTGCGGCGAACGTGGGAGCCTCCGGTCGAACCGGGGCGGTGGGAGCCAGTTCCTGGCCGTCCATCAGATCTTGAGTCAGCTCGCTCATGTGGATGTGGGGGTGCCCTCTCGTGGGTGCGCCCCATCATGTCCTCAGGGCGCGTTCGGTGTGACGCGGGCCACACGGTCGGGGGCAGAGTGCCGAGCCGGACCGGGCCGCACGCGCGCCGCGGGCTGAGCTTCGATCAGATCGGCGCCCACGGCAACTGCTCTATGCTACCTGAACAGGCCAGCACCCGTTCAGATTCCCCGTTCGGTACTCGCCACCCGGGGGCCTTTGATGTGACCTGCGTCACATAATCATCGACCCGCCGTCGTACCACACGCGGGTCACACCGTGCGAACCGCGCACGGTAACCTGCGCTCGTGTCCGCGCCGACCACCCCCGGTCCCGCCGTCGCCGACCTGCTCGGCCTGGTCGCCTCCGGTGAGTTGCTCGCCTTCGAACGGATGGCCGGCGACGCCCGGCTCGCACCCGACCTACGCCGCCGCGCCGCACTGAGCGAGATGGCGGCGGCCGAGATCGCCAACTACCGCCGGCTCGCCGACCGGCTCACCTCGCTGGGCGTGCCGCCCGAAGACGCGATGGCGCCCTACCTGCGGCCCTTGCAGGCCTACCACGACTCGACCGAGCCGCGGGACTGGGCCGAGGTGGTGACGAAGGCGTACGTCGGCGACGCCATCACCGACGACTTCATCCGCGAGATCACCGGCGCGCTGGACGAGCCCGACCGGCAGTTGGTGCTGGACGTGCTGCACGACTCCCGGTACGCGGAGTTCGCCGCCGCGGAGATCCGGGTGGCCGTCGCGGCCGATTCCCGGGTGGCGGACCGGCTCTCCATGTGGGGCCGCCGGCTGGTCGGCGAGGCGTTGTCCCAGGCCGGCCGGGTCGCCGCCGAGCGGGCTGCGCTCACCGCGCTGATCGCGGCGGGTGACAGGGTCGACGTTCCGGCCCTGTTCCGACGGCTCACCGCCGCGCACACCGCACGCATGGTCGCCGTCGGGCTGAACAACTGAGCACCTGGGTCAACGGGTGCGGCGCCGGCCCGCGGCAGGTGGGTCTGCGCCAACCTGCCGCGACGGCCGGACCGCTCAGCGGACGGTGAACCCGACCGAGCGGGGCGACGCCTCGGCGATCTCGACGTAGGCCACCTTGTCGATCGGCACGATCACCCGCCGGCCCTTCTCGTCGGTCAGGGAGAGCGTGCCGCCGTTGTTGGCGAAGGCGTCGGTCACGATCTGCTCGATCTCGGCCGGCGACTGCGCGCTGTCCAGAACCAGCTCGCGCGGCGCGTACTGCACGCCGATCTTGACCTCCACTGTGCCTCCTCAACTGGGGCGATGACCGCCCTGCGAAGGCTATCCGATCACGGGGGCGGCGGTCAGGCTGACTCACCTTGCAGCGGGAAGCTGGCGATACCCCGCCAGGACAACGCGGCCACCAACGCCTCGGCCTCGGCCTTCGGCACCTGCCGACCACCGGCCAGCCAGAACTGTGCCGCCGTCTCCGCCGCACCGACCAGCCCGGAGGCGAGCAGCTCGGCGTGCGCCCGGCTGACCCCGGTGTCGGAGATGATGGTGTCGGTGATCGCGGCGATGCAGCCCTGCTCGACCCGCTCGACGCGTTGCCGTACCGCCGGGTCGTTGCGGAGGTCCGATTCGAAGACGAGGCGGAACGCCTCGCTCTCGTGGTCGACGAAGTCGAAGTACGCCTGCACGGACGCGCCGACCCGCTCCTTGTTGTCGCTGGTGCCGCGCATCGCGTCGTGCACCTTGGCGACGATGGCGTCACAGTGCGTGTCCAGCAGCGCCAGGTAGAGGTCCATCTTTCCCGGGAAGTGCTGATAGAGAACCGGCTTCGAGACCCCGGCCCGTTCGGCGATGTCGTCCATCGCCGCGGCGTGGTAGCCCTGCGCGACGAACACCTCCTGCGCCGCTGCCAGCAGCTGCTTGCGGCGTGCGGAACGAGGCAGGCGGGTGGGCCGGCCGGCGGTCTGCGCACCGTTGCCCGCAGCGGTCATGGGATCCTCCGAGTTGTCCGTACGAGCCGGCATTTTTCCCCCAGACCGGGCGACACCCGTGACCCCCGTCGTGGAAATGGCCCGCCGCTGTAACTTATCGCCACTGTCAGCACACGGTAGCCTCAGCGAGGGCGACCAAGGAGCGCGCGGTGAGTGAAACAGGGCAACCCGGAGCCCCCACCCCGGGAGAGCACGGCGACGACACGGGTCAGCACGACGACCCGAGTCGTCCCGTCAGCGGGTGGGCGCCTCCGACGGGCGGGTGGTCCCGCGGGGCGCCGTCGCCCCCGGCGGAGACCGACACCCCCGCCGAGCACGAGGGCGCCCGGGAGCAGGCACCGCGGTGGCAGTCCGACCCCTCGTCCGGCTGGCGCACCTCGTCCTCGCGGCATGGTGACCTGCCGCCCCCCGTGGGGGGTCTGCCGGATGGCGTGGAGCCGCCGGCCCGGGGGGTCAACGGCCATCACGTCAATGGCGTCCGCCACGCCGACTCCGAGACCGGCGGCGTCCGCCAACCCGGCGGCGAGCCCCCGCCGGTCCGACCCGCGCCGGTGAGCGCGCCGCCCGGGCTGACTGCGCCGCCCGGGCTGACCGCGCCGCCCGGGCTGACCGCGCCGCCCGGGCTGACCGCGCCGCCCGGGCTGAGCGCCGACGACCGGCCCGACCATGTCGGCGACCGGCTGGTGGTGCCCGCCCAGCGCCCCGCACCGACGCGGGAGCAGGGGACGGGCGAGCCCGACGCCGGCTTCTCCCGGCACTCCACCACGGATCCAGCCGACGGCCACAGCGCCCGGTGGGCCGCCCCCGGCCCGCCGACCTCGGCGCCCCCGGCCGTCCAGGTGCCGCCCGTCGGCACCGCCGCCTCAGGCTTCGAGGTGCCGCCCGGCTTCCACGCGCCCAGCGGTGAGCGGCCGGCCGCCGACGAACCGCCGGTCCTGTCCCGCAGTTGGCGGGCCCCGCTGACCCCCGACGCGTCGGCCGAGCCGGGGCGATCCCCGGCCCGCGCCGGGCCCGCCGACGACTCCGAGCCGGGTCGGGCCACCAGGGGCGCCATCGGTGGGGAGCCACCCCGGGCCGGGGAGAGCGCCGCCATCGAGCCGGACTGGTCCGGGCCGAGCTGGAACCGCCCGAGCTGGGGCAACGGTTGGGCCCCGCCCTGGTCGCGGCAGGATGGCGAGCCGACCGACCGCCCGACCCGGGCCGAGCCGGGATGGGTCGCCGAGCCCAACCGGCCGTACGAGCCGGCACGCGTCGAGTCACCCCGTCCGTACGAGCCCGTACGCGTCGAACCGCCCCGTCCGCACGAGCCCGGCCGGGGCGAGTCTGAGCCCGAGGCGTCGCCGGAGCGCGGTGCGGCCGAACGGCCCTCCTGGGCTGGCGGGCCGGCAGGCGAGCCGACCAATGCCCCGCCGGCGGAACGCCCGTCCTGGGCCGGCTCCGCCTCCACCGGTGCCCCGCGGGCTGATCGGCCGTCGTGGGCCGGCGGCTCGGGTCCGGCGCCCGCCAGTGGTCCGCGATCCGATCGGCCGTCGTGGGCCGGCGGCTCGGATCCGGCGCCTGCCAGCGGTCCGCCGTCCCCGCCGTCCTGGGCTGATCCCGCCCCGACCAGTGGTCCGCCGCCCGGCCGGCCATCCTGGGCTGGCGGTGCGACCCCGGCACCGGCCAGCGGCCCACCGTCGCGTCCATCCTGGGCCGGGTCGGCCCCGGCCAGCGGGCCTCCTTCCCGTGGCGGCGACCTGGTGCCCAGCAGTTCGCCACCTGACCAACGGCCTTCGTGGGCCGGCCCGACACCGGCCGGAGGGCTGGCGCCGACCGAGGCGCCAGCCGGACCACCTCCGGTGCCGGCCGACGCGCCACCGGCCCCGACCGGCCCGGCGCTGGCTGCCGAGCGGCCATCCTGGGCCGGCGGATCACCGACGCCTCCGCCGAGCGTTCCGCGGGTCGAGCGGCCCGACTGGTCCGAGGGACGCCTCCCGGCGACCCCGGCCGAACGCCCGTCCTGGCCGGTCGGCCGGTCGGCGAGCACGCCCCGCGCGAGCGACGCGGACGAGGCGTCCGGCCTACTCCGGCCCGAGACCCGGCCGGCCGCGCCGTTCCGGCTCCGACCGGAGACTCCCGAGCCGCCGCCCGTGTCGTCCCCCGTCGAGCCACCCGGCACAGCAGCTCCCCTGGCGACCGGCGCGTCGCCGACCGCTGCCCCGCCGACCTCGAACGGAGTCGTCCCGCCCTCCGCCACGACCGGGTCCGGGCGCCGCGACCGGATCCCACCCGCGCCCGCTGCGACGAACGCTTCTCCGTACGCGGCCCGCCGATCCGCCCCCGACCCGGCGTCGCCCGCAGCACCGGCCGACGACCGTGGGCTGCCGGACCAGTCGTCAGCGGTGCTGCCGCAGCGCGTCCCTGCGGAACCGGACGTGCCCGTCGTGCCGGAGCCGCCAGCCGTGGAGCCACCTGCCGAAACCCCGGAACTCGCCCGCATCGCCACCCACCTGCGCCGCGACGACGAACCGGCACCCCTGCGGGAGCGCCCCGAGGGGTTCGACGTGAACGCCATCCTGGACGCCGTTCGGGGAGTGGCCGGCGTACGCGACGCCGCGCTGCGCCGTACCCCGGCCGGCGCGCACAGTCTCCGTCTGGATCTGTCCGACGGCGCCGACCCTGCCGAGGTGAGCCGACAGGTGGCCCGGCTGCTGCAGGAACGGATGGGGCTGGCCGCCGCACCGCAGAACGTGCCCGGCCTGCCCACCACGCCGGTCCCGCCGGTCCGCCGTCGGCCCGCCGAGCCCCGGCCCGCCGAGCGACATTTCACCGACGCCGAGCCGCGTGACGTCGGAGCGGAATCGCGTACCGGCGAGGTGCGGCCTCCCAGGTCGCCCGCCGTCGGGTCGCCCTCGGGCGGCCGGGTCGAGGCCCCGCCCGCGAACACCGGGCCGGGGGCCGGGGCGGACAGCTCGCGCCGACGCCGGTCGAGCGTCCCGCACCGGGGTCGCGCCACCGTCGAGGAACCGGGCTCGGTCTCGGCCGCGCCCGCCGGTGCGGCAACCGGCAGCCCGGCGACGGCCGGCACGTCGTACTCCGGTGGTCAGGTGACCACGACCGAGTCGGCCCCGTCCCGACCGCTGGACACCGGCGGCGCGCCGGGGCCGCGCGTGGTCATCGACCACGTGCAGGTCAGCACCTTTGGCCTGGACGCGAACGTGGAGGTCCGGCTGCTGGCCGGTGGTGAGAGCGCCGCCGGGTACGCCACCGGGCCGGCCGTGGACGGCTACGTGCTGCGGCTCTGCGCGGTGGCCGCGGCGGCGGCGGTGGACGAGTTGCTGCGCGGCACCGAGAACGCCGAGCGGGGGCGTTGCTTCGTCGAGCACGCCGCGGTGGTGCCGTTCGGCAACTGCGAGGTGGCCACCGTGGTGGCGCTGCTGGTCTGTGACGGCTGGGTCGAGCAGCTCGCCGGCTCGGCCCTGGTGGCCGGTGACCCACGACAGGCGGTTGTCCGGGCGACGCTGGCGGCGGTCAACCGCCGGTTGGAAGCGCTGCTGTCCTGAGTGGTCGGGGGCAGACTGGAGCGATGAAGGACGCCACCCTCTGGCCCGACCACCTACTTCCCGAGGAGCGGGTCCCTCCGCCGTGGCCGGGTCGGGAGGTCCGGCTCGACGGCCTGTTGACGTACGTGCGGGACACTCCGGCCACCGCCGTCGGCGCGGAGCCGGCGCTGTACGTGCACGGGCTGGGCGGGTCGTCGCAGAACTGGACCGACCTGGCCGGGCTGCTCTCCGACCGGCTGGACGGCCAGGCCATCGACCTGCCCGGGTTCGGCCGCAGCGAGCCGGGCCGCCGCTACACCATTCCGGCCTTCGCCGATCTGGTGATCCGCTGGATCGAGCACTCCGGTCGGGGGCCGGTGCACCTGTTCGGCAACTCGCTGGGCGGCGCGATCGCGGTCCAGGTGGCCGGGCTCCGGCCCGACCTGGTCCGCACCCTCACCCTGATCTCTCCGGCGCTGCCGTTCCTGGATTTCCGACGTTCGTTGCAGGGGCGGATGCTGCTGGTCCTGGCCATTCCGCGGGGTGAACGCCTGGTCGCCAGGCGGCTCACCCAGCTCGCCCCCGAGGTGATGGCCCAGCAGGTCCTGGAGGCGTGCGTCGCCGACCTCAGCCGGATCTGCGAGCAGCGCCGGGCCGAGGCGTTGGAGGAGATCCTGGTGCGCTACGAGGCGGAGCACTACGCCGCCGCGTACGTCCGGACGTTCCGCGGTCTGGTCTCCAGTTTCGTGCGGGCGTACCTGCCGGGGTCGGGTTCGTTGTGGCGGCTGGCCGGGGCGGTGCGCGCGCCCACCCTGGTGGTGGGTGGCCGGCAGGACCGGCTGGTCGACGTGCGGGTGGCGCCGCAGACCGCCCGGGTCATCCGGGACAGCCGCCTGCTGATGCTCGACGGCGTCGGCCACGTGGCGCAGTTGGAGGTGCCCCGCCTGGTGGCCCGGGCGGTGGTCGGCCTGCTCGCCGAAACGGAGGAGACCGCCAGGCGGCCTGATCTGGCAGGCTGACCCGGGTGCGCACCTCTGCCCGCCGCCCAGGTCACCTTCAGCGACGATTCGCGCCGATCGCCCTGCTGATGGCCATGCTGCTGACTGTCGGCGCGGCGGTCTCCGTGATCGCCGAACGGTCGGGCCGGCACGGCGGCTCCGAGCGGATGACCTCCGAGGAGTTTCCCACCGCGCCGCCGCTGGTCGCCGGGCCGCTGCCGCCGTCGGCCGACCCGTCGCCGTCCGGGCCGCCTGTCGGGGCACCGAGCCCGACTCCGGTGCTGCGGCTGGCGGGTGCGGTGCCGACTGCCGGTTCCGGCCGGTTCGGTTACGACCACCGCACCGGCCCGGTGCTGGGTCGCGCCGGTGACCTGCAGCACTACCGGGTGGCGGTCGAGTCGGGCAGTGGCGAGGACGCCGCCGCGTTCGGGCAGGTGGTCCAGGCGGCGCTGACCGGGCCGGGCAGCTGGGTTGACAGTGGCCGGCTGCGGTTGCAGCAGGTGCCGGAGGGCTCGGCCCAGAACTTCACCGTCTATCTGGCCACGGCCCGTACGGCGGGCCGGATGTGCGCCGATGGTGGGGTGAACATCTCGATCGGCGGCCGCCCGTACACCTCATGCCGGGCCCCGGGGAGGGTGATCATCAATCTGGATCGGTGGCGGTTGTCCGTGCCGCACTACGTCCAGGCCGGTGTGCCGCTGTCGGTCTACCGGACGTACGTGGTCAACCACGAGGTGGGCCACCAGTTGGGGCACCGGCACGAGCGCTGCCCGGGCGCGGGTCGACCGGCGCCGGTGATGATGCAGCAGACGCTCTTCCTCGACGGGTGCCGGGTCAATCCGTGGCCGTACGTCGACGGCCGCCGTTACGCAGGCCCTGCTCTCTGAGCGCCAACGTTTATAATGATTATTGCGTTTTAGTAGCCAAAAGAGGCTAAATGCCCGAATAATCTGGCAGGCTGGGCTCATGATGCCGTCGTCCTCCTACGGCCCACCCGAGCCGCCTGGCCGACCGGAATCCCGGGCCCAGGGCACCCGGCCGTCGCTGATCCGGATGCGCCGCCGACGCCGTCGCAGTCTGCTGCTCGGTCTGGGCCTGCTCGCCGTCGGGGGCGGGGTGGTGCTCACCTCGGGCGGCGAACCGCCGGCCGAGGTGCCGGCCGCCACCCAGGGCCGGATGGGCCACGGCGGGGGAGCGATCGCACACCCGGCACCCACCAGCTACCCGTCGGTCGGCGCAGGGCGGTTCACCGCCGCCGACGGTGGGAGCGCGGTGCACGGCGAGGACGGGCCGTTGCACCGTTACCGGGTCGCGGTGGAGCGCGGCACCGGCCAGGACGCCGAGGCCTTCGCCGCCGCCGTGGACGGGGTGCTCACCGACCCGCGCAGCTGGATCGCCTCCGGTCACCTGCGTGTACAGCGGGTGGCCGACCCGGGGGCCGCCGACTTCACCATCTACCTGGCCACCCCGGTCACCTCGGAGCGGATGTGCGCCGAGGGTGGGCTGACCACCGAGCGTTACACCTCCTGCCGGCTGCCCGGCCGAGTCATCATCAACCTGGCCCGCTGGATCGAGGCGGTGCCCGACTACGGCGCCCCGTTGGAGACGTACCGCACCTACGTGATCAACCACGAGGTGGGTCACGAGTTCGACATGCAGCACGAGGCCTGCCCCGGTCCGGGACAGCCGGCGCCGGTGATGCAGCAGCAGACGTACGGCCTGGACGGCTGCGTCGCCAACGCCTGGCCCTACCTCGACGGCCGCCGCTACGCGGGGGACATTGTCCCCTGATCGGCGCCTCCGTCTGTTATTCCCGCTCCCGCATCTCGGGCCACGTGTCCTCCCTCATGGCCGTGCGGTGCCCCGGCGAGCAACAATGGCGCGGTTCACACCGCCGATCCCGGGGAGTCCACCGTGTCGTTGCCCCCGCTCGTCGAACCCGCCGCCGAGCTGACCGTTGACGAGATCCGCCGCTACTCACGCCACCTGATCATTCCGGACGTCGGCGTCACCGGGCAGAAGCGGCTGAAGAACGCCCGGGTGCTCTGTGTCGGCGCCGGTGGGCTCGGCTCACCCGCCCTCCTGTACCTCGCCGCGGCCGGGGTCGGCACGCTCGGCATCATCGACTTCGACACCGTCGACGAGTCCAACCTGCAGCGCCAGGTCATCCACGGCGTGTCCGACATCGGCCGGTCCAAGGCCGAGTCCGCCGCCGCCTCGATCCGCGAGATCAATCCGCTGGTCAACGTGGAGATCCACAACACCGCGCTGGACCGGGAGAACGTCCGCGAGATCTTCGCCCGGTACGACCTGATCGTCGACGGCACCGACAACTTCGCCACCCGGTACATGGTCAACGACGCGGCGGTGCTGCTCGGCAAGCCGTACGTCTGGGGTTCGATCTACCGCTTCGACGGCCAGGCGTCGGTGTTCTGGGCCGAGCACGGCCCCTGCTACCGGTGCCTCTACCCGGAGCCGCCGCCGCCCGGCATGGTGCCGTCCTGCGCGGAGGGCGGCGTGCTGGGTGTGCTCTGCGCGTCCATCGGTTCGATCCAGGTGAACGAGGCCATCAAGCTGCTCACCGGGATCGGCGAGCCGCTGGTCGGCCGGCTGATGGTCTACGACGCCCTGGAGATGGAATACCGCAAGATCAAGGTCCGTAGGGACCCGAACTGCGCTCTCTGCGGCGAGAACCCGACGGTCACCGACCTGCTGGAGGACTACGAGGACTTCTGCGGCGCGGTCTCCGACGAGGCCCAGGAGGCGGTGGTCGACTCGACCATCACCGCGCTGGAGCTCAAGGAGTGGCAGGACGCCGGCAAGGACATCTTCCTGGTCGACGTCCGCGAACCGGCCGAGTACGAGATCGTCCGGATCCCCGGCTCCACCCTGATCCCCAAGGGCGACATCATCTCGGGCGACGCGCTCGCTCAGCTCCCGCAGGATCGGCAGATCGTGTTGCACTGCAAGTCGGGCGTCCGCTCCGCGGAGGCGCTCGCCGCGCTCAAGGCTGCCGGGTTCCGCGACGCCGTGCACGTCCAGGGCGGCGTGCTCTCCTGGATCAAGCAGATCGACCCGTCGCTGCCCGCGTACTGATCGGCGGAGCCGGGGCGACCACACGGCCGTCCCGGCGCCGGCCGGCCGTCGCCGCTCGTGGATCGACGCAGATTGCTCCGGGTGGCCTGCCGACCGAAAGCGACGCAGCCATCCCCGGCTGGCCGATTCCCCGAGGCGGGATGGCGTCTGCGCAGGTAGCGTCTCCGCCGTGGTCGACTTGGAAGCCGCCATCGGGTTCGTCGTGGCGCACGGGGACGCGGTCGAACGCGCTCGCCTCTCCTGGCTTCGCAACGGCACGCAGGTGCCCGCCGCGCTGCTGGGGATGGCCGAGGTCGGTCAGGCTCCCGACGGCGGCTGGCCGGCGAGCTGGGGCGGCGAGGTCGCCTCGATCGACGCCACCTGCTTCCGGCTCGCCGAGCTGGACGACCTGGGCGCGCTCGGCCGTCCCGCCGCCCGCCGCGCCCTGGACTGGCTGGCGTCCCGGCAGCAGGCCGACGGGGGCTGGGACGAGGACCCCTCGCTGGCCGGGTCGGCTCCGGAGTGGGCCCGCCCCGGCGATCCGGAGGCGAAGCTCCTGCTCACCGCCAACGCCGGTTTCTGGCTCACCGTGGCCGGTCTGGACGCCCGCGCCGCCGGCCCGCTCGACCATCGTGTCGGCGGGGCGTACGCCGGGGTGGTCCAGGGTGCGGCCCACTCGCTGGCCGCGCGGCTACACCCGGACGGCACGTGGCCGTCCTTCCTGGCAGCCGGGTGGCTGAGTGCGGCGGTGCTGCACCGACAGGACATGTTCCAGGAGTCGGCGCGGATCCAGGTGGTGCTCGCCGAGCGGATGCCCGGGATGTCGCCGGGGGACGTGGCCTGGCTGGCGGCCACGCTGCGCCGCGTCGGCATCGACCCACAAGACTGGATCATGGTGCGGGCACTCCGCCGGCTGGCCGAGACGCAGCGCAGTGACGGTGGCTGGGAGAGCGACGACGGGCGCCAGTTCGACGTGCACTCGACGCTGTCCGCGATCCGGGCCTGCCGGCCGGCCGAGGCGCGCTAGCGCAGGTGCCCGTCCCCGGTGACCACGTACTTGGTGCTGGTCAGCTCGGGCAGGCCCATCGGTCCGCGGGCGTGCAGCTTCTGCGTGGAGATGCCGATCTCCGCGCCGAAGCCGAACTCGCCGCCGTCGGTGAACCGCGTGGAGGCGTTCACCATGACCGCCGCCGCGTCCACCCGGGCGACGAACTCGCGGGCCGCGCTCGCCGAGTCGGTGAGGATGGCCTCGGTGTGCCCGGTGCCGTAGCGCCGGATGTGCGCCACCGCCGCGTCCAGCGAGTCGACCACCGCGACGGAGATGTCGGCGGACAGGTATTCCGTGGCGTAGTCCTCCTCGGTGGCCGGCACCACGGCTGCGGAGTGTGCGGCCACCTCGGGGGAGCCGTGCACGGTCACCCCGGCCTCGGCGAACGCGGCCAGCATCGATGGCAGGAACGCGTCGGCGACGCCCGCGTGCACCAGCAGCGACTCGGCGGTGTTGCAGGTGGACAGCCGCTGGGTCTTCGCGTTCACCGTCACGGCGACGGCCTTCGCCACGTCCGCGGCGGCGTCCACGTAGACGTGGCAGTTGCCCACCCCGGTCTCGATCACCGGAACGGTCGACTCCTCGACCACGGTGCGGATCAGCGACGCGCCGCCGCGCGGGATGAGCACGTCGACCAGCCCTCGGGCGCGCATCAGCTCCTTGACCGACTCGCGGGAGCTGGCGTCGAGAAGCTGCACCGCGTCGGCCGGCAGGCCGGCCCCGGCGACCGCGTCGCGCAGCACCGCGACCAGCGCCGCGTTGGAGTGCGCGGCCGAGGACGACCCGCGGAGCAGCGCCGCGTTGCCTGACTTGAGGCAGATGCCGGCGGCGTCCACGGTCACGTTGGGGCGTGCCTCGTAGATGATGCCGACCACCCCGAACGGCACCCGGATCTGACGCAGCTCCAAGCCGTTGGGCAGGGTCGAGCCGCGGACCACCTCACCGACCGGGTCGGGCAACGCGGCCATCTGACGCAGCGCGTCGGCGATGCCGGCAACCCGAGGCGCGTCGAGGGCGAGCCGGTCCAGCACGGCCGCGCTCAGCCCGGCCTCCCGGCCGGCCGCCAGGTCCGTCTCATTCGCGGCCAGGATCTCGGGGGTACGCGCCACCAGCGCGTCGGCCATCGCGGTCAGCGCGGCGTCCTTGGCGGTACGCGTGGCCACGGCCAACTCCGCGGCGGCGTCCCGCGCCCGCCGCGCCTGCTCCTCGACGCTCATGCCGGCACTCCTTCTTCTGCCTACAGCAGTACGAGGTCGTCGCGGTGGACGACCTCCCGTTCGTACGCCGGGCCGAGCGCCGCGGCGAGTTCGGAGGTGGAGCGACCGAGTAGCCCGGGCAGCTCCACCGCGTCGTAGTTGACCAGCCCGCGGGCCACCGACGCGCCGGCGGTGTCCACCAGGTCGACCGGGTCGCCGGCGGTGAACGACCCGTCCACGGCGGTGATGCCGGCCGGCAGCAGCGACTTGCGCCGCCCGACGACGGCGGCGACCGCGCCCGGATCGAGGTGCAGCCGCCCCCGTGGCGAGGTGGCGTGGGCCAGCCAGAACAGCCGGGCCGCCGGGCGCTGCCGCTGCGGGTGGAACAGCGTGCCGACCGGCTCGCCGGTCAGCGCCGGGGCGGCCAGGTCGGCGGCGGTGAGCACCACCGGTATGCCGAAGCCGGTGGCGATCCGGGCCGCCTCGACCTTGGTCACCATGCCGCCGGTGCCGACCCCGGAGCGGCCGGCACCGCCGACGGTGATCCCGGCCAGGTCCTTGTCGTCGCGGACCTCGGCGATCCGCGTCGACTGGGGGCGGGCCGGGTCGCCGGTCCAGAGCGCGTCCACGTCGGAGAGGAGCACCAGCAGGTCGGCGTGCACCAGAGCGGCCACCAGGGCTGCCAGCCGATCGTTGTCGCCGAAGCGGATCTCGTCGGTGGCCACCGTGTCGTTCTCGTTGACGATCGGCACCGCGCGCAGGTCGAGCAGCTTGCGCAGGGTGCGGTACGCGTTGCGGTAGTGCGCCCGTCGGGTCACGTCGTCGACGGTGAGCAGCACCTGCCCGACGGTCAGCCGGTGTCGGGCGAAGCTGGCCGCGTACCGGCCGATCAGCAGGCCCTGCCCGACGCTGGCGGCGGCCTGCTGGGTGGCCAGGTCGCGCGGGCGTCGGGTCAGCCCGAGCGGGGCCAGGCCGGCGGCGATCGCGCCCGAGGAGACCAGCACCACCTCGCGCCCCTCGGCGGCGAGCCGGCCCAGGGCGTCGACGAGCGCATCGACCCGCTCGTCGGCCAGCCCGCCGCTGGCGGTGGTCAACGACGAGGATCCGATCTTGACGACGACCCGTCGGGCGGCCGTGACTGCGTCGCGCACCCGCCCATTCTGCGCGGTCCGTGCGGCGGGGCCGGATTGCGTTCCCATATCGTGGCGGACTGTGACACCGGACGAGTACGTCGAGGCGGTGCTGGACCTGGTCGAGCGGATCCCGCCCGGGCGGGTGATGTCGTACGGCGGGGTGGCGGACGCGCTCGCGGAGCGCTCGGGCCGCGTCTCGGCCCGGTTGGTGGGCACCATCATGGCCCGGCACGGCAGCGCGGTGCCCTGGCATCGGGTGGTGACGTCAGCGGGCCGACTGCCCCCCGGGCACGAGCGTGAGGCGCGGGCCCGACTGCGGGCCGAGGGGGCGCCGCTGCGCGGCGAGGGTGTGGACATCCGGGCAGCGGGTTGGTCGCCGGAGGAGGGGATGTGACCTCCGGCTGAACGTGAGTAACATTCGGCCCCATGAACCCGCCGCCGGGTGACGCCGGCTCGTCCGCCGCCGGTCCGCTGCCCCGGCCCGTGCACGCCGGATACGCGCTCGGCTCACTGGCCACCGGCGCGTTCGGCACCGTGCCCGGTCTGCTGCTGTTGCCCTACCTGACCGACACGCTGGGCGTGGCCGCCGGGGTGGCCGCCCTGCTGGTGCTGCTGCCCAAGGCATGGGACGTGCTGGTCAACCCGGTCGCCGGGCGGATCTCCGACCGCACCCGGTCGCGCTGGGGAGCCCGCAGGCCGTACCTGCTCGTCGCCGGTCTCGCGCTCGCCGTGCTCTTCGCAGCCATCTTCGCCGCGCCGTTCGGCAACGGCCCCGGTGCCGCGGCGTACGTGGCGCTCGCCTTCCTGGCCACCGCCACCGCGTTCGCCTTCTTCCAGGTGCCGTACGTGGCGATGCCGGCGGAGCTGACCGACGACTACGCCGAACGTACCCGGCTGATGACCTGGCGGATCGCCCTGCTGGCACTGGCCATCCTGGTCTCCGGCGCGGTCGCCCCGCTGGTGGTGACCGCCGGCGGGAACGGCGTGGCCGGGCACCGCTGGATGGGGCTCTTCGTGGCGGTGCTGATCGCCCTCGGCGCCCTCGGGGCGTTCGTCGGGACCCGGTCCGCCCCGACGGGCACGGTGGGCGGCAGCGAGTCGACGCTGCGCGCCCAGCTCGCCGTGGCCGGCGCCAACCGCCCGTTCCGGGCCCTCCTGATCTGCTTCGTCGTGCAGTCCGCCGGGGTGGCGACCATCCTGGCCGGGGTCAACTACTTCGCCGGGCAGATCCTGCGCGACGAACAGGGCGGGTCGACCCTGCTCTTCGTCTGCTTCGTCGGGCCGGCGCTGCTGGTGATGCCGCTCTGGAGCCGGGTCGGCGCCCGGCTGGGCAAGCGGGCCGCCCTGGTCGCCGCCGCGCTGATCCTCGCCGCCGGGGCGCTCGCCCTGGTCGCCGCGCCGGTGCTGCCGCCGGTCGCGGTCTACCTCGTGGTCGCGGTGATCGGCGTCGGCTACGCCGGCCAGCAGGTGTTCGCGCTCGCCATGTTGCCGGACTGCATCGCGTACGACACGGCGCGCACCGGCAGGCGGCAGGCCGGCGTCTTCACCGGCCTCTGGACCGCCGGGGAGACCTTCGGCCTGGCTCTCGGCCCGGGCATCTACGGCCTGGTGCTCCAACTCTGCGGCTACGTCTCCTCCGACACGGGCACGGCGGCCGCCCAGTCCGACACCGCCCGCCTCGGCGTCCTGCTGGGCTTCACGGTGATCCCGGCCCTGCTGGTAGCCCCCCCGGTCCTCCTCCTCCGCCACTACACCCTCACCCCCGCCCTCCTGGCCGCAGCCACCCACGACGGCCGCGTCGATCATGGAGTTGAGCTGGGGGACGAAGCCGTTGACCAGCACGAGAAGGGCACCATTACTTCATGATCGACGAGAGCGGGAGCGGGAGCGGGAGCGGGAGCGGGAGCGGGAGCGGGAGCGGGAGCGGGAGCGGGAGCGGGAGCGGGAGCGGGAGCGGAGCCGGAAAGGCCGGAGCCGTGGCGGGTGGGGCGTTGTCGGCCAGCGGGGTGGCGGCCGATGTCGTGCTGGCCGAGATCCGGGAGTTGAGGGCCCTCGATCGGCCCACCCACGGCGGGCGGCTGTTCGCGTACGTCTACGACCCGGCGGTGCCGGGCCTGGACGACCTCGCGGCCGCCGCGCACCGGGAGAGCGCGCACGTCAACGGGCTGGACCCGACCGCGTTCCCGTCCCTGCTGGCGATGGAGAACGCGCTTGTCGGCGCCGCCGGTCGGGTGCTCGGCGGTGGCCCGGGCACGACCGCGCCGGACGTGGTCGGCAGTGTCACCAGCGGCGGCACCGAATCGCTCATCCTCGCGGTCAAGGCGGCCCGGGACGCCCACCCGGAGCTGGCCGCACCGCGGATCGTGGTGCCGGCGAGCGCGCACGCGGCGTTCGCCAAGGCGGCGCACTACCTGCGGGTGGCGCTGGACGTGGTTCCGGTCTCCCCGGACACGCTGCGCCCCGACCCGGCCGCGATGGCCGCCGCGATCGGCCCGGAAACCGTGTTGGTGGCCTGCTCCGCGCCGTCGTACGCGCACGGCGTCGTGGACCCGGTCGCGGAGATCGCGGCGGCCGCCGCCGCTGCCGGGGTGCGCTGCCACGTGGACGCCTGCTTCGGCGGCTGGACCCTGCCGTACCTGCGCCGCCTCGGTGCGCCGGTGCCGCCGTTCGACTTCGCGGTGCCCGGTGTCACCTCGATCTCGGTGGACCTGCACAAGTACGCGTACGCGCCGAAGGGTGTGTCGGTGCTGCTGCACCGTGATGCCGCGGGACGTGCCCCGCAGTACTTCGCGTACGCGGACTGGCCCGGCTACACCATGATCAACCCGGGAATCGCCTCCACCCGCTCGGGCGGGCCGATCGCCGCCGCGTACGCGACCCTGCGGCACCTCGGCGACGCCGGCTATCTGGCCCTGGCCGAGCGCACCCGGGACGCGGTGGCCGGGCTGGCCGAGGCCGTGCGCAGGGTCGACGGGCTGCGGCTGATGGCTGAGCCGGAGTCCACCGTGGTCTGTTTCACCGCCGCCGAGGGCGGTCCCGACCTGTTCGTCCTGGTCGACGAGCTCACCGCGCGGGGCTGGCACACCCAACCCCAGTTGTCGTACGCCGGCCTGCCGGCCAGCGTGCACCTCACGGTGACCGCGGCGGTCGCGCCCCGGGTGGCCGAGTTCGGGCCGGACCTGGCCGACGCGGTGGCCGCGGCCCACGCCGCCGGTCCGGTCGCCCTGCCGGCCGAGCTGATGGCGCTGGCGACGTCGCTGACCCCGGACGCGCTCACGCCCGAGCTGGTCGCCGGGCTCGCCGCCGGGCTCGGCCTCACCGGTGCTGGCGACGCGCCGACGCCGGAGCGGATGGCGGTGGTGAACACGCTGCTCGACGCCGCGCCGCCGGCGCTGCGTGAACGGCTGCTGGTCGAGTTCGTCGGTCTGCTGCAACGCCCGGCGTGGGGTTCGGACGGCTGAACCCGATACCCGAACTGTGCGGGGCGGCCGATCGGTGACCGACCGCCCCGTCGACGGATCAGCGGTAGTCGAACGATGACACGTTGTTGCTGATGTCGGGCTCCAGCCACCGGCCCTTGCCGCCGGGACCTTCCGGCCAGACCTCCAACGGCACCTTTCCAGGAGACAGGCTGGCGCCGGCGGCGACCCGCAGGTCCAGGGTGCGGCTCACCTCGCTGTTCGCCTCGATGCTGTTCAGGTGGCAGAAGACCAATAACGTCGCGTCGTCGTTGAAGTCGCAGCCCGTCCAGCCGCCGCCGGTGGGCCGCAGCGCCGTCGGCAGGTCGATCTGGAGCACTCCGACCGGCACGGTCCGATCGGTGGTGTTGCGCACCCGGATGGTGACCGAACCCGACCGGGTGCCGTCCGGCTCAGTGGTCAGGACCAGATCGGTCGCGGTCACGCCCAGGTCGGCCGAGTGCGGGTTGGGGCCGAATGCGCGGGGCCCGGACACCTGCTCGAACCCGTCGCCGGTCCACCGGTAGCCGCGCCACTGACGCTGGGAGTATTCGAGCGGCCAACCGCTGCCGGGCGCGATGTCGGCCACCTCGACCCGGACCGCACCGTCGGTGTCGACGTCCACGGCGGTCACCCAGCCCGGCGTCGGACGGGCGGTGGCGGTCACCCGGCCGAGAGTGATCACCCGACCGCCGGTGTCCCGGTCGAACGCGACCACCTGGAAGGCTCCGCGGGTGCCGAAGACACAGCGGACCAGGGCGACCGTCTCCGTCGCACCGTCCTCGTCCAGGTCGCCCTGATCGATCGCGACGAGCTGGTTGGTGTCGTCCCTGGCCGGGTCGGTCCCCAACCGCACCCGCCCGCTCGGGCAGGCCGCGGGTGCGGCCCAGGCCGGCAGCGACACCGTCGCGGCGAGCAGTTGGCCCCGGCTGATCCGGCCGTCGGGCGCGGCAAGGCTCGGGGTGGGGCTGCTGCTCGACGGGGTGGACGATGGGCTGGCCGTTCTGCTCGCCGAGGGGCTGGACGACGGGGATCCCGTGGGCTCCACCGGGCCGGGCTGGGGCGGTGGGGCGTGCAGTGCGGCGTACCCGAGCACCGGCCCGGCCGCCATCGCGAGCACCAGCGCGACGGCGCGGCCGACCGTCCGGCGGCGACGCAGGCGAACGGTACGGCGGACCGCCGCCGGGCCCGGCGGATCGACCCCGGGCAGTGCCTTCGCGCGGTACCGGGCGAACTGCTCGGCGATTGCGACGGACTCTTGCTCAGGCATCCTGCGCCTCCTCGGTCGTGTCCCGCAGGGCGGCGGCGAGCGCTGCCCTGGCGCGGTGCAGCCAGGACTTGACCGTTCCCTCGGCCACCTGTTCCTGAGCGGCGATCTCGGCGATCGACAGGTCGGCGAGGTAGTGCAGGATCACCGCCCGGCGTTGCCGGGCGGGCAGCACCGCCAGTGCGGCTTCCAACGCCACCCGGTCGGGACCCGGCCCGGCCACGTGGGCCTCCCGCTGCCGCAGCAGCCAGGCCCGCGCGGTCCGTAACCGTCGCCACCGGTTGTGCGCCAGGTTCCAGGCAACCCGCCGTGTCCAGGCCAACGGGTCGTCGTACCGGGACACCTGGTCCCACCTGGCGAAGACCCGGCAGAACGCCTCCTGCACCAGGTCCTGGGCCTGCGCGACGTCACCCGTGTACGCCCGCAACTGCACGACGAGCCCTCGGAAATGGGCGTGGTAGAAGTCGTCGAAGCTCAACTCCGCAGGGTCGGACGCGGCAGCCGGTCCAGGGTCCGGTGGCGCAGCACCAGCCCTCACGTCTCTCGTCACACTCACTCGTCCTCCCCGTGGCGGTGCGGGCGGTGCGTTCGCCGGCACCCTTCACACAGCCGGGCCCGCCGGTCGGTTGCGCACGACCGGGGGAGGTTCTCTGTCGGGTGCGGGACATCGGGCCGCCGCGGAAGGCCGTGGACGCCCGATCGACCGTCGTGCGCGCGGCGGACCCGGCCGGGAGTACCGGCCGGGCCCGATCAGCAGGTCACGGAATCACCCGCACGTTCACCCTGTCGTCCCCGGATGTCAGGTCCCGCCAGCTCTGCTGCTTGCTGTCGTAGTGCGTGACCCACACCGCAGGCTGCCCGAGGGTGGCCGGATCGACCAGGAGCCGGAAGGTGTACGTCCGACGGTTCCCGGACCGCAACCCCGGCGCCAGGCAGGTGTCGGCCGACTCCCCGCCCTCGAACGGCTCGCAGAGCGAGAAGTCCCCGCCGTTGCGCGTCCCCACCTGCTCCAGGCCGTCGATGCCGACGTGCGCCACGTCCAGGGGTCCCTTGTTCGTGACGGTCAGCTTCAGCGTGCCCGTACGCCTACCGCCGGCACCTGCCGGCCCGAGGACCAGGTCGCCCCCGGTCAGCACCAGATCGGTGAGCCGCGGGTCCTGCCCGAACTTCGTCGGGCCGTCGGTCTGGGTGAACCGATCGCCGAGCCACCGGTACGTCCGCAGTTGTTCCTGGCGCGCACGGGTCGGGGTGCCGCAGCACGGTTGGAGGTCGGCGACCCGCACCTGGACCGATCCTGTCGCGCCGACCGCCATCTCGAGGATGTCGTGGACACCGTCGGCGGTCCGGGCGACCCGGCCCATCGTCACGATCTGGCCTTTTTCGTTCCGGTCGAAGGCCACCACCTGCTTCGACAACGCTTCGCCGTACCGACAGGCGACGAGGGCGATCGTCTCGGTGGCGCCGTCGCCATCGACGTCACCGTATTCGAGCGGCTCGTCGGGCAGCTCCGACACGTACACCGTCGTGTTGTTGGTCCGCAGCCGCACATTCGAGGTGGCACAACTTCCCGTGGTGGGCGACGGCCAGGCCGGCAGGTCGACGCGGGCGGCGAGCAGTTGCGCCCGACTGATCCGCCCGTTCGGAGCGTCCGGGGTGGCCGACGTGGTCGGGCTCGCGGTCGGTGGGCTGGACGCTGACGGCGACGGTGAACTCGACGGCGGCGTCGTCGTCGGCTCGACCGACACTGCCGGCGTCGGAACGTTCCGGTTTCGGTCCAGCGCGGCGTTGGCGACGACAGGGACCGCCACCACGATGGCCGCCGCGGCGGCCACGGCCACCACCGCGGTCCGCCGCCGGCGGCGCAGGGTGCGCCGGGCCTGGTCCGGCCCGGGACCGACGAACTGGGCCTTCAGGTCGTCGCGGTACGTGGCGAACCGCGCCCGCAGCCGCGGGTCGATGTCAGACATCGCGCACCCCCTCGGTGCTCTCGTCGAGCAGTCCGGCCAGCGCGACCCGACCCCGGTGCAGCCAGGACTTCACGGTGCCCTCGGCCACCCCTTCCTGAACGGCGATCTGGTTGACCGGCAGATCAGCCAGGTAGTGCAGGATGACCGCCCGGCGGTGGTTGGCGGGTAGCTTCGCCAGTGCCGCGTCGATGGCCACCCGGTCGGGTGTCGGGCCGGCGACCTCCGCCTCGACCCGCCGCTGTCGCAGCAGGTGGTTGCGGGCGGTGCG
Source organism: Micromonospora sp. 067-2 (assembly GCF_046549295.1). NCBI lineage: Bacteria > Bacillati > Actinomycetota > Actinomycetes > Micromonosporales > Micromonosporaceae > Micromonospora > Micromonospora sp. 067-2. The sequence continues at coordinate 32,366 of NZ_JAJPWB010000012.1, read as the reverse complement.
GAGCCGGCGCCAGCGGCTGCGGGCGAGATTCCAGGCGACCCGCCGGACCCAGGCGACCGGGTCGTCGTACCGGACCAGGCGGTCCCAGCGCGCCAGCGCCCGGCAGAACGCCTCCTGGGCCAGGTCCTGTGCCTGCGGGAGATCTCCGGTGTACGCGCACAGCTGCGTGGTCACACTGTGGAAGTGCGCGTGGTAGAAGTCGTCGAAGGTAGTCGCCGTCGTCTTCGACCCACCAACCATCAGCGCTGTTGGTGGGTCGTTGGCGTGGGCTCCCGTCATCACTGTCACTGTCCCTCCCCGTTGCCGTAGGGCCGGTGCCCCGGCGCCGGTAACACTCCACGGCAACGGAGAGGGTTGCGGACCCACCTGGCGGTGAACCGACTGTCCACGGGCGACCTGTCGGGACCGCCGGTCAGCGGTAGTAGTGGGTAAAGGTGGCGAAGTTGTCGTCCCGATCGCGTTCGGCCAGACTCCCGCCGTCGGCGCTCTGGACGACGAGTTCGATGGTTGCCTTGCCGGAGGGCAGCGGCATTCCCTGCCCGCGCCGTAGCTGGAGGGTCAGTCGAAGGTCCGCGTGCGGGGCGAGCCGGCCCAGCGTGCACTGGTACGGCGCGCGCGCCTCGTGCATGTTCTCGCGACACCGGTCCCAGCCGTCCCCGACCGGCCGCAGCTGCCACGGCAGTCCGAAGGACAGCACCGCGGCGGGCACCTCGCTGGCGCTGGCGTTGCGTACCCGGACCTGGACGGTGCCCGAGAAGCTGTCGCCCGGCTCCCTGGCGAGAGCCAGGTTCGAGGAGGTGACCGACACGTCGGCGGCGTACGGGTTGGGGCCGAAGCTGGTCGGCCCCTCGGCCTGCTGGAACCGGTCGCCGTTCCACCGGTACCCGCGCCACTGACGCTGTGACCGCTCCAGCGGCCAACCGGTGTCCGGTGCCCGGTCGGCGATCGCCACCCGGACCATCCCGTCCGCCCGGACCTCCAGCCCGATCAGCCACTCCGGGGTCGGGGCGGCGGTGGCGGCCACCCGGCCGAGCGTCACGATCCGCCCCGACGCGTCGCGGTCGAAGGCGACCACCTGCGCCGGCCCCCGGGTGCCGAAGACGCAGCGCACCAGGGCCACGGTCTCCGGCGCCCCGTCCCGGTCCACGTCGCCGTGGGCCAGCTCGACGAGCAGGTTGACGTCGTCGCGTACCAGGTCGCCGCCGAGCCGGATCCCCCGGGATGGGCAGGCCTTGCCGTCCGGTCGCTCGGGCAGGTCGTTCCAGCCGGGCAGGTCGACGGTGGCGGCAAGCAGGTCGGCGCGGTCGATCGTCGCGTCCGGTGGCGTCGGCGAGGGGACGGGGGAGTCGGACGGGGTCGGCGAAACCGTGGCCGGAGCCGGCGACGGGGGGTCGCGGCGCAGTGCCGCCTGACCGGCCACCGGCACGGCCACCCCCAGCACCAGCGCGGCGGCCACCACCACCGCGCTACGGCGCCGCCGGCGCCGGACGGTGTGCCGGACCGCGGCCGGGCCGTCCGGCGCGATGGCCGGAAAGACAGTGCTCCGGTACGCGGAGAACTCCGCGTCGAGCCGGGCGACGTCGAAGTCAGACACGGTCGGTCACCTCGCTCTGGGGGGCAAGCTGAGCCGCGAGCGCGGCGCGGCCCCGGTGCAACCAGGACTTGACGGTGCCCTCCGGCACGTCCTCCTGCTGGGCGATCTCGGTGATGGAGAGGTCCGCGAGGTGGTGCAGGACCACCACGCGGCGATGGTTCGCCGGTAGCTCCGCGAGCGCCCGGCTCAGCGCCACCCGGTCCGGACCGGGACCGGGCACGTGCTCCTCCCGCTGCCGCCGCAGGTACGACTGGGCGGTCCGCAGCCGCCGCCAGCGGCTGGTCGCCAGGTTCCAGGCGACCCGCCGGACCCACGCGACGGGGTCGTCGTAGCGGGCGACCTTCGCCCACCGGGCGAAGGCTCGGCAGAACGCCTCCTGAACCAGGTCCTGCGCCTGGTTGAGGTCGCCGCAGTAGGCGGCGAGTTGGGCGGTCAGCGACCGGAAATGTGCGTGGTAGAGCTGATCGAAGTCCACGGCCTCGATCGGGGTCCGCCCCGTCGGGCGGAGCGCGCCGTCGGGCGGAGGCTCGTCGAGCCTCGATTCGGCGCTCACCGTCACCTGAGTCCTCCCCGTATCCGTCAACCCCCTCCCCTGAGGGACGACGTGCTTCACACGCCGGGCTGCCGGACCACGTTGCGGCTGCACGGTCGACGTATCGGTGAACATTCGATGTACCGGCGGCGGGCGCTCACCGCCGGGTCGTACCCGCCACGACTGTGATTCACTGTCGGTGAGGGAAGGGGGCGCCCGTGCAGCTGCCGGGAGTGCTCGGCGAGCCGATCCGGTTCGTGCTGAACTGGGGTCGCCGCTACTCGCTCTGGGTCTTCAACTTCGGCCTGGCATGCTGCGCGATCGAGTTCATCGCCACCAGCATGGGCCGGCACGACTTCATCCGGCTCGGCGTGATCCCGTTCGCCCACGGCCCCCGGCAGGCCGACCTCATGGTGGTCTCCGGCACGGTGACCGACAAGATGGCCCCGGCGATCAAGCGGCTCTACGACCAGATGCCCGAGCCGAAGTACGTCATCTCGTTCGGCGCCTGCTCCAACTGCGGTGGCCCCTACTGGGACTCGTACTCGGTGACCAAGGGCGTCGACCAGCTCATCCCGGTCGACGTCTACGTGCCCGGCTGCCCGCCCCGGCCGGAGGCGCTCCTGCACGGCATCCTGCGCCTACAGGAGAAGATCGCCGCCGAGCAGTCCGGCGTGGGTGGCGTGTCCCGACCGGATCTGCTCGCCGCGCCGGTGGACACCGCCCCCCGCGACGGCGCCGCCCCGCGCTCGGTGAACTCGCTCACCGCACCTCCCGTACGCCCACCCGCCGTCGACTGAGACGGGCAGCGGTCTCACCCGGTCGGCTCGGGCGGACCGGTCGGTCGTCCGACCACCCGGGGTGGTGGCGCCGGGCTAGCCTGCGCACCATGAGCAACTCCTCCGACCAGCGGTCCGCCCACATCCTCGACGTGCTCACCGAGGAGTTCGGCGCGTCGATGGCGATCGACCCGGCCGCCTTCCGCCGCAAGTTCCGCAAGATGGCGGCGTCGCCGTTCGCGTTCTACCGGGGCAGCGCCGCACTCTTCTACGCCGACCAGCGGGGCGACTTCGCCGACGACCGGTTCGCCGACGAGCGCACCAGCCGGGTGTGGATCCACGGTGACCTGCACGCCGAGAACTTCGGCACGTACATGAACGCCTCCGGGCAGCTCGTGTTCAACGTCAACGACTTCGACGAGGCGTACGTGGGGCCGTTCACCTGGGATCTGCGGCGCTTCGCGGCCAGCGTGGCGCTGCTCGGCTACGGCAAGGCGCTCTCCGACACGGTGATCGGCGACCTGGTGGCCGGCTTCGCCCGTTCGTACCTGACCGAGCTGCGGGCGATCGCCGCCGGCGGGGACGACGCGATCGGCTCGATCACCCTGGACAACGCCGACGGGGTGCTGCGCCGGGTGCTCCAGCAGGCCCGTCTCAACACCCGGGTCGACCTGCTCGCCACGCAGACCACCGTCGACAACTACGAGCGACGGTTCTCCGTGGGTGACGGGGTCTTCGAGATCGACGAAGCCACCCGGGACAAGGTCCTCGACGCCTTCCAGGGCTACCTGGGCACCCTTCCTCCCACGTCGGCGCGACCGCGGCCGGTGGCGGCGCAGATCAAGGACGTGGTGCTGCGCAAGGGCGTGGGCATCGGCTCGGCCGGACTGCCGTCGTACAACCTGCTGCTGGAGGGGCACACCCAGGCCCTGGAGAACGACGTCGTCATCTACATGAAGCAGGCGCAGGTGCCGGCGGTGGCGCGGTACGTCACCGACGAATCGGTCCGGGGCTACTTCCAGCACCAGGGTCACCGGACCGCCGAGTCGCAGCGGGCGTTGCAGGCGCACGCCGACCCGTGGCTGGGCTTCACCGAGCTGGACGGTGCCGGCCAGCTGGTCGCCGAGGTCTCCCCGTACGCCGCCGACCTGGACTGGTCCGACGTCAACGAGCTGGAGGAGTTGACCGGGGTGCTCGTCGACCTGGGTCGGGCGGTGGCCAGGATGCACTCGGTCGCCGATGACGAGTCCAGCCACGACCTGGTGGACTACTCCACCGAGGAGGCGATCGTCGCCGTGGTGGGCGCCGACGAGTCGGGTTTCGTCGGCCATCTGGTGGACTTCGCGCACGCGTACGGGGTGCGTGCCCGGCAGGACCACCAGCTCTTCGTGGACCTGTTCCGCAACGGTCGGCTGCCCGGCATCTGAGCGGGCGGCCTGCCGGTCAGGAGCCGAACTCCAGCACCACCTTGATGTCGCCCGGCCCGGCGGTGTACGCCTCCTCGTACCGCTCGACCGGCACCCGCCTGGTGAGCAGCGACTCGAGCCAGGACTGGTCGGCGCGGGTGAGCGCCTGCGCGGCCATGGTCCAGTGCCGACGGTTGGCGTTCACCGAGCCGAAGACCACGTTGTTCTCCAGCACCAGGGCCCGGTTGAGCGCGCCCGCGTCGAAGTCGATGCTCCGGCCGCCGCTGGACACCCCGGCCAGGCAGACGATCCCGGTCGGGGCCGCCTTGCACATCACGTCGATGACCACCCGCGGGGCGCCGGTGCACTCGACGACCACGTCGGGCTCGAAGGGCAGGTCGTTGACCGACACGGTGTGGTACGAGGCGCCGAGCGCGGCCACCAGCTCGGGTTTCGGCCCCGAGGTCGCCCGGTCCAGCACGTGGACGGCGAGCCCGCGCTGGGTGGCGAGCAGCGCGGCCAGCAGCCCGATCGGCCCCGCACCGGTCACCAGGACGGTCTGCGGCTGCCATTCGGCCCGGTGCCCGATCCGCTCGATGTGGTCCCATGCCTTGGCCACCACGCTGGTGGGCTCCAGCAGCACACCGACCCGGGCCAGCGCCGGGTCGAGCCCGACCGCGAACTGGGGCTCGATCCGCCAGCGGTCGCGGGCGAACCCTGGCAGCGCCTTGATGCCGTGTTCGGTGTACTGACCGTTGCGGCACATGTCCCACTCGCCGACCGCGCAGTTGGGGCAGGGCACCGGGTCGGGGTGCCGGACGATCCCGGCCACCAGGTCTCCGGACTGGAAGGTGCCGCTGAGGTCCTCCAGCACCCGACCCAGCGACTCGTGGCCGATGATGAGGCGGTCCGCGCCGGGCGGCGCCTCGCCGTACTGCCCGGAGATGATCTCGTGGTCGGTGCCGCAGATTCCCACGGCCAGCGCCTCGACCAGGATGCCACCCTCCTCGGGCGCCGGCTCCGGCTGATCCTCGACGAGGCTCAGCGAGTTGGCTACTCCGGGTTGCACAGTCACAGCGCGCACGCCCTCATCTTTCCCCGCCGACCGCCGTGCCGCCCGCAAAGCCGGCAGATCGCCGGGCTTCGGCGGTGGACCGGCGCGGGCCGGGCCGGGCCGGGGACCACGCCCTAGGATCAGCGGCATGACTCCCGAAGCCCTCGGCGCTCGGCTGGTCGCGCTGCTCGCGCCGGTCGAGGTGACCCCGTCGGTCTCCGGCGGCCAGCGGTACGCCCGGGCCACCGTGGATGTGCCGCCGACGAGTTGGCTCGAGGCGGTGCGTGCCACCCGCGACGACGCCGAGCTGGCCTGCGACTTCTTCGACTGGCTCTCGGCGGTGGACGAGCTGGCCGAGGGCTTCGACGTGGTGGCGCACCTCTGGTCGACCCGGCTGCGGCACGGCGTGTTGCTGCGCACCCGGCTGCCCCGGGGCGCGCCCACGGTGGCCTCGGTGGTCGACATCTACCCGGGCGCCGCCTGGCACGAGCGGGAGACGCACGAGATGTTCGGCATCGGCTTCGCCGGTCACGGGGAGCTGCGACCGCTGCTGCTGCCGCCGGAGTTCGAGGGTCATCCGTTGCGCAAGGAGTTCGTGCTCGCCTCCCGGGTGGCCAAACCCTGGCCGGGCGCGAAGGAACCGGGCGAGTCCGAGGCCGGCGGTGGTCGCCGTCCGATCCGCCCGCCGGGCGTGCCCGCTCCGGGTGAGTGGGGAACCACGCCCACCCCGGCGGGCGCGGGCGGTGTGGGGGAGGGCCCGCGTGGCGGCACCCCGGCCCGTCCTGCCGGTGAGCGGCCCGCGCGGCCGGCCCCGGGGGCCCGTCCGGCGCGTACCCCCAGGCCCGCCGGCGCTGCCGACGGCCAGGTCGCGCCCGAGCGGCCCACGCCCGGCGCAGGCCCGGTCGCGGACCCTCCGGCGCGCGGTGGCCAGACCGACGACGACGGGGGTACGCCCTGATGCCGCTCTGGCTGGAGCTGGTCCTGCGGGTGGGTGGCGTGCTGGTCGCGTTCCTCACCCTGCCGCTGCTGGTCGGGCAGGCTGAGCACAAGGTGATGGCGCACATGCAGGGGCGGCTCGGCCCGATGTACGCGGGCGGCTTCCACGGTTGGGCGCAGCTCGTGGCGGACGGTGTGAAGTTCGTGCAGAAGGAGGACATCACCCCGCGTGAGGCGGACCGGGCGGTGTTCCGGTTGGCGCCGGCGGTGGCCCTGGTGCCCTACCTGCTGGTGCTGCTGGTCATTCCGCTGGGCCCGAACGACCTGGTGGGGCAACCACTGGACATCGGCCTGTTCTTCGTGCTGGCCGTGGTCGGCGTCGGTGTGGTGGCGGTGCTCATGTCGGCCTGGGCGTCGGCCAACAAGTACAGCCTGCTCGGCGGGCTGCGCGGTGCCGCCCAACTGCTCGGCTACGAGCTGCCGCTGGTGCTGGCCGCCGCGTCGGTGGCGATGGCGGCGGGCACGCTCAGCCTCTCCGGCATCGTCGAGGCGTGGCGGCCGTGGTGGCTGCTCTGGCAGGCGCCCGCGATGATCATTTTCTTCGTCGCCGGGCTGGCCGAGATCCGCCGGCCGCCGTTCGACATGCCGGTGGCCGACTCGGAGCTGGTCTTCGGCTACATGACCGAGTACACGGGTCTGCGCTTCGCGTTCTTCCTGCTCGCCGAGTACGTCGGCATCGTGGTGATCGCCGCACTGACCACGGTGTTGTTCCTCGGCGGCTGGCAGGGGCCGTTCGCCGACGACCAGCTGGGTTGGCTGTGGACCCTGCTCAAGGTCTTCGCCGTCGCCTTTGTGATCATCTGGTTGCGGGTGTCCTACCCCCGGCTGCGCGAGGACCAGCTCCAGCGGCTGTGCTGGCTGGTGCTGGTGCCGGCATCCCTCGCGCAGCTGGTCCTCACCGCAGCGGTGCGCATCGCCCTCTGAGATCCGCCTGCGGCTCAGCTGAAATCCGGCCGTGGCCTCAGCGCAGCGGGGTGTGCGCGGGGTCGACGGGCTCGGCCGGCGGCGGAGGCGGGGTGCCGTCGCCGAACGGGCGACCGCCGAGCGCCTCCCGGCCGTGCGGGGTGAGCCAGTTCGACAGGTCGGGGCCGAGCGGCACGATCCCGGTCGGGTTGATGTCCCGGTGCACCTCGTAGTAGTGCCGCTTGATGTGGTCGAAGTCGATGGTGTCGCCGAACCCGGGGGTCTGGAACAGGTCCAGGGCGTACGCCCACAGCACCGGCATCTCGCTCAGCTTCTGCCGGTTGCACTTGAAGTGGCCGTGGTAGACGGGGTCGAAGCGCACCAGCGTGGTGAAGAGCCGCACGTCGGCCTCGGTGATGGTGTCGCCGACCAGGTAGCGCTGGCCGGTCAGCCGCTCGGTCAACCAGTCCAGCCGGTCGAAGAGCTGGTGGTACGCCTTGTCGTACGCCTCCTGGCTGCCGGCGAAGCCACACCGGTAGACGCCGTTGTTCACGTCCCGGAACACCACGGCGTTGACCTCGTCGATCTGTGCCCGCAGGTGCTCCGGGTAGAGCTGCGGGGCACCGTCGCGGTGGTACGCGCGCCACTCGGTGGACAGGTCGAGGCTCATCCGCGCGTAGTCGTTGGTCACCACCTGCCCGGTCGGCACGTCGACGATCGCCGGCACGGTGATGCCCCGCTCGTAGCCGGGGAACCGCCTGAAGTACGCCTCCTGGATCCGCTCGATGCCGAGCACCGGGTCCCGGCCGTCCGGGTCGAGGTCGAAGGTCCAGCTCCGGGCGTCGTGGGTCGGGCCGGCCACGGCCATCGAGAGAGCGTCCTCCAGGCCGAGCAGCCGCCGCACGATGATCAGGCGGTTGGCCCACGGGCAGGCCCGGCTGACCACCAGCCGGTACCGGCCCGGCTCCACCGGGTACCCGTCCTGCCCGTCGGAGGTGATCCGGGTGGCGATGTAGCGCTGGTCCCGGGTGAACTCGCCGCCCGGCTCGACGTACTTCCCGCCTGTTTCCTTGCCCATGTCACCCTCCGGTCGGCTCGCCGTCTCGTCCCATCCTCGCGGATTGCCGGGCCGGGCTGTGCGTCGGTGTCCAAACGGGCTGCGCCTCGGTGTCCAGACCGGCCGTGGCCGTCGCGGACCCGACCGCGCAGGCCCGGAAACGCCGCGGCCGGGCGGATGCCGGCTAACCTGCCGGGATGACGGATGTGGAGGCGGCGGCCCGGCGTTTCATCGCCGACGTGTGGAACGCCCGTCGGGAGGAGTCGGCGTACGAGTTGGTCGCCGAGGACTGCCCCGGGTTGGGCGGCACCGGCCCGGAGGCCACACTGGCCTGGCACCGCGAGCGGCGGGCGGCTTTTCCTGATCTGCGCTACAAGATCGTGGACGTGGTGGCCGCCGCCGAGCGGGTGGCCGTGCACTGGCGGGCGGCCGGCACCCAGGCCGGGCAGTTCGGGCCGGTGCCACCGACCGGGCAGGTGGTCAGCTACTCCGGGGCGACGTTCCTGCGCTTCGACGCGGCGGGCCGGATCGTCGAGGTGTGGAGCTGCAACGAGCTGTTCCAGCTGCTGCAGCAGCTCGGCGTCGAGGTGCTCCCGCCGACCGGCGGTTTCAGCGGCTCCGGGGCGTGATCCGGCTGATCGGCAGGTTGATCGGGAAGGGCTCGCCGGTGTCGACGAACTTCGTCCACCGCCCCGTCTCGGCGTAGACCTCGTTGACCGCGTCGATCCGGTGGGTCACGACCTCCAGGGACCCATCCTCGGTCTCGACCCGCCAGTAGTACGGGATGCCGGCCTGAGCGTAGAGCGCCGGCTTGAGCACCCGGTCGATCGAGCGGGTGCTGGGGGAGACGATCTCGATGGCCAGCACCACCTCGTGGGGCTCGTACCTCGATGGCTCACGAGCCGCCGCAGCCGCCGTGGTGACCAGCACGTCCGGGATGAAGGAGCGGGTGCGGTTGATCCGCACCTCGACGGCCTGGGTGACGTCGTAACCGTCGGGGCAGTCGTCGTCGAGCGCGACCATCAGTCGACCCGTGATGCTCTGGTGGATGCGGGTGGGGGAGTGGGACATCAGCAGCACCCCATCGAGCAGTTCCCGGCGGCGGCCGTCCTCGGGTAGGGCATCCAGATCGTCCGTCGTCCATCCGCCCTCGGGCGGGTAGTCGCCCTGCAGCGCGGCGGTGATGGCTGTTCCTTCCAGGTGCGTCGTTCTCCCCGCGACCACGGTAACGCCGCGGACCCACGGGTGGTGGTCGCGCGCGCCGGGGCCACAGGGCAGGATGGTCCACATGACCGACCCCAGCGAGCACGGCGGCACCGGCGGGCGCGGCCTGCCCGGCGCGGGCCTGGTGAAGGGTCTGGCGGTCACCCTCAAGACGATGACCAGCCGCTCGACCACCCAGCAGTACCCGGACGTCGCCCCCGAGCTGCCGCCCCGCTCGCGTGGTGTGATCGCGTTGTCGGAGGAGAACTGCACGGTCTGCATGCTCTGCGCCCGCGAGTGTCCGGACTGGTGCATCTACATCGACTCGCACAAGGAGGAGGTGGCGGTGCCCGGTGCCGCCCGCCCCCGCCAGCGCAACGTGCTCGACAAGTTCGACATCGACTTCTCGCTCTGCATGTACTGCGGCATCTGCATCGAGGTCTGCCCGTTCGACGCGCTCTACTGGTCACCGGAGTTCGAGTACGCCGAGTACGACATCAAGGACCTCCTGCACGACAAGGACCACCTCGGTCAGTGGATGGCGACGGTTCCGCCACCGCCCGCGCACGACCCGAACGGCGAGCCCGCCAAGGAGGAGACCGCCGCCGCGCGCAAGGCGGCGACCGCACGTCCGGCTCCTCCAGCGGTACGCCCCGAGCCCGACGCCGACCCCGGTCCCGCGTCGTGACCGCGCGGCGCGGGTCGGCCCGAGCTGTGGGGGCGGCCCGGTGACCGGCGCGGATGTGCTGCTACTGGCTCTCGGCGCGGTGGCGGTCGGTGCCGGCGTGCTGGTGGTGACCACGAGACACCTGGTCCGGGCGGGGCTCTACCTGGTGGTCTGCCTCGGCGCGCTGGCCGGTGACTATCTCGTGCTCGGCGCCGAGTTGGTGGCCTGGGTGCAGGTGCTGATCTACGTGGGCGCGGTGGTGGTGCTGCTGCTGTTCGCGGTGATGCTGACCCGGGCGCCGATCGGCGCCTCCGACGACCTGGACCGGCCCGGCTGGCCGGCCGCGCTGATCGGTGGCGGTGCCGGGCTGGGGCTGACCGTCCTGCTGGTCGACGCGTACCGGTGGAGCACGGTGACGCTGCCCGGGGCGGGCACCGCCGAACGGCTGGGGGAGCAGATCTTCCGGTCCTGGGTGCTGCCGTTCGAGGTGCTCTCCGTACTGCTGCTGTCCGCGCTGGTGGGAGCGGTGGTGCTGTCCCGGCCCGACATCGGCCGGCCCGGCCCGGCAGCGGACGATGCGACAGCGCCCGGCGCGGTCGACGCGGGAACCGGGGGTCGCCGGTGAGGCCGGTCATCCCGTACGTCACCGCCGCGCTCCTGTTCGGCCTCGGCGTCTACGGCGTGCTGCGCCGCCGCAACGCCGTACTGGTGCTGATGGCGGTCGAGTTGATGCTCAACGCGGTGAACCTGGTCCTGGTCACCGCGGACACCACCGTGCGTGCCGTGCTGCCGCACTCCGGTCAGGTCTTCGCGCTCTTCGTGATCGTCCTCGCCGCCGCCGAGATCGGGGTCGGGCTGGCGATCGTTCTCCAGCTCTACCGGCTGCGCGCCGACGTTGCGGTGGACGAGGTGCCGCTGACCGAGCGCGACGAGTTCCCGCGGCCCGCCGGTCCGCCACACGCAGCCGCCGTCGCCGCCGGCCCGGATCCGGAGGCGGGCCGGTGACCGGATTGTTGGGGGCGCTGCTGCCCGCCGTACCGTTGGTCGCCGGGCTGCTCGGCCTGTTGCTGCCGCCGGCCCCGCGCCATCCCGCCGGTGGTCCGGGGGGCGGTGACCGGGCTCGGCAGGTGGCTGTCGCGCTGGGGGTGACCGGTGCGGCGGGAGCGCTGGCGCTGGCCGTCGCGCTGCTGGTCACGGTCGACCGACCCCGGGAGACGTCGACCACCTGGGTCGACCTCGGTGGGTTGACGGTGACCCTCGGGGTCCGGCTGGACGGCGCTGCCGCGCTGGTCGCGGTGGCGGTCACGGCGGTCGCCCTGGCCGTGCAGGTCTACTCGATCGGCTACCTGCGGCGCGGCCCGCACGACGACGTCGACGTCGACCATCGCTACCCGCCGTACGCCGCGCAGATCAGTCTCTTCACCGCCGCGATGCTGCTGGTGGTGGTCGCCGGCGACCTGGTCATGCTGCTGGTCGGCTGGGAGGTGATGGGCCTCTGCTCGTACCTGCTCATCGCCCACGACCGTCGGCTGCCCGGCGCGCCCGCCGCCGCCATGAAGGCGTTCCTGGTGACCCGGGTCGGTGACGTCGGGTTCCTGCTCGGCATCGCGCTGCTCGGTGTGTCGACGGGCAGCTTCCGGATCGCCGACGTGCTCGCCCACGACCACTCGGGCGCGACCCTGACCGCCGCCGGTCTGCTGCTGCTCGCCGGCGTGGCCGGCAAAAGCGCCCAGTTCCCGTTGCACACCTGGCTGCCGGACGCGATGGCCGGCCCGACGCCGATCTCCGCGCTGATCCACGCCGCGACGATGGTGGCCGCCGGGGTATACGCGGTGACCCGCCTCTATCCGCTGTTCACGGCCGCGCCGGTGACGCTGACCGTGCTCGGGGTGATCGGCTCGATCACCCTGCTGCTCGGTGCGCTCGCCGCCACCGCGCAGGACGACATCAAACGGGTGCTGGCCTGGTCGACGGTCTCCCAACTGGGCTACATGACCGGCGCGCTGGCGGTCGGCTCGCCGTCGGCGGCGCTGTTCCACCTGCTCACCCACGCCGCGTTCAAGGCGCTGCTGTTCCTCGCCGCCGGCGCGGTGATCCACTCGGTGGGCAGCACGTTGATGTCGGAGATGGGCGGGCTGCGCCGCAGCATGCCGGTGACCTTCTGGTGCACGGTGGTGGGCCTGGGCGCGCTGGCCGGGGTGCCCCCGCTGGCAGGCTTCTGGAGCAAGGACGGCGTGCTCACGGTGGCCGAGGCGGCCGCGCGGGAGGGCACCGGCCCGACGCCGTCCTGGGTGGGCTGGCTGGTCTGGCTGGCCGGGCTCGCCGGTGTCGCCATCACCGCCTGGTACGCGGGCCGACTCCTGCTGCGGGCCTTCTTCGGCGAGCCCAGGCTGCCACTGGTCCGACCGCACGACCCCCCGGCGTTGCTGCGCTGGCCGGTACTGCTCCTGACCGTGCCGGCCGCCCTGCTCGGCCTGGTCGGGTTCGTCGGGGCGTTCGCCGACCGGCTGCGGTTCGCCACCGTGCCGGTGGCGGGCGCCGAGGACGGCCTGGTCCACCTCGGGCCGGGGCTGCTGCTGCCGCTGGCGCTGCTGCTGGCCGGCGGGGGGTTGGTGGTGCTGGGCTGGCACCGGGACCGCACCGCCGATCCGGCAGCCGCGCTGGGTCCGCTGCGGCCGGTCTTCGCCCGCGCGTTCCGGCTCGACGACGTTCAGCACGCCCTTGTCGTACGCCCCGTCCGGGCGCTCGCCCGGGTCGCGCGCACCGGCGACGAGGCGGTGGTGGACGGGGCGGTCGAGGGCAGCGGGCGGGCCGCGTCCGGTCTCGGTGCCGGGCTGGCCGCGCTGCACCGGGCGGCCCTGCCCCGCGCCGCCGCCGGCGTGCTGGCGGGTGCACTGCTGATCGGGTTGGCCGCCGCCGTGCTGGGAGTCTTCCAGTGAGCGCGAGGAGTGGGCCGGGGTTGCGAGCCCCGCAGTCGCGAACAGAGGCGGTCCAATGACGTTCGGGCAGGTGCTGCTGGTGGCCGTCCTGGCGGTGCCGGCGCTCGGCGCGGTCGCGGTCGCGGCGACGCCACGGGACCGGGCGGCCCGGCTGGTCGGTACGGTCGCTGCGGCGCTGACCCTGCTGGCCGCGGTACCGCTGGTCCTCGGCGACCGGAGCTGGTTCGCCTGGTCGGCTGCCGCGCCGGCCGTACGCCCCTGGCACCAACTGGACGTGCCCTGGGTGCCCGGCCTCGACCTGCGCTTCCACCTGGGCGTCGACGGCATCTCCTGGCCCCTGGTGGTGCTGACCGCGCTGCTCACCCTGCTCTGCTGCGGCTACTCGCTGTGGCGGGTGCCCGACGGCGGCAGCGGCCGGACGCTTGTCGCGTTGCTACTGGTGGTCGAGGTGGGCATCCTGGGCACGTTCCTCGCCCTGGACCTGGTGCTGTTCTTCCTCTTCTTCGAGGTCGTCCTCCTGCCGATGTACGCGATCATCGCCGGCTGGGGTGGGCCGGCCCGGCGTCGGGCGGCTCGCAAGTTCGCGCTCTACACGCTGTTCGGCTCGGTGCTGTTGCTGGTCGGTGTGTACGTCGTGGTCTCGGCCGCCGGCACCGCCGACGTGGTGGCGTTGACCGGCGGGGGTGGGCTGTCCCGGGGCACCCAGCTCACGGCGTTCACACTGCTCGCCATCGCGTTCGCGGTGAAGAGCCCACTCTGGCCGCTGCACTCCTGGCTGCCCGACGCGCACACCCAGGCCCCCACGGTCGGCAGTGTGGTGCTGGCCGGGGTGCTGCTCAAGATGGGCACCTACGGCCTGATCCGGGTGGCGGTGGGGGTCGCGCCGGAGGGTGCCCGCTGGGCGGCACCGGTGCTCGGCGTGCTGGCGGTCGCGGCCATCCTGGTCGGCTCGCTGGTCTGCCTGGCCCAGGCCGAGGTGAAGCGGCTCATCGCGTACTCCAGCGTGGGGCACATGGGCTTCGTGCTGCTCGGTGTGGCCACGCTGACCGCCACCGGCATCCAGGCCGCGCTGATCGGCAACATCGCCCACGGGGTGATCACCGGTCTGCTGTTCTTCCTGGCCGGTGCCGTGAAGGACCGTACCGGCTCGGGCACCCTCGCCGAGCTGTCCGGGCTGCGGGAGACCGCCCCCCGGTTGGCCGGTCTGCTCGCGTTCGCGGCGATCGCGTCGCTCGGCCTGCCCGGGCTGGCCGGCTTCTGGGGGGAGGCGTTCGCGGTGATCGCGGCGATCCAGGTGGGCGGCCCGCTCTGGACCACCCTCGGGGTGCTGGCCGCCGTCGGCGGGGCGCTCACCGCCGCGTACTTCCTGCGGCTGCTGCGCCAGGTCACGCACGGTCGGCCCAGCACCGCGGTCGGCCGGATCGGCCCGGGGCTGGCCGGTGCCGAGCTGACCGCGTGGGTGCCGCTGGTCCTGCTGGCGCTGGCCATCGGGCTGGCACCGACCCTCGTCCTCGGCGTCGCCGAAGCGCCGGTCGACGCCCTCATCGGGGTGGTCTTCCCATGAACACGGTGCAGAGTGTGGACAGCGTGGCGCTGCTGCCGGCGTACCTGGCCGCCGGCACCGCCGTGCTCGTGCTGATCACCGATCTGCTGCTGGCCCGGCCCCGGGCCACGATCGTGGTGGCCGCGCTCGGTGCGCTGGGCACCGCCGTCGGCGCCGCCCTGGTGGGCGCGGGCGGGGATCGGCGGACGTTCTGCGTCGGCGCCGACTGCTCCTGGGTCTTCGATGGTCGAGCGGCCCTGGTCGGCGCGGTGGTGGCGCTGCTCACGCTGGGCGTGCTGGGATTGTCCGTGCCCGCGCTGCGGGCGGGGCGCTCGCCGGTGGGGGAATACTGCTTCCTCCTCGCCTGCTCGATGACCGGTGGTGTGGTGCTCGGCGCGGCCGGTGACCTGATCACCCTGATCGTCGCCCTGGAGACGCTGACCCTGCCCCTCTACGTGCTGGTCGGCCTGCGTCGGGGGAGCCTGGCCAGCGCGGAGGCGGCCGTCACCTTCTTCGTGGTCAGCGTGGTGGCCACCACGCTGACCCTGCTCGGCGCCGCACTGCTGTACGCGGTGACCGGCGGACTGCACCTGGACCGGGTCGGCGCGCTGCTCGCCGAGCGGCCGGAGCTGCGGGACCTGCCGCTGACGACCGCGGCGGTGGCGTTGGTGCTCGTCGGGCTGGCCTTCAAGGTGGCGGCGGTCCCGTTGCACGCCTGGGCGCCGGCCACCTACGACGGCGCACCGTTGCCGGTGGCGGCGTACCTGTCCACGGCGTCGAAGCTGGGTGGGGTGGTCGCGCTGCTCGCCGTGGTGCAGCGGGCGTTGCCGGCCGATCAGACCGGCCCGGTGCTCGCCGTGCTGGCGGTGCTGACCATGACCGTTGGCAACCTGGTCGCCCTGCGCCAGCGGCGTACCGTCCGGCTGCTGGCCTGGTCCTCGGTCGCGCAGGCCGGTTACATCCTCGCTCCGCTGGGCGCCCTGGCGCTGGTGGCCGGCCGCACGGGCGAGGCGCGCGACGCCGCGTTCGCCGCAGCCGTGGCGTACGCCGTCTTCTTCGTGGTGTTGGAGCTGGCCGCGTTCGCCGGGGTGACCGCGCTGCGACCGGCGGGTGCGGACGGCGGCACGCTCGACGACCTGCGCGGGGCGGCCCGCCGGCATCCGTGGCGGGGCGCGGCGCTCGGTCTCGCCCTGGTGGGCCTGGCCGGCCTGCCGCCCGGGTTGGCGGGGTTGTTCGCGAAGGTGACCGTGGTCCGGGCGTTGCTGGACGGCGGCGCCGCGTGGCTGGCGCTGGTGGTGGCGGTGAACGCGGTGATCGGTCTCGCCTACTACCTGCGGGTCACCGCCGCCCTCTGGGCGCCGACGGCGACGTCCGCGCAGGCCGCGCCGCTTCCGGGCGGCGCGGCGGCCGTACCGCTGGTGGGTGTGGTGGCCGTGGTGCTGGCGGTGACGACGGTGGTGGCAGTGGTGCTGGGTGTCGCCCCGCAACTGGTGCTCGACCTGGCCGGACGCTGACCCGATCGGCCTGACCGGGCCGGTCTCAGCCAACTCTCAGCGTTGGGACGGATGGTTGGCGGGTACGGGGTTGTTACACCGGTCAGCGGATCCTGGCGATCCGTGCACCGAAGGAGTGATCGTGCACCACAACCGTCTGAAGACCGCAGCCCTGCTCGGCCTGCTCACCGCGCTGATCCTCGCGGTGGGTTACGGGTTCGGCGGCAGTGGCGGACTGGTCATCGCCGTCCTCGTGTCGCTGGTCATGAACGGCATTTCCTACTTTTTCTCTGACAAGCTCGCGCTGCGCTCGATGCGGGCGCAACCGGTCACCGAGCAACAGTTCCCCGAGCTGTACCGGATGGTGCGCGAGCTGGCGACCGAGGCGCAGCAGCCGATGCCGCGGCTCTTCGTCAGCCCGACCGCGCAGCCCAACGCGTTCGCCACGGGTCGTAACCCGCAGCACGCGGCGGTCTGCGTGACCCAGGGCATCACCGAGATCCTCGACTACCGCGAGCTGCGCGGTGTGATCGGGCATGAGCTGTCGCACGTCTACAACCGGGACATCCTGATCTCCAGCGTCGCGGCCGGTCTGGCCGGCATCATCACCCTGTTGGCGAACATCGCCTGGTTCATCCCGCTGGGCGGTGGGGACGACGAGGATTCGCCGAACCCGGCCGTGCTGCTGCTGACCCTGATCCTGGGCCCGATCGCGGCCACCATCATCCAGCTGGCGATCAGCCGGAGCCGGGAGTTCCAGGCGGACGCCTCGGGCGCCCAGCTGAGCCGTGACCCGCTGGCCCTGGCCAGCGCCCTACGCAAGATCGACGCGGTGGCCCGGCGACGCCCGCTGCCGGCTCAGGGCACGCTCACCAGCACCGCCCACCTGATGATCGCCAACCCGTTCTCCGGTGGCGCGGTCGCGACGCTCTTCGCCACGCACCCGAAGATGGAGGACCGGGTCGCCCGCCTGGAGCAGATGGCCGCCAACGCCGGGCCGGTGCAGTTCCAGCGCTGATCCGTAGTTCCCTCCACCCGCGTCCCGTCCGGACGCGGGTGGAGTCGCGTCCGGGATGCCGCGGGATCACGGCGACCGGTAGCGGGTCAGCAGCAGCCCCGTCGGCCGCGCCGTTGTGAGCGGACCGACCACCCGCGGCGCGCGCCTCGGGGTTAGGGTCGAAAGAGCTTCTACCCGTTACCTGTCTCCAGCGGAGGTGTCCGTGGCCGCACTGCGCCAGTACCTGGGCGTCTGGCGAATTCCGGGGGCACCGATGCTGCTCGTCAGCGGCATCATCGGGCGGCTCGGGATCGGCATGACCCCGCTGGCGCTGCTGCTGGTGGTCGAGCAGGTGACCGGGCGCTACGCGCTGGCCGCCGTGGCGGGTGGCATCTACGCGGTCGCCGGTGCCGCGCTCAGCCCGGTGGCCGGGCGGATCGCCGACCGGGTCGGCCCCAGCCCGGTGCTGCTGGTCACCGCGGTGGCGCACCCGCTGGCACTTCTCGCGTTGCTGCTGGCCAGCCGCTCGGGCGACGACGCCCTGGGCACCATCTACCTGGCCTCGGCCGTGGCCGGGGCCACCTACCCACCACTGAGCGCCGCCATCCGGGGCGCGTGGAACGACCTGACCAGCCCCGGTTCCGGCCGGTACCTCCTGCGCAACACGGCGCTGGCCGCGGAGACCTCGCTGTTCGAGATCGTCTTCGTGCTGGGCCCGCTGTTGGTCGCCGGGTTCGTGCTGGTCGCCGACGCGGCGGCAGCGCTGATCGGCGCCGCGGTGGTCACCCTGGTCGGCACGGTTCCGGTGGCCCTCGGTCGGGTGATGCGCGGTTGGCGTCCGCACCCCCGTGAACACCACGCGCGGGGGCTCGGCCCGCTGCGGGTCGCCGGCTTCCCGGCCCTGCTCATCTGCGTCGCCGGCCTCGGCATCGCGTTCGGCGCGGCCGGGGTGATCGTGCCGGCGTTCGCCGGCAACGAGACCACCGACGACCCGGAGAGCCTCGCCGGGATCCTGCTGGCGGTCTGGGGGATCGGCAGTGCGGCCGGCGGGTTCTGGTTCGGCGTCCGCAAGCCGGCGTCGAACATGACGCGGCAGTTCGCCCTGCTGCTCGCCGCGCTGGCCAGCACGTTCGTGGTGTTCGCGCTGATGCCGACCCCGCTCGCGCTGGGTGCCGCGCTGGTCGTCGGCGGGGCCACCATCGCGCCCGCGCTGACCCTGGAGAACACCCTGGTCGGCCGGATCGCGCCGGCCGGCATGCTGAACGAGGCGTACACCTGGGTGGTCACCATCGCGGTGGCGTCGAGCGCCGTCGGCGGCGCCGTGGCCGGCCTGATCGTCGACCACGCCGGCGGCGTGCCGTGGGCGTTCCTGTTCGCTGGGGCGGCGGTCGCCGTCGGGGCCGCGGTCGCCGCACTGCCCGCCGGGCCCATCGCCCGCGCGGAAACCTCGACGGTACGCATCGACGAGCCCGTCACGGTCTGAGCCGCCCCGCACCCCGCGCGGCGCGGCGCTACGCCCACGGTGGGGTGTGGCGGCTCACGTAGTCGCGAGCACGGGGGAGCGGATCCTGCCAGTACTGGTGCGGCATGCGGGAGTGGTGCGTCTCGCAGAACCCGGCGAGACCGTCCACGATCTTGACGCTCTCCAGTGGGCGGCCTTCGAAGGTCGTGTTGACCGCCAACAAATCTGGCTCCGGGTTCCAGCCTGAGTGGTCGAACGCCCAGCCATCCCAGAGCGCGTAGGCGTGGAAGACCTGCCAACCGTCTGCCGAGCGCACACCTACGATATCGATGGGCCGATCCGGATAGGAGTCCCGGCACACCCAGGCCAGGATGTGACACGCCCCAGCCGCGAAGAAGGCCTGGTCCGGCCGGTCCCAGGCGATGCGCTGGTCCGATCGCTCCAGCGCTGTCCGACGAAACGCACCCGCTGCCTCGGCCGTCACCAGCCAGACGTTAGCGGATGCGTCCGACCCGTCGCGTATGCCGGGACGCACACCCGGTCGCAGCCCCGAGAGCAGTCAACAGGGGACGGGCCGGCTGCGCGCTACCGCTGGTCGTCGAACTGGAGGGGCACCGCCCGCTACCAGCCCGGATCGCTGCCACGCCGTTGCCGGGCCGCCAGCGTCCGTACGAGCCGTAGAAGTTCGCTTGACGTGGCGGGCCGGGCGCGGGTCGATGGCAGACGCGATGGCAAGCGCGGTGCGAGCGGTGGCGATCTCAGTAGGATGCCGAGATGTCCCGACCAGTGATCTTCGACCTCTTCCATACCTTGATCCAGGGGGCCGACGAGGAGCGTGACCGGGTGGTCGGCGAGATGGCCGTCATGGTCGGGGTGGCTCCGGCCGAGTTGGTTGCCGTGTACCACGCCACCTGGCGGGACCGGCTGGTCCGGTGGGACGTGGAGGAGACCATCCGCATCCTCGTCGGACGCCTCGGCGGCACACCGACCAGCGAACAGGTGACACGGGCCGGTGAGCATCGGCGAGCCCTCGGGCGCCGGGTACTGCAGAGCGTCTCGACCGCCACCCTGGACGTGCTCGACGCGCTACGCGGCGACGGGCATCCGCTGGCCCTGATCAGCAACGCCACCTCGGACACTCTTGAGGCATGGCCGCAGAGCCCGCTAGCCCAACGGTTCGATGTCGCGGTCTTCTCCTGCGATGTCGGGCTGGCCAAGCCGGACCCGGCGATCTACCGCCTTGCTGCTGAGCGCCTGGGTGTGGGGCCGGTGGAGTGCGTCTTTGTTGGCGACGGCGCAGACGGTGAGCTGGCCGGGGCGGCAGCGGTCGGTATGACCGTCTTTCGCACCACGGAGCACAACGACACCGATCCGGGCTGGGGCGGGCCGGCTTTCGCCACCCTCGGCGACCTGCCCGCCATACTCCGGAAGCCGTTGGCGGTGGTGGAGCCGTCCGGGGCACACACGACAGCGTGAGACGTCGGCAGGCAGCGACCAGCTGGCCTCAGCGCAGGAACGTGAAGACGGTTCCCGCAGGGTCCAGCGGCTGCGGACGACTGTCAAACCGGTGAACGCCGACAGAGAACCGAACGTCATCCGGAGCGTGGAATGCCTGCTCCACGAAGCCGGCATCCCGAAGCCGCTCCCGTACTGCTGGCGTCAGGTCCGGCTCTCGCCTCGCCCTGGTCCAGATCACGGTGGCACCCTCGGCGCAGAGCCGGGGGAGGGCGGCAACTGTTCGCTCCACGTCGGCGTCCGAGATGTTGCCGAAGACCCCCACCATGAGCACCAGGTCGGCCGGAACCGCTCCCGCGTACGAAGCGAGTTGGCCCGCGTCTGCCTGCCTGATCACGATGTTGGAGAGCCCGGCCTGATCGGCGGCGGCCTGAGCGGCAGTCACATTGCCCGCGTCGTACTCCAGCAAGGTCCCATGTACGCGCTGAGCATCGGACCGTGAGGCGAGGACGCCGATGAGGTCATGACCCTGCCCCGCACACGCGCTCACCACGGTCAGTCGCTGGTCGCAACGCTGATCGAGCCATGAGGCAATGTGCTGCTGGACCAGCCGCAGCCGACGCGACAACGGGGAGTTCTCATCAGCGTAGGGCTCATGCCACGCCTGCCAGTGAGTCTGGGCGGTCATCCGGGCAACCTTGCCAGAGCGAAGCTCGCCCCGATGCCCGCCGGAGACCCGGTCCAGGTCGCCACCAGGCCGTCGAAGGCCGATCGCGAGCGACCAACGACGACCGGAAGTGACGATGTGCGCCCAGGTGGCAAGGCGTGGTCGACCCGTTCACCAGGCCCGGCGGGCCCCGCCTTACCTGTAGTTGTTGAACTGGAGGGCGACGCCGAAGTCCTCCCCCTTGAGCAGCGAGATGACCGCCTGGAGGTCGTCCCTCTTCTTGCCGGTGACCCGCAGTTGGTCGCCCTGGATCTGAGCCTGCACGCCCTTGGGGCCCTCGTCGCGGATCTTCTTGCTGATCGCCTTGGCCTTGTCCGCCTCGATGCCCTGGATCACCTTGCAGTCAATCTTGAAGATCTTGCCGGATGGACGTGGCTCGCCGGCGTCCAACGACTTCAGGGAGATGTTCCGCTTGACCAGCTTCTCCTTGAACACGTCCAGCGCGGCGCGTACCCGCTCCTCGGTCTCTGCCTGGAGGCCGATCGCCTCCTCACCCGACCAGGAGATCTCCGCACCGGTGCCGCGGAAGTCGAACCGCGTCGCAAGCTCCTTCTCCGCCTGGTGGAGGGCGTTGTCCACCTCCTGGCGGTCAACCTTGCTCACGATGTCGAACGACGGGTTCGCTGCCATGCTTCTTCTCCTGCTGTCCGGCGGTCTGGGCCTGCCGTCGGCCGCCGACCAGCGGCACGACCCCCTGACCGTACCCGGTTGCGCCGGTGCCGGGGTGAGCCGCTATCCTTGCTTCCGCCGCCGCGTCACGACGCGGTGGGGTGCCCTGGCGGGTTGCCCGAGCGGCCAATGGGAGCGGACTGTAAATCCGTCGCGAAAGCTTCGAAGGTTCGAATCCTTCACCCGCCACCAGGTGCAGACACGGCCCCTGACCAGCAGAAGTGCTGATCGGGGGCCGTTGTCGTTGATCTAGCCGAGTCCGGCTGAGTCCAACCGTTGACGACTCGTTGTGGGCAGATGGTGGGCAGGTCGATCTTGCCCGCTGAGGGCTCTTCTGGGGCTGCGAAGGCTGGGGTTGGTGGCCCGGGTCGGTCGGGCGGAATCCGGGCGTGTGGCCATCGGCTGAGGGGTCCGCGGTGACGTGAGCCGGCTGCGGGAGAGGGATCGGGGGCAAGCCAGTCCCGGGGTTGGACTGGCGCGGCAGTCGGAAGCCCTGACCGTCGACGAGGCCGACAGGGTCGGCTTCCGTACCGCCTGGCCGTGATCGTGCCGCCGGCGGGATCAATGACTCGGGGCGGCGGTCCGGCGGCAGTCGGTGGCTCTCCGCCCCGGCGCCGGAGGCGGCCGGGGCGGCTTGCCGCCGGCCGGGTTACCGCCCGCGTCGCGCGGAGCGCGGCGCCTTGATCCCAGAACAGAAGAAGTCGGCAGCAGCTGGGATGGCAGGTGGGAGCGGGGCATCTCGTTTACAAGCTATGTCCTGGCCGTCCCGCATCGTCCGTCCTCGACTGTGACCTCGATGAATCTTGGGCTCATCCCGATTGAGCGTCCTCGGCGCAGATGTTGCTGTCACCGCTGCGGTCCAGCCTCGCTGCTGTCATCGACGGTCCGACATCGAGGTACGGCGGAGACCGCGGCTGAGGCCGACAGGACCAGGGCCAGCCAGAGCTGCGCCCCAAGCATGCTTTCAGAGTCTGTAAACCGTGTCCGCGAGGCTTCCGTGTGTCCTCTCCAGCGAAATCAGCGTCGCCGGCCTCTTCGGACGGCCGGCGCACGGACGAGAGCTGGGACCGCCGGTGAGGACGCCTCGAGAGGTAGCGCGGATGCCGATCGCGGAGTGTCAAGCCGACTGTCGGCCATCGGTCAAGACGTGTCGCGACAGGCGTAGGCCGGCCTGAGCCGTGGGTAACTGTCAGACTCCCTTCATAGCCTGATGCCTATGAACCGGGAGGACCACGTGGCGAAGGAACGCGACACGCCCTACCGCTCGCTGACCACCCACTACTACATCCTTGTAGCGGTCGTTGTCTTCATTATCGGCGGGTACCTCCTCTACTTAGGAGGCGAAGAAACCCGGTTCTGGCGCAGTCATGAGGGCTGGCGAACTCTCATGGAACAGCTTGGCGGGCTGCTGATCGTCACGTCCGGGATTTCTATCCTCTGGGAACTGGTCGGAAAACGTGCGTTTGCACGTGAGGTCCTAGAGTCAACGCGGACAGCCGCTGAGCTTGAGTCAGCTGGCATCAAACGTATAACTAACCAGTTTTACGACGAGGCCATGTGGAAAGACTGCTTCAAAGGCGTTGAGAAGCTGGACATCTTCGTCGCATACGGTGGGACCTGGCGCAGGACTTACCTTTCGCAGCTGCAAGCATTAGCCAGAAAGCCGAAGGGTCGAATCCGGGTCTATCTTGCAGACCCCGACGATGTGTCGACGGTTACGACACTGGCGAATAGATTCGGCGCAACGCCCGAGAAGCTCAAGGAAAGAATATGGGAGACAAAGGAAGAATTTGAGGCGCTGCGACAGGAGGCCGGCGCTTCCGTTGAAGTCTTCTTTTGGGCTGGCGACCGCGTCTTCACCTTCTATCGATTTGACAATCGTGCGGTCGTGGCCCTCTATCAACACAGTGAAGGGCGGTCAGCCGTGCTGCCAACCATTATTTGCGAAAACGGCGGCTCTCTCTTTCAATTCATCTATGACGAGCTTCGCTCTATCCGTAGCACAAGCCGACCCGCAACGCCGGCGGTCGGCGCGCCGGCAACTGTTACACAGATAAGAAGAGGATAGGCTCATGAAAGTGATGACAAATGTTGTCCGAAATGATCTCGACGACGCCAGCCTTGCGGCCCTCTGTTCGTCGGGTGAAGTTGCCTGTGACATCGAGACGACAGGCTTGGATCCAAAGTTGGACCGTATTGGAACGGTTCAACTTCATGCGCAAGGCATCGATGATATCGTCCTGCAGGTGGGCGATGTGCGCCCTGGTCGTCTATGTGCGCTAATCCAGGACTCACGAGTTCGTAAGGTTTTTCACCATGCCATGTTCGATCTACGTTTTATGGCGGCGCATTGGCGCGTGCAGCCTATGAACATCGCATGCACTAAGATCGCTTCGAAGCTGTTGAGTCCGCAAGTGGATAGCAAGCGCCACTCGCTTCAGGCGCTACTCAGAGAACGCCTCAATGTTGACATCAGCAAGGATGAGCGGCTCAGTGACTGGACGAATTTGAATCTGACCTCTGCGCAAGTTCGCTACGCTACCGCTGATGTGGAGCATCTCCTTCCATTGCTGAATGGGCTCGAGGAAGACCTACGTGTGGCAGGGTTAATCGACCTCTTTGATCAGTGCACCTCGTTCATACCCGCGCGGGTCTGCCTCGACCTTGGAGGCTGGCCCGACGTATTCAACTACTAGTCGCTTGCTCTTGCGACTAGACCTGAGATAGATTGCGACCGTCACATAGGGCCGTTATGAGTTCGGTCCACTAGTTCGAGCAGCGGAGGTAGCCATGGACCTTCGAGGGCTGATCGAGTCAATCGGGCGTAACTACAATCCTGACCAGGGCCTAACCAGTCCTACCCAGACGCTCCTACGACATTGCTCGACCGAGATGGCGCCCTGGATTCCGCCCGGCTACATCGCTCATGGAAGCGGCGGACAAGGCATACCGGCTTTTGTTCCATGGATAGGCGTCTTCGACCCCGATGAGACCATCAGCGCTCAACGCGGCATGTATGTGGTCTACCTCTTCGCCGTGCAATTCGGCACGGTGGTTCTCAGTCTCAATCAGGGCGTGACCGACCTGGTGCAGAGGTTCAAGACCGCCAGGGGACGCGAACTCCTCGCTCGTCAGGCGACAGCGATTCGGGACACCCTTCCCGGTGGCGCCACTGCGGGGCTAAGCCCGACAATCGACCTGCCGTCCACCGCCGCACGGCCGGTTCATTACCGTCACGGCAACATCGTCGCCAAGACTTACAGCATCGGCGACCTGCCACCCGCCGAACTGATGGCAGCCGATCTAAGACGGTTCGTAACTCTGTACGAGACGGCGCTCGACGCGCGAGAGGTTCTACGGCGGGAACGTCCGGAACTCGTGGTGACCGGGGTAGCCGAGCCCAAGCCGCCATCAGTCCCGCAGCCGTTCGTGTCCCAGTTCAAGCCTAAGGACGACGTCGACTATCTCGCACAGGTCGCCGCCCTCAGCTTGGTCAAGACCCGCAAGCATGAAACGCTCGTACGCGAGTACGGACAGCGCCTAATTACCCTGGGATTCCAGCCAGCCACCAATGTCCACCCCAGAGACATGCTGGCGGTGAAGGACGATTCAACCTGGTTGATCGAGGCTAAGATGGTCCGTCGGGGAAACGGGATCGGTGCGGCGCGCGAAGCCCTGGGCCAGCTTGTGGCCTACAAGTTCCTGCATCATCGCAATGAGTCCATCCAGACGCTGGCGGTGTTCAGCGAAGACGTTGGAGCCCTTAGCGTCGGGTTACTCGAGGCATACGGGATCGCAGCAGTGTGGAGAGATGGTCTCATCTGGGCCGGTTCCTCGAGGGCTCAGATGAATGGACTGTGCTAGGAAAGTTCATGATCTCGAGAGCCATGGCGCTGACGCTCTGCCCGGCCACGCTACCGGCTATCGGCGCACTTCTGCTCATCTCCGTTAGCGCGAGGCAGCCGCCAGCGCGAAGGTTCTGGCTTTCGAGAGGATCTGCCCCGGCGGGTCTACCTATGTGTCGTCCAGCGGGCGTAGCCTGCGTCGGTGACGTCGCAACGCGGGGGTCGACGCCACGATCGACGCCCGGCCCAGCCGATCGGAGAACAAGGTGGACGCACTAGCCCCAAACGGCGACGAGGGCAGCAGCCCGCAGGGCGACTCAAGTCCACCTCCTCAGCCACGGCCCACCCTACGAGTTAGTGAGATCGGCGAGTACGTCAGACACAGATCTTGTCAGCGACGCTTCAAGCTCGAGGCCAACCGCCGCAGCGAGGCAAGAAGGCTTCCGTTTTATGAACGACTCTTCAATACCTTAGACGTTGTCCTCCAAGCCGAGGGGCGCCGTAGGGAGGACGAATGGGCAGACAGCCTCTCCGAGGCTGGCCTCGCGGACTTGGTACGCGGCAGACCCGCAAGTGAAGAAGACAGACATCCGTCCTGGAGGGACTTCGTTTCTGCAGCTGAGACGAAACCCAACGGCGCTCAGGGCTATGCGCGAGAGGTCCGGCTGGAAGGGCGGATTGGTGCATTTGCCCTAGAGGGCAGAGCGGACTTCCTTCTCCTGCTCTGGCGCGCAGGGAAGCCTGTTCTTCGCATCGTCGAATGCAAAGCAAGTCGGCGCGATCGGACCTATCAGCGGCTGCAAGTCGCGCTCTACGGCAGGGTCCTAAAGCAGTCTCTCTCCCGCCATCCTTTGATTGTCGCGGGGCATAAAGTATCAGCCGATAATGTCGAAGTCGTAGTTGCGCGAGTAGACGAGACCACGAACAGCAACCAAAGTATTCTGGATCTTGATCCCCTGGACGTCGAGATGGAGGATTCCGATCTACTTCATCTCCTGGGGGAGGAGGGCGAACTCGCATACATCATAGACACACCTCTCGACCATCTGGGTTATCAGATCGATCAAAAGTGCGATGGGTGCGTCTTCAACGTTGATTGCCTTCCAGAGAGCGCCCGACTCCGTCGACACGAGCTTTTAGGAATGAGCGTAAGCGCGGCGCGAGCGTTGCGAGCTGCCGGGCTGGTCGACATCGACGCACTTGCTAACCTGGATCCGGCATCCAATGCTGCTAGCGAGTTGCGAGCTAATCCCGCCTTCGCGGAGAGCGTTGACCGCCTTATCGCCCTTGCAAGGGCGCGACGAGTGACTCTGCCTCGGCTAGGAGAGCAGGCACAAGAAGCACCAGATGATTACCCGGTCCAGCAGTTTACGGAAGCATCCGCTAGTCAGCTCCCGGAACACGTCCAGGATGGTGAAAGGCTCGTCAGGATTTACCTAGGCGTAGATTACGATTACACAGAAAACCGCATCGGTGCTCTATCGGCTCACGTTACAGCTAGCGACGGGACCTTAAATACGGGTTGGCGAGAGACTGGCCGGGTCCGTGCGGATGGCAGGCCTCTTCGCGAGCCGGATCCGGAGGTCCACGAGCTTGTCGAAGCTGGCGCAGATCAGAACGGCAGGCCCCTTCGGGATCGCAGGGATCTTCGTGGACGTGACGTCGTTCAGGTGCAGGCGAGCAACTGGAGCGGGCGGTACGACGAGGACACAGGGGCTGAGCGGGCACTGCTTCAGAATTTCCTGCTTGGCCTCATCGAGGCGATCGCCGACGTGGCTAGTGACCCGGAGATGGGAGGGTCGGCCGACGGCCTAGCGCGCGTCCACTTCTATGTCTGGTCGCGCTCGGAGATGGCTCAACTAGTTGAAGCCTGCTCCCGCGCGTCATCGCGCCTACTGGGGGCCCTTCGGGAGCTGATGGGATGTCGAGAGGGGTTGGAACAACTCATCTACTCCTGCCTCCAGGACGAGGTCGACCGCCGCTACGCCTTGGCGTGGACCGGCCGCGGCCTTGGTGTTGTGACCAGTCTTACTTGGTTCGGAAAGAGGTACCATTGGACGCGGCGAGTGGCAGGCACTCCAATCGCTTTGGACCAAGTTTTCACCCAAGATATTTTTGATTTCAAGACGAATCTAGATTTGAGTCCCGACGGCGCATGGGCAAAGCCGAACTCTCCGGGCGCGACAAAACACCGTTTCGAAATTCGGAGCCGCTTCCATGATTCTCTGCCTGCCCCATATTGGCGGGCCCTCTGGCAGAGCCTCCCTGTCCCGGAGAGTGCTAGCAGTGGCCAGCTTGCGGCGACAATCAGAAGGTATTCCGAGTCGTCCCGACCGGGTCGCCTCAGGGCCTACCTGCAAGCCCGAACGCACGCCCTGCGGTGGGTTGATGAAAGAATTCGCTTCAAGAATCGTGAAATTGTTAAGCCGCAACTTGTTGTGGATGAGCTACAACGGTTCACGCTGGGAGTCGATAATGCTAGAGCGGCGGCTGTCGACTTCCTTCGCTTGGATCATGCTGTAAAGCTCACCGACTGGGTGTCCACTCATCTTCAGTCGCTGAGGACTAGGGTACCGACGGGACGAACCCTTCCCGTACAAGACGTCATTCAACTAGCCGATGGCAATCTTCAAGCGACCATTCAAGCTGACGCCTATGGCATGACGCTTGAAGAGTTTCGGGGGCGCAGCGCTATTGGTCCGGATTCATTCGTCCGGCTGACTCCCTACTCTGGAAACCCTGGTCAAGGGCAAACGATCGGCCAACTCTTGCGTGCTGGGCGGACTTGCCGAGTCTTGAGCGTCGATTGGGAAACTGGAGTAATTGTATTTGAAAGTATTTTCGGTCGAGCGAGTCGGTACACTCTCTTCTCGTACTACAATCGCGCCGATAGCGGTCCCCTGTTTGAATTCGCTTCGGTAGATGAATCTCCGAGTGATTTTGTTGCAGGGAAAGTCGACTCGCGGCTCCTAAGTGGCCGAGGTCCACATGCTGCGGAATGGTTCGACCCTCATAACCCCGTCATCCCAGAGCAAAGTTCGCTTGAAGGCGATCAAAGGGTCCGGCTAGATGCTGCAGTCCGAACCGCGCAGCTTAGAGACGGGCATACTCTGTCCAGCGATCAAGCCAATGCTGTTATGGCTGGACTCGAAGCAAGAGTGCAGTTGTTGCAGGGGCCCCCGGGGACGGGAAAGACTCAAACCACGGCTATGGCACTCCTCGCCCGAGCCGCAGCTAGGTATCAACCAGGAGACGTAATCCTGGTCGCCGCACATACTCACACGGCAGTCGACACCTTGATGCGTCGCTTAGCGGAGTTGCGCCCTCTTGCGGCATCCGCTTTCGCCGGTCAAGGGATGGGAATCCCGTCGATCGAGCTAGCAAAGGTTCATTCCTCCACTCCCACGCAGAACCTGCTCGGCCCCGCCGGGACCGACCTTGCGGCTTCGCCTAGCGCCAGGAAGATTAACGAACTGCGAGCCCGTTCGGTGCTGATAATGGCGGGCACGACCTCGGCCGTACTCAAGCTTGCGCAGGAACTGGATGGCCGACGTCCGTGGGGGCAGCAAGGGGGGTTTTCGGCTCGGGGCCTGGTGATTGATGAAGCATCGATGATGGTGTTCCCGCATTTCCTTGCTCTCGCCACGTGTGTTGCACCGGACGGTGAGGTGTTGCTTGCGGGTGATCATCGCCAGCTATCGCCGATCCTATCTAACGATTGGGATACTGAAGACAGGCCCCCAGCGGTTGCTTATCAACCATTTGCTAGCGCTTACAATGCCGTTAAGGAGATAGCGGACCAGCCATTGGTAACAAGTAGGTCGGTCAGGAGAAGCGCCCTAGAGCTGACCTTCCGGTTGCCGCCACCTATCGTGGATCTGATTAGTCGGATCTACCGCCTAGATGACATTCAGCTGCAAGGCCTGACTAGGCTGGCAGCGGATACGGCTGACAGCGCGCCAGCCGGCGTCGCGGCCGATGCCGGCGCTGACCCGCGCGCGGCAGGACTGACGGCGGTCTGGTCTGAGGGGCCGGGCTTATATCTTGTCTTGCACAACGAGCGCGAGAGCAGGCAAAGTAACCAGTTTGAGGCGTCGCTGATCCGTCGGATTCTTGAGGTTCCGACTTCTTCAGGGGGTCCTGGTGAGGACACGGTCGCAGTCATTACGCCTCATAGAGCGCATCGGTCGCTATTGCGAGCTGAACTCGACGGTTTGGCGGCCGTCAGCATCGTAGACACGGTGGAGCGGCTTCAAGGCGGAGAACGTCCTATCGTCATTGTCTCGGGGACTGCGAGTGAGGTAAGCGCCATTTCGGCCTCAGCGGAGTTCCTGCTGGATCTTAACCGCAGCAACGTCGCGTTTTCTCGGTGTAAGGAGAAACTCGTTGTCGTTTGTGCCCGAACGCTCCTTGACCATGTGCCCGCAGAGCTAGACCACTATCAGAACGCGGTACTCTGGAAAAGCCTGAGGGCTCTGTGCACGCGCCTTGTAGGAGAGGTTGAAACCGACGGTTACCAGGTCCAGGTTCTCACCATCCCTGTCTCGGAGTAACTCCTGGGGCTGAGCGCCCGATCCTGCTGGGGGCCGTGCGAAAGGGGTGAGGAGCAGGACTACTTGACAAGTAGGGGGTGATCGGTGTGAGCTCACTAGGTCATGGGTCGCGGTCGGGTTAGCTTCAAGAGGGGAAGGCCTTGGGGGCTGGAGTGCTCGGAACGTCCCTGAGCTTATTCAGTGGGGCGGGTGGGCTGGATCTGGGTCTGGAACACGCTGGCATCTCAACTCTCGCTTGCGTTGAAATGGATGCGGGCGCCCGGAGTACCTTGGCCCTGAACAGGCCGAGCTGGCAGCTCTACGAGCCGTCCGATGTGAACCTTGCCGCTGAGGAGCTGCGTCCGCGGACCTTGGGGTTGAGGGCGAGGCAACTGGATCTCATATCTGGAGGTCCTCCTTGCCAACCATTCAGTGCTGCTGCTCAATGGAACTCAACGAGTCGTCGTGGCATGGACGACCCGCGAGCCGATGCGCTCCACGGGATGCTCCGTTTGGTTGCTGAGTTTCGCCCCCGTGCCGTCCTGCTTGAGAACGTCGCCGGCTTCTTCAACGGTCCAGTTTCGGCGCTGCCTTACCTTCAAGCAGGGTTCGACGAGATTAATATTCGTTACGGTACTGCATATAGGCTTGACGTCGCAGTTCTGGACGCTGCCGACTACGGGGTACCGCAACATCGGCGCAGGGCCATCGCTGTCGCCCGTCGCGACGGCAAGCGATTCTACTTCCCCGAACCTACCCACGATGCAAAACCCGTGACGGCCTGGGATGCCATGGGTGACCTTCCACCAGAGACCTGGACACCTCCCGCCGGCGCCTGGACGGAGCTGCTCCCCTCCATCCCTGAGGGGGGTAACTATTTGCATATGACCGCGAAAGGTGCCGGCCCAGAACTCTTTGGTTGGC
Organism: Micromonospora sp. 067-2; assembly: GCF_046549295.1. Classification (NCBI taxonomy): domain Bacteria; kingdom Bacillati; phylum Actinomycetota; class Actinomycetes; order Micromonosporales; family Micromonosporaceae; genus Micromonospora; species Micromonospora sp. 067-2. The sequence goes on along the minus strand of NZ_JAJPWB010000012.1, from coordinate 1,589 downwards.
GCACGCGCTATTGGTCCTTCCTTCTTAAGTTGGCGCGTGCGAGGCCGTCTTGGACTCTGCCTGCTTCTCCAGGTCCCAACACAGGGCCCTTTCATTGGGATAACCGGCCTCTGACAAATAGGGAAAGGATGCGTTTGCAGAGCTTCCCCGACTCGTGGAGGTTCTCTGGATCGGCTCGTGCGCAGACGCGGCTAATTGGTAACGCTACTCCACCACCTTTGGCCGAGGCGCTTGGTAAACAACTCGTAATCCAATTAGGGCTTGGTGCGCCGGAAGCTCGTAGAAGATTGCTGAGAGCCCCTTCCGTGCTGGTGCGTAACCATAGAGATGACTGTCCAGAGCCGCAGGAACCTATGCCGCTGTCGCCCCGTTTTGCTCGGATGGTCGGGACGAAGAATGCCCATCCAGGGACTGGTCGCGGACCGGCGCCGCGAGAGAGGGCCGAATCTGGATAATCGCCACGCCGGGACGCACTGATTCCGATCAGAAATGTCGCGGACGCGTCGTGGTCCAGGAGGATTCGTGGGCTACGTCGTTCATGCCGTGCCCGGGATATTGAGTCCACTTCTGAAGCCATGCCCTCTGCGGTCGACCCCGCCCTCCTGGAAGGGGCCGCAGACAGGACCGCCACCTCAAGCGACCTTGACGCAGGTTCGGACGCTGGGTCGGGCGGTGTCTGCTCGGCGTGTCCGGGTCGATGGGAGACGGCGCGGCCGATCGCAACCGGCCCACAGACCGCTACCGCCGACGTAGCGGCGGCTTTCGTGGAGTCGGAGGGCTCCCGCCGGCGGCGCAGTAAACCGCAGTCTTTCGCAGCACCCAGCTCGCCGACATGGCCGAGGTGCGCTCCCTACCGGGCTGGTCTTAGCCGCGCGGCCTGCCGGCTGCCGACACCCGCCACCTCGTGGGTCGACGGTCAGTCGTTGCTGCGGGCACCCCTGGGCCTTTCGCGTACGCCCCAGCCGCAGGGCAAAGCGGGCCGGAGCGGAGCAACAGCAGAGAGCAGGCCGACGCCGAAGCGGCGGCGCGTGCGAGCCGTTCCGGACCGCCTCGAGGACGTTTCGAAACTGCGGACTGCTTATTGCTTCACCTGAAGCAGTCGGTAGGTTCTGACGACTGCTCCGACGGCTCCGTTTGTCCGAGTGAGGCTCTGTTGTTCCACCAGGGCTGCTCCCACCTCGACAGCGAAAAGGGCTGCAAGCTCTGCGTCAGCGGCGACCTGGCGCTGTTGCGTTTCCGTCTCGGAACCCTCGGCTAGCCCACACTCGCGCAGGCGCCAGGTTGCATAGGTTCCGCGGCCGTGTTCGGTAGCCACCAAGCCTGCCTCGCGTAACGCGGCTATTGCCTGACGAACCGTGCCGCGCGCCGCCTGGAATTCGGCAGTGAGCGCGCTCTCAGCCGGCAAGAGGGCTCCGGGCGGGATGACGCCGCTCTCGATGCGTTCTCTCAACTCTTCGGCGATAACGCGGTAGCGGGGCTGTCCGTAGTGCGGGGTGGGCACCTGCTCACCGTACCTGGCACTTGTCTTACCAAGTGCCAACCAAGTGACCCGTTTCGACGTCTAGACAACTCATCCACTTGTAGATACG
>NZ_JAJPWB010000011.1:0-330229 GCF_046549295.1 Micromonospora sp. 067-2 | reverse complement strand
TCCCAACCAGCCAGAAAAACTGACCAGTCCGGGGTATAAATCATAATTGGCACTGGCTTTACAAGCACCCTGTTGAGTTCTCAAAGAACAACCACACACCGATCAACAAGCCCCACACCTGGGACCCAATCTCGGGGCGTTTTACCGCTTTCCTAACGCTCAGTGGCGCTAGGCACTCCGACTACGTTACCCGCCGGTTTCCGCCGTGTCAAACCGCTGTTGGGCGGTCCGTCGTGCTTCACACCGTACTGCGGGCACCATGTCTCGACCGGCTTGCGCCGCTCTCGTCACGGGGTCGGCAGGCCGGCCGTTGCGGTCTCCCGCGAACTCGCCCGTTTCCCTGCCGCTTGTGAACCTTACCCGGTCGGCTTCGCTGCACCAAATCCGCCTCGCGGCGATTTCGGGAGCACCACCCGGTACCGGCTCCGAGAGGTTCAACCCCTCCGAACCGGCGGTCGTCCCGCGCTCCGGCCTTTCAGGCTTTCGCCTGTTTCGTCCGTTCCGCGCTGGCAGAGAGAAAGTTACGCGTCCGCCGGAGTGATCGTCAAATCCGTCGGACGCGTCCCCCGTCACATCGTCGACTGACAACTATTCGGCCAGCTCAACGCCCGCAAAGGAGCGCTTGCCACGGCGCAGCACCAGGTATCGGCCGTGCAGCAGGTCGGTCGACGACACCGTGGCGTCCACGTCGGTCACCCGGTTGTTGTTGACGTAGGCGCCGCCCTCGGCGATCACCCGCCGGGCCTCCTTGACGCTGGGCACCAGGCCGGAGTCCCGCAGCAGACCCGCCACGTTCGGCAGGTCGGGGGCGAGTCGGACCAGACCGGCCTCGGTCAACGCCGCGCGCAGGGTCTCCGGGGCGAGGTCGTCCAACGACCCCCGGCCGAACAGCGCCTGGCTGGCCGCGATCGCCTGCCGGGTCTCCTCGGGGCCGTGCACCAGCGTGGTCAGCTCCTCGGCGAGCGCCCGTTGCGCCAGACGGGCCGCCGGCCGTTCGGCGGTCGCCTTCGCCAGGTCCTCCAGGTCGTCGCGCGAGCGGAAGCTGAAGTACCGCAGGTAGCGGTCGACCTCCCGGTCCTCGACGTTGAGCCAGAACTGGTAGAACGCGTACGGGCTGGTCATGGTCGGGTCGAGCCAGACCGCGCCGCCCTCGGTCTTGCCGAACTTCGTGCCGTCCGACTTGGTGACCAGCGGCGTGGTGAACGCCTGCACCGGCCCGGCCCCCCGCCGGCGTACGTAGTCGACGCCGGCGGTGATGTTGCCCCACTGGTCGGAGCCGCCGAACTGGAGCTGGCAGCCGTTGCGGCGGTGCAACTCGAAGAAGTCGTTGGCCTGCAACAGCTGGTAGCTGAACTCGGTGAAGCTGATGCCGGTCTCCAGTCGGGCCCGCACCACGTCCCGGGCGAGCATCTTGTTCACCGGGAAGTGCTTGCCTACATCGCGGAGGAACTCGACCACCGACATCTCGCCGGTCCAGTCCAGGTTGTTGACCAGCTGGGCCGCGTTCTCGCCGGTGTACGACACGAAGGGGGACAGCTGTTCGCGGATCCGCTCGACCCAGCCGGCGATCACCTCGGGGGGGTTGAGCGCCCGCTCGGCGCTCTCCTTCGGGTCACCGATCTGGCCGGTCGCACCGCCGACCAGCAGCAGCGGCCGGTGGCCGGCGAGTTGCAACCGGCGGGCCATGGTGACCTGCATGAGGGAGCCGACGTGCAGGCTCGGCGCGGTGGGGTCGAAGCCCACGTAGAAGGTGGTGGCGTTCCCACCGTCGAGCAGCTCGCGCAGCTCGTCGGGGCCGGTCGAGTCCTGGATGAGGCCACGCCAGAGCAGGTCGTCGGTCAGGGAGTCCCGCCCGGACGGCGGGGAGCTGCTGTCGGTCACGGTCACCGATTCTCCCCCATCTTCGGCATCGACCCGTACCGGGTTTGGCGCAAGCCGCTCAGGTTACGCTTGCGCCCCGTTGATCGAGGAGGCTGTCGCCGTGGAGATTCCGGACCTGACGGGTGGCTTCGTCGCCCTGCTCGGCCTGAAGTTCGAGGAAGCGACCGCGGACCGGGTGGTCATCAGCTGGCGGGTCCGGCCCGAGTTGCACCAGCCGTTCGGGATCCAGCACGGCGGGGTGTACTGCTCGGTGGTGGAGACCGTGGCCAGCGTGGGTGGCTCGCTGTGGCTGGCCGACCGGGGCACCGTCGTCGGGGTGTCGAACCAGACCGACTTCCTCCGGGCCGTGCGGGACGGCGAGTTGACCGCGGTCGGCAATCCGGTGCACCGGGGCCGTAGCCAGCAGCTCTGGCAGGTGGAGATCACCGACGCCGACGAGCGGCTGGTCGCCCGCGGGCAGGTCCGGTTGCAGAACCTCTCCCCCGCCTGACCGGGCCAGCGGAGCCGTTGGGCCGTCGGGTCAGCTGCGCGCCTCGTCCAGCACCGGCTCGGCCTCCCGGTCAGCGTCGGTCTCGTCCGGGACCCGGCTCAGCCGTACCTCGGTGATCGCCCGGTGGTCGATATCAGCCACCACCAGGATCCAGCCGTCCAGGGTGACGTCCTCCCCGGCGACGGTGGGGATGTGCCCGAGGCGGGCCAGCACCAGCCCGGCGACCGTGGTGTAGTCGCCGTCGGGCCGCGACGGCAACTCGACGCCGATGTCCGGCAGGTCGTGTACCGGGAAGGTGCCGGGCAGCACCAGCGCGCCGTCCGGCTCCCGGCGCACCGAGTATCCGTCCCGGTCGGTCTCGTCGTAGATCTCCCCGACGATCTCCTCGAGGATGTCCTCCAGGGTGACGATACCGTCGACGGCTCCGCGCTCGTCCACCACCAGCGCGATGTGCTGACGCTCGGCCTTGAACTGGCGCAGCGCGTCCACCACCGGCAGTGAGTCGGGCAGCAACATCGGAGGGCGGGCGATGTCGTCGACCGGCCGGTCGTCGGGCACCCCCACCAGGTCGCGCAGGTGGATCACGCCGGTCGTGTCGTCCAGGCCGCCGTGGCGCACCACCGGCGCGCGGGAGTGCCCCGTGGCGGCCAGCACGAGCCGCGCGGCCTCCGCCGTGGTCCCGCTGTCGAGCGTGAAGACCTGCAACCGGGGTACGAGGACAGCCCGCAACCGCCGGTCGGCGATCTCCACGGCACCGGCGATGATGGTGCGCTGCTCCTTGGTGAAGCCGTGGTTGCCGGCGACGATGTCCCGCAGCTCGTCCGGCCCGATCTCCTCCGGCTGGTGCTTCGGGTTGAGCCCGACCAGGCGGACCACCAGGTCACTGGTGGCGCCGAGCGCCCAGACGGCCGGGCGGGAGAACGTGGCGAGCAGGTCGAGCGGTCGGGCCACCAGGAGCGCCCAACGCTCGGCGGACTGCATGGCGATCCGCTTGGGCGCCAACTCGCCGAAGACCAGTGTGACGAAGGTCAGCGCGAGGGTGACCACCACGATCGCCGCCGTCTCGGCGGCGCTGCCGAAGACGCCGAGCAGCGGCACGAGGGGCTTGGCCAGCGAGACCGCCGCGGCGGCGGAGGCCAGGAAGCCGGCCAGGGTGATGCCGATCTGAATGGTGGCCAGGAAGCGGTTCGGATCCTTGGCGAGCCGGGCCAGCACCCTCCCGGCCGGGCTGGTGCGCTCCAACCGCTGGATCTGGCTGTCCCGCAACGACACCAACGCCATCTCACTGCCGGAGAAGAGCGCGTTGATGACGACCAGGACTCCCACCAGGGCCAGTTGGCTCCCGTAGCTCTGCACGCCTGGTTCGCTCCCTCGTCGTGGTGGCGCCGGCCTCTGCGCGCGGCACCCGCCGGTCGGCTCTCCCGGCCGGCGTACGCGTGTCTGTGCCCCGTGCGGCGCCGGCCGAATCCTGCCTGGGCGACGCTACGCCGACTCGGTCGCCGGTGACGCGGGCAGGTCCAGGACGTAGGAGTCGCCCTCCGGGCGGAAGCCGAGGCGGTGGTAGTAGGGGGCGACCATCCCCGGCGGGCTGACCACCCGGTGGAAGCCCCGTTCGGTGAAGAGGCGGCTGCGCCGGTAGACGAACTCGCCGGGGGTGAGGTCGCGGAACTTCGGGGTCACGTAGTCGAGATCGATCTGGGCGACACCGTTCGCCGTCGCGTGCGACAGCACCACTCCGACCACCTCGTCGGCCGTGACCACGAGGAACGCCGAGCGGCCCGCAACGTCCGGGTGCCAGTGGAAGTCGGGGTTGAAGCGGGCGATGTCGGCCCGGTGCACCCGCAGCGTGTGCGCCAGGAACTCGTCACCGACGCCGACCTCCACCACCTGGTAGGTCGTCTCGTCGTGGCGGGTGGCGAGCATCCCGCGCAGGTACCAGATGTTGATCACCGCGAGCACGATGTTGAGCCCGACCATGGGCCAGACCTCGAGCGCGGCGTTGTAGCCGATCAGCACGACGCTGCCGACGAGGTTGAGCGCGCGCAGCCGCAGGACACGCGACTGCAGCAGCGACCAGACCAGCACCGCCGAGCCGGCCCAGCCGACCAGATCCAACCAACTCACCCCGCGAGACTAGTGCCCGCCCTGGTCAGCGCCGTCGGCGGGCAACTCCAGCAGCCACTCCTCGACGTCGACGCCTCGGCTGTGGGCGTACCCCGAGTCCTCGCCGACCACCACGAACCCGCACTTGCGGAGCACCGCGAGGGACGCGGCGTTGTCCTTGGCGGCGCGGGCGTGCACCGGCCGGGGCACCTCGAGCAGCAGGGCGGCCAGGGCCGCCGTGGCGTGGCCGCGGCCCCAGCGGGCCGGGTCGATCCAGTAGCTGACCTCGGTCTGCTCGCCGGCGGGGAAGGCGCTCACGTAGCCGACCACCTCGCCGTCGACCTCGACGGTACGGACCAGGTTGGCCGGGTCGGTGAGCACCCGGGCCCAGTGTCGGGCGAACTCACGATCATCGGACGGGTCCTTGGGACCGAAGGCGGCCATCCGGTTGGCCTCCGGGTCCTGCTGGTGCAGGAAGAACTCCACGAGATCGTCCTCGCGGACCGGGCGCAGCCGCACGTCGAAGGTCATTGGCCGAGGGTACGCAGCAGGTGTGTCGCCGGGCTCGGTCAGCCGGGCGGCAATCCCGCACGCGCGCCGTCCGGTGCTGGTTGCGCACCCGTACGAGCCCCCGGGGTGACCGGGTCGTCGCCGCCCTGGCCCAGGAGATGCAGGAAGTCGGTGGTGAGGGCGAACGGGTCGTTGGGTCCGCTGGCCGGCAACCGACGCTCGAGCTGGTCGGCCAACTCCCCGGCACCGCGCCTTATCCGCCTGCGCAGCGCGTCGTCGGCGCTGCCTCCGGACCAGTCCTCCGGCGCGGCGTAGACCGCCGTGGGCACGACCACCGCCCGCAGGTAGCTGAACATCGGGCGGACGGCGTGCTCCAGGGCCAGCGAGTGCCGGGCGGTGCCGCCGGTGGCAGCGATCAGCACCGGCCGGTCGACCAGCGACTCGGCGTCCAGCACGTCGAAGAACGACTTGAACAGCCCGTTGTAAGAAGCGCTGAAGATCGGCGTGACGGCGATGATCCCGTCCGCGCCGGTCACCGCGTCGACGGCCTCCCGCAGGGCGGTCGGCGGGAAGCCGGTGAGCAGGTTGTTCACCACGTCGTGGGCGTACTCACGGAGGTCGACGACGCGCAGCTCCACGTCGGCGCCGCGCCGGACCAGCTCGTCGCGGGTCGCCGCGGCGAGCTGGTCGGCGAGCAGCCGGGTGGATGAGGGCTGGCTCAGCCCCGCGGAGACGACGGCCAGGGTGCGGCGGGTCATCGGGCCACCTCCGGCGCCTTGCCCGTCACGTCGTCGACGGCGTGCACGGTGCTGTCCTTGGCGCCGCCCGCGGCGGCGACCAGCGAGGCGTGCGTCGGCGCGTCCGGAACGTGCGCCGGCCGCATCGAGGCGAACTCCTTGCGCAGGACGGGGACGACCTCCTCGCCGAGCAGGTCCATCTGCTCGAGAACCGTCTTGAGCGGCAGCCCCGCGTGGTCGATCAGGAAGAGCTGGCGCTGGTAGTCGCCGACGTAGTCGCGGAAGCCGAGCGTGCGGTCGATGACCTGCTGCGGGCTGCCCACCGTCAGCGGGGTCTCCCGGGTGAACTCCTCCAGCGACGGCCCGTGGCCGTAGACCGGGGCGTTGTCGAAGTAGGGACGGAACTCCCGGACCGCGTCCTGCGAGTTGCGGCGCAGGAAGACCTGACCGCCGAGGCCGACGATCGCCTGGTCGGCGGAGCCGTGCCCGTAGTGCTCGAAGCGCTGGCGGTAGAGCGCCACCATCCGCTGGGTGTGCTCCTTGGGCCAGAAGATGTGGTTGTGGAAGAAGCCGTCACCGTAGTAGGCGGCCTGTTCGGCGATCTCCGGGCTGCGGATCGACCCGTGCCAGACGAACGGGGGAACGCCGTCGAGCGGGCGCGGCGTCGAGGTGAACGACTGCAGCGGGGTGCGGTAGCGGCCCTTCCAGTCGACCACGTCCTCGCGCCACAGCCGGTGCAGCAGGTCGTAGTTCTCGATCGCGAGCGGAATGCCGGCGCGGATGTCCTTGCCGAACCACGGGTACACCGGGCCGGTGTTGCCGCGGCCCATCATCAGGTCCACCCGGCCGTCGGCGAGGTGCTGGAGCATCGCGTAGTCCTCGGCGATCTTCACCGGGTCGTTGGTGGTGATCAGCGTGGTCGCGGTGGACAGCAGGAGCCGCTCGGTACGGGCCGCGATGTGGCCGAGCATGGTGGTCGGCGACGAGGGCACGAAGGGCGGGTTGTGGTGCTCGCCCGCGGCGAAGACGTCGAGCCCGACCTCTTCGGCCTTCAGGGCGATGGCGACCATCGCCTTGATCCGCTCATGCTCGGTCGGCTCCCGACCGGTGGTCGGGTCAACCGTGACGTCGCCGACGGTGAAGACTCCGAACTGCATGACCAGCTCCTCAGATATGCGTGCCAGATCCTGTACCCGGACGTTTGCGCACAACATATTTGACGAAGCAACTATTCCGATGGTGGATGGTCCCGCCGTGGCGTCGGTCACCTGCGGCACGGGACGCCCGGGCCGAAAACCCACCGGCGGGGCGGCGGCCAGCGCGGCATCGGGTCAACCGCCGGCGACCGACGGCAGCACCTGCACCTCGGCACCCTCCCCGACCGGCGTGGCCAGCCCGCCCGAGTGGCGGCAGTCCTCGCCGTCGACGTAGACGTTGACGTAGCGACGCAGCTCGCCGCGCTCGTCACGGAGCCGACGGGCCAGCCGCGGATGCCCGGCGGCCAGCTCGTCGAGGACCGCGCGCAGCGTGCCGGACGCGGCGACGGTCAGCCGGCTGGCGCCGCCGGCCTCGCCCCGCAGCGGCCCGGGCAACAGCACGGTGACCACCTCAGACCGCCGCGGCGCGGACGCAGAGCACGTCGGGCAGGTGCGCGGCCACCAGCGACCAGGAGTCGCCCTCGTCGCGACTGGCGTAGACCTCACCCGAGCGGGTGCCGAAGTAGACCCCGCCCGGGCTGGTGTCGTCGGCGCACATCGCGTCGCGGAGCACCGCCGGGTAGAACGGCCCCTCGGGTAGCCCCACGGACAGCGGCTCCCAGGTGCCGCCTGCGTCGGCGGAGCGGAAGACCCGGCAGCGGTGGTCGGTCGGAAACCGCTCCCCGTCGGCCACCAGGGGGAAGGTCCACACCGTACCGGCCCGCCCCGGGTGGGCCACCATGGCGAAGCCGAAGTCGCTGGGCAGCCCGTCGGCGATCGAGGACCAGGTGCGCCCGTCGTCGTCGGAGCGGTAGACACCGTGGTGGTTCTGCGCGTACAGCCGCTCGGGGTTGACGGCGTCCCGGGTGACCTTGTGCACGCACTGGCCGAACTCCGGCCATTCATCGGGCAGGAAGTAGGCGCGGATGCCGGTGTTGCCCGGCGCCCAGCTCGCCCCCGCGTCCTCCGAGCGGTAGACCCCACCGGTCGACATGGCGACCAACAGCCGAGCCGGGTCACGCGGATGGGGCAGCACGGTGTGCACGGCCTGGCCGCCGAACCCCGCCCCCCACTCGGGGCGGTGCGGGTGATCCCACAGCGAGCGGACCAGTTCGAAGCTGCGGCCCCCGTCGGTGGAGCGGAACAACGCCGAGGGCTCGGTGCCGGCCCAGACCACGTCGGGCTCCTCGGGGCCGGCCGGCGTCAGCTGCCAGACCCGGCCCAGCGTCGCGCCGGTGTCGGCCGGAAAGGCGACCGGGGCCTGGTCGGGCTCGTCCCAGGAGGCGCCGAGATCGTCACTGGTGGCGACGCTGGGCCCGAAGTGTGAGCTGGTCACCCCGGCGAGCAGACGCGGAGTGGGGCGGCGTGTGTCGACCGCGACCGCGTAGACGCCGTTCATCGGGAAGTGCGGCCCGGTGATCTCCCAGCTGCGCCGGTCGTCAGCGCTGGTCGCCAGAAACAACCCCTTGGCCGTGCCGATCGCGAGCAGCGTTGCCATCACGTCCTCCGAGTCGCCGACGTTTAGGTGCGGTGATTATGGCCACACCCTCCGACAGATTCGCCAGGCTCCACGCCGGTGCACCGGTCAGGGTCGGGTGCGGGGGACGTGCCGGCGGTAGAGGCTGACCGTCGGGTCGCCGTCGAGCCAGAATCGCCACGGCAGGTCGTGCGCGCCGGTCACGCCGACCCGTGGACCCGCGATCACCGCCTCCGGCGGCACCGGACGCGCCGGCGGACGCAAACGGACCGGCCCGTCACCCAACAGGTGTTCGCCGTACGCCGCGCGGTCGATGCCGAGCGCGGAACAGAGTCGGGCCGGACCACGGGCCAGGTCCACGTCACGGCGGACGGCCGGTCGACGGGCCTGTGCCACGGCCAGACCGTCGACCACCTCGCCGGCGCGCAGCAGCACCGCGGCGGCCTCCCCGGCGACACCGGTGACCACGTTCATACACCAGTGCATCCCGTAGGTGAAGTAGACGTAGGAGTACCCGGCCGGCCCGAACATCACCGCGTTACGCGGCGTGCGACCCCGGTGCGCGTGCGAGGCCGGGTCGCCTGCCGTGCCGGCGTACGCCTCGACCTCGGTGATCCGGACGGTGACCCCGCCGGCGTGCAGCCGGCAGCCCAGCAGTCCGCGCGCGGCCGGTAGCAGCGGCCCGGCGAGCAGGTCCGCCAGTGCCGCCAGGTCGGTGTCGGCTGCGCGGCCCCCCGGCAGAACGTCCATGCCCCGACGGTACCCAGCCGCCCACGCGATCAACGGAGGGGCGTATACGGAACGACCGGCTCGGTCATCGAGCGTTCACCCGCTCGACATCCGCCCGCCGAAACCGTCCCATGGCTCGGCGGGTGTATCCGGTGTCGTCGCACCGCGCGGCGGCACTCGGGAGAGGAACCATCATGACGCGACGCACCATCCGTCGGCCGCTGGTCACCATCGGCCTGCTCGCCGTCGGCGCCACCCTGGCCTTCGCCCCCTCGGCGAGCGCCAGCACGCCGCTGCGGGCGGCGGCCCTCACCGACGGTGCACCGCTGACCGCGGTGGCCCTCGTCGGCCCCGGGAAGATCGACTCCAACGGCGCGGCGGCCTTCGTCCCGGTCACCCTGACCTGCTCCCAGCCGACTCAGGTCGACCTGACGGTGAAGGTCGCTCAGGCCATCGGAGACACCATGCGGACCGGCACCACCACCCGCAAGGTGGCCTGCGACGGGACCTCGCAGAAGGTCCGGATCGCGGTGACCGCGAACGAGCGCCCGTTCGCCCCCGGCGTGGCGTTCGGAGTGGTGACCGGCAACTCCTGCGACGCGCTGTGCAACTCGCTCACCGACGAACACCGGTTCAACCTGTCGCTCTGAGTCACCTGGAGATGGCGGCGGCGCCTCGGAGCCGCCGCCATCTTCAACAAATCGTTGACAAGGGAATGTTTTTAGACTGTGCTTGGGGCATGACGACCGTCGACCCCTTCACCGCGCCCGATCCCGCCCAGGCGCGCTCGCACCGCACCCACGAGGCGCTACAGCGGATCAGCGAGCGGCACGCCGGCAGCAACGCCCAGCGGGGTCGCTGGGCGCATCCGTCCGTGCTCGATCCATGGGAGGCGGTGGCCCTGGTCACCGCGCTGGCCGCGGGCGGTGCCGAGCGGGAGCCCGGCGAGGAGCCAGTCGACGGTGCCGACCTCACGGCCGCGTTGACCCTGCTGCCGCACGTCCGCGCGGAGCTGGACGCCCTGGAGGCCGGGCTGCTGACGCTGGCCCGCGACCGGGGGCTGACCTGGCAGGCCATCGCGTACGGGCTGGGTCTGGGCAGCGCGCAGGCCGCCCGGCAGCGCTACGAACGGGTCGCCGCCCGCTCGGCCGAGCGGACCAGCTGACCCGCCACCGGAAACGGGCGACGACCCGCCCGGCCGACTGGCATGCCACGCACCGGCCGGGCGCGCAGACTGTGCGCACGACGATTCCGGGAGGCACCCATGGAGCGCGCGGAGATGCTGGCGTACTGCCTGGCCAAACCGGGAGCGTGGCTGGACCGACCATGGGAGGGCGACGAGGTGGTGAAGGTGGGCAGCCGGATCTTCGCCTTCCTCGGCAACGGCGACGGTAAGCCGACGGTCGGGGTGAAGTGCGGTCAGACCCGTGAGGTCGCCGACGAGTGGCTGCACCGCCATCCCGACGACGCTCGGGTGATGGCCTACATCGGCCGGTCCGGCTGGAACACCCTGCGCCTGGACGGCCGGATCGACCCCGACGAGCTGACCGAGGCGGTCGACTCGTCGTACGACATGGTGGTGGCCAAGCTGCCGAAGCGGGAGCGCCCGACGGCCTGAAACCAACCGCGGCGCCGACGGCGGGTCGCGTCGGCGCCACGGCGGGCTCAGCGGGGTACGACCCGCTCGGCGGCCCACTCCCGCCAGTCGACCAGCCGGTCCGCGGCGGCGGCGAGCTGGTCGGCGACGGGGCCGGGGCCGGTGGAGCCGGGGGTGGTCCGGGCGGCGAGGGCCGAACGGACCGAGAGCACGTCGCGCACCGAAGGGTCGAGGTGACCGCTCACCGCAGCCAGGTCCTCGTCGGAGACCGCGTCCAGCTCGCAGTCGCGCACCGCGCACAGTGCCACCAACCGGCCGGTGATCTCGTGCGCGTCACGGAACGGCACGCCCTTGCGGACCAGCCAGTCGGCCACCTCGGTCGCGAGGGAGAACCCGACCGGCGCGGCGGCGACGAGGCGGTCCACGCGGACGGTCATCGTGGAGATCATTCCGGCCAGGGCGGGCAGCAGCAGTTCCAGGGTGTCGACCGCGTCGAAGGCCGGCTCCTTGTCCTCCTGCATGTCCCGGTCGTAGGTCATCGGCAGACCCTTGAGCATGGTGAGCACGGTGACCAGGCCGCCGACCAGCCGCCCGGACTTGCCCCGGGCCAGCTCGGCGATGTCCGCGTTCTTCTTCTGCGGCATGATCGACGAGCCGGTGGCGAACGCGTCGTCCAACTCCACCCAGCCGAACTCGTGCGAGGTCCAGAGCACCACCTCCTCGCCGAGGCGGGACAGGTGCACCCCGACCAGGGCGGTGGTGAAGAGGAACTCGGCGACGAAGTCCCGGTCGGCGACGGCGTCCATCGAGTTGGCGAACGACGTACGGAAGCCCAGCTCCTTGGCCACGGCCACCGGGTCCAGCGGCAGCCCCGAACCAGCGAGGGCACCCGCGCCGAGCGGGCTGACCGCCGCCCGGTGGTCCCAGTCCCGTAGCCGTTCCAGGTCACGCAGCAGCGGCTGCACGTGGGCGAGCAGCCAGTGCCCGAAGGTGACCGGCTGGGCGTGCTGCAGGTGGGTCATGCCGGGCGCGGCGGTGTCGATGTGCCGCTCGGCCTGCTCCACCAGCGCGTCGGCCAGCTCGACGAGGCGGCTGGCCACGCCCCGGGCGTGGTCGCGCAGGTAGAGCCGCAGGTCCGTGGCGACCTGGTCGTTACGGGACCGGCCGGCGCGCAGCTTGCCGCCCAGGCTGCCGAGGCGCTCCAGCAGCCCGCGCTCCAGCGCGGTGTGCACGTCCTCGTCGTCCACGGTGGGGCGGAACGACCCGGAGGCGCAGGCGGCCTCCAGGTCGTCCAGGGCGGCCAGGATCCGGCCCAGTTCCTCGGGGTCGAGCAGGCCGGCACCCGCCAGGACCCGGGCGTGCGCCCGGGAACCGGCGATGTCGTACGGGGCCAGGCGCCAGTCGAACTGCACGCTCACCGAGAGCCGTGCGAGCGCCTCGGCGGGGCCGCCGGCGAACCGGCCACCCCACAGGCTCGTGCGGTTGGTCGCGGCGCTGTTCTCGGTGAGGCTCTTGTCGTCCACGCCGCCCATCATTGCTCTGTCTGCCTTTCGCTCGCGACTGCGGGGCTCCCCCGCTCACTCCTCGCGCTCGCATATCCCACGGTCAGGAGCCGCCCAGCCGGGCGTCCCGCGCGGCGGCCATCCGACTCGGCAGGCCCCACAGCTGCACGAAGCCCTTGGCCAGGGACTGGTCGAAGGTGTCGCCGGTGTCGTAGGTCGCCATCCCGAAGTCGTAGAGACTCGCCTCGGACCGGCGGCCGGTGACGGTGGCCCGGCCAGCGTGCAGGGTCAGCCGCACCTCGCCGCTGACGTGCCGCTGGGCGTCGTCGATGAACGCGTCGAGCGAGTCCTTCAGCGGCGAGAACCACAGGCCGTCGTAGACCAGCTCACCCCAGCGCTGGTCGACGCTCTTCTTGAACCGGGCCAGGTCCCGTTCCACGGTCACCGCCTCCAGCTCCTGGTGGGCGGTGATCAGGGCGATCGCGCCGGGCGCCTCGTACACCTCGCGGCTCTTGATGCCCACGAGGCGATCCTCGACCATGTCGAGCCGGCCAACACCCTGCGCGCCGGCACGCCGGTTCAGCTCCAGGATCGCCTGGTACGGAGTGACGGTCTCACCGTCGATCGCCACCGGTACACCGGCGTCGAAGGTGATGACGACCTCGTCGGCGTCGCGCTCCTGCGCCGGGTCGGAGGTGTACGAGTAGAGGTCCTCGATGGGGGCGTTCCAGATGTCCTCCAGGAAGCCGGTCTCGACCGCTCGACCCCACAGGTTCTGGTCGATCGAGTACGGCGACTTGGCCGACACGTCGATCGGCAGCCCCTTCTCCTCGGCGAAGGCGATGGCCTTGTCCCGCGTCCAGGCGAAGTCCCGGGCCGGCGCGATGATCTTCAGGTCGGGGGCGAGCGCGTTCAGGCCGACCTCGAACCGGACCTGGTCGTTGCCCTTGCCGGTGCAGCCGTGCGACACGATCGTCCCGCCGTGCTTGCGCGCCGCGGTCACCAGGTGCTTCACGATCAACGGCCGGGACAGCGCCGAGACCAGCGGATAGCGGTCCATGTAGAGGGCGTTGGCCCGGATGGCCGGCAGACAGTAGTCGGCCGCGAACTCGTCGCGCGCGTCGATGACCTCGGACTCGGCGGCACCGCAGTCCAGGGCGCGCTGCCGGATGGCGTCGAGATCCTCGCCGCCCTGCCCGACGTCGACCGCGACCGCGATCACCTCGGCGCCGGTCTGTTCGGCCAGGTAAGGAATGGCGACGGAGGTGTCCAGGCCTCCGGAGTACGCAAGGACGACCCGCTCGGTCATGATGTGGTGTTCCCTTCAACGGTGTCTTCACGGCGGGCCCAGCCGGCGAGCTTCTCGCCGAGTGCGGCCCCGCCGACGGCCTCGCGGGCCACGACGAGGATGGTGTCGTCGCCGGCGATGGTGCCGACGATCTCGGGCAGGCCCGCTCGGTCCAACGCGCTGGCCAGGTACTGGGCTGCGCCCGGTGGGGTACGCAGCACGGCGATGTTGCCGCTGGAGTCGACCCCGTTGAGCAGCTCGTGCAGCAGCCGCACCAGCCGGGCTGGGGCCGCCTCGGCGTCGCGCAGCGGCCGGTGGCCGTCCTCGGGGATCAGATAGATCGCCGGCCCGTCGCCGCCGCGGACCTTGACAGCGCCGAGCTCCTCCAGGTCGCGGGAGAGGGTGGCCTGGGTGACCGCGACGCCGCCACCGGCGAGCAGGTCGGCAAGCTCGGTCTGCGAACGGACCGCCGTGTCGCGGATCAGCTCGACGATCCGGGCGTGCCGGGCGGCGCGGGTCAGCGGGGCGGTCACGGGACCAGCCTTTCGTTCGCGACTGCGGGGCTCCGCTGCGCTGCACTCCTCGCGCTCACCGGTACCCGCCGATCTCGTCGCCCAGCAGGAAGGTCAGCAGCGCCTTCTGGGCGTGCAGCCGGTTCTCGGCCTGGTCGAAGACCGCGCTCTGCGGGCCGTCGAGCACCTCGTCGGTGATCTCCTCACCACGGTGTGCGGGCAGGCAGTGCAGCACGATCGCGTCCGGCGCGGCCTGGCCGAGCAGCTCCTTGTTGACCTGGTAGGGCAGGAACGGGGTGATCCGGTCCAGCCCGTCGTCCTCCTGCCCCATCGAGGTCCAGGTGTCGGTGGCCAGCACGTCGGCGTCGCGTACCGCCTGCTCGGGGTCGGTCAGCACCCGCACGGACCCGCCGGTGCCGGCGGCGATCTGGACCGCCCGGTCCACCACGGCCTGGTCCGGCGCGAAGCCCGCCGGCCCGGCGATCCGCACGTGCATGCCGGCCGTCACACCCGCCAGCAGGTACGACTGCGCCATGTTGTTGCCGCCGTCCCCCACGTAGGTCAGGGTGCGGCCGGCCGTTCCGCCGCACCGCTCGCGGACGGTCAGCAGGTCGGCCAGCAGCTGGCAGGGGTGGAAGCCGTCGGTGAGCGCGTTGATCACCGGTACGCTCGCGCCCGCCGCGACCTCGGCGATCCGGTCGTCGCCGTGGGTGCGCAGCACGATGGCCGCGACGTAGCGGGACAGCACCCGCCCGGCGTCCGCGAGTGTCTCGCCCCGGCCGAAGTGGGTGACCTGGGTGTCCACGACGAGGGGGTGGCCGCCCAGCTCGGCGATCCCGGCGTCGAACGAGATCCGGGTGCGCAGGCTCTGCTTGTCGAAGAGCACCGCCACCGAACGCGGCCCGGCCAGCGGCCGGTGGCCGAACCGGTCGGTCTTCATCCGCGCCGCCAGGTCGAGCACCGCGGCCTGCTCGGCGGACGAGAGGTCGTCGTCGCGTAGGAGGTGCCGGGTCATCAGCTCGTCTCCGTCGTGATCGGTGCCGAGGTCGTGGTCGTGGTCGTCGGCGAGATCGTGGTGCGGAAAGACCCTTCCAGAGGCACGTTGGTACCAGGATCGGCGGCGGCCGGGGTGGTGGCGGTCAGGGCGGTGGGCAGCGCGGCGAGGAAGGCGTCGGCCTGCTCGGCGGTGAGGATCAGCGGCGGAACCAGCCGAAGCACGTCAGGCTGCACCGGGTTGACCAGGAAGCCGGCCTCGCGCAACGCCTCGCTCGCCACCGCCGCCACCGGCGCGGTCAGCACCACACCGAGCAGCAGACCGGCACCCCGCACCCCGCTGATCAGCGGGTGACCGAGAGCCTCGATGCCCCGACGCAGCCGCTCGCCGACCCGCTTGACGTGGTCGAGCAGCCCCTCCTGGGCGATCGTCGACACCACTGCGAGCGCGGCGGCACAGCTGACCGGGTTTCCGCCGAAGGTGGTGCCGTGCGAACCGGGACCGAGCAGGTCGGCGGCCGGCCCGAAGGCCAGGCAGGCACCGATCGGCAGCCCGCCGCCCAGGCCCTTGGCCAGGGTGACCACGTCCGGCTGCACCCCCTCGGCCTGGTGCGCGAACCAGTGCCCGGTGCGGCCGATGCCGGTCTGCACCTCGTCGAGCACCAGCAGCGCGCCGTGTCGGGCGGTGATCCGGCGCGCCGCGGTGAGGTATTCGGCTGGCGGCACGACCACGCCGTTCTCACCCTGGATCGGCTCCAGGATCACCATCGCGGTGGCGTCGGTGACCGCCGCCTCCAGAGCGGCGACGTCGCCGTACCCGATGTGGGTCACCTCGCCGGGCAGCGGACGGAACGGGTCGGACTTGGCTGGCTGGCCGGTCAGCGCGAGGGCGCCCATCGTCCGACCGTGGAAGCCGCCCCGGGTGGCGACCACGTGCGTGCGGCCGGTACGCCGGGACAGCTTGAACGCCGCCTCGTTCGCCTCCGCGCCGGAGTTGGAGAAGAAGACCCGGCCGGACCGGCCGGCGAGCGCCAACAGCAGCTCGGCCAGCGCGACCGGCGGCTCGGCCACGTAGAGGTTGGAGACGTGGCCGAGCGTCGCGATCTGCTTCGACACGGCGGCCACCACGGCCGGGTGGGCGTGGCCGAGGGCGTTCACCGCGATTCCGCCCACCAGGTCGACGTACTCCCGGCCGGCATCGTCGACCACGACGGCGCCTCTGCCTGCGACCAGCGCCAGCGGCGGCGTGCCGTAGTTGTCCATCATGGACTGACTCCAGCGCCGCACCAGGCTGCTCATGACCGGATCACCATGGTTCCGAATCCTTCCGACGTGAACACCTCGAGCAACGTGGAATGCGCGACCCGGCCGTCGACCACGTGCGCGGCGGGCACTCCCCCACCCACCGCCCGCAGGCAGGCCTCCATCTTCGGCACCATCCCCGACTCGAGGCTGGGCAGCAGCGCCGCCAGGTCGTCGGTGTTGATCTCGGAGATCAGGGTGGTGGTGTCCGGCCAGTCCGCGTACAGGCCGGGCACGTCGGTGAGCACGACCAGCTTGCGGGCCCGCAACGCGACGGCCAGCGCCGCGGCGGCGGTGTCCGCGTTGAGGTTGTGCAGCACACCGTCGGCGTCCGGCGCGACCGTGGAGATCACCGGGATCCGGCCGGCCGCGATCAGGTCGGTCACCGCCGACACGTCGACGGACTCGACGTCGCCGACCTGGCCGACGTCGACCGGCAGACCGTCCACGTACGCCGGGCGGCGCACCGCGGTGAACAGCCGGGCGTCCTCGCCGGAGAGACCGACGGCGAACGGGCCGTGCGAGTTGATCAGGCCGACCAGTTCCCGGCCCACCTGCCCGACCAGCACCATCCGGACCACGTCCATCGTCTCGGCGGTGGTCACCCGCAGGCCGCCCCGGAACTCGCTGGCGATGCCGAGCCGGCCCAACATCGCGGAGATCTGCGGGCCGCCACCGTGCACCACCACCGGCCGGAGGCCGGCGTAGCGCAGAAAGACCATGTCGGCCGCGAACGCCCGCTGCAACTCGGGGTCGACCATGGCGTTGCCGCCGTACTTGACCACCACCGTGGAGCCGGAGAAGCTGGCCAGCCAGGGCAGCGCCTCGATCAGCGTCTCCGCCTTGACCTGGGCGCGGGTGAGATCGGTGCTGAGGCTCGCGGTCACGACGAGTACGCCGAGTTCTCGTGCACGTACGCGTGGGACAGGTCGTTGGTCCAGATCGTCGCGGCCGACGTGCCCGCGTGCAGGTCGATCCGGATCGTCACGTCCCGCCCGGTGAGGTCGACCTTCGAGCGGTCCTCGGCGGCGGCGCCGGCCCTGCACACCCAGACGCCGTTGACCGCCACGTCCACCCCGTCCGGCTCGAACGCCGCGCCGGTGGTGCCGACGGCGGCGAGGATGCGACCCCAGTTCGGGTCGTTGCCGAACAGTGCCGTCTTGACCAGGTTGTTGCGGGCCACCGAGCGGCCCACCTCGACGGCATCGTCCTCGTCGGCCGCACCGACCACGTCGATGGCGATCTGCTTGGTGGCGCCCTCGGCGTCGGCGACCAGCTGCTGGGCCAGGTCGTGACAGGCCGCGGTGACCGCGGCGGCCAGCTCGGCGGGGGTCGGCTCGATGCCACTCGCGCCGCTGGCCAACAGCAGCACGGTGTCGTTGGTGGACATGCACCCGTCGGAGTCGACCCGGTCGAAGCTGACCCGGGTGGCCGCCCGCAGCGCCTCATCCAGCGTCTCCGGCCCGGCCACCGCGTCGGTGGTCAACACGCAGAGCATGGTGGCCATCCCCGGCGCGAGCATCCCGGCGCCCTTGGCCATCCCGCCGACCGTCCAGCCGCTGCCCCGAGCCACGGTGGTCTTCGGCCGGGTGTCCGTGGTCATGATGGCCTCGGCGGCGGCCCGGCCACCGTCGCGGGACAGGCCCCGGATCGCCGAGCGTACGCCGGGCAGCAGCTTCGGCATCGGCAGCCGCTCACCGATCAGCCCGGTGGAGCAGACCGCCACCTCGCCCGCGCCGAGGATCAGCCGTGGGCTGACCGACGTCAACACGGCGGCGGTGTGCTCGGCGGTGGTGTGCGTGTCCTGGAAGCCAGCTGGACCGGTGCACGCATTGGCGCCACCGGAGTTCAGCACCACCGCGCGTACCACGCCGCCGTGCACGACCTGCTGGGTCCAGCGCACCGGCGCGGCCCTGACCCGGTTGGTGGTGAAGACACCGGCGACACCGGCGTCCGGGCCGTCGTTGACGACCAGCGCGACGTCGGCGCCACCGCTGGCCTTCAGGCCGGCGGCCACCCCGGACGCCCGGAACCCCCGTGGGGTGGTGACACTCACGGTGCCACTCCCCAGACCGACAGGCCGGCGGTCTCCGGCAGGCCGAGCATCAGGTTGGCGTTCTGGACGGCCTGGCCGGCTGCGCCCTTGCCCAGGTTGTCCAGTGCGCTGAGCACGATCAGGCGGCCGGAGTCGACATCGACGCCCGCCTGCAGGTGGCAGGAGTTGGAGCCCAGCGTGGCGGCGGTGTGCGGCCAGCGACCCTCCGGCAGCACGTGCACGAAGGGCGCGTCAGCGTACGCCTGCGCCAGCACCTGCTGCGGGTCGACGCCGCGCGTCGGAATCGCGGTGACCGTGGCCAGGATGCCGCGCGGCATCGGCGCCAGCACGGGAGTGAACGACAGGCCGGTCGCGCCGGTGGCCTGCTTGATCTCCGGCACGTGCTGGTGGGTGCCGACCCGGTACGGCGACAGGTCCCCCATCACCTCACTGCCCAGCAGGTGCGGCTTTGCCGACCGCCCCGCGCCGGAGGTGCCGGAGGCGGCGACCACCACCACGTCGGCGGGGCTGGCGGCACCGGCCTCGATCAGCGGTGCGAGCGCCAGGGTGATCGCGGCGGCGTAGCAGCCGGTGTTCGCCACCCGCGCGGAGCCGGCGATCAGCTCCCGCTGGCCGGGCAGTTCGGGTAACCCGTAGGTCCACTGGCCGGCGTGCGTGCCGCCGTAGTACTGCGCCCAGGCGTACGGGTCGGCGAGTCGGTGGTCGGCGCCGAGGTCCACGATCCGGATGTCGGCCGGCAGTTGCGCGGCGAGGGCCGCCGACTCGCCGTGCGGCAGGGCCAGGAACACCAGGTCCGCGTCGGCGAGGGCCGCCGCGTCGGTTTCGCCGAGCACCAGGTCGAGGCCGGTGAGCTGCAGGTGTACGACGTCGACGCGGTGCCCGGCCTGGCGGTGCGCGGTGGCAGCGACCAGCTCGAACTCCGGGTGCCCGGCGACCAGGCGCAGCAGCTCGCCTCCGGCGTAGCCGCTCGCTCCGGCGACCGCGACTCGGATTCCCATACTCACCTCCGCATGACTATGCAGTGAAGGTTAGCAGCCATGATCGGGGCGCTGCAAGTTCATGCAGCCTCATGCATGGTGATGATGCGTGAGAGCCCGGACACACGTCCGGCCCGATCGCGAGGGGCGACCGGGCCGGACAGTTCACCAAGAAACGAGACGGAACGCGTTCAGAGCCGGCCCTCCGCGACGGCCCGGGTCACCCACGGGACGACCTCGTCGAGCATCACGTCCAGCGACGTGGTCGCGGTGAACCCGAGCACGTCCCGGGCCTTGGCGACGTCCGGCACCCGCTTCTGCACGTCGTAGCGGAACGGCTCGTCGCAGACGTACCGGAAGGGCACGTCCGGGCCCTTGATCTTGTGCCAGATCAGTTCGGCCAGAGCCAGCACACTCGTCGACTCCGAGGTCGAGAGGTTGAAATCCTCGTTGCGCGCCGCCGGGTGCTCCATGGCGGCGGCGATCCCCCGAGCCAGGTCGCCGCCGTACGTGTAGTGCCGCACCTGGTTGCCCTCGCCCAGGATGTGCAGCGGGTCCTGCCCCTTGACGATCTTCTGCACCAGGTCCGGTACGACGTGTGACATGGCCAGCTTCACGTTGCCCGAGAGCATCTCGGCCTGGCCGAGCGCGCGTCCCTCGCCGACGCCAACGCAGTTGAACGGCCGGACGATGGTGTACGGCAGCTGGTACTGCTCCCAGGCGGCCCGGGCGTAGTACTCCACGGCCAGCTTCTGGAACCCGTACGACGACAGCGGTGGCGGAATGAGCCGCTCGTCGCCCTCACGGCTGGGCCAGTGCTCGGTCGATTCGAAGACCATCGAGGAGGACAGGTAGGTGACCTTGGCCAGCTGCCCCTTCCGGTACGCCCGAATCGCCGCGTCGCAGGTCGCCGCCATGATCCGTTCGTTGGTGGCGAGCAGGTCGTAGGCGTAGGCGTGGAAGTAGGAGATCCCGCCGATCATCGCCGCACCGGCCACCAGGTGGTCGCAGCCGTCCAACAGCCCGGTGAGCAGGTCGACGTCACGGGCGTCACCCTCGACGAACCGGTAGTGGGGATGGTCGTCGTACCGGTGGGTCACCGGCCCGTACTTCGAGAAGTCGTCGATCCCCACCACCTCGTGGCCCCGGTCCAACAGCTCCTCGACGAGGTAGCCACCGATGAATCCGGCCGAACCAGTTACCAGGACCTTCGACACGTGCTCTCCTATCCGGTCTTCTCGTACTCGATGCTCTCCCGCGGCGCGGGCACCGCCGCGACCGCCGCCGGCCGGGCCGCCAGCTTCGCCCGGCTCAGCCGCCGACCGTAGGCGAAGAAGTACCAGCGCAGGTACCCGGGGAGGAAACGACCCAGGTCGAAGTGCGACTCCCCCAGCGGTCGGTCCAGCCAGATGGTCGGGATCTCGGCCACCGGCAGCCGCCGCCGGGTGGCCTTGGCGGTCAGCTCCAGGCCGATCTCGAACCCGGTCCGGGACTCGATGCCCACCTCGCGCACGAAGGCCGTGTCGTACGCCTTGAAACTGTTGGTCGCATCCCGGGTGCCCACGCGGGCGAACGTGTAGAGGCTGCGCCCGGCCCAGCGGGACATCATCCGCTTCAGTCGGGGGCCGCCCACCTGCTGCCCACCGGGCATGTACCGGGAGGCGGCGGCCACCACCACGCCCCGGTCCACCAGCCGGGCGAGCTCGTCGATCTGGCGCGGGTCGTCGCACCCGTCGGCCATGGTGACCACCACGACGGGGGCCTGCGCCGCGTCGACGCCGAACCGGATCGCGTTGGCCGGCCCGCGGCCGTAGGTGTTGAGAACCGCCCGGACCCGGGGATCCTGCTGGGCGATCCGCTCGGCGTACGGCACGGTGGTGTCCTCCGGCATGTCGTGCACGATGAGCACCTCCGCCGGAAGCAGCATCTCCCGCAGCATCCGCTCCAGGCAGCGGACGATCGCCTCGCCCTCGTTGTAGACCGGGACGATGACCGACACCCGCGGCGTCACACCCGCACCCCCTGCCCGGTCAGCCCCCACATGTCGATCAGTGGGGTCCCGGTCTCCAGTCGGGCGTACTGCTCGTGCGGAGCGGCGATGACCAACAGGTCGGCTCGGCGCAGCACCTCGGCCAGGTCGACGAAGCGCTCGTCGGCCACGTACGGGTCGGTGCAGAGCGTCTCCCGGGTCTTCAGCGCGAGGATCTTGCGCAGCTTGTACGCCAGGCTCTCGCGCGGATCGTCGCTGCCGCCCTTGAACGCCATGCCCAGGATGCCGACGGTCATCGTCGACAGGTCGAAGCGGTCCTCCAACCGGGACACCAGGTAGAGCGGCAGCCCTTCGTTGATCAACATGGCCGAGTGGCCGAGCACGAAGTTGTTCCGGTTGAAGGCGGCCAGCTGCATGGTGTCCTTGAACAGGCACGGCCCGGCGGCGAACCCGGGCATCGGCAGGTCCGCCGCGCGCGGATAGTCGTGCGCGACCGCGTGCCGGATCCGGGCGAAGTCGAGCCCGAAGTCGTTGGCCATCATCCAGAACTGGTTGGCGGTGGCGAACTTGATGTAGCGCCAGGTGTTGGTGAACAGCTTCGCCAGCTCCGCCTCCTCCGGCTCCAGCGGCACGATCTGGTCGGTCAGGTGCCGGAACAGCTTCTCCGCCCGGGCCAGCGCCGCCGGCGTCCGGGCCGCCACGATCTGCGGCAGCGCGAACAACTCCGTCATCGCGCGGCCCTCGGCGATCCGCTCCGGACAGAACGCCACGTCGGCGCTGATGCCCTTGCCCACCAGCAGCTTCTCGGTGAGCGCCGTGACTCCCGGGTAGACGGTGCTGCGCAGCACCACGAGCTGCCCGTCGCGCAGGTGCTCGGCGCACCGCTCCAGCGCCCGGGGCACCGCGCCGAGATCCGGGTTGAGGTGCTCGTCCACCGGCGTGCCCACGACCACCACCAGGTGTTCGGCGCCGCCCACGCTGGCCGGGTCGCTGGTCGCCCGCAGCCGCCCGGCGGCGACCGCCTCGGCCAGTGGCTCGGCCGCGCCGGGCTCGGCGAACGGGAGCCGGGCTCCGTTCACCGTGGCCACCGCGTCGTCGTTGATGTCGTACAACACGACGGAGAGGCCACGGGAGGCGAAGGCGATGCCCAGCGGCAGACCCACCCGACCGCAGCCGCCGACGATACAGACGTCGACCATTCCGACCGGCTCGAACGGATCCTCGGACATGGATCAACTCCCAGGGGTGGTGGGGGTGCGTTCCGGTGGTCGCCGGAATCCAAGCAGGCTAACCGCTCGGACGTGACTCGCGGGTAACCGAACATGTCGTGGCCGATGTCCGTTCAGCCGATACGACGTTCGGCGGGCCGGTGGCGGCCACCGTGAGCACGGCGACCACCACCGGCCGTTCCGGTGCCGGTGCGGCTCAGGCGCCGCGCAGGATGGCACCGAACCGCTGTGCCGCGACGGCGACCGCCGCGTCCCGGGCCGCCACCGCCTCCTCGACGGTCAGCGTCCGGTCCGGTGCCCGGAACGTGAGCTTGTACGCCAGGGACCGGCGGCCCGCGCCGAGCTGCTCACCGGCGTACACGTCGAACAGCCGAACGTCCTCCAGCAACGCGCCGGCGCCCGCCTCCAGGGCCCGGCGCACCTGCTCGGCCGGCACCGACTCGTCCACCACCAGCGCCACGTCGATCAACGCCGGCGGAAACCCGGAGACCGTCGGGGCTGGCGTCACCGGCGAGGGCGGCAACGCGTCCAGATCCAGCTCCAGGACAGCGGTACGGCGGGGCAGCTCCAACGCCGCCACCACCACCGGGTGCAGCTCGCCGGCGTGCCCGACGACCGTGCCGTCGACCCGTACCTCGGCGCAGCGGCCCGGGTGCCACGGCGCGTACTCGGCGGCGCGTAGCTCGACCCGCTCGGCCGGCACACCGGCGGCGTCCAGGATGTCGCGGGCCGCCTCGATCGCGTCCGCCCAGCCTGCCGGCCGGCCCGGACCCCACCAGCCGGCTGGGTCCGCCTCGCCGGTCAGCACCGCCGCGACGTGCACCGGCTGCGCCGGCACCACCGCGTCGGCGGCGGCGAACTCCGCGTCGGTGGGGCGGCGGTCCACGCCCATCGCGGGCGGGCTGCCGGCGTCGACGCGCGGGTGGAAGACCGCCCCGATCTCGTAGAGCGCGAGGTCGCGCAGACCTCGGCCGAGGTTGCGTTTCGCGATGCCGAGCAGCGGGCCGAGCAGCGTCGTCCGCAGCAGGGGCTCCTCCTCGGACAGCGGGTTGGCCAGCCGCACCGCGCGCCGGCGCGGGTCGTCGGCAGCCAGACCGAGCAGGTCGGCCAGCTCCGGCGACACGAACGGGTGCGCGAGGACCTCCACGTACCCCCGCTCGGCCAGCGACCCGGCGACCGCCCGACGTCGGCGCTGCCGCGGGGTCAACCCCCGGCCGGGCGGCGCGGTGGGCAGCACCGACGGCACCCGGTCGTACCCGTCGAGGCGAACCACCTCCTCCACCAGGTCGGCGGGGTCGGTCAGGTCGGGCCGCCAGGTCGGCGGGATGACGCTGAGGGCGGCCCCGGCGCCACTGGCCATGGTCACCGATCCCGGGTCCTCGGTCAGCCGGTCCGCGCCCTGCGCGACAGTGCAACCGACCCGCTCCAGCAGCGCGACCACCCGCGCCGGCGGGTACTCGACCCCGACCCGCCGGGTGGGGAGATCCGCCGGCAGGCTGATCGGGGTACGCGGCCGGACGTGATCGAGATCCAGGATCTCGCCACCCGGGGTGCCACCGCCGTGTTCGGTGAGCAGCCGCACGGCCCGCTCCAACGCGACCAGCGGCAGGGCCGGGTCGACGCCTCGCTCCCAGCGCTTGGCGGCCTCACTGAACAGTCGGTGCCGGCGCGCGGTCCGCCCGACCATCGCCGGGTCCCAGTGCGCCGCCTCGAAGAGCACGTCGGTGGTGCCGGCGACGACCTCGCTGGTCTCACCGCCCATGACCGCTGCGAGCGAGATGGGGACGCCGGCGCCCTCGCCCGCGAGGGGGTTGGGCAGACCGGCATCGCAGATGACCATGTCGTCGGGCGTGAGCACCCGCTCGACCCCGTCCAGGGTGGTCAGCTTCTCGCCCGGCTCGGCCCGCCGGACCACCAGCTGCCCGACGATCCGGTCGGCGTCGAAGGCGTGCATCGGCTGGCCCAGCTCCAGCATCACGTAGTTGGTGATGTCGACCGGCAGCGAGATGCTGCGGATGCCGGCGGTGACGAGCCGCTGCCGCAGCCAGGGCGGGGTGGGCGCGGCCGGGTCGACGCCACGGACCAGGCGGGCGGCGAACCGGTCGCAGCCGACCGTGTCGCGCACCTGCACCGGGTACGCCGGTTCGGGCGTGCCGCCCGGCGCCGGCACCAGAGCCGGGTCGCGCAGCGGCACGTCGAACGCGTGCGACAGCTCCCGGGCCAGGCCGCGCAGGCTCAGCGCGTACCCCCGGTCGGGGGTGATCTCCAGCTCCAGCACGACGTCGTCGAGGCCGACCACCGGCCGCGCGTCGTCGCCCGGCTTGGCCGCCACGTCGGGCGGCAGCACGATGATGCCGGAGTGGTCGTCGCCCAGGCCGAGCTCCTTCGCCGAGCAGATCATGCCGGCGGAGTTGTGCCCGTACGTCTTGCGGGCGCCGATGGCGAAGCCGCCGGGCAGCACACCGCCGGGCAGGATCACCACGACCAGGTCGCCGGGAGCGAAGTTGCTCGCCCCACAGACGATCTCCTGCGGCTCGCCGGTGCCGTTGGCGTCGCCGACGTCGACCCGGCAGAACCGGATCGGCTTCTTGAAGCCGGTGAGTTCCTCGATCTCGCGCACCTCACCGACGACCAACCGGCCGGTGACGGTCTCGGACAGGTCCACCACGGAGTCGACCTCGATGCCGAGGTCGACCAGGGCCTGCTCGAGATCACCGGTGGGCAGGTCGGCGGGGAGGTCGACGTACTCCCGCAGCCAACTGACAGAAACTCGCATGACGTCAGACCACCGTTCCCGTGTCTCGTACCCGCATCGCCTACGCCCCGGTTCCGAGCGCGCGGCTGAACCGCACATCGCCCTCGAAGAGATGGCGGATGTCGCTGACCCCGTGCCGGACCATGAGGGTCCGGTCGATGCCCATGCCGAACGCGAATCCGGAGTAGACCTCCGGGTCGACGCCGCAGGCGCGCAGCACCCGCGGGTTGACCATCCCGCAGCCGCCCCACTCGACCCACTGCGGGCCGTCGCGGTGCTCCGGGAACCAGACGTCGAACTCCGCCGACGGCTCGGTGAACGGGAAGTAGTGCGGCCGCCACCGCGTCTTCGCCTCCGGGCCGAACATCGCCCGCGCGAAGTGGTCCAGCGTCCCGCGCAGGTGCGCCATGGTGATGCCCTTGTCCACGACGAGGCCCTCGGCCTGGTGGAAGACCGGGCTGTGGGTGGCGTCGATCTCGTCGGTGCGGTAGACGCGGCCGGGCACGATCACGTAGATCGGCGGCTTGCGGCTGAGCATCGTGCGGGTCTGCACGGTGGAGGTGTGCGTCCGTAGAACAAGGCCCGAGCCCTCTGGTGCAATGTGGAACGTGTCCATCAACCCGCGCGCCGGATGGTCGGCCGGAATGTTCAACGCGTCGAAGTTGACCCACTCCAGGTCGACCTCGGGCCCCTCGGCCACCTCGTAGCCCATCCCGACGAAGAGATCACCGATCGACTCCATCAGGGTGCTCAGCGGGTGCCGGGCGCCGCGCGGCCGCCGGTCGTAGGGCAGGGTGACGTCCACCCGCTCCTCGACCAGCACCCGCTCGGCCTGCTCACGGTCCACCACCTCGGCGCGCTCGGCGTAGGCGGTCTCGATCGCCCGGCGGGCCTCGTTGACCCGCTTGCCGGCGTCGGACTTGGCGGCCGGCGGCAACGCGCCGATCTCCCGGCGCGCGAGGGAGACCGGCGACCGGTCACCGAGGTGCGCGGAACGCAGCACGGTCAGCGCATCGGGGTCGGCGGCGGCCGTGAACGCCTTCGAGGCGTCGGCGACGGCCTCGGCCAGAGCGGCCGGGTCGAGCAGGGCGACCTGCTTCGGGTCGTACGGATCGTTGCGGTAGCTCATGGCGTACGGGCACTCCCTCACGGCGGCGCCAGCCCTCAGCGGGGCGGCTAGGCGAGTCTACGGACGCGCGGCTGCGCCGCAGCCCGCCGGTGGGAGTTGTGCAGGGAGCAGGTCAGGCCCGCCGCCCGCCGACACCGGCGGGCTGGCTAAACGAACGCCGTGGCGCGTTCATGGACGGACGCTCTCCCCTGCTGATCTGTGGCGCCGGGTGCCGGTGACACTCGCGCTGGCCGTGCGGCACCAGCGGACACCATCAGCGCTGTGCCTTCGCTGAAGCGTACAGGCAGACCGCCGCGGCCGCAGCCAGGTTGAGGCTCTCCGCGCGCCCGTACAGCGGCACCCGGACCCGGGCGTCGGCCGCCGCGGTCAGCTCCTCGGGCAGCCCGTGCGCCTCCGAGCCGAACAGCCAGGCGGTGGGCCCGACCAGCCGTCCGTAGTCGGCCAGGTCGTCCAGGTCGCTGTCGCCGTACCCGGTGGTCGCGAAGACCGACAGCCCGGCGGCACGCAGCGCCCCGACCGCCTCGACCGGGTCGGCGGCGCGGACCACGTCGACGTGGAAGAGGCTGCCGGCGGAGGCCCGCACGCACTTGCCGTTGTACGGGTCGACCGCGTCGCCCGCGAAGACCACCGCACCCGCCCCGGCGGCGTCGGCGGTACGGAGCACGGTGCCGGCGTTGCCCGGGTCACGGATCTCGGCGAGCACCGCCACCAGCCGGGGTGCGCCCGCGAGGGCCTGCTCGAGTGGCACGTCCAGGTGCCGGCACACGGCGACCAACCCCTGCGGTGCGACGGTCTCGGCCAGCGCGGCGAGCCCCTCGTCGGTCACCTCGGAGACCGGCACGTCGGCACGGGCCGCGACGGCGGCCAGCTCCGGATACCGGTCGAGGGCGGTGGGCGTACCGAACAGCTCGGTGACCACCCCGGGCCGCGCGAGGGCCTCGCGGACCGCCTGCGGCCCCTCGGCCAGGAACCGGCCGGTGGCCTCGCGGTCCCGTCGGCGCTGCAGCCGACGAGCGGCGACAACCCTTGGTGTACGCGGGGTGAAGGCCATGGTTGGTGGTCCTCCGGCACGATCGAGGCGCCCCCCGGACGGCGGTGCCGACACGGGGAACGCCTCGTTCCTGTGCGCGGGGATCAGGCGGCCTGGGCCGCCGCGCCGCCGGTGCCCTCGGCCGCGACCGCGGCCCGGGCCAGCTCGACGATCGCCGCGAAGGCGGCGGCGTCGTGCACGGCCAGGTCGGCCAGGATCTTGCGGTCGACCTCGATGCCGGCCAGACGCAGGCCCTGGATCAGGCGGTTGTAGGTCATCCCGTTGGCCCGGGCGCCCGCGTTGATCCGCTGGATCCACAGCTGCCGGAAGTCGCCCTTGCGGTCACGACGGTCCCGGTAGGCGTACTGCATCGAGTGCAGCACCTGCTCCTTGGCCTTGCGGTACAGCCGGGAGCGCTGACCGCGGTAACCACTCGCGGACTCCAGCAGGGTACGGCGCTTCTTCTGGGCGTTCACAGCCCGCTTGACGCGTGCCATCTCAACTCCTTCTTAGGTAAAGGTGGCGCGCGTCAGCGGCCGAGCAGCTTCTTGATGCGCTTGACATCGGCCTTGGCCACCTCGACCGTGCCGGTCAACCGGCGGGTACGGGTGGAAGACTTGCCCTCCAACAGGTGGCGCTTGCCGGCCTGCTCGGCCACGATCTTGCCACGGCCGGTGACCTTGACCCGCTTGCCCATACCCGTGTGGCTCTTCATCTTCGGCATGTGGAACGTCTCTCCCCTGTTACTCGCCGCTGGTGTCGGCGGCGGTGCCGGTGGTGCCGGCTGCTGCGGTCTCGCCGACCGCTGCGGTCTCATCGACTGCCGGAGCGGCGGACTCGTCCTCTGCCCGGTCCCGAGGTGCACCGCGGGACGCCGTAGCGGCGACCGCGGAGGCCTTCACGGCCCGGTGCGGAGCGAGAACCATGATCATGTTTCGACCGTCCTGCTTCGGAGCGGCCTCGACGTATCCCAGGTCCGTGATCTCGGATTCGAGCCGACGCAGGAGCCGGTAACCCAGCTCCGGGCGGCTCTGCTCGCGACCGCGGAACATGATCGTCACCTTGACCTTGTCGCCCGCCTTGAGGAACCGCACCACGTGACCCTTCTTGGTCTCGTAGTCGTGCGGGTCGATCTTGGGGCGGAGCTTCATTTCCTTGATGACGGTCTGCTGCTGGTTACGCCGCGCTTCGCGCGCCTTCAGTGCACTCTCGTACTTGAACTTGCCGAAGTCCATGAGCTTGCACACCGGCGGGCGCGCCATCGGCGCAACCTCGACCAGGTCCAGATCGACGTCCGCGGCCAGCTGAAGGGCGCGCTCCAGTGGGACGATGCCCACCTGCTCACCCTCGGGGCCGACCAGTCGGACCTCACGTGCCCGGATCTGCTCGTTCACGCGTGGTTCGACGCTGATGGGGCCTCCTCGAGTCGTTTCTGCCTTCGTGCCGACCCCGCGGCTCCCGGGTGGGAGCTGACCCGGAAAGCAGAAGGCCCCGGCGCATGCCAGGGCCCACTCGACCGGTCAGCACGATCACAGGATCGCGCATCCGGCACCGGGACGTGCCCGGAACCGGGGACCGGACCCGGCCACCGTAGCGGCGACTCGGGTGGGAGCAGGCGCTCCGCTTTCGTGGCTGTCTGCTCGCACGCGGAGACAGCCTGGTCGACTCGACAACCCTACACCTGCACCCCGCACGCCCCCACACCGGGCACCCCGTCCCGGTTTCCAGGACGTCGAGTCGATGACCGGGCCCCGGCGCAGCCGACGGGCCGTCCGACCGTGCGGCCGGCACACCGGTCGACGGGTCAGCGATCGACTGTGCGGTTGACGAGGTTGTCCAGGTGCGCCTGGTGCAGCCGGCGCAGCGCGCGGACCCCCTCGACGGCCAGCTCCTTGTCGGCGGCCTGCAGGGCGATCATCGGCAGCAGGTCGTCGTCGTGCAGCTCGAGGCTGGCCCAGGGTGCACCCCGGTCGAAACGAACCCCGCGGACGACCTCCCAGGGCAGCTCGTACGAGCTGACCACGTTGCGCACCCGCACACCGCGCGCGTCGGCCTCCACCCGGGGGCGGGTGAACATCAGGAAGCCGAGCGCCCCGAAGACACCCAGGCCGATCATGGCGATCTGGTCACCGCGCTGGAAGCTGCCGTACCCGTCGCCGGTCGGCCCGCTCAGCGAGGTGGCCACCAGGCCGAACACCACCAGCAGCGCGATCGCGGCGGACCAGCAGACCACGCGGATACGACGTGGCTTCAGGCGGATCACCTCGGTGTCACTCACCCCACCAGTCTGCCACCCGCCCTCGCCCGGCGACCGCACCACCCGCCGGACGAGAACGTGACGACACCGCACCGGCCAGCGCGTCACCGCGCCCAGGCCAGGCGAAGACCGTTCGGCGCGCCGCGCCGCATGATCGTGCTCGATCCTTGTTGTAGTGGCCTCAGCCGCGAGGGAAGGCACTACTTCCAGGTTCGAGCACGATCGTGCCGGTCGACGTTCCCGGATGCGGCGCGCGGCGACCGGCGGCGGTCAGAGACGGCAGGCGTGGATGTTGGTGACCAGGATGGCTCGGGCACCCAGCTCGTACAGCTCGTCCATGATCCGGTGCACGTCGTCGCGGAGCACCATGGCCTGCACGGCCACCCAGCCCTCGCGGTGCAGCGGCGACACGGTGGGCGACTCGATGCCCGGGGTGAGCCCGCTGGCCCGGTCCAGCAGGCCGGCCGGCACGTCGTAGGCGAGCATCACGTAGCGGCGGGCCACCAGCACCCCGTGCAGCCGACGCAGCAGCTGCTCGGCCTGCGGGTGCGCGGGGGCGCCGCCTCGGCGTACCAGCACCGCCGAGGAACGCAGCAGCGGCTCGCCGAAGACGACCAGGCCGGCCTGGCGCAGGGTGGCACCGGTCTCCACCACGTCGGCGACCACGTCGGCGACGCCGAGCCGGATGGCGTTCTCCACCGCGCCGTCCAGACGGATGACGTCGGCCTTGACGCCCAGCTCGCCGAGGTACCGCTCGACCAGCCCGGGGTACGCGGTGGCGATCCGGTGACCGCCGAGCTGCTGCACCGAGTCGACGTCCTCGGGGCGGGCGGCGAAGCGGAAGGTGGCCCGGGCGAAGGCCAGGTCCACCATCTCCTCGGCCGGGGCGCCCGAGTCGATCAGCAGGTCCCGGCCGGTGATCCCCACGTCCAGGTCACCCGAGCCGACGTAGGTGGCGATGTCCTTGGGCCGGAGGTAGAAGAACTCGATGTCGTTGGGCTCGTCCCGGCAGATCAGGTCCTTCGGGTCGGTGCGCTGGCGGTAGCCCGCCTCGCGCAACATCTCGGAGGCCTTCTCGGCCAGGGCGCCCTTGTTGGGTACGGCGACACGCAGCATGACGGAGTGCTCCTTCGATCGATCGAGTGTGATCAACGGGTGGGGGCACTCACAGATGTCGGTAGACGTCCCTGAGCTCGAGGCCACTGGCCAGCATCAGCACCTGGACCTGGTAGAGCAGCTGGGAGATCTCCTCGGCGGTGCGCTCCGGCCCCTCGTGCTCGGCGGCCATCCACGACTCGGCCGCCTCCTCGACGACCTTCTTGCCGATGAAGTGCACCCCCTTGTCCAGGGCGGCGACGGTGCCCGAGCCCGGGGTGCCGGCGGCGGCCTTGGCCTGCAGCTCGGCGAACAACTCCTCGAACGTCTTCACGGGAGACGATTCTTCCAGCCACCCCACCGACGCCCCGCCCCCGGGTCCGCCGGAGCCGGCGGACGGTAACCGGTCGGCGGCAATTCCCTATCAACTTGGTGGGGCACTCTCCGCTCGGCCCGGATGGGCGCTCTACGCTGTCGGCCATGGCCAGCAGCTCACGTCTTCTCGCGCTCGCTCTCGCCGGTGCCGCCGTCGCGGTCGCCGCCGGATGCGCGCCACAGGAAGAGAAGCCCACCCCCTCCGTCACCGCATCGGCGTCCTGCGCCAAGGACAGCCTGCCCACCCGTACGCCGGGCAAGCTCACCATCGCCACCGACCAGCCCGCCTACGAGCCGTGGTTCCGCGAGGACAAGCCGGACAGCGGCGAGGGCTTCGAATCCGCAGTCGCGTACGCGGTCGCCGAGAAGCTCGGGTACGCCCGGGGCGACGTCACCTGGACGCGGGTCAAGTTCGACACCGCGATCGCGCCCGGAGAGAAGACCTTCGACTTCGACATCAACCAGTTCTCCATCACCGAGGAGCGCAAGCAGGCGGTGGACTTCTCCGCGCCGTACTACCTGGTGCGGCAGACCGTCATCGCGTTGAAGTCCTCGAAGATCGCCGGCAAGACCTCGCTGGCCGACCTGCGCGACGCCCGGCTCGGCGCCCAGGTCGGCACCACCAGCTACCAGGCGATCACCGACGTGATCAAGCCGACCGTCAAGCCGCAGGTCTACAACAGCAACGACGACGCCAAGAAGGCCCTCCAGAACGGGCAGCTCGACGGTCTCGTGGTGGACCTGCCCACCGCCTTCTACATCACCGGCGCGGAGATCACCGACGCGACGATCGTCGGGCAGGTGCCGCAGGTCGGCACACCCGAGGCGTTCGGGCTGCTGCTGGACAAGAACTCGCCGCTGACCTCCTGCGTGACCGGCGCGGTCGGTCAGCTCACCGACGCGGGCACGCTGCGGCAGCTGGAGCAGAAGTGGCTCGCGCAGGTGGCGGGGGCGGCCGAGCTTACGTGACCCTTCTGGACCACACCCCCTCCGCGGCACAGCAGCGGCGGTCTGCGTACCGGCGTCGACAGACCGCGTACAGCGTGCTGGTCGCGGCCTCGTCCACGGCGGCGCTCGGCACGTTGCTGGTCGTCGCGGTGACCGGCGCGCCCGGCTGGGACCGGGTGCGGCAGTCGTTCCTGGACCCGCGGATCGCCCGGGACGCCCTGCCCGCGGTGCTCAGCGGGCTCTGGCTCAACGTACGTCTGCTGGTCGTCTGTGCGGCCGGCGCGCTGGTGCTCGGGCTGGTGATCGCCGTGCTGCGGACGCTGCGCGGCCCGATCTTCTTTCCGGTCCGGGCGCTGGCCGCCGGCTACACCTACACCTTCCGCGGCCTGCCGCTGATCATCGTGCTGTACCTGCTCACCCTCGGCGTACCCGGACTGCGTCTGCAGGGGATGCCGCCGGTGCTGGTGCTCGGCGGGCTGGCGCTGGTCCTCACCTACGGCGGCTACCTCGCCGAGGTCTTCCGGGCCGGCATCGAGTCGGTGCATCCCAGTCAGCTCGCCGCGGCCCGGTCGCTGGGCCTGACCTACCGACAGACGATGCGGCACGTGGTCCTGCCACAGGCCGTCCGGCGGGTGGCGCCGCCCCTGCTCAACGACGTGGTGGCCCTGCAGAAGGACGTCGGGCTGGTGTCGCTCGCCGGGCCGATCGACGCGGTCCGCGCCGCCCAGATCGCCACCGCCCAGTCGTTCAACTACACGCCGTACGTCGTGGCCGGGGTGCTCTTCGTGCTGCTCGCGATCCCCCTGATCGCGGTCACCGACTGGGTGACCCTGCGCTCGGCCCGTCGACAGTCGGGAGGCTGACCATGGCCCTGTTGCACTGCCGGGGGCTGCGCAAGGAGTTCGCGGGCCATGTCGTGCTGGACGCGCTCGACCTGACGGTCTCCGAGCACCAGGTGGTGGCGCTGATCGGCGCCTCCGGATCGGGCAAGTCCACGCTGCTGCGGTGTGTCAGCCTGCTGGAGGAGCTCGACGACGGCACCATCGAGTTGGACGGGGAGGACATCTCCGATCCCCGGGTGGACCCCGACCGGGTCCGTCGGCGCATCGGCATGGTGTTCCAGGCGTACAACCTCTTTCCCCACCTGAACGTGCTGGAGAACATCACCCTCGCGCCGCGCCGCGTACACCGACGGGCCCGGGCGGAGGCCGAGGCGCAGGCCCGGGAACTGCTCGACCGGGTCGGGCTGGGCGCCAAGGCCGACGCCTACCCGGACCGGCTCTCCGGCGGGCAGCAGCAGCGGGTGGCGATCGTCCGGGCGCTGGCCAACTCCCCCCGGCTGATGCTGCTCGACGAAGTCACCTCCGCACTGGACCCGGAGCTCGTCGGCGAGGTGCTGGCGATGATCCGGGACCTGAAGACCGACGGGATGACCATGGTGTTGGCCACCCACGAGATGGGGTTCGCCCGGGAGGTCGCCGACGAAATCTGCTTCCTCGACGCGGGGCGGGTCGTCGAGACCGGCCCGCCCGAGCAGGTGCTCGGCGAGCCGACGCAGCCCCGCACCCGGCAGTTCCTGCGCCGGATCATCGACGCCGGCCGACTCTGACGCGAGCCGGCCGGCGCGGAGCGGGCCCGGTCAGCCGCCGAAGCCGACCCGCTGGCCGTTGCTGGCCAGCGACCGGATCGCCAGCGCGGCGTCGAGCGCGGCCACGGTGGCCGACCAGCCCTTGTCCTCGGCCGAGCCGGGCAGGCCGGCCCGGTCCCGGGCCTGATCGATCGTGTCCACGGTGAGCACACCGTGCGCGACCGGCTTGCCCTCGTCGAGCGCCACCCGGGTCAACCCGTCGGTGACCGACCGGCAAACGTAGTCGAAGTGCGCGGTGGAGCCACGGACCACCACGCCGAGCGCCACCACCACGTCGCAGCGGCGCGCCATCGCCTGGGCGACCACCGGCAGCTCCACCGAGCCGGCGACCCGGGCGACCACGGCCCGCGCGCCGGACGCCTCGGCGGCGGCGACCGCCCGCTCCAGCATGTGGTCGGTCAGCTCACCGTGCCAGCGGGCGGCCACCACCCCGACGGTCATTCCGGTCGCGTCCACCGCGCTGACGCCCGGCTCTCCAAAACCCGCCATGATCTATGCTCCGATCTCGTCGCCGGCCACCGCACGCCCGTTCGGCGCCTCGGGGACCTCGTCCAACTCGTCCAGCAGGTGACCCATCCGGTCCCGCTTGGTGCGCAGGTAGCGCAGGTTCTCCGGGTGCGCGCCGGCCGGCAGCGCCTCCCGACCGGTGATGGTCAGCCCGTAACCCTCCAGCCCGGCACGCTTGGCCGGGTTGTTCGTGAGCAGCCGCATCGAGCGCACGCCCAGGTCGTACAGGATCTGCGCGCCGGTGCCGTAGTCGCGGGCGTCGGCCGGCAGACCCAGGTCGAGGTTGGCGTCCACGGTGTCGCGGCCCAGGTCCTGCAACTGGTACGCCTGCAGCTTGTGCAGCAACCCGATGCCCCGCCCCTCGTGCCCGCGCACGTAGAGCACGACGCCCCGGCCCTCCCGCGCGACCCGGGCCAGCGCGGCGTCCAGCTGCGGCCCGCAGTCGCAGCGCAGCGAGCCGAACACGTCGCCGGTGAGGCACTCGGAGTGCACCCGGACCAGCACGTCCTGGCCGTCGCCGAGGTCGCCGAGCACCATCGCGATGTGTTCGGCCGGGTCGTGCTCGGCGCGGTAGCCGAGCGCCCGGAACACCCCGTGCCGGGTGGGCATCCGGGCGTCGGCGACCAGCTCGACCTGCTTCTCGGTACGTCGCCGGTGGGCGATCAGGTCCGCGATGGTGATCAGCGTGAGGCCGTGCTCGGCGCAGAACTTCTCCAGGTCGGGCACCCGCATCATGGTGCCGTCGTCGTTGACCAGCTCGCAGAGCACTCCCGCCGGGCGCAACCCGGCCAGTCGGGTCAGGTCGATCGCCGCCTCGGTGTGCCCGGGCCGGCGCAGCACCCCGCCCTCGCGGGCCCGCAACGGCACCACGTGCCCGGGTCTCGCCAGGTCGGTGGGGTCGGTGGTCGGGTCGGCGAGCAGCCGGATGGTGTGCGCGCGGTCGGCGGCCGAGATGCCGGTGCTGACACCCTCCCGGGCGTCCACGGTCACGGTGTACGCGGTGCCCCGCCGGTCCTGGTTGGTGTGGTGCATCGGCGGCAGGTCGAGCCGGTCGCACTCGCTCTCGGTCAGCGGCACGCAGACGTAGCCGGAGGTGTGCCGCACCATGAACGCCAGCAGCTCCGGCGTGGCCAGCTCGGCCGCGAAGATCAGGTCGCCCTCGTTCTCCCGGTCGGCGTCGTCGACCACGACGACCGGCCGACCGGCCGCGATGTCGGCGACCGCCTCCTCGATACTTCCGAAACTGGTCACGCCACTGCCTCCGTGTAGGTGGGCGGTATCGAGGCGGTCGGACGGGCGGCGCGGGAGGTGCGCCACCAGGCGGCGAAGCCCCAGGCGCAGAAGGCGCCGTAGATCAGGTACATGACCGCCGACGGGTAGAACCCGCCGCGCAGCAGCAGTGGCACGCCGACCGCGTCCACGGCGATCCAGACCAGCCAGAACTCCACCCAGCCGCGGGCCATGCCGTAGGTGGCCAGCAGGCTGCCGGTGAGGATCCAGGCGTCCGGCAGCGGCCCCCAGGAGCCCAGGGCGGCGAGCACCGGGTACGCGGCGGCGGTGCCGACGGCGGCGGCCAGCAGCATCGCCAGCCGCTCCCGCCCGGTCGCCCAGCGCGGCAGCACCGCGGCGTGCCCGCCGTCGGCGCGGCTGTTGCGCTGCCAACGCCACCAGCCGTAGACGCTGACCGCGAAGAAGAACACCTGCCGGCCGGCCTGCCCGTACAGGTCGTGCTCCTGCGGGGTGGCGAACACCCCACCGAGGAACACGGTGAACAGCAGCGCGTTGCCGATCATGCCGACCGGCCAGGCCCAGACCAGCCGGCGCAGCCCGAGCAGGGCCGACACCAGCCCGAACACGTTGCCGACGATCTCCCGGATCAGGACCGGCGAACCGGCGATCCGCACCTGCGCGTCCAGCAGCCAGCCGAGTGCGCCCATCACGCCACCCCGTCCAGGGCGGCGGCGCCGCCGCCGCCGATCGGGTCATCGGCCAGTCGGGCGCCGAGCAGGCGCTCGACGTACTTGGCCACCACGTCGACCTCCAGGTTGACCGAATCGCCGACGCGCTTCGCGCCGAGCGTGGTCAGGCTGAGCGTGGTCGGGATCAGCCCGACGGCGAACTGGTCCGCGCCCACCTCGGCCACGGTCAGCGAGACACCGTCGATGGTGATCGAGCCCTTCTCCACCACGTACCGGGCCAGGGCGGCGGGCAGCCGGAACCGGACCGTCTCCCACTGCTCGGCCGGCTCCCGGGAGATCAGCTCGCCGACGCCGTCCACGTGCCCCTGCACCAGGTGCCCGCCGAGGCGGCTACCGAGCGCCGCGGCCCGCTCCAGGTTGACGGGGTCGCCGGGGCGCAGCGCGCCCAGCGCGGAGCGTCGCAGCGTCTCGCCCATGATGTCGGCGGTGAACACACCGTCGGCCGTGTCCACCACGGTCAGGCAGACGCCGTTGACCGCGATGGAGTCGCCGTGCCGCGCGTCGGAGGTGACCAGCGGGCCCCGCGCGGCGACCAGCACCGAATCGCCCGCCGTCGCCGTCACCCGGACGATCTCCCCCAACTCCTCGACAATGCCGGTGAACATGTCAGCCCTCCCTCTTTCGGGGCAAAGCGGTGATCCGGAGATCCGGACCGATCTGCGTAACGTCGACGAACTCCAGATCGATGGCCTCGGCGATGGTGCTCACCCCCGCGTCGACCAGGGCGGTCGGGCCGGCGCCCAGCAGCCGGGGCGCGACGTAGGAGACGATCTTGTCGACCAGGCCGGCGGCCAGGAACGCGCCGGCCAGGTGGGGGCCGCCCTCCAGCAGCACCGACCGAACGCCGCGCTGGTGCAGTTCGGCGAGCAGCGCCGGCAGGTCGACCCGGCCGTCCGAGCCGGCGCCCACCTCGTCGACGGTCGCGATCCAGGTCCGCGCGGCGCCGTCGCGGACCAGGGCGTCGAGCGGGGTACGCCCCGAGCTGTCCACCACCACCCGCAGCGGCTGCCGGATGGCGAGACTGCCGTCGCGAAGGTTGCGGGCGGTCAACCGGGGATCGTCGGCGAGCACGGTGCCGACCCCGGCCAGGACCGCGTCGACCGTGCCGCGAAGCGCGTGCACGTCCATCCGGGCCGCCTCCGAGGTGATCCACATGCTGGTGCCGTCCGCCGCCGCGGACCGGCCGTCCATCGTGGCGGCGTACTTCCAGATGACGTACGGCCAGCCCCGGCGCATCGACGTCAGCCAGGCGACGTTGCCGGTCTCGGCCTCGTCACGGCGTACCCCCAGGTCCACCCGGACTCCGGCGGCGCGCAGCGTGGCGGCACCGCCGGTGGCGACCGGGTTGGGGTCGGGTACGGCGATCACCACGCGGCCCACACCGGCCTGGACCAGGGCGTTGCTGCACGGACCGGTGCGACCGGTGTGGTCACAGGGTTCCAGGGTGACGACGGCGGTGCCGCCGCGGGCGCGCTCCCCGGCCTGGGCCAACGCGACGATCTCCGCGTGCGGTCCACCGGCGTAGGCGTGGAAGCCCTCCCCGACGACCGTGCCGTCGGCGTCCAGGAGCACGCAGCCGACCACCGGGTTGGGGCTGGTGGTGCCCAGCCCGCGCGCCGCCAGCTCGATCGCACGCCGCATCGCCTCTTCGACGGAGACGCTGGCCATCGCCCTGCCCCTGCCCTCTCACTCGCCGGTCCGCGCGCGGGCGGTCAGGGAGGCGGCATGGGGCCGCGGGCGTGCGGCGGCGGATTCCGGGTACGGCGCAGCCGCCCCGGGGGGTCGGGCTGGCACGCTGAAGCCAGCGGCCGGCGGAGACCCGTCC
The DNA here is from genome assembly GCF_046549295.1 of Micromonospora sp. 067-2. Lineage (NCBI taxonomy): Bacteria > Bacillati > Actinomycetota > Actinomycetes > Micromonosporales > Micromonosporaceae > Micromonospora > Micromonospora sp. 067-2. The sequence goes on along the minus strand of NZ_JAJPWB010000011.1, from coordinate 292,112 downwards.
GTCCCGCGCGCTGTCTCCCATCCGGACTGTCTGGGCGCGGACGAACCGCCCCCAACCGTCGGCCCCGGATTTTCACCAGGTCCACCGGGCGGCACAGCCGTCCGGGTCGCGGGCTGACCACGGTAGGACCGTGGATCACCGCCGGTTCGGAATTTCACCGAGTCCCGCCAGCGCGTGGTGGGTACACCGGCAGTCTTACACGCCGACGGGGGTACGTCGCCACCCAGGCGAGCTACCTCACAGCGGTATTCACGCTCACGTGACGCCCCGCCGCCGGTCCACCGCCACGTACGACCCCGGCTGGCTCTTGGCCACCGTCTTCATCTCCGAGGCCACCGCGATCGCTTCGAGAGGGTCGGTGAACCGCTTCTCGCTGTCGGACAGGGAGACACCGATGGAGAGGGTGACCAGGGCGGCCCGGCGGACGGTGCCACGTCGGTCCTTCAGCTCGACGAAGCCGCGCTCCCGGTCGGTCGGGTCGTAGAGCGTGTCGGCGGACTTCTCGAAGTCGACCACCGCCTTGGAGGTCAGCGGGCGGACCTGGTCCGGGGCGCAGACGATGACGAAGTCGTCGCCGCCGACGTGGCCGAGGAAGGCCGGCGGTAGACCCACCGCCACCACCGCCCGGTGCAGGCTGCGGGCCAGCGCGGAGATGAAGTCGTCGCCGCGGACGAAGCCGTACCGGTCGTTGACGCTCTTGAACCGGTCGATGTCGATGTAGCCGACGGCGTAGTCCACCCCGTGCCGGACACGGTCGCTGATCTCCCGGCGGATCCGGCTGTTGCCGGGCAGCCCGGTCAGCGGAGAAACCTCCCGGAACTCCTTGTTGCGCCGCAGGGTCGACGAGACCCGGGCCACCAACTCGGCGGTGTCGAACGGCTTGACCAGGTAGTCGTCGGCGCCGGCGCTGAGGCCGTGCACCTTGTCGACGGTCATTCCCTTCGCCGTCAACATGATCACCGGCAGGGCGGAGGTCATCGGGTCGGCACGCAGCCGTCGGGTCAGCTCCAGCCCGTCGATCCGGGGCATCATGAGGTCGACCACGGCCAGGTCCGGCCGCTGCCGCTCGATGAGCTCGAGGGCCTCCTGACCGTCGCTCGCGTGGAGCACCTCGAAGCCGTGCAGCCGCAGGTTGAACTCGACGAAACGGGCGATGTCCTCGTCGTCGTCGACGACGAGGATGATGTCCTTACGATCGCCGTCGGGGTCCACCTCAGGCCCCGGCAGCCGCGCGTTCCGCCAGCGCCCGCAGGTGCCGTACCGCCTCCGCCGGGTCGGCGGCACCATAGACGGCGGTGCCGGCCACGAACGCGTCGGCGCCGGCGGCGGCGGCCTGCTCGATGGTGTCGGCGGCGATCCCGCCGTCGACCTCGATGCGCAGCTCCAGGTGCCCGGCGGCGACGTGCCGTCGGGCGGCACGGACCTTGTCCAGCAGCTGCGGCAGAAAGCGCTGCCCGCCGAAACCCGCCTTGATGGTCATGATCAGCAGGGTGTCGAAGCTCGGCAGCAGGTCCAGGTACGGCTCGATGGGGGTGTCCCGGTCGATGGCCAGCCCGGCCTTCGCCCCGGCCGACCGCAGGTCCTTGGCCAGCGCCACCGGGTCGTCGCACGCCTCGGCGTGGAACGTGACGTTGTACGCACCGGCGTCGGCGTAACCGGGAGCCCAGCGGCGCGGGTCTTCGATCATCAGATGCACGTCGAACGGCATCGCGGTGACGGCCCGCAGGCTCTGCACCACGGGCAGTCCGATGGTCAGGTTCGGCACGAAATGGTTGTCCATCACGTCCACGTGCAACCAGTCCGCGGCGTCCTCGACGGCACGGACCTCTTCGGCGAGGCGGGCGAAATCGGCGGCCAGGATGCTCGGCGCGACGATCGGCGGCGGTACGGTCACCAGGCCAGTGTACGAACGTGGCCACCCGCCACCCGCATCGCGGCACCACCTCCGACGCGCTGTGACCCAGCGGTGACCAGTGGTGCAGAATTGGCGCATCCGGACCGCCGGATCCGGACGAACAGATATCTGTGACTGGCCGAGCGATGGAAACGCGACGACACTCCAACCGGGACGGTGCCACAGGGTGCACGCCCGCCGGGGTCTCGCCGCGGGGCGCGGTGACCGGCCGCCAGCTCCCGGAAGGGCGGACGATGCGACGGTGGCTTCCAGCGCTGGCGCTGGCCGGCGTGACGACGATGCTGCTGGCCGGTTGCGGGCCGGCACGAGGCGCGGACGGCGATCTCACCGACGACTGGCCGGCCCTCGCGGCCCCGAGGCCGTTCACCCCCGCCACCGACACGTGCCTGCCCAGGGTCACCCCGATCGTGCAGGCCAGCACCTACGAGACGGTGGACTGCGCGCGCAGCCACCTGGCCGAGGCCATCCACGTCGGCGCCTTTCCCGGCCCCGCGCAGACCGGTGCCCGACCGGAGGCTGGTTCGCCGGCGCTGCGGGCCGCCCGCGCCGAGTGCGACCAACGGGCCCGGGAAGTGCTCGGCGGCGACTGGCACACCGCACGGCTCACCCTGTCCGTCTCGCTGCCCACCGCCCCGGCCTGGGCCGGCGGCGCGCGCTGGTTCCGCTGCGACCTCAGCGAAACCGGCAGCATCGACAACACCCGGCCGGTGAACCGCGCCGGCAGCCTGCGCGGCGCGCTGATCGGCGACACACCGCTGACCCACCGCTGCTTCGACCCCAAGCTGATCGGCGACAACCTCAACTACATGGCGCCGGTGCTGTGCACCGAGCCGCACCGCGCCGAGTTCGTCGGCGTCTACTCCGAACGCGACAGGACCTGGGCGGAGTTCACCCGCTCCGCCGACGAGGCGCACAGGCGTTGCATGGCGTTGATCGCCGCCTACGCCGCGGTGCCGAACAACAGCGACCTGCCGTACCGGGCCGGGTCCATCTACTACCCGCCATCGCAGCGGGAATGGGACGAGGGCGACCGTGGCGTGCGCTGTTTCCTGTGGAGCGACGACCGCAAACTCACCCGCTCGATGCGCGGTGCCGGCCCCGAGGGACTACCCGCGATCTGAGCGACGGTGCCGTATGCTGCTGCGCCGTGGCGCTACCGTCCGGCTGGGGCCGGCCGGAGACCACCAGCGGCGGGAGGTCGGGCGATGCGACGGTGGTTGGCGGCGGTCGCGGTGGGGGTGGCGGTGACCCTGGCGCTGCCGGGGTGCGGCACGCCCGCCGGAGTTGACCGGAACCTCGTCGACGACTGGCCGGCGCCCGTCGCGGCGCAGCAGTTCGTTCCCGCGGCCGGGGTCTGCCACCACTCCTCCCAGCAGGTCGGCTTCCTGAGTGGCTACAACCCGACGCCGTGCACGGAGGCGCACCGGGTGGAGACCGTGCACGTCGGCACGCTCACCGGCCCGGGTGCGCAGCGCGGCACACCCCCGCCGCCCGGCTCCCCGGGCATGCGGGCCGCACAGGACGGCTGCGACAAGGAGGTCAACAAGGCGGTGGGCGCCGACTGGCGCTCCGGCCGGCTCGGCCTGACCGTCGTGCTGCCGTCCGCGCCCGCGTGGACCGGTGGGGCGCGCTGGTACCGCTGCGACATCGCCGAGCTCGCCAGCATCGACGACACCGCCATCGACCTGCGCACCGGCAGCCTCCGTGGTTCGCTGACGGGCGCCGCGCCGCTGGCGTACCGCTGCTTCAACCCGAAGCTCGTCAAGGACGACATCGACGAGATGGTGCCGGTCGCCTGCACCGCCAAGCACCACGCCGAGTTCGTGGGGATCTGGCGGGCGCCGGACATCAGCTACGCCGAGTTCAACCGCACCAGCAAGCGGACACACCAGGCCTGCCAGACGCTGACCGCGACGTACGCCAAGGTGCCGAACAACTCCCAGCTCGACTTCCGCGCCGGAACGATCTTCTACCAGCCGTACGAGCAGGAGTGGGGCAACGGCAACCGTGGCGTGCAGTGCTTCCTCTGGATCAGCGACCGGGATCTGACCCGATCCCTGAAGGGCGCCGGCACCAAGGGCCTTCCGGTCACCTGACCGGCAGGTTGCCCGCACCCGGCCGGGAAGGCCGGGTGCGGTGCGCGTCGCGGTCGGCTCAGCCGCGGCGCAGGACGGCGAGGAACATCGCGTCGGTGCCGTGCCGGTGCGGCCAGAGCTGCACGGTGGGCCCGTCGCCGAGACCGGGCATGCCAGCCGGCAGCAACGGCCGGGCGTCGACGAAGTCCACCGGCACCCCGCTCCGGCGAGCCGCCTCGGTCACCGTCACGTGCGTCTCCACCGTGTGCGGCGAGCAGGTGACGTAGGCGACCAGCCCACCCGGGCGGACGGCACGCAACGCCGCGCCGAGCAGTTCGCGCTGCAGCCGGGTCAGCGGCGGCAGGTCGGAGGGCTGGCGGCGCCAACGCGACTCGGGGCGGCGGCGCAGCGACCCCAACCCGGTGCACGGCGCGTCCACGAGCACCCGGTCGAAGTGCCCCTCCGGGAGCTTCGGGTCCGCGCCGACCTCACGACCGTCCATGGCCAGCACGGTCACCGGCAGGCCCCGGGTCGCCTGGGAGACCAGCCGGGCGCGGTGCTCGGCCACCTCCACTGCGGTCACCCGGGCGCCACGCTGCACGGCCAGTGCGCCGAGCAGCCCGGCCTTGCCGCCGGGGCCGGCGCACAGATCCAGCCAGCGCCCGTCCGGGCCGTCCAACGGCGCGTCGGCGAGCGCGCTGGCCACCAACTGGGAGCCCTCGTCCTGGACGTGGGCCCGGCCGTCCACCACCGCCGGCACGTCACCCGGCGAGCCGCCGGGCAGATAGACGGCGTACGGCGAGAAGGCGCCAGGCGCGCCACCGACCTGATCGGCCAGCTCGACCGGATCGATCAGGCCGGGCCGGGCACACAGGTGCACCGGAGGGCGCTCGTTGTCCTCGATCAACAGCCGGGCCGTCTCGCCCAGGTCACCGCCGAGAGCCTCGGAGAAGGCCCGCACGATCCACTGCGGGTGGCTGTACGCCAGCGACAGGTGCCCGATCGGGTCGGTCTCCATCGGCGGGGCGAGTTTCGCCACCCAACCGTCCGCGTCGAGCGTGGACACCTCACGCAGCACCGCGTTGGCGAAGCCGGTGGCGCCGGGCGCGACCGAACGCACCAGGTCCACGGTCGAGGAGACGGCGGCGTGTGCCGGCACCCGGGTGTGCAGCAGTTGGTACGCCCCGAGCCGCAGGGCGTCCCGCGCCGGCGGATCGATCCGGGCGACGTCCCGGCCGGCCGCGACGGTCAGGATCGCGTCCAGGGTGCCCAGGTGGCGCAGGGTGCCGTAGGTCAGCTCGGTGGCGAAGGCGGCGTCCCTGCCGTACAGCCCCTCCTCGCGCAGGATGAGGGGCAGCACCAGGTTGGCGAACGCGTCGTCGCGGTGCACCGCGGCCACCGCCTCGTACGCCGCGCGGCGCGGCCGGTCCATCGGCGGCCGGACCGGCCGGCGGTCCCCGCCACGATCGGTCGACGGGCCACCGCGTGCGGGACGAGTCCCCTCCGGGGCCGTCACGCGAAGTCCTCGCCGGTGCCGACGCGGACGCCACGCGCCCAGTCGGTCGCCGGCATGGCCCGCTTGCCCGCCGCACGGACCTCGCCGAGGCGCACCGGCACGGTGGCCGTGCCGGCCAACACCCGGGCCTTCTCCACCAGCAGCTCGCCGGGCAACAGGTCGGGGCCGTCGGCCGCCGCCACGACCGGCCCGAGCTTCACCCGCTCGTCGCGGAAGGTCGTCCAGGCACCCGGGGCCGGAGTACAGGCCCGGATCCGTCGGTCCACGGCGAACGCCGGCTCGGTCCAGCGCACCCGGGCGTCCTCCACGGTCAGCTTGGGCGCCAGCGACACCCCGTCGGCCGGCTGCGGCTCAGCCCGCACGGTGCCGTCGGCGATCGCGTCGAGCACCGCCACCAGCAGCCCCGCGCCGGACTCGGCGAGCCGCCCCAGCATGTCACCGGAGGTGTCACCGGCGCGGATCTCGTCGGTCAGGGTGCCGAAGACGGGGCCCGTGTCCAGACCCTGCTCCAACTGGAAGACGCTGGCCCCGGTCAGCTCGTCACCGTGCAGCACGGCGTGCTGCACGGGCGCGGCGCCACGCCAGGCGGGCAACAGCGAGAAGTGCAGGTTGACCCAGCCGTACCGGGGAATCTCCAGTGCCACCGGCGGCACCAGCGCGCCGTAGGCGACCACCGGTGCGCAGTCCGGTGCGAGCTCGCGCAGTCGGTCGAGGAACTCCGGGTCACGGGGGCGGGCCGGTGTGAGCACCTCGACGCCGTGCTCGTCGGCCCACTCGCCGACCGGGGAACGGGACAGACCGCGCCCGCGCCCGGCGGGCGCGTCGGGCCGGGTGACCACGGCGACCAGCTCGTGCCGGGAGGCGGCGACAGCGGCCAGGGCCGGAACGGCCACGGCCGGCGTACCGGCGAAGACCACACGCATCGGGGTCACCGGCCCAGACCGAAGGGGTCCGTGATGTGGGGGCTCAGTTTGACCACCGGTGGAGCCGACCCGTCGTACCACTCGGCCTGGCGGATCGCCTTCATCGCTTCCTTGCGCCCCTCCGTGTTCAGCCGGTCGAGGAAGAGCACGCCGTCGAGGTGGTCGGTCTCGTGCTGGACGCAGCGGGCCATCAGGCCGGTGCCGACGATCTGCACCGGGTCGCCGAACGAGCTGAATCCCTTGGCGACGACGTTCTGCCGACGCTTGGTGTCGAAGTAGAGACCGGGGATGGACAGGCAGCCCTCGGGGCCGTCCTGCTCCTCCTCGTCGGGGAATTCGAGCACCGGGTTGATCAGATGCCCGAGCACGTCGTCGACGTCGAAGGTGAACACCCGCAGGCTCACACCGAGCTGTGGGGCGGCCAGGCCGGCGCCGTTCTGCTCACGCATCGTGTCGGTCAGATCCGCGACGAGCCTACGCAGCTCGGCGTCGAAGTCGACCACCGGATCGGCCGGCGTGCGCAGCACCGGATCCCCAAACAGACGGATGGGCTGAACGGTCACGCGGGAGGGCTCCTTCAGAGGTGGGACGAGCGGTGCGGTACCAGTCTACGGAGTGCTCGGCAGCGCGCCGGCCGGTGTACGTCCCCGGGAACGCGGGATCGATGCCGAATCGACCCGCTGCTTGCTCAGGCGCTGGCGCCCGGGTCCCCGGCGAGCACCGCGTCGCCGGCGAGCAGCGCGGGATCCGGCAGCGGCAGCTGGATCTTGTGGGCCGCCTCCCAGTCGTAGACCAGGCCGGGGCGCACCTGCGCGGCGAAGTAGTCGATGGCGCTCATTCCCCCCACGACCGGCTCGTCGACCTCGGCGACGAGCCGGGCGGGCACCAGCGGAAAGCCGTTCTGCAGGGCGGCGCTGAGCCGGCGGTGACCGTCGACGACGAAGAACTGCTCGCCGGTGAAGCCGATCGTCAGCGGCTCCAGGCTCTCGTCGCCGGCCTCGGCCACCTCGCCGACGAACTCGGTGTCCCACAGACCGCGCAGGGTGGAGATGTCCTCGGTCGGGTAGACCCGGGCCGGGTCCAGCAGCAGCAGCGGCTGGCCGTCGCGCAGCACCTCGGCCCCGAGTGTCCCCTCGTACGCGCCGATGATGTGCGCGACCACCTCGGCGGCGGAGGCCCGGGTGGTGTCACAGATCAGGTCATAGTTGCGCAGTCGGGCCTTGTCCACCCCGTACCGGACGATGAAGCGGTTGCGCTCGCTCTCGCTGCGCTCGCGCAGCTTGGCCTTGGCCTCCTCCAGCGAGCCGTAGCTCTCGGCGGGCCCGGAGGGGCGGGCCAGCACCCGACGGGCCGCCTCCCCCTGCTCGGTGATCATGTGCACCTTGAGCGCGTCGGTGAAGAAGTGCCACGCGAGACGGGAGTCCATGACGAGCCGCTCGCCGGAGGCGGCGATGTTCCGCTGCAGCTGGTCGACGTAACCGTCGACGGCCTGGTCGAGCTCGGCGTGCAGGTTGAGCTGCAGGGCGGTCATCTGCCGCTGCTGCGCCATCTCCCGGTAGAGGTCACCCACGCTGACCCGGCGCATGCCGAGCCGCTTGGCGATCTCGACCGACACGGTGCTCTTGCCGCTGCCGAGGTCGCCGTTGAAGACGATCGATTGTCCAACGGTCACGACTGGTCCACCCCTGAATCACCGGCTCGAAGAGATCATCGACATCGCGTCCGACCGACGCGTTTCCCACCATCGTCGCGTGGGCTCCAGCTGGGCGCGTCTGCTGCCCCCACCGTGACCTGGAGCCGTCGTACGCCTGGGCATGACGGGCGATGCTACCACTCCGGCGCCACCGTCCTGCCGGACGCGGTGTGCGGGGACACCGGCCCGGACCAGGTCCGGAGGCCGCCGACGCCCACGCCGGACACCTCAGAACATGCTCAGCGGATCGACCTGGAGGCGGACCGGATCGGGGGCCTTGCGGGCGGCGCGTACCCCCGCGGCCGAGTGCAGCGCCTCGGCCAGCGCGGCGGCCCGGGCCCGGGGCACCCGCACCAACATCCGCTCCCGACCCTCCTCGGCCGGCACCGGCCCCAGCACCTCGGCGTCCTCGGGCAGCCGGGCCGCGGCGAGCAGGTCCGCCACCGCCTCGGCCGGGCCGGTGACGCTGGCCATCCGCACCGCCGGCGGGAAGCCCAGCTCGCGGCGCTCGGTCAACTCGCGGCTGGCGAACCAGCCGGCGTCCCAGCGCAGCAGCGCCTGCACCGGGGCGAGCGCGCCGTCGGCGACCACCACCACCCGGCCGGCCGGGGTCGGACGGGCCAGTGCCGCGGCCGCGAGCCAGCGGCGCAACGCCTCCTCCCCCGCGCGCAGGTCGGCGCGGGTCAGCAGGGCCCACGAGTCGAGCAGCAGCACCGCGCCGTAGCCGCCCTCGGCGACCGGCTCGGCGCCGGGGGTGGCGACCACCACGGCCGCCCCACCGGGCACGTCGGTCAGCACCTCCTCCCGCCCCGAGGTGCGCACCGGCACGCCCGGAAACGCCCGGCCCAGTTCCTCGGCGGTACGCCGGGCGCCGGTCACCGCCGCCCGTAGCCGCCGCCCACCGCACTCCGGGCAGGCGTACGCGGCGGCCACCCGGGCGCACCAGCGGCAGGCCGGGACCCCACCGGCCGACGGCAGCGCGAGGGGGCCGGCGCAGTGCGCGCAGCGAGCCGGGGTGCGGCAGTCCGCGCAGGAGATCGAGGGCAGATAGCCGCGGCGGGGCACCTGCACCAGCACCGGCAGGTCGGCCCGGAGGGCGTCGCGGGCGGCCGTCCAGGCCAGGCTGGGCAGCCGTGCGGTGGCCGCCCCGGGATCTCGGGCCAACTGCGGGTCGTCGCCGGTCGGCGCGATGGCAGGAATACGGGCCCGCACGGTCGCCCGGTCCGCCACCACCTCCCGGGCCCAACCGGTCTCCAGCAGCAGCTGCGCCTCGGCCGTGCGGGCGTACCCGCCCACCAGCGCGGCGGCCTCGGTGAGCTGGGCGCGGGTGAGCAGCACGTCACGGGCGTGCGGATAGGGCGCCCGGGGCTCGGAGTGCAGGTCGTCGCCGTCGTCCCACACCGCGACCAGGCCGAGCCGGTCCACCGGGGCGAACATGGCCGCCCGGGTACCGATCACCACCGGCACCTGTCCGCGCCGGGCGGCGAGGAACGCCCGGTAGCGCCGGGCCGGACCGAGCGCGGCGCTGAGGCTGACGTGCCGTCCCGGGCCGAGCACACCGGTGAGCGCGGCGTCCAGCCGGTCGAGGTCGCGGGCATCGGCGACCACGACCACGGCGCCACGTCCTCCGGCGACGGTGGCGGCGACCGCGTCGGCGTAACGGGCGGCCCAGTCCTCGCCGGGCAGCGCCGACCAGACCGCGCGCGGCGACCGGCCGTCACGAAGCGCGCGCAGCAGAGCGGGACCGGTCGGATAGTCCCGCCACCCGCGCGGGTCGACCGCCGCGGGCTCGGCGGCGGTCGACGGGCCGGGCTGGTCGGCGACCGCCTCGGCGGCGCTGGCCGGGCCGGACTGGTCGCCCACCGCCTCGGCGGCGCTGGCCGGGTCGGGCTGGTCGGCGACCGCCTCGGCGGCGCTGGCCGGGTCGGGCTGGTCGGCGACCGCCTCCTTCTCCACCCGGGCGTGCCGGGGTGGCACGGCGAGCCGGAGCACGTCGGCGAGGCTCCCCGCGTACCGGTCGGCCACCGCCCGGGCCAGCCGGGCGATCTCGGGCGCCAGCACGGGCTCCGGGGAGACCACCTTCTCCAGGTAGGCGAGCCGGCCGGTGTGCCCTGAATCGTCGGCGCGGGCCAGCAGCCAACCGTCGACGAGCTGCCCGGCGAAGCGCACCTTCACCCGGGTGCCGGGCACCGCGACGTCGTCCAGCTCCGCGGGCACCAGGTAGTCGAACGGCCGGTCCAGGTGCGCCAGGCCGACGTCCACGCAGACGCGCGCGACCGGCGAGGAGTCTGCGGGTCGCCGGTCGCTGCGCCTGGTGGCGGTCAGGCTCCCGCGGCCGACTTGAGGTCGGCGGCCCGGTCGGTGCTCTCCCAGGTCAGGTCCGGCAGTTCCCGGCCGAAGTGGCCGTACGCGGCGGTCTGCTGGTAGATCGGGCGGAGCAGGTTGAGGTCCCGGATGATCGCGGCCGGGCGCAGGTCGAACACCTCGTTGACCGCCTTCTCGATCGAGGCGACCGGCACGGTCTCGGTGCCGAACGTCTCGATGAAGAGGCTCACCGGGTGCGCCTTGCCGATGGCGTACGCCACCTGGGCCTCGCACCGCTCGGCCAGGCCGGCGGCGACCACGTTCTTGGCTACCCAGCGCATCGCGTACGCGGCCGAGCGGTCCACCTTGGACGGGTCCTTGCCCGAGAACGCGCCGCCGCCGTGCCGGGCGTACCCGCCGTAGGTGTCAACGATGATCTTGCGGCCGGTCAGGCCGGCGTCGCCCATCGGCCCGCCGATCTCGAACCGGCCGGTCGGGTTGACCAACAGCCGGTAGCCTTCGGTGTCCAGACCGAGGCTCTCCAGCTCGGGCGCGATGACGTGGTCGCGCACGTCGGGGGTGAGCAGCGACTCCAGCGAGATGTCCGCGGCGTGCTGGCTGGAAACGACCACCGTGTTCAGCCGGACCGGACGAAGCCCCTCGTACTCGATGGTCACCTGGGTCTTGCCGTCGGGCCGCAGGTAGGGAATCGTGCCGTCCTTGCGCACCGCGGCCAGCCGGCGGGCCAGCCGGTGTGCCAAAGCGATCGGCAGCGGCATCAGCTCGGGCGTCTCGGAGCAGGCGAAGCCGAACATCATGCCCTGGTCGCCGGCGCCCTGCGCGTCCAACGCGCTCTCCGACGCCCCGGTACGCAGCTCGAAGGCGTTGTCCACGCCCTGCGCGATGTCCTCGGACTGGGCCCCGATGGAGACGCTGACCCCGCAGGACGCCCCGTCGAAACCCTTCTTCGACGAGTCGTAGCCGATGTCGAGGATGGTCCGGCGCACGATGGTCGGGATGTCGGCGTAGGCCTTGGTGGTCACCTCACCCGCGATGTGCACCTGGCCGGTGGTGATCATGGTCTCGACCGCTACCCGGCTGGACGGATCCTCGGTGAGCAACGCGTCGAGGATGCCATCACTGATCTGGTCGGCGATCTTGTCCGGGTGGCCTTCCGTGACCGATTCGGACGTGAAGAGGCGGCGTGTCACGGCACTCCTAAGCGTGTGAAAGTCGTTCCGCGGCAGTGTAGTCACCACTGGAGCGGGTGTCGGGGTCGGTAACGCGCTGTTCCACCCGTCAGGGTCAGGAGCGGCCGGGAAGCCGCGCCACGACGAGATCCCACACGGCGTCGGCCACGTCGTCCTTGGACTGCTCGGGCAGCCGGCTGACCGAGCCGTCCGCGCCGATGACCGTCACCGTGTTGGTGTCGGCGCCGAAGACCAGGTCCTCACCGACCTCGTTGACGACGATCAGATCGGCCCGCTTCCGGGCGAGTTTCGCCCGACCGTTGGCCTCGGCCTCGCCGGTCTCGGCGGCGAACACCACCAGCAACTGCTCCGCTCGCTTGCGCTGACCGAGCTCCGCGGCGATGTCCGGGTTGGTGACCAGCTCGATGGTGGGTGCGACGCCATCGTCCGACTTCTTGATTTTGCCAGGCGCGTACGCCGCCGGTCGGAAATCGGCCGGAGCGGCCGCCATCACCACCGCGTCGGCCTCGACGGCGGCCTTCAGCGTCGCCTCCCGCAGCTCGGCGGTGGTGCCCACCCGCACCAGGTCGACGCCCGCGGGGTCGGACAGTGAGACGTTGGCCGCGATGAGGGTGACCCGGGCACCCCGGGCGACAGCCGCCCGGGCGAAGGCGTACCCCTGCTTGCCGGACGAGCGGTTGCCCAGGAAGCGGACCGGGTCCAGTGGCTCACGGGTGCCGCCCGCGGTGACCACCAGCCGGCGGCCGGCAAGGTCAGCGGTGGCGTGCGCGCCCCGGGCGAGGACCCGGCGGGCGACCGCGAAGATCTCCGTGGGGTCGGGCAGGCGGCCCTTGCCGGTGTCGACCCCGGTGAGCCGGCCGACGGCTGGCTCGATGACCCGGACACCTCGGGCGCGCAGCGTGGCGACGTTGGCCACGGTGGCCGGGTGCTCCCACATCTCGGTGTGCATGGCCGGGGCCAGCACCACCGGGCAGCGAGCGGTCAACAGCGTGCTGGTCAGCAGGTCGTCGGCGAGCCCGTGCGCTGCCTTGGCGAGCAGGTCGGCGGTGGTGGGTGCGACCACCACCAGGTCGGCCCGCTGGCCGAGCCGGACGTGCGGCACCTCGTGCACGTCGGACCAGACGTCGTCCGCGACCGGTTGGCCGGAGAGCGCCGCCCAGGTCGGCGCCCCGACGAACTTCAGCGCCGACGCGGTCGGCACGACCCGCACCCGGTGACCCGATTCGGTGAAGAGTCGCAGCAGCTCACAGGCCTTGTAGGCGGCGATGCCGCCGCCGACCCCGAGGACGATCCCGGCGGACATCGACGCGCGGGGGCTTACGGCTGGTCGGTCGGCTCGGCGGTGAGCAGGCCCGCGTTGATCTCGCGCATGGCGATGGAGAGGGGCTTCTCCTGCGGGGTGGTCTCGACCAGCGGGCCGACGTACTCCAGGAGGCCCTCACCGAGCTGGCTGTAGTAGGCGTTGACCTGGCGCGCGCGCTTGGCGGCGAAGATGACCAGCGCGTACTTCGACGTCGTCTTCTCGAGGAGCTCGTCGATCGGCGGGTTGGTGATGCCTTCGGGGTTGGCGATGGATCCCACGAATTAACCTCTGCGTCTTTCGAGCCGCGCGGACGCGGTGCTGAGTCTCAACGGCGGCCGGCCGTCAGCCGCGCACGCGCGACCAGGCCGGATCCGGATAAGAAGAACCGAGTAAGCCTACCAGCTCCTCAACCACGCGATCCGTGCGGTCGTGGGTCAGGATGTGGTCGACGACCGCCGCCAGGGCGGGGTCGGGCCGGTGCCCGGGCGGGCTCAGCAGCACGAGCCGGGTGTCGGGCAGCCGGGCCCGGACCAGTCGGGCACCGGGCAGGTCGAGTGGGAGCAGCGCCGGCTGGCCGCTGTCGAGTCGGGCGCGCAGCGGCAGGTACGGGGTGCCCCGGCGGTGCGGACCGATCCAAGACCACTCCAGCAGCTCGCCGGCGGCCACCTGACGGTCGAACTCGGCGGGGGCGAGGAAGACCCGGTCGACCCCGTCGACCTCGGCGTCGCGGCGCGGCCGGGTGGTCGCCGGGATCGGAGTCCACACGGACGGAGAACGCGCCCGGACAAGCTCGACGACACGTCCCGTGCCGGACCCCGAAGGTCCAGCCAGGACGGTGAGCCGAGCCGCCGGGCGCGCCTCGTCATCCGTGCTCACTGCTTGTTTCTACACGCTGCCAGGTTCAGTTGGCGGCGAACTCTCCAAGCAGTGCCTTGCGCTGCTGCTCGCCGAGGCCGCGCAGGCGACGGCTGTCGGCGATCTTGAGCTTCTCCATGATCTGGGTAGCCCGGATCTTGCCGATGCCCGGCATGGCCTGCAGGACGGCCGAAACCTTGAGCTTGCCCACGACGTCGTCGCTCTCGGCGCGCTCGAGGACGGCACCGAGGGTGGTCTTGCCCTGCTTGAGCTGCTCCTTCAGCTCGGCACGGGCCTTGCGGATCTCCGCGGCCTTCTCGAGCGCGGCAGCGCGCTGTTCGGGGGTCAGTGACGGGAGCGGCACCAGTTCTCCTCAGGTCCCTATCGCGGCGGGCGGGGCGCACCGCCGCATCTGTGAAACGTGGTGTCGCTGTGAACCAAGGGGTCCGTGGTTCCCAGCGCGGGGAAAACTAGCGGTCAACGGAGCTTTCGGCAACGTGGCCGCGCGATGATCATCGTAGAGTGACCGAGCCGTCAGTCAGTCACGGGGCAGCCAGAACGCCCCGACACTCGGCCAGGACGCGGTCGGCGGCGGCCCGCAGTGCGGCGGCATCGGGGCCCGCGGAGAGCACCTCCCGGGAGTACGACGGGAGCACCGCGGCAAGGCTCGGGCCGAACACCGTACGGAGATCCTCCGCGCCGGCACCCTGCGCGCCGAGCCCCGGCGCGAGCAGCGGACCCCCCACCCCGGACAGGTCGTGACCGGTGTCACCGATGGTCGCCCCGACCACCAGACCGAAGCTCCCGAGCGGGGCCGCACCACTGTTGAGCTGGGAAATCTCGTCGATAACGGTCTGCGCGACGGTGCGCCCGTCGGCCGTGCGGGCCCGCTGGACGGCGGCTCCCTCCGGGTTGGAGGTGAGGGCCAGCACGAAGACCCCACCGCCGTGCTCGGCGGCCAGCTCGAACATCGGAGCCAGCGAACGCACCCCCAGGTAGGGGCTCGCGGTGACGGCGTCGACATACAACGGGCTGGATGGATCGAGATAGGCGGCGGCGTACGCACTGACCGTCGAGCCGATGTCGCCGCGCTTGACGTCCAGCAGAACGAGCGAACCGGCATCTCGTAACTGTCGGATAGTTGACTCAAGAATGGCCACACCGCGAGACCCGAACCGCTCGAAAAAGGCCGACTGAGGCTTGACGACCGCAACCCGGTCACCGAGGGCTTCCGCGACGGTCCGGGCGAACCGGTCAAGCCCATCGACGTCGTCGGTGAGGCCCCAACGAGCCAACAGACCGGGATGCGGGTCGATACCCACACACAGCGGTCCCCGCTCGGCGATCGCCCGGTGCAGCCGGGTGCCGAAGCTCTCCATCCGGTACTTCCCCTCTCCTCGTCCGGACGGCGGACCCGCCCGGGTTGTCCCCGACCCGCCGCCGGGGTCGGCTCAGCCGGCCGCCACCGCCGCCGCCACCCCGGCCGCGATCCGGGCCAGATCGGTGTCGTCGGTGACGTACGGCGGCATCGTGTAGATCAGGTCGCGGAACGGCCGCAGCCACACCCCCCGCTGCACCGCCGCTGCGGTGGCCGCGGCGAGGTCGACCTCGTGGTCGAGCTGGACCACTCCGATCGCCCCGAGCACCCGCACGTCGGTCACGCCCGACGCGTCCCGCAGCGGCTCCAGCCCGGCGCGCAGACCGTCGCCGACCCTGACCACCTGCGTCGCCCAGTCCCCGGCCCGCAGCAGGCCGATGGAGGCGTTGGCGACCGCGCAGGCCAACGGGTTGCCCATGAAGGTGGGGCCGTGCGCCAGCACGCCGCCGGCCGAGATGGCGCGGGCCAGCTGCGGGGTGCAGAGCGTCGCCGCGAGGGTCAGGTAGCCGCCGGTGAGCGCCTTGCCCACACACAGCACGTCCGGGGTCACCCCGGCGTGCTCGGCGGCGAACATCGTCCCGGTACGCCCGAAGCCGGTGGCGATCTCGTCGAAGATCAGCAGCACCCCGTGCGCGCGGGTCACCTCACGCAGCACCCGCAGGTATCCCGGGTGGTGGAAACGCATTCCGCCGGCGCCCTGCACCACCGGCTCGACGATCACCGCGGCCAGCTCGTCGGCGTGCCGCTCGACCGTGTCCACCAACGCCGCCACGTACGCCTCGTCGGGCGCGTCGGCGAACCCGCCCGGCGGGACCGGGGCGAAGACCTGCCGTGGCAGTACGTCCCCCCAGAGGTGGTGCATCCCGCCCTCCGGGTCGCAGACGCTCATCGGGTGGAACGTGTCGCCGTGGTAGCCGCCCCGCCAGGTGGCCAGCCGGCGCCGCTGCGGTTGGCCGATCGCCCGCTGGTACTGCAGGCACATCTTCACCGCCACCTCGACGCTCACCGAGCCGGAGTCGGCCAGGAACACGTGCTCCAGGCCCTCCGGGGTCAGCTCGACCAGGGTCCGGGCGAGCTGCACGGCTGGCTCGTGGGTGAGCCCGCCGAACATCACGTGGCTCATCCGGCCGAGCTGGTCGGTCACCGCCGCGTCCAGCACTGGGTGCCGGTACCCGTGGATCGCCGCCCACCAGGACGACATCCCGTCCACCAGCTCCCGACCGTCGGCCAGCCGCAGCCGCACCCCCTCGGCGCTGTCCACCACGTACGGCGGGTTCGTCGGCGGCAACGCGGCGTACGGATGCCAGACGTGCGCCCCATCGGCGGTCAGGATCTCCTCGGGTGTCACACGTACTCCTTCACGCACGATTGGGCCGGGCCTCGGCCGTCCGGAGGCCGGGTCGGGGGTTCCTCCTCCGCCCCTTTGCTCTGCTTCAACGGACGCGACAGCCGGTGTCCGGATATCGGACGCCGGCCATTGCGCCGGTTGAAGCAGAGCAAAGGCGGCAGCAGAGGATGGGCACCCCGGCTCGGCGCCGGCTCGGCGCCGCGCCAGGCCGGCACCGGGCCAGCAGCTCGCCAGCACCGGGCCGGGGCTGTCACCGGCCGGCGACCGGATCCGGTGCCACGGTTGCGGCCGTCGCGCGGGCGGCGGCGCGAACCAGGGCCGGACCCCGGTAGATGAAGCCGGTGTAGAGCTGCACCAGGGAGGCGCCGGCGTCGAACATCCGCGCCGCGTCGTCCGGGTCGAGCACCCCGCCGACGCCGACGATCGGTAGCCGGCCGCCGGTCTCCCGGTGCACGAAGGCGACCACCCCCCGGGCCCGTGCGGTCAGTGGCCGGCCGGACAGGCCGCCGGCCTGGGCGCCGCGCTCGGCGTCCACCGCGGCCAGCCCGTCGCGGTCCAGGGTGGTGTTGGTGGCGATCACCCCCGCCGCACCCCGGGCCAGGCAGACCTCCAACAGCTCGGCGATCGCCGCCTCGGTCAGATCAGGGGCGATCTTGACCAGCACCGGCGTCTCCCCGACCAGCGCGGCGAGCAACGCATCCAGGTGTTCGCGGTCCTGCAACGCCCGCAGCCCGGGTGTGTTCGGTGAGGAGACGTTCACCGCGAAGTAGTCGCCGTGCCCGCGCAGCGCCCGGTACGAGGCGAGGTAGTCCTCGACCGCCTCGTCGAGAGGTGTCACCTTGGACTTGCCGAGCGAGATGCCCAGCGGCACCCCGAGTGGGCGCGGCAGCGCCGCCAGCCGGGCGGCCAGCGCGGCGGCCCCGGCGTTGTTGAAGCCCATCCGGTTGACCACCGCCTCGCTGGTCGGCAGTCGGAACAGCCGCGGCCGGGGGTTGCCCGGCTGGGCGTGCGCGGTGACCGTGCCGACCTCGACGAAGCCGAAGCCGAGCGCCGGCCACGCCGGCAGCGCCGCGCCGTCCTTGTCCATGCCGGCCGCCAGACCGACCGGGTTGGGAAACCGCACGCCGAACACCGTGCGCGGTGCCTGGACCGCGTACCTGGCCCGCAGTGCCGCCAACGCGGCCGGCCGCCGCGACAGGGCGGACAACCGCCGCAGCGTCCACTCGTGCGCGGCCTCGGCATCGCCGTTGCCGATCCGGAACAACCAGGGCCGTACCGCCCGCTCGAACACGGTCACTGGGCGGCCCGGAGGGTGGCGTGCAGGTCCTGCAGTGGACGGACCTGCATGTCGCCACGCATCCGCGCCTCGATGCCCATCACCGCCGCGGCCGCGCCGGGGACCGTGGTGATGCAGGGAATGTCGGCGGTCACCGCCGCGCTGCGAATCTCGTAGCCGTCCGAGCGGGCGCTCGCACCCGAACCCTGCGGTGTGTTGATCACCAGTGCCACGTCGCCGCCGAGGATCAGCGACACCGCGTCGTCCCCCTCACCGGCCTGGTAGTGCTTGCGGATCTGTTCGCAGGCGATGCCGTGCCGACGCAGCACCTCGGCGGTGCCGGTGGTCGCCACGATCTCGAAGCCCAGATCGGCCAGACGCTTGATCGGAAAGATCATGCCGCGCTTGTCCCGGTTGGCCACCGAGACGAAGATCTTTCCGCTGGTCGGCAGCGAGCCGTACGCGGCCGACTGGCTCTTGGCGAAGGCGTGCCCGAAGTTGGTGTCGATGCCCATCACCTCGCCGGTCGACTTCATCTCCGGCCCGAGCAGCGAGTCGATCCCCTTGCCGGAGCGGGTGCGGAAACGCTTGAACGGCAGCACCGCCTCCTTGACCGCGATCGGCGCGTCGGCGGGCATCGTGCCGCCGTCCCCTGTGGACGGGAGCAGACCCTCGGCGCGCAGCTCGGCGATGGTCGCCCCGAGCGCGATCCGGGCCGCGGCCTTGGCCAGCGGCACCGCGGTCGCCTTGGAGACGAACGGTACGGTCCGCGACGCCCGCGGGTTGGCCTCCAGCACGTAGAGCACGTCGTCCTTGAGGGCGTACTGCACATTGAGCAGGCCGCGGACGCCGACGCCGCGGGCGATCGCCTCGGTGTAGCGACGGACCTCGGCCAGGTGCGAGCCCGCGAGGGTGATCGGCGGCAACGCGCAGGACGAGTCGCCGGAGTGGATGCCGGCCTCCTCGATGTGCTCCATCACCCCGCCGAGATAGACCTCACCGTCGGCGTCGCACAGCGCGTCCACGTCGATCTCGATGGCGTCGTCCAGGAACCGGTCCACCAGCACCGGATGGTCTCCGGAGATGTCGGTGGCCCGGCCGATGTAGTCGCGCAGTGTCGGGTCGTCATAGACGATCTCCATGCCCCGCCCGCCCAGCACGTACGACGGCCGGACCAACACCGGGTAGCCGATCTCGTCGGCGATCGTCTTGGCCTCGTCGTAGGAGGTGGCCATGCCGTGCGCCGGCGCGCGCAACCCGGCCCGTGCGAGCACCGCACCGAACGCGCCGCGCTCCTCGGCGAGGTGGATCGACTCCGGGGAGGTGCCGACGACCGGTACGCCAGCGTTCTTGAGCCGTTGCGCCAACCCCAGCGGGGTCTGCCCGCCCAGCTGCACGATCACGCCGACCACGCCCGGTCCGCCGGCCGCGCGGCCCGAGGACTCCTCCGCGTGCCAGACCTCCAGCACGTCCTCGAAGGTCAGCGGCTCGAAGTAGAGCCGGTCGGCGGTGTCGTAGTCGGTGGAGACCGTCTCCGGGTTGCAGTTGACCATGACCGTCTCGTAGCCGGCCGACCGCAACGCCTGAACGGCGTGCACGCACGAGTAGTCGAACTCGATGCCCTGCCCGATCCGGTTCGGACCGGACCCCAGGATCAGCACCTTCGGCCGGTCCGAGGGCAGGACCTCGGTCTCGGAGTCGTAGGTGGAGTAGTGGTAGGGCGTCGTCGCCTCGAACTCGGCCGCGCAGGTGTCCACCGTCTTGTAGACCGGGCGCACGTCGAGGCGGTGCCGCAGGGTCCGTACGCCGTCCTCGGCGGCCAACTCCGGGCGCAGCGCGGCGAGCTGCCGGTCGGACAGGCCGGCCCGCTTGGCCCAGCGCAGCAGCTCGGCGTCGAGCACCGGCGCGTCCACGATCTCCGCGCGCAGCTCGACCAGTGCGGCGATCTGGTCCAGGAACCACGGGTCGATCCCGCCGGAGGCCTCGCTGACCTCGGCGATCGACGCGCCGAGACGCAGCGCCCGCTCCACGGTGTACAGCCGGCCGTCGTGCGGGATCCGCAGCGCGGCGAGAGTGTCCGCGAGCGTGACGCCCGCCGGGTCGGGCTGCGTCCAGAAGCCCGCTGATTTGGTCTCCATCGAGCGCATCGCCTTGTTCAGCGCCTCGGTGAAGTTACGCCCGAGGCTCATCGCCTCGCCCACCGACTTCATCGTGGTGGTCAGCTCCGGGTCGGCCCCGGGGAACTTCTCGAACGCGAACCGCGGGATCTTCACCACCACGTAGTCCAGGGTCGGCTCGAAGGCCGCCGGGGTCTTCAACGTGATGTCGTTGGGGATCTCGTCGAGGGTGTAGCCGATGGCCAGCTTCGCGGCGATCTTCGCGATCGGGAAGCCGGTCGCCTTGGAGGCCAGCGCCGAGGACCGCGACACCCGCGGGTTCATCTCGATCACGACGATCCGGCCGTCGACCGGGTTGACCGCGAACTGGATATTGCAGCCGCCGGTGTCCACGCCGACCTCGCGCAGCACCGCGATGCCCAGGTCACGCAGGTGTTGGTACTCCCGGTCGGTGAGCGTCATGGCCGGTGCCACGGTGACGCTGTCGCCGGTGTGCACGCCCATCGGGTCGATGTTCTCGATCGAGCAGACCACCACCACGTTGTCGTGCCGGTCGCGCATCAGCTCGAGCTCGTACTCCTTCCAGCCGAGCACGCTCTCCTCAATGAGCACCTCGTGCACCGGGCTGGCGGACAGGCCGTCGCCGGCGATGCGGGCCAGGTCCTCCGGGGTGTGCGCCATGCCGGAGCCCAGCCCACCCATGGTGAACGACGGCCGGATCACCACCGGCAGGCCCAGCTCGACGACGGTCGCCTCGACCTCGTCCATCGAGTGGCAGACGCGCGAGCGGGGCACCAACCCGGCCGGGTCGTCCACGCCGAGGCGGACACCGGCCTTGGCCACGATCTCCTTGAACAGCTGGCGGTCCTCGCCCCGGTTGATCGCGTCGATGTTCGCGCCGATCAGCTCCACGCCGTACTTCTCCAGCACGCCCGCGGAGTGCAGGGCGACCGCGGTGTTCAGCGCGGTCTGCCCGCCGAGCGTGGCCAGGATCGCGTCCGGCCGTTCCTTGGCGATCACCAGCTCCACGAACTCCGGGGTGATCGGCTCGACGTAGGTGGCGTCGGCGAACTCCGGGTCCGTCATGATCGTCGCCGGGTTGGAGTTGACCAGGCTGACCCGGATCCCCTCGCTGCGCAGCACCTGGCAGGCCTGCGTACCGGAATAGTCGAACTCGCAGGCCTGCCCGATCACGATCGGCCCGGAGCCGATCACCAGGATGTGCTTGAGATCGGTCCGCTTAGGCATTGCTGCGCCCCTTGCTGTCGGTCCGGCCTTCGCTCTGCCGCCGGTCGAGGGCGCCAACGCCCTCGATCAGCTCGGCGAAACGGTCGAAGAGGTAGTCCGCGTCGTGCGGGCCGGCCGCCGCCTCCGGGTGGTACTGGACGGTGAAGGCCGGCACGTCCACCGCCCGCAGCCCCTCGACCACGTTGTCGTTGAGGCAGACGTGCGACACCCGTACGCCGCCGAAGTCGGTGTCGATCACCTGGTCGGGGACCACCGCACCGTCACCCGCGCCAGGTGCCTGCACGGCGCCGAGCCGCTGTCCGCGGCCCGACACGTCGACCGCGAAGCCGTGGTTGTGGCTGGTCACCTCCACCTTGCCGGTGGCCCGGTCGAGCACCGGCTGGTTGATGCCCCGGTGGCCGTAGCCCAGCTTGTAGGTGCCGAAGCCGAGCGCGCGGCCGAGGATCTGACTGCCGAAGCAGATGCCGAACAGCGGCACCCGCCGCTGCAGCGCCTCGCGGGCCAGCGCCACCGGCCGGTCGGCGGTCGCCGGGTCACCGGGGCCGGGCGACAGGAAGATCGCGTCGGCGCCCGTCGCGAGCAGTTCCTCGATGCTCGAGGAGGCCGGAAGTACGTGGGTGGTCACTCCGCGCACGGCGAGCCGACGCGGCACGTTGCGCTTGATGCCCAGGTCGAGCGCCGCCACGGTGAACCGGTGCTCACCGACCGCCTCGACGACGTACGGCTCGGTGGTGGTCACCTCGGCAGAGAGGTCGGCGCCGGTCATCTGCGGCGACTGGCGCACCCGGGACAGCAGGCCGCGCGGATCGTCGTCGACGCTGGAGATGCCGACCCGCATGGCGCCCCGCTCGCGCAGGTGCCGGGTCAGCGCCCGGGTGTCCACGCCACTGATGCCCACCACACCCTCGGTGGCGAGCCGGTCCTCCAGGCCGCCGGTGGCCCGCCAGTTCGAGCCGATCCGGGCCGGGTCGCGCACCACGTACCCGGCCACCCAGATCCGGCCGGACTCGTCGTCCTCGCCGTTGACGCCGGTGTTGCCGATGTGCGGGGCGGTCTGCACGACCACCTGACGGTGGTACGACGGGTCGGTGAGGGTCTCCTGGTAGCCGGTCATGCCGGTGTTGAAGACCGCCTCGCCGAAGGTCTCCCCGACGCTGCCGTACGCCTCGCCGGAGAACGTGCGCCCATCCTCGAGCACGAGGATCGCGGGCCTGCGCTTGACCATTACTTGACTGCCTTTCCGTCCAGGACCGTCGGCTCGCCGCGCAGGAAGGTCGCCACGATGCGACCCGGCAGCGTCATGCGGGCGTACGGGGTGTTGCGACTGCGACTGGCCAGCTCCGCCGGATCGATGGTGCGGCGGGCGGCCGGGTCGACCAGGGTCAGGTTGGCGGGCACGCCGGGCGCCGGGTCGACGCCGTGCCCGGTCAGCCCGGCGATCCGGGCGGGGGTACGCGACATCCGCTCGGCGATCAGGTCCCACTCGGGGCCGAGCACGTCGAGCGCGATGGACAGGGCCGTCTCCAGGCCGAGCATCCCCGGCCGGGCGTACGCCCACTCGCACTCCTTGTCCTCCACGGCGTGCGGGGCGTGGTCGGTGGCGATCACGTCGAGCACGCCGTCGGCGAGCGCGGCACGCAGTGCGGCGACGTCAGCGGCGGTGCGCAACGGCGGGTTGACCTTGAAAACGGGGTCGTAGCTCTCCGCGCGCGCGTCGGTGAGCAGGAGGTGGTGCGGCGTGACCTCGGCGGTGACGCGTACCCCGCGGGCCTTGGCCTGGCGCAGCACCTCGACGCTGCCGGCGGTGGAGACGTGGCAGACGTGCAGACGGCCGCCCACGTGCTCAGTGAGCAGCACGTCGCGGGCGATGATCGCCTCCTCGGCGACCGCCGGCCAGCCGATCAACCCGAGCCGCGTGGAGACCTCGCCCTCGTGCATCTGTGCGCCCTCGGTGAGTCGGGGCTCCTCGGCGTGCTGGGCGATGATTCCGTCGAACGCCTTGACGTACTCCAGGGCCCGGCGCATCAGCTTC
Source organism: Micromonospora sp. 067-2 (assembly GCF_046549295.1). Classification (NCBI taxonomy): domain Bacteria; kingdom Bacillati; phylum Actinomycetota; class Actinomycetes; order Micromonosporales; family Micromonosporaceae; genus Micromonospora; species Micromonospora sp. 067-2. The sequence goes on along the minus strand of NZ_JAJPWB010000011.1, from coordinate 268,918 downwards.
GGGTCGGCGACGCAGTGCCCGTCGTCGGAGAAGATCCGCACCCGTGCCGCGGAGTCGGCCATCGCGCCCAACTCGGCCAGGCGCTCGCCGGCCAGCCCGACGGTGACCGCGCCGATCGGCTGCACGTCGACCAGCCCGGCCTCCCTGCCGAGCCGCCAGACCTGCTCGACCACACCTGCGGTGTCCGCGACCGGTGAGGTGTTGGCCATCGCACAGACCGCCGTGTAACCGCCCATCGCCGCCGCGCGGGAGCCGGACTCCACGGTCTCGGCGTCCTCCCGACCGGGCTCGCGCAGATGGGTGTGCAGGTCGACCAGGCCGGGCAGGGCGACCAGCCCGGTGCCGTCAACGACTCCCGCGTCCGGTGCGGACAGCCCCGGGCCGACCTCGGCGACCACGCCGTCGCGGATCAGCAGGTCGGTCGGCGCCGAGCCGACGACACTCACGCTGGTGATCAGGTACGCGGTCACCGGTTGTTCCCTCCGAGCAGCAGGTACAGGACGGCCATCCGCACGGAGACCCCGTTGGCGACCTGTTCGACGATGGTGGAGCGGGGTGAGTCGGCCACCTCGGGGGTGATCTCCATCCCCCGGTTCATCGGGCCGGGATGCATGACGATCGCGTGCGCGGGCAGCCGACGCATCCGTGGCCCGTCCAACCCGTAGCGGCGGGCGTACTCGCGCGCGGAGGGGAAGTAGGAGTCGTTCATCCGTTCCCGCTGCACCCGCAGCATCATCACGACGTCGACGTTGGGCAGCACGGAGTCGAGGTCGTAGGAGACGTCGGTGCCGGGCGCCAGCGCCGCCGCGATGTCCATCGGGATGAGCGTGGGTGGCCCGACCAGGGTGACCTTGGCGCCGAGGGTGGAGAGCAGCAGCACGTTGGAGCGCGCCACCCGGGAGTGCAGCACGTCCCCGACGACCGCGACCGACAGGCCGGCCAGCCGGCCCAGCCGGGCCCGCATGGTGTACGCGTCCAGCAGCGCCTGGGTGGGGTGTTCGTGGGTGCCGTCGCCGGCGTTGACGACCGAACCGTCGACCCAGTTGGCCAGCCGGTGCGGCGCGCCGGAGGCGGGGTGCCGGACGACCACCGCGTCGGCGCCCATGGCCTGCAGGGTCAGCGCGGTGTCCTTCAGGCTCTCGCCCTTGGTGACGCTGGACCCCTTCGCGGAAAAGTTGATCACGTCGGCGCTGAGTCGTTTCGCCGCCGCCTCGAAGGAGATCCGGGTGCGGGTCGAGTCCTCGTAGAAGAGGTTCACCACGGTCCGGCCGCGCAACGCGGGCAGCTTCTTGATCTCCCGGCCGGCGACCGAGGCCATCTCGGCGGCGGTGTCCAGGATCTCGGTGGCGGTGTCGGCGTCGAGGTCCCCACCGGAGAGCAGATGCTTGATCACTCTGCTGGCCCTTCGTTCGCGACTGCGGGGCTCCGCTGCGCTGCACTCCTCGCGCTCACTGGGTGGCACCCCCGTAGAGCTTGACCTCGTCGGCGCCGTCGGTCTCGGCAAGCGTCACCTTGACACTCTCGGCGAGCGAGGTCGGGATGTTCTTGCCCACGTAGTCGGCCCGGATCGGCAGCTCCCGGTGGCCGCGGTCGACCAGGACGGCGAGTTGGACCGATGCCGGGCGGCCCACGTCGTTGAGCGCGTCGAGCGCGGCCCGGACGGTGCGGCCGGAGAAGAGCACGTCGTCGACGAGGATGACCCGCTTGCCGTCGATACCGCCGGTGGGCAGCTGGGTCGGACCGATCGCACGGGTGGCGTGCCGGCGCAGGTCGTCGCGGTACAGCGTGATGTCGAGCACACCAACCGGGACGACGACGTCCTCGAAGGTGCTGATCCGCGCGGCGAGCCGCCGGGCGAGCGGGGTGCCCCGGGTGGGAATCCCGAGCAGCACCGTGTCGGCGGCGCCCTGGGTCTTCTCGAGGATCTGGTGGGCGATGCGGTCGACCACGCGTTGCACGTCGGCGCTGGCGAGGATCACCTTCACCGAGGGTTGTCGCGGTGGTGACGAACGGGCAGCCGATGGGTATGCCACGGCGGACCTCCTTCCCCGCCTCACGGGACGGGTCGTTAAAGGATGTCGGGCACCTCCGGCCGGCACGCGCGCGGACCTGCGCCGGGGCTTCACGCCACGTTACCAGTGGTCACCGGGCCGATGGACGGGGGCCGCTGACCATCGGATCAGGCCGATGGATCGGGGATAACTCCCCCGCTGCTCCCCAACGGTAAGGTCACGACCACTTGACCCGGTGTCGCATTCCCCGTACCGTCACGCTCCGTAGCGATCGACGGGAGAACCCCGAGCAGCACTGGGAGTGTCCGAATGCCCTCTGAATACGCCAAGTCGCTGGGCGCCCGCCTGCGCTCCATCCGCCAGCAGCAGGGTCTTTCCCTGCAGGGCGTGGAGGAGAAGTCGAACGGGCGGTGGAAGGCCGTGGTGGTCGGCTCGTACGAGCGTGGCGACCGGGCCGTGACGGTGTCCCGTCTGGCCGAGCTGGCTGAGTTCTACCGTGTTCCCGTCTCGGAGCTGCTGCCTGACGGCAGTGGGGTCCGGCACGAGCCCACCAGCAAGATCGTCCTGGACCTGGAGCGGCTCTACGACGAGGCCTCCGAGGACCTGGCCTACGTCGCCCGCTACGCCCGCGCCATCCAGCAGCAACGCGGTGACTACAACGGCCGGGTGCTCTCCATCCGCGCCGATGACCTGCGAGCGCTCGCGATCGTCTACGACGCCTCGCCGTCGGGTCTGATCGAGCGGCTCACCGAGCACGGTGTGCTGGTCGCCGACCCACGGGCGTTCTTCGCCTCCTGAGCTCCTCGATCCACCGAGAAGGGCCCGTGCCAGCCGGCACGGGCCCTTCTCGTGGTGCGGGTGCTCTCGTGGTGCGGGGTGCCGAGACGGTGCGCTCAGCGGGTGGCGTACTCGGCGATGCGGCCGAGGATGCCGTTGAGGAAGCGCGGCGAGTCGTCGGTGGACATCTGCCGGGCCAGCTCGACGGCCTCGCTGATCGCCACCGCGTCGTCGATCTCGTCGACGTAGAGCAACTCGTAGACCGCGATCCGGGCGAGGTTGCGGTCGACCACCGGCATGCGCTCCAGCGTCCACCCCTCGGCGTAGCTGGCGATCAGCTCGTCGATCCGGGTCAGGTGCTCGGCCACCCCTTCGATGAGGCCCACCGCGTAGCCGAGGTGCTCCGGTCGGGGCTGCTCGATCCGCTGCAGGTAGCCGGCGAGCACCTCGACCGGGGGCCGGTCCCGGAGGTCGGCCTCGTAGAGGACGTCCAGCGCCCGCTTGCGCGCCTTGCGGCGCGCCGGCATCTGCTGCTTGGGACCCTCAGCCATCAGGAGCGGCCGAGGTAACGGCCGTCACGCGTGTCGACCTTGATCTTCTCGCCGGTGGTGATGAAGAGCGGCACCTGCACGGTCGCGCCGGTCTCGACGGTGGCCGGCTTGTTGCCGCCGGTCGACCGGTCGCCCTGCAGGCCCGGCTCGGTGTAGGTGACCTCCAGCACAACGCTGGTGGGCAGCTCGATGTAGAGCGGGACATCCTCGTGCGTGGCGATGGTCGCCTCGGCCTCGGGGAGGAGGTAGTTGGCCGCCTCGCCGACGGTGCCGCCGGGAACGGTGATCTGGTCGAAGGTCTCCAGATCCATGAAGACGTAGTCCTCGCCGTCGGCGTACAAGTACTGCATCGTGCGCTTGTCCACGGTCGCGGTCTCGACCTTGGTGCCCGCGTTGAAGGTCTTGTCGACCACCTTCCCGGACAGCACGTTCTTCAGCGTGGTGCGCACGAACGCACCACCCTTACCGGGCTTGACGTGCTGGAACTCGACGACGGCCCAGAGCTCGCCGTCGAGGTTGAGTACCAGGCCGTTTTTGAGGTCGTTGGTGGAGGCCATTTCCTGCCTTGATCATCAATTGGCGGACAGACCCTACGAGTCTACTAGCTGCGCCGACACCTGCTTACCACCCTACTTCGGCGGAGGCCGGTGGCCGGGGCATCGATGCCCACGACAGTGACGGACCGTCACCTCCAGCTCGGCACCCGCCTCCCTGGCCGGCCCCTTTGCTCTGCTTCAACCGGCGCGACAGTCACGCACCGTGCCGGACTGGCAGCTGACCCGATTCGATACGAGACGCAAATCTGCAGTTCAACGCGCTGTTGCCTCCGTTGAAGCAGAGCAAAGGGTGCGACCGGGCCCTGTGCTCCACCCCGGGCGAGGGCCAACGGCGTGACGCTCGGCAACGGGAGTCAGCGATCACGTTCCGTGATCTATCAAGGCCGGCATGGACAGGCCGTGTGCGGCTCGGGGCATCGGACGCGCGACGGCCGGTGGTCAGACGCCTCGGGTGGCCAGATGGCGCAGAGCGAGGCGATAGCCGTCGATGCCGAGACCGCAGATCACCCCGGTCGCCACCGCGGACACCACCGAATGGTGTCGAAACTCCTCGCGGGCGTGGATGTTGGAGAGGTGCACCTCCACCAGCGGCCCCCGCAGCATGGCGCAGGCGTCCCGCACCGCGTACGAGTAGTGCGACCAGGCGGCCGGGTTGAGCACCACCGCCGCGCCCTCGTCCGCCGCCGTGTGCAGCCAGCCGAGCAGTTCGTGCTCGGCGTCGGTCTGTCGGACCGTCACCTCCAGCCCCACCTCCCGACCGGTGGCCTCGCAGAGCGCCACCAGGTCGGCATAGGTGCTCGCGCCGTACACGTCGGGCTCGCGGGTGCCCAGCCGGCCCAGATTCGGCCCGTTGAGGACGTAGACCTTCACCGGGCGCTCACCTCGCGGTAGGCGGCCTCCAGCAGCGCGTCGTCCGGACCCTCCAGCATGGCCGGGCGAGCCAGCCCGTCGAGCACCACGAAGCGCAGCCGACTGCCCCGGGCCTTCTTGTCCACCCGCATGGTGGCCAACAGCTGCGGCCAGGCGTCGGCCGGGTAGCTCACCGGCAGGCCCAGCGCGCTCAGCGTGACCCGGTGCCGGTCGGCGGTCGGCGCGTCCAGCCGCCCGGCGAGCCGGGCCAGCGCGGCCGCGTACACCAGACCGACGGCGACGGCGTGGCCGTGCCGCCAGCGGTAACCCTCGTTCTGCTCGATGGCGTGGGCGAGGGTGTGACCGTAGTTGAGCACCTCCCGCATGCCCGACTCGCGCAGGTCACCGGCGACCACGTCGGCCTTGACCCGGATCGCCCGCTCGATCAGCTCCCGGCTCACCTGCCCACGCGGGTCGGTGGCGGCCACCGGGTCACGCTCGACCAGATCCAGGATCGCCGGGTCGGCGATGAACCCGCACTTGACCACCTCGGCCAACCCGGCCGCCAGGTCGATCGCGGGCAGGCTGTCCAGCGTGGCCAGGTCGGCCAACACACCGACCGGCGGGTGGAACGCGCCCACCAGGTTCTTGCCGGCGGCCGTGTTGATGCCCGTCTTACCGCCCACCGCGGCGTCCACCATGCCCAGCAACGAGGTTGCCACCGGCACCCAGCGCACCCCGCGCAACCAGGAGGCCGCGACGAAGCCCGCCAGGTCGGTCACCGCGCCGCCGCCCACGCCGACCACCGCGTCGGTGCGGGTGAAGCCGGCCGCCCCGAGTCGGTCCCAACAGGCGGCGGCCACGTCGATGTGTTTGCCCGCCTCGGCGTCGGGCACCTCGATCGGCAGTGGCTCGACGCCGGCGGCGCGCAGTCGCTCGCCAACCGCGTCCGCGAGAGCCTTGAGCGGAGGCGCGTGCAGCACCGCCGCCCGGGTCGCGCCGGGCAGCAGGCCAGGCAGCGCGCCCAGCAGGTCACGTCCCACCAGCACGTCGTACGGCCGCTCGCCGCCGACCGGAATCCGGGTCACCTCGTCCATCGCCGGCAGCCTAGTCCAGCGGGCGACGCGATGCCGGTAGCTGTCCATCGGCTGGCCGGGCGGCCCAACCGGCCAGCTGGCGGGCGTGCTCGGCCACCGCGACGCGCAGCGCGTCCGGCTGCCGCACGGTGAAGGGGCAGCCCAGCCCGGCGAGCAGCGCGGCCATACCGGGCAGGCTGTCCGCCCGAGCCCGGAGCAGCACCCCGTCGGTGCTGGCGGTCAGCTCGGCCACGCTGGGCGGGATGCGGCGGCGGGCGGCCAACAGGTCGGTCTCCAGCACCACCTCCACCTCGTGGGTGTACGGCACACCGGCCAACGACCGGGTCACCCAGGCCACCGCCTCGAAGCCGTCCGGCACGGTGAACGTCGCGGCGCCGGTCGTCACGGACCCGATCCGGTCCAGCCGGAAGGTGCGAACCTCCCCGCGCCGGTGGTCGTGGCCGGTGACATACCAACGGCCGGCGTGGAAGACCAGCCCGTACGGGTCGAGCTCACGGTGCGACCGTTCGCCCCGCCAGGAGCGGTAGTCCACCGCCACCCGGTGCCGATGCCGGGCGGCCGAGGCCAGGGCGAGCAGCGTGCCCGACGTGGGTCCGCGCTCCGACTCCGTGCGACGCAGGGTGAAGCCGAGGTGGTCCTGGACGGCGGCGAGCCGATCGGCGAGCGGAGCCGGCAGCACCCGGCGGATCTTCGCCAGCGCGGTGGCGGTGGCCGGCTGCTCGGTGGCGAGCCCGACCCGTTCGGCGACGACCAGGCCGAGCAGCACGGCCACCGCCTCGTCGTCGGTGAGCATCAACGGCGGCAGCTTGTACCCGGAGTGCAGCCGGTAGCCGCCGTGGCGGCCCCGGTCGGCGGTGACGGGGATGCCCAGCTCGACCAGGGTGGCGGCGTACCGGCGCACGGTCCGCTCGTCCACCCCGAGCCGATCGGCGAGCTCGGCGGCCGTCGACCGGTGCCGGGCCTGCAGCAGCTCGAGCAGGGCCAGCACCCGACCGGCGGGATGCGACACGGGCCGCTCCTTCAAACCGGGCGGATTCTGTCCGGATTCGATCGTACGGTCTGTCGGTAACCGAGGGAAGAGGAGCGAAAGATGGCGACATTCGTGCTGGTGCCGGGGTTCTGGCTGGGTGCCTGGGCGTGGCGGGACGTGACCTCCTCGCTGCGGTCGCACGGGCACGACGTCTATCCGATGACGCTGACCGGGTTGGCCGACCGCGACCACCTCGCCACGCCGGAGGTCGACCTGGACACCCACACCACCGACATCGTGCGGCTGATCGAGGTCGAGGCCCTGCACGACGTGCTGCTGGTCGGGCATTCCGGCGGCGGGATGCCGGTGGCCCAGGCGGCGGACCGCATCCCGGACCGGATCGCCCGGGTCGTCTACGTGGAGAGCGGACCGTTGCCGGACGGCACCGCGCAGTTCGACACGGTGCCGCCGGAGGAGCAGCAGCGGCTGCGCGCCGCGATTGGCACCGGGCACCTGCTGCCCCCGCCCGCGTGGGATCCGACCGCCGACCCGACAAACCTGGCCGGCCTGGACGAGCCGACGTTGGCGCTGCTGCGCGCCCGGGCAACCCCGCAACCGCTGCGGACCGCCACCGACCCGGTACGACGCACCGGTGGACGCCCGGTGCCGACCGCGCTGGTCGCCAGCACCTTCCCGCTGACGGTGGTGCAGCAGATGATCGCCGAGGGGCACCCGTTCTTCACCGGCCTGGCCGGCGGTCGCCTGCACGAGCTGCCCACCGGGCACTGGCCGATGCTCAGCGAGCCGAAGGCCCTGGCCGACGTCCTCGACCTGATCGCCCGCGACTGAGATGGGCGCCCAGGGGGTCAGCTCCGGTGCCGGGCCGCCGTCAGCGGGGCAGCAACGCGGCGATCTCGGCGACGATGTCCTGCGGGGTCCGGCCGTCGGTGGGCACCGTGGCGGTGGCCACCTCGGTGTAGAGCGGCCGGCGCTGGTCCATCAGGTGCCTCAGGGTGGCGCGCGGGTTGATCGCGAGCAGCGGCCGCCCGGCGCCGAGCCCGACCCGCTTCACCGCGTCGGGCAGCTCGACCGAGAGGTGCACCACCCGGTGCCCCACCAGGGCGGCCCGGTTCTCCTCGGCCAGCACCGCACCGCCGCCGAGGGCGAGCACCCCCGGGCTGGCCGTCAGCGCGGCGGCGACCGCGGCGCGTTCGAGAGTACGGAAGTGCTCCTCACCCTCGTCGATGAAGATCTCCGGGATGGGCTTGCCCGCCATCTGCTCGATGTCGGTGTCGGTGTCGCGGAACTCCACCCCGAGGGCCTCGGCGAGCGCCCGCCCGACGGTGGTCTTGCCGCAACCGGGCGCGCCCACCAGCACGACGACCGGCGCCATCAGCGGATGACCAGCGCGTCGAGGTAGCCGGTCAGGTTGCGGCGCATCTCGGCGACCGAGTCCCCGCCGAACTTCTCGGTGGCGGCCTCGGCCAGCACCAGCGCGACCATCGCCTCGGCGACCACCGCCGCGGCGGGCACCGCGCAGACGTCCGAGCGCTGGTTGATCGCGGTGGCCGGCTCACCGGTGGCGACGTCCACGGTGGCCAGTGCCCGGTTCAACGACGAGATCGGCTTCATGGCGGCACGAACCCGCAACGGCTCACCGGTGGTGATGCCGCCCTCCAGCCCGCCGGCCCGGTCGGTGACCCGCCGGACACCGCTGGCCGACGGAATGATCTCGTCGTGCGCCTCGGAGCCACGGGACCGGGCCTGCTGCCACCCGTCGCCGATCTCCACACCCTTGATCGCCTGGATCGACATCAGCGCCGTCGCGAGCCGGGCGTCGAGCTTGCGGTCCCACTGCACGTGGCTGCCCAGCCCCGGCGGCACCCCGTACGCCAGCACCTCGACCACCCCGCCGAGAGTGTCGGCGGCCTTCTTCGCGGCGTCCACCTCGGCGACCATCAGGGCGCTCGCCTCCGGGTCGAGGCAGCGCAGCGGGTCGGCGTCGATCCGGGCGGCGTCCTCCGGGCGCGGGCGCAACCCGGGTTTCGCGGCCACCGGACCCAACTCGACGACGTGCGAGACGATCTCGATGCCGAGCGCCTGACGGATCAGCGCCTTGGCGACCGCACCGACGGCGACCCGGGCGGCGGTCTCCCGGGCGCTGGCCCGCTCCAGGATCGGCCGGGCGTCGGTGTGGCCGTACTTCTGCATGCCGGCCAGGTCGGCGTGGCCGGGCCGGGGTCGGGTCAGCGGGGCGTTACGGGCCTGCCGGGCCAACTCGTCGGGGTCGACCGGGTCGGCGGCCATCACCGTGAGCCACTTGGGCCACTCGGAATTGCCCACCCGGATCGCCACCGGGCTGCCCAGCGTGACGCCGTGCCGCAGGCCGCCGAGCGCCTCGACCTCGTCCCGCTCGAACGACATCCGGGCGCCACGGCCGTAGCCGAGCCGCCGACGGGCCAAGTCGTCGGCGATCTCGGTGGTGGTCACCTCGATACCGGCCGGCACCCCCTCCAGCAGCGCGACGAGGGCGGGACCGTGCGATTCACCTGCAGTCAACCAGCGCAACACAGCGGTCAGTCTGTCACGGCGGGCCACCGGCGCGGTGCGGTCCCTGCCGGGTCCCGCCCTGCGGACACGACCGGTGGACGAGACCCCCCCCGCACTCACACCTCCGTCAGTACGCCGGCCACTTCCAGGTAGTCACCGCCGGTGCGCGGACAGACGAACCGGCCGTCGCCCTTGGCGACCAGCGGCTCGCCTGCGCGGCCCACCCAGCCCACCCTGCGGGCCGGGACGCCGACCATGAGCGCGAAGTCGGGCACGTCCCTGGTGACGACGGCGCCCGCGGCGACCAACGCCCAACGGCCGACCGTCACGGGCGCCACGCAGACGGCACGAGCTCCGATCGCCGCGCCCTCTCCGACGACGACCCCCACCGCTGTCCAGTCGTCACCGCACTTGAGCCGGCCCTCCGGCGTCACCGCCCGCGGGTACTCGTCGTTGGTGAGTACCGCGGCGGGCCCCACGAAGACGCCGTCGCCCAGCACGGCAGGCTCGTAGACGAGACCGTAGTTCTGGACCTTCACGTTGTCGCCGAGGCGCACTCCCGGCCCGACATACGCGCCCCGGCCGATCACACAGTCGCGCCCGAGGCTGGCGTTCTCCCGCACCTGCGCGAGATGCCAGATCCTGGTGCCCGCCTGGATCGTTGCCCGTTCATCGACATCGGCACCGGGTGCGACGAACACGTCGTCCCGGTGCGGCTCCACAGAATCGGTCATCTCGTTCCCCGTCGCGAGTTTGGTGCCCCCACTGTAGGAATGAGCGCAGGCTGCCGGCCGCCGTTGAGGCGGCTGGTATTGCGCAACCCTCGGGTGGAAAGAACGCGACCGACAGCCGCCACGCGTGGGCCGAAGGTATCGGTTCCCGGCAGCAGCCCGCCGAAACCCGACACAGCGCTGTCGCGGCCGATCGCCGGCCGGTAGCTTCCCGGCCACGAACCGCCGTAGACGAAACGGATCTCCGTGACTCCTTCACCTGCCGCCTCCGACAGACCCATCGGCGTCGCCGTGATCGGCGCCGGCTACTGGGGTCCCAATCTGGTTCGCAACTTCCAAGGATCCACGGCATTCCGCCTGCGCTGGCTCTGCGACCTCGACGTCGAACGGGCCCGACGCGTCCTCGGGGACTACTCGACCGTGCAGGTCACCGACGACCTCGACACGGTGCTGGCCGATGACGCGGTAGAGGCCGTCGCAATCGCCACCCCGGCCGGCACCCACCTGCCGGTGGCATCGGCCGCGCTGCGCGCCGGCAAGCACGTGCTGGTGGAGAAGCCGCTCGCCGCCACGTACGACGAGGGCCGCCAACTCGTCGAGGAGGCCGACCGGCGCCGGCTCACCCTCATGTGCGACCACACCTACTGCTACACCCCGGCCGTCCTTCGCATCCGCGAGCTGCTGCACTCGGGCGATCTGGGCGAGCTGCACTACCTCGACTCGGTTCGCATCAATCTCGGTCTGGTCCAGCGTGACATCGACGTGATCTGGGATCTGGCGCCGCACGACCTGTCCATCCTGGATTTCGTGCTGCCGCCGGGCATCGTGCCGGTGGCCGTCGCCGCACACGGAGTCGACGGCATCGGCGCCGGCCGCAGTTGTGTCGCATACCTCACGCTTCGCCTCAACACCGGTGCGATCGCACACATCCACGTCAACTGGCTCTCACCCGTCAAGATCCGCACCACCATCATCGGTGGATCCAAGCGCACCCTGGTCTGGGACGACCTCAACCCCAGCCAGCGGCTGGCGATCTTCGACCGCGGCGTCGACGTGGCGACACCGGACGAGCTCGGCGCCGAGGAACGCCACGACATGCTGGTGTCCTACCGCTCGGGGGACATGGTGGCGCCGGCACTGACGGAGCGCGAGGCGCTGCGGACCATGGTCGAGGAGTACGCGCGCGCCATCCGCACCGGATCGCCCGCGCTCACCGACGGCCGATCCGGCCTACGGGTGCTGCAGATCCTGCAGGCAGCCTCGCACAGTCTCAGCACGGGCGGCGTGATGGTCGAACTGGAAGGAGAGTACGAACAATGAGTGCGGCGGTTTCGGTCAAGAATGCGCGTGCCCTGGTGACGGGCGGAGCCGGCACGATCGGCTCGCACGTGGTCGACCTGCTCGTGCGGGGCGGTGCCAGCGAGGTTGTCGTTCTCGACAACCTCGTACGCGGCCGGCGCGAGAACCTGACGTGGGCGCTGCGGGACGATCGGGTGCGCGTGGTGGAGGGGGACATCCGCGACGCCGACCTCGTCCGCAGGGTCAGCCGGGGCAGGGACCTGGTCTTCCACCTCGCCGCCATCCGGATCACGCAGTGCGCCGAGGAGCCGCGGCTGGCCAATGAGGTGCTCGTCGACGGCACGTTCAACGTGCTGGAGGCGGCAGCCGCCGAGGACGTCCGCAAGGTCGTCGCCTCGTCGTCGGCGTCGGTCTACGGCCTGGCCGAGCAGTTCCCCACCAGCGAACGGCACCACCCCTACAACAACGACACGTTCTACGGGGCCGCCAAGGCGTTCAACGAGGGCATGCTGCGCAGCTTCCACGGAATGTACGGGCTGGACTATGTGGCACTGCGGTACTTCAACGTGTACGGCCAACGGATGGACGTCCACGGGCTGTACACCGAGGTGCTGATCCGCTGGATGGAGCGCATCGACGCGGGCCTCCCCCCGCTGATCCTCGGCGACGGCACCCAGACGATGGACTTCGTCGACGTGGTCGACATCGCTCGCGCCAACATCCTGGCCGCCGAGTCGGCCCACACCGACGAGGTGTTCAACATCGCCAGTGGGGTCGAGACCAGCCTCGACGAGCTCGCCCGCACGCTTCTCTCGGTGATGAAGAGCGACCTGTCGCCCGAGTACGGCCCGGCGCGGAAGGTGAACGCGGTCACCCGGAGGCTCGCTGACACCTCCGCCGCCGCGCAGGCACTCGGCTTCCGGGCACAGATCAGCCTTCGGGAGGGCCTACAGGGCCTGGTCGAGTGGTGGCGCGCGGAGCAGCCCGCCCCCGGCGAGTCCCCGGAGGCGCGGTGACCATCGATGCGGCACGCCGCATCCCGGTGATGCTTCCCGCGCTCGGCGAGGAGGAGGCACTGGCCGCGGCCGACGCTGTCCGCTCGGGGTGGGTTGCCCAGGGTCCTCGGGTCGCGGCGTTCGAGGCCGCGTTCGCCGCCAGTGTCGGTGCGGCCCACGGCGTCGCCGTCAGCTCCTGCACCACGGCGTTGCACCTCGCGCTCGTCGCGGTCGGGGTGGAGCCCGGTGACGAGGTGATCGTCCCGTCGCTGTCGTTCATCGCCACCGCCAACGCGGTCCGCTACGTCCGAGCACGGCCGGTCTTCGCCGACGTGGACGTCGCCACCGGCAACGTCACGGTGGCGACGCTCGACGCGGTGCGCACGTCGCGCACCAGGGCCGTCATCGCCGTACACCAGGGCGGGGTGCCGGCTGAGGTGTCCGCGCTGCGGACCGCCGCCGACCGCTGGGGCGTCTCGCTGATCGAAGACGCGGCGTGCGCGGCGGGATCCACGGTGGAGGGTCGCCCGGTGGGCGCCGGGGCGTTGCTCGCGGCGTGGTCGTTTCACCCGCGAAAGCTCCTCACCACCGGCGAAGGCGGGATGCTCACCACCGACGACGCGGATTGGGCGGCGCGGCTGCGCCGGCTGCGCGAGCACGGGATGAACGTGTCGGCCGCGGACCGGCACGCGAGTGCCCAACCGATCCTCGAGGCGTACCTGGAGACGGGCTACAACTACCGGATGACCGACATCCAGGCCGCCATCGGCCTGGTCCAGCTCGGCAAACTTGGGGCGATCGTGGCGCAGCGCCGCAGCCTCGCCGCGCGGTACCACGAGTTGCTGGCCGACGTGCCAGGCGTGGTCGCGGTCCGCGATCCGGGGCACGGCCGCACCAACTTCCAGACCTTCTGGGTGCTGCTGACCGACGAGTTCGGCGTCGGGCGGGACGAGACCCTCGCCGCGCTCGCCGTCGCCGGGGTGTCCGCCCGGCGCGGCATCATGGCCTCGCACCTGGAGCCGGCGTACGCGGACGTCAACCCGGCCCCGCTGCCGGTGACCGAGCGGATCACGCGTGACTCGCTGGTCCTGCCCCTGCACCATGCGCTCACCGAGGACGACCAGCACCACATCGTCGGAACACTTCGTGGACTGATCCACCGATGACCATCGATCTGGTGATCGCCGGTGCCGGCGGACTGGCCCGGGAGACGGCGGCCACCGTCGCGGCGGTCAACGCCGTAGCGCCGACCTGGCGGCTACGTGGCTTTCTCGACGACGACCCGGCCCTGCACGGCGTGATCCGTGCCGGGTCGCCGGTGCTCGGCCCGCTGGACGCGATCGCCGATCTGCCCGACGCCGCCGTGGTGGTCTGCGTCGCCAACGCACGCAACCCCGGCGTCCGCGAGCAGGTGGTGCAGCGGCTGGGCCTGCCGCCAGCACGGTACGCGACCGTCGTGCACCCGTCGGCCGAGGTGCCCGCCAGCTGCACGGTCGGGCCGGGCTCGGTGCTGCTGGCCCAGGTCGTCCTGACCGCCGACGTCACGGTCGGCGCACACGTGGCCATCATGCCGCAGACCGTGCTCACCCACGACGACTTCGTCTCCGATCACGTCACGATCGCCTCGGGCGCGCGGGTCTCCGGTTCCGTGCGGATCGGGCGGGGCGCCTACCTGGGGGCGGGAGCGCTGATCCGCGAATCCCTCACCGTCGGCGCGAGGTCACTCATCGGCATGGGTTCGGTCGTGCTCAGCGACGTACCCCCCGACGAGGTGTGGGCCGGCAACCCGGCCCGGTTCCTTCGTCCTGTCCGTCAGCCAACTCTGCAGGGAGTGCTCCCACGATGATGGCGATTCCGTTGGTGGACCTGCAGGCTGCGCATGCCGAAGTGGCCGAGGAGGTCGCGGTCGGCTTCAAGCGGGTCCTGGCGGACACCGCCTTTGTCGGCGGCCCCGAGGTGGCCGCCTTCGAGCGCGAGTACGCGGCGTTCGCCGGGGTGGACCACTGCGTCGGAGTCGCCAACGGCACCGACGCGCTCGAGCTGGCGCTACGCGCCGTCGGCGTCGGACCGGGCGCCGAGGTGATCCTGCCCACGAACACCTTCATCGCCACCGCCGAGGCTGTCGCCCGAGCCGGCGCGCGACCGGTGCTGGTCGACTGCGATCCCGACTCGTACCTGATCGACGTCGACGCGGCGCTGGCCGCGATCACCGCGGCCACCCGGGCGATCATCCCGGTACACCTCTACGGGCAACTGGCACCGGTGGAGCGACTACGTGGCGGCCTGGCCGGGCGCGACATCGCCATCGTCGAGGACGCCGCGCAGTGCCAGGGCGCCACCCGGCACGGACGCGGCGCCGGTGTCGAGGGCATCGCCGCGACGAGCTTCTACCCCGGCAAGAACCTGGGGGCGTACGGCGACGCGGGTGCCGTGGTGACCGCCGACGCGGACGTCGCCACCATGGTCCGCACCCTCGGCAGCCACGGCGGCCTGGAGAAGTACGTGCACGACGTGATCGGCGTGAACAGCCGACTGGACGGCCTCCAGGCGGTCGTGCTCCGCGCCAAGCTGGCCCGGCTGGCCGACTGGAACGCGTTGCGGCGGGCTGCGGCAGCCCGGTACGACGCGCTGCTGGAGTCGGTCGACGTGATCCGCCCGGTGACCCTGCAGGGTAACGAGCACGTCTGGCACATCTACTGTCTCCGGATTCCCGGCGACGGCGCCCCGGCCCGCCGGGACCGGGTGCTGGCGCGACTCAACGCATCGGGCGTCGGGGCGGGGATCCACTACCCCGTGCCGGTGCACCGGACGACGGCCTTCGCCGGCCTCGGCTACCCGCAGGGTGCGTTCCCGCAAGCGGAGCGGATCGCACCCGAGCTGCTCTCGCTGCCGATCTACCCACAGATCACCGCCGACCAGCAGGAGTCCGTCGTCGCCGCGTTGACCGCCGCGCTGGCCGACTGAGATGGAGATGTCGTGTACGTGACGGTGCGGGACCGGCCGGACGATGCCGGTCCGAGCCGGACCCGCATCGCCGTGCACCGCGTGTCCGGGACGGTTGTCCTGCTCGGCACGGTCAGTCTTCTCACCGACGTGTCGTCGGAGATGGTGGCATCCGTCCTGCCGCTCTACCTGACCGCTGTGGTCGGCCTGAGCCCCGTCGCGTACGGCTTCCTGGACGGCATGTACCAGGGCGTCAGCGCGCTGGTGCGGATCGCCGGGGGCTATGTCGGCGACCGTGGGCAGCGGCCGAAGTGGGTCGCGGTGACCGGGTACGGCGCATCCGCGCTGAGCCGCCTGGCGATGCTGCCGGCGGCAGGCTTCGCGGCGATGACCGCGGTGGTCACGGCGGACCGGTTGGGCAAGGGCCTGCGCACCGCGCCCAGAGACGCCCTGATCGCCGCGGCGTCACAGCCGGACGTGCTCGGTCGGGCCTTCGGTGTCCACCGGGCGTTGGACACCCTCGGCGCCGCCATCGGTCCACTGGTCGCCTTCGCTCTCCTCGCGGCCGTCCCCGGCAGCTACGACTCGATCTTCGTCGTCTCGTTCGCCTTCGCGATCGCCGGGGTGGCGGTGCTGGTGCTGCTCGTACCGGACCTGCCTACCGCGGCCGGCGCGGCCCGGGCCACTCTGCGAGAGGCACTCGCGGAGGTCGCCGGACGACATCTACGGCGACCGCTACTGGCTGCCGCTCTGCTGGGCCTGCTGACCATCGGCGACGGCTTCCTCTATCTGCTGCTGCAGGACCGGGACGACGTCACTGCCCGCTACTTCCCCCTGCTCTACGTGGGAACCAACGTCGCCTACCTGGCGCTGGCCGTACCCCTGGGGTTGCTGGCCGATCGGGTCGGCCGAGGCCGGGTGCTGGTCGCCGGCCACCTGGCGCTGCTGGGCGGCTACCTGCTCGCCGCGCTGCCCAGCAGTGGCGTGGGCGGGACGCTCGCGGTCCTGCTGCTGCTCGGCACCTTCTATGCCGCCACCGACGGTGTCCTGGCGGCGTTGGTGAGCCGCCTCGTGGCCGCCAAGGCACGGGGAAGCGGAATCGCCGCCGCCCAGACCACGGTGGCGCTGGCCCGGTTCGCCGCGTCGGTGCTCTTCGGTCTGCTCTGGAGCGTCCAGGGCCCCCGCCCGGCGCTGCTGCTCTTCGCCGCCCTGTTGGCGGTCGCGGTGCCGGTCGCCGCCTGGCTGCTGCGCGGCATCGACGACTCGACCCCAGCGACGCTCCCCGGAGCTCGGCCCAGTGGAGTGCCGGCATGAGTGGGCGGGTGGGTGGGCTCGGACCGCGGGCGCGGCTGGCCGCGCTGGCGGTGGTGTTGCTGGTGGCCGTGCTCACCGCGGGCGGCTACGTCTGGCGGGCTCGGCAGGACCTGATCGCCGCCCAGGCGACGGCGACCGGTGCGCCGACACGAGATGACGCTGCCGTGGTGCGCGACGTGCCACACCTGGTGTTCCGGAACACGGCTCTCGGCGCCGACTACGGCCGGGTGGCGATGGTCCCACTCTCGGCGCCGGCCGGGCCGCGCGCGGTCACCGACGTCGCCTGCGAGCGGGTCTACGCGACCCGGGACGAGGCCATCTGCCTCTCGGCCGACCGGGGCCTGCTGACCACGTACCGGGCGCGGTTGTTCGGCGCGGACTGGTCCGTTCGACGCGACCTACCGCTGGTCGGCACACCGAGCCGGGCCCGATTGTCGCGGAACGGGTCGCTGGTGGCGACGACCACGTTCGTCTTCGGGGACTCGTACGCGAATCCGGGGCAGTTCTCCACCCGTACGGTGGTCAGCCGGACCGACGGCGAGGTGATCGGGGACGTCGAGCAATTCCGGCTCGTCGTCAACGGCGCGGTCGTCACCGCGATGGACAAGAACCTGTGGGGGGTGACCTTCGCCGACGACGACCGGTTCTACGCCACCGCCGCAGCCGGAGGGAAGACCTGGCTGGTCGAGGGAAGTCTCGCGGCCCGCCGGGTGACCGCGCTGCGGGAGGACGCCGAGTGCCCGTCGCTGTCGCCGGACCGGACCCGCATCGCCTTCAAGAAGCACGGCGACCTGCCGCCCGGCCGCTGGCGCCTCGCCGTCTACGACCTCGCGACCGGCACCGAGGCGCTACTCGCCGAGACGCGCAGCGTCGACGACCAGGTCGAGTGGCTCGATGACCGGACGATCGTCTACGCGCTCCCCCGCAGCGGTGCCGGCACGGCGACCAGCGACATCTGGTCGAGCCCGGCGGACGGCCGGGGGAACCCCGAGCTACTGGTATCCGACGCCTGGTCACCGGCGGTGGTCCGGTGACCACCGATCAGCCGGGCCGGCGACCGGCCGACATGAGGAATCCCGGAATGTCACGACTGGCCGTCATCACCCCCAGCTTCGCGCCCGACTTCGAGCGCTGCGCCGACCTGCACAGGTCGGTGCTGGCGCACTCGCCGGAAACGACGCGGCACCACATCATCGTGCCGCGAGCCGACCTGGCGCTCTTCAGCCAGTTGAGCGGGGCGCGCTCGGTGATCCACGATGAGGCGGACTTCCTGCCCCGCTCCTTCCGGTCCCTGCCGGTCGGGAATCTCTCGGTCAACCTCCGCCGCCCGTTTCCTCCGTTGCGCGGCTGGATCCTGCAGCAGATCATCAAGCTCGCGGCCGCGGCGCGATCCGATGCCGATGTGGTCGTCCTGGTCGACTCCGACATCCAGTTCGTCCGGCCGTTCTCCGCCGACACCTACCGTCGAAACGGGGTGGTCCGCTTCTACCGTAAGCCCGACGAGGTCGACGAGCGGCTGCCGCGGCACGTGATCTGGCATCAGGTCGCCCGGTCCCTGCTCGGTGTGCCGGCGGCCGCGCCGCCCTACGCCGACTACGTCTCGTCGCTGCTGGCGTGGGATCCGGCCATCGTGCGGCGGCTGCTGGCCCACGTGGAGTCGACGACCGGGCGCCGGTGGACGGACGCGATCGGGGCGAAGCTGCATTTTTCCGAGTGGACGCTGTACGGCGTCTATGTCGATGAGGTCTACGGGGCGGGAAAGAATGACGGCTCCTTCAGCGTCGCGGATACCCTCTGCCATGCCTATTGGGAGGAGACCCCATTGGACGATCGCACGATGCGGGAGTTTCTCGGCGCGATCCAGGATCGCGACATCGCGGTGATGATTTCCGCGAAGTCCCGTACGCCCACGCCGCTGCGTCGAAGGGCCCTGGCCGACCTCTCCCTGACCTGACCACGCAGGCTTGGATACGCCGACGGCACAGCGCGCTGGACCCGTCCGCACTTCGGCCGTCCGGTTCGCTGAGCCGTGAAACAGGACGATTCCGCGGCTCATGCCAGAGCGGTACGCTCGGGTCGGCCCCCGGCTGAAGGATCCCGATTCATGGGCAGGAACGAGAGCATGGTGCGGCGATTCAACGGATCGACGACAACCATGACCGGTGACGCCAGGCGTGCGGGCAGCGTCCGGGCCTCCGGCGAGGGGCCAGCCGAGACTCTCCGGGTGGTCCGCCCGCAGGGATCCCGCCAGGCCGCATTCATGCTGCAGATCTTCATCCTCAGCGCCTTCGTCTTTCCGTCGGACGCGGTGATCCGGATCGTCGGCGCACAGGGTTATCTGGCAAGCCTGGTATCCCTTGCCCTCTTTCTGGCCTGGGCGGTGACCGCGCTCCTCGGCCTGCACGATCCGGTCCACACCCGCTATCCCGTTCGCGGCGCGCTGGCGCTGCTGTGGATCTGCGCGCTGCTCTCCTACGCCGCCATGCCGCTGTTCACGCCGGACGAGACCCAGCGGCTCGGCGCCGACCGTTGGCTGCTCCTGCTCGTCGGCATGTCCGGGGTGATCCTGGTGACCGCCGAGCACCTGCGCAGCCCGGCTGACCTCCTGCGAGTCATCCGGACTCTGGTGTGGGGCGGCGCGTTCTCTGGTGTCGTGGCCACCCTCCAGTTCTGGTTTCTGTGGGACCTCAAGCCGTTGCTGCGCTTGGCGCTGCCGGGATTCGAGTCCGGCTCCGCGTACGGCTCGTTCCAGGGCCGTGACGCGCTCGTCCGGGTCAGCGGGACGACGATCCATCCGATCGAGCTGGGAGTGGTCGCCGGCATGCTCCTGCCGGTGGCGGCCTGGCTGGGCATCCATGACCGGGTACGGTCACCCGCGCGGCGGTGGCTGCCGGTGGGGCTGATCGGGATGTGCATACCGATGTCGGTCTCCCGGTCGGCGATCCTGGCTGTCTGCGTCGCGATGGCCACGTTCATCATCTGCCTGCCCGCCAAGCAACGGGTCTGGCTGTTTGCCTTCGCCCCGGCCGCCGTCGTCGCCATCTTCGCCACCACACCGGGCTACCTACGGACGATCATCGGCTCGATCACCGCGGGGACGGAGGATGCCTCGATCACCAACCGGCTGGACAACTATCCCCGGGTGGTCGCACTCGTACAGCAGGCCCCGTGGCTGGGCCGGGGCGGTGGCACGTTCCTGCCGGAGGACGCTACGCGGATCCTGGACAACCAGTACCTGAAGACCGCCATCGAGATGGGCGTCCTCGGCCTGGCCGCGCTCGTGCTGTACTTCCTGGTTCCCGCCCTCACGGCGCTGCAGGCGCGGGCCCGGACGACCAGTCCCGAGTTGCGCTCGCTGTGCAGCGCGCTTGCCGGCGCCTGCCTCGCCGCAACGGTCGGGGCGTACACGTTCGACGCGTTCTCGTTTGCGCAGTTCGCCTCGGTCCACGCCGTTGTCCTCGGGCTCTGCGGCACCTGCTGGCTGGCCGTGCAGCGGTGGCCTGCCCAAACCCGAATCTTTCCCGTACCCAGCAAGAATTGAGCCCCTGATGGATCTCCTGGCCCTGTTCACGACCGTGCGACGTCACAAGCTGATCGTGCTGGCAGTGCTGCTCGTCCTGATCGCCGGTAACGCCTTCGTCGCCTTTGGGATACCGCCGCGGTACGAGTCCCAGGCGCAGTACGTGCTGATCGCCCCGCCGCCCCAGCCGACCGAAGCCGCGATCGAACGGGACCCGGGACTGCTCAAGGTCAACGCCAACAACCCGTACCTGCGACTGCCCAACCCGTCCGTGGTCGTCGACGTCCTGTCCCAGCGGGTGTCGGGCAACATGATCCGCCAGGAGTTGATCAATCAGGGAGCCGACGAGGACTACACGATCAGCTCGACCAACGCCATCGGCTCGGGCCTGGTCATCAACGTCGTCGGCACGGGAAGCTCACCCGATTCGGCCGCGAGGACGCTCGACCTGGTGTCCAAGAGCATGGAGAAAGAGCTGTACGACATGCAGAAGGTCGACGGCGCGGACGACAAGTACCTGTTCCAGGCGCTGCCGATCAACCCACCGACCGATCCGACCCGCAAGGTCACCGGCACCATCCGGTCGGTGATCGCGGTGTCGGCCGCCTGCCTGGTGCTGCTCTTCGGCCTGATCTCCGTCGCCGAGGCGGTCGGCCCGCGCCGGACCAAGCAGGTGGTGCCGTTCGACGACCCGGATGCTCCGCGAGACGTGACCGGGCCGACGACGGCGCCCGTCGTGCCTCCGCGCGCCAACGCCTCCGATCTCACCATCGTCCTACCCCGGGTGCGCGGGACGGAGCAGCAGGGTCCGGCGAGCCAGAGGCCCGCGCGGGACTAGTCCGTCCTACTCGTCGGCCTCAGCCGTCAGCCATCCGACTGAGCGTGCCTGATCGGTTGGCAGTTGGCGGCCGGCCGGTGTGACAGCCAGTGTGGACGGCCATAGGCAAGAGATGAGGGGTTCTCTACTTTTCAATATTGAGTCGCCCGGCAGGCGCCGTGACGTCTCGTAGCGAGAGGTTGGTGCCCCGATGGCGATGAACCCTTTCTCGACCGGGAAATCCGGCACAGCCTGCAGGCGCGGAGAGACCCCAGCACTGATCCGGCCGGCGCTGCCGCAAGCGCTGCCGCCGGTTGACGGTGGGACCGCGGCGGGCGGCGTGCGCCGCCGGATGCGGCCCGGTCTCGCGACCCTGGCCGTCGTCAGCGTCGTCCTTGCCGCAGCGGTCGCCGGCCCGACGCCGGCCGCTGCCGCCACCTGCGATCCGAATCCCGTCGTCTGCGAGAACGCCCAGTCGGGTCAACCGGCCTCGGAGTGGGACATCGACGGTTTCGGCGACTGGACGATCCAGGGCTTCGCCACCGACATCAGCGTGAATCGTGGCCAACGGATCGACTTCAAGATCGACACCGTGGCGAGCGCGTACACCATCGACATCTATCGCCTCGGTTGGTACGGGGGCGCCGGCGCCCGGCGGATCACGCCGGTGACGCCGTCCGCGACGCTGCCGCAGCACCAGCCGGATGACTGCATCACCAACCACCAGACCCAGATGTTCGACTGTGGGAACTGGCGGGTGTCCGCCTCGTGGCAGGTCCCGGCCGATGCCGTCTCCGGCGTGTACGTCGCCCGGTTGAAACGCACCGACGTCGCCACCGACAGCGCGAGCCACATCACGTTCGTGGTGCGGAACGACAGCAGCACCTCACGCCTCTTCTTCAAGACCTCCGACGCCACCTGGCACGCCTACAACACGTACGGCGGCGGAGACTTCTACGAGGCGCTGCAGAACGGCCGGGCATTCGAGGTCAGCTACAACCGGCCGTTCTCCACCCGGGGCAGCAGCAACGGTCGTGACTTCCTGTTCAGCAACGAGTACCCCATGATCCGTTTCTTGGAGCGCAACGGATACGACGTGAGCTACACCACCGACATCGACACTGATCGACGCGGAAGCCTCCTCCGCAACCACGACGTGTTCCTGTCGGTCGGGCACGACGAGTACTGGTCCGGCCCCGAGCGCACCAACGTCGAGGCGGCCCGCGACGCCGGCGTGAACCTGGCTTTCTTCAGCGGCAACGAGGTCTACTGGCGGACGCGGCTCGCGCCCAGCGTGGATGGCACCACCACCCCGCACCGCACGCTGGTCTGCTACAAGGAGACCTGGGCCAACGCCGACATCGACCCGAGCAACGAATGGACCGGCACCTGGCGGGATCCGCGGTTCATACAACCCGGCAACGGCGCGGGGCAGCCGGAGAACGCACTGACCGGCACCGCCTACATGAGCAACAACACCGATCTCGCACTCCGGGTCCCGGAATACCAGGGCAAGTTCCGGCTGTGGCGCAACACCGGCCTCGCCAGTCTCGCAACGGGCCAGACGGCGACGCTCGCCCCGCACACGGTTGGCTACGAGTCCGACGAGGACGTGGACAACGGGTTCCGGCCGGCCGGCCTCATCAGGCTCTCCACCACCAACGGATCGACACCCGAATACCTGCGCGACTTCGGCAACACGGTCACCTCGGGCACCACGACCCACCACCTCACGATGTACCGCGCTCCGAGCGGAGCTCTGGTGTTCGGCGCCGGGACCGTCCAGTGGGCGTGGGGTCTGGACCCGGTCCACGACGGCACCACCTCGCCGGCCGACAGCCGGATGCAGCAGGCGACGGTCAACCTCTTCGCTGACATGGGGGTCCAGCCGGCGACGCTGATGTCGGGCCTCCAGCCGGCGTCGGCGTCCACCGACACCGTGGCACCGACGACCACCATCACCGCACCGGCGAACGGCTCGACGGTCACCAACGGCTCCCTGGTGACCGTGCGGGGCACCGCCGCCGACCTGGGCGGTGGCCGGGTCGCGGGCGTCGAGGTGTCGACCGACGGCGGCGCCACCTGGCACGCCGCCGACGGCACCACGTCCTGGTCGTACAGCTTCCACGCCAGTGGCGCCGGCACCCAGGTCGTCCGGGTCCGGGCGATGGATGACAGCGCCAACACCCAGACGACGCCATCCACGGTCAGCCTGAAGCTGGCCGGGCCCAGCACCCTCTTCGGATCCCGGGTGCCCGACAACCCCGCGGTCAACGACAGTTCCCCGGTGGAGCTGGGCGTGCGGTTCACCTCGCAGGACGACGGCTACGTCACCGGTGTGCGCTTCTACAAGGGCGCAGGCAACACCGGTACGCACACCGGGAGCCTCTGGGCGAGCACGGGCACCCGGCTGGCCACCGGAACGTTCGTCGGGGAGACCAGCGCCGGCTGGCAGACGCTGCGCTTCGCCAGCCCCGTGCCCGTCACCCACGGTACGGAGTACGTCGCGTCCTACACCGCGCCCAATGGTGGCTACGCCGCCGATCCACTGGTGTTCAGCGGCCGGGACGTGAACTCCGCGCCGCTGGTCGCGCCGCGATCCACCCCGTCCCGCGGCAACGGCGTCTTCGCCTACGGCAGCGGCTTCCCGACACTGACGTACAACGACGTCAACTACTGGGTGGACGTCACATTTATCGACAGCGCGGCCGGCCCGCCGAGCCCGGTGGCAACCGCACCGTCGGCGAACGCCACCACCGTGCCGGTCACGGCACGTCCGTCCGTGATCTTCTCCAAGCCGTTGAACCCGTCGTCCATCCAGTTCACCCTCAAGAACCAGGCCAACGTGCCCGTGCCCGGCACGGTCGGATACGACGACGCGACCAAGACGGTGACCTTCACTCCGTCGGCCTCCCTGGCCACCGCGACCACCTACGTCGCCACCGTGACCGCGGCCGACAACCAGGGCAACCCGGGTGACGAGCCCACCGTCTGGTCCTTCACCACCGATGCGTACGCCGCCATCTACACCATGTTCGCGCCGAACGCGACGCCGCAGACGACGGCGGACGGCGATCCCAGCGCCGTGGAACTGGGCGTGAAGTTCGTCCCGTCGGCAGACGGACGGGTCGTCGGGGTGCGCTTCTACCAGGGCCCGGGCAACAACGGTACGCACACCGGCAGCCTGTGGACGGCCTCCGGCACGCTGCTGGCCCGTGCCACGTTCTCGGGTGAGTCGGGCTCAGGCTGGCAGAGCGTGCGGTTCGACAGCCCGATCTCGGTGACCGCCGGTACGACGTACGTCGCGTCGTACTTCGCGCCCAACGGCCACTACGCCTCGACGTCGAACTTCTTCTCGACGCTCTGGACCAACGGGCCGCTCAGCGCGCCGCCGACAACGGCCAACGGCGTCTACAACTACGGCAACCACGCTTTCCCGCAGAACTCGTACCGGTCAGCCAACTACTGGGTGGACCCGCTCTACGTGCCGGACTCGGCACAACCCCCGGGTCCGAATCCGACACCGACACCAACACCCAGTCCCAGCCCGACTCCCCCGCCGGGTCAGCCGGTCAGCCTGTTCAGCGAGACGGACACGCCGCAACATCCCAACTGGAACGACTCGAACTCGATCGAGGTTGGCGCGCGGTTCACCGCGGACGTCAGCGGTTCAGTGACCGGAGTGCGGTTCTTCAAGGGGCCGGAGAACAACGGACTCCACACCGGCACGCTGTGGACGTCGGACGGCACCGTGCTGGCGACGGCGTCGTTCACGAGCGAGACCGGGTCCGGCTGGCAGACCGCCACATTCTCGCAACCCGTCAACATCACGGCGGGCACCACGTACGTCGTCTCGTACTGGACCTCGGTCGGGCAGTACGCGGTCACCCTCAACGCGTTCGCGGGCCAGGGAACCGATCGGGGACCACTGCACATACCGGCCGGTGGCGCTTATTTCCGGTACGGCGGCGGCTTCCCCGATTCTGCCGTCTCGCACAACTTCTGGGTGGACGTCATATTCCGACCGAACGCGTGACGCAGTCAACTACCGGACAGCAGCTCGAAGCAGTTGGAGGTTGTGCGTCAGCGCGGACGTACGGCACTTTGAGGGTCGGCGCGGCCATGCTTGCGCGGATTTCTGTCCACAGGAATTGAGGGAGTCTTGGTGAGCCTGGCCGAGTTGGTTGTCGCCGCATGGTGACCCGGGAACGGCCGCGCCCGTTGCGACGGCGGCCGGCCGTTTCCGTCGTGGTTCCCTGCTACAACTACGGCCGTTATCTGCCGGCCTGCGTCCAGAGCATCCTGACGCAGGAGGGCGTGGACGTCGACGTCCTGATCGTCGACGACGCCTCGCCCGACGGCAGCGTCGAGGTGGCCCGCGAGATCGCCGTGGATCCGCGGGTCCGGGTGATCGAGCATGTGGTCAATCAAGGTCACATCGCCACGTACAACGAGGGCTTGGCGGAGGCGACCGGCGACTATCTCGTCCTGCTCTCCGCGGACGACCTGCTGACGCCGCATTCGCTGGCGCGGGCCACCGCGCTGCTGGAGGCCCATCCCGAGGTCGGATTCGTCTACGGCTTCTCCGCGGCGTTCAACGACCGCACTCCCGCGCCGCGGACCCGGGTCACCTCGTGGACGATCTGGACAGGCGAAGAGTGGCTGCGGGAGAACTGCGGGCGGGCCACCAATCCGGTGTCGACGCCCGAGGTGGTGATGCGGGCGAGTGTCATGCACGACCTCAAGGGATACGACCCACGGGTGCCGCACGCTGCGGACTTCCTGCTCTGGCTCCGGGCCGCCGCCCGCGCCCACGTCG
The DNA here is from genome assembly GCF_046549295.1 of Micromonospora sp. 067-2. Taxonomy (NCBI): domain Bacteria; kingdom Bacillati; phylum Actinomycetota; class Actinomycetes; order Micromonosporales; family Micromonosporaceae; genus Micromonospora; species Micromonospora sp. 067-2. Next base: position 243,117 of record NZ_JAJPWB010000011.1, on the reverse strand, counting down.
GCCGGGTCAATGGCGTCGACCAGGCTTTCTACCGGGTACACGGCGCCAACATGCATGTCCAGGAGTTCGGCGGCATGGTCCGGGACATCACCGAGCGGAACAGCGTCTTCGAGATCCTCTTCAGCGAGGACGCCGACCGGGTCGAGCCGGTGCGCCACCTGCACGAGACGGCCAGGGCCGCGCTCGCCCGGACGGCGTTGTCCATCGCGTGCCGGGCCAACGAGCTGGATGACGGCGCGGACGAGGTGCCCGAGCGGTTGGTGGAGCTGGCAGAGGGCATCGACGCCGAGGCGCGGGGGTCACGGCTCTGGCAGCGTTACGAACGGAACGTACGCCACGGACGACGGCCCGGGCGGCCGCCCCCGCTGCGGCGGCTGGCAGACCGGGTGGATCGCCGGGTGCGGTGGGGCTGGTGGCGTTGGCGGGGCATCCGGGTCTGACCGGCGCGGCGAACAGGCAGAAGCACGAGGGTGAAGGGGCGACTGACGGAATGTCGGCGATTTCGGAGAGCGCGGTTGACGTCGGCGTGGCCGGTCTCCCACCGGGGACGCCTACCCCAGCGGATGGCCTCGGCCGCAGACAGCGGGCGGGCGCGCGGTCACCCGCCGACGCCGAGGAGGTCCTGGTCCTGACCGGCCTGACCAAGGTGTACGAACCGACGCCGCGGTGGATGCGGGTTCTGGCGCGGACCCACATCAAGTCCGACGTCATCGCGCTCGACGGCGTCGACCTCACCGTGCGCGCCGGTGAGATCTGCGCGATCGTCGGCCCGAACGGCGCCGGTAAGACCACCCTGTTCCGGATAATCGTCGGTCTGACCACGGCGACGAGCGGCGTGGGCACTCTCCTCGGGCTCGATGTCGGACGGGACTCCGAGCAGATCCGCCAGGTCGTCGGGTGGATGCCGGCGGACGACCGCAGCCTGCTCATGCGGGCCACCGCGCGGGAGAACCTGCACATGCACGGCCGGCTGCAGGGCATGTCGCCGCGGTCGTTGGCGACCCGGATTCCCGAGGTCCTGGCGACGGTGAATCTCGAGTCTCGGATCGACACGGTCGTCGCCGGCCTGTCGGCCGGCATGAAGGCCCGGCTGAGACTGGCGCGCGCGCTGCTGCCCGGCCCCCGGGTGCTCATCCTCGACGAGCCGACCGGGGCGGTGGATCCGATCGCCGCGCACGGGCTCCTCGGGCTGATCACCGATCTCGTCCAGCGGGAGCGACTCGCGGTGCTGATCTCGTCGCACCGCCTCGAAGAGATCGAGGCGCTGCGCTCCCAGGCCCTGCTGCTCGACAACGGCCGGGTCAAGTACTTCGGCGACCTGGACAGCCTGCGGGAGCAGTGGGAGCGACCGCAGCTCGAACTGGTCTTCGCCTCGACCGGCGCAGCCGGCCAGGCCGCTGCGGACCTGACGTCGCTGGGCCTGGAGCTCACGGTCGACGGTGCCACCGTCCGGTGCTGGCTCAAGGTGCGCGATGGAGCGGGCGACGTGCTGGCCGCCCTCGGTGCCGCCGCCGGACAGGTCCGGCACGTCCGCGAGATCCCGATGCCACTGCGGGACCTCATCGCTCGCGCCTACCGTCACGACCAGACTGCCGAAAGCGAAGCGACATGACCCTGGCCTACACCGCCCCGATCGGCCGCCGTGGGCTCTGGCGCAAATCGCTCGACACCTGTGCGGCCTACGTCCGCATCGACCTGGTGGAAGAGCGGATGTTCCCGGCCACCACCATCCTGCGGTACGCCGCGGTGGTCTTTCCCGTGCTGCTCTACTTCTTCCAGGGCACGTTCCTGAATGCCACCGACGCGTTCGCCTTCATGCTGATCGGTGCGAGTGTCACCGCAGGCTTCCAGGACGCGCTGACCGCCCTGACCAACCGGCTCCAGTTCGCGCAGGAACGCGGCACACTCGAGACCTACCTGGTGGAGCCCGTGCCGTGGGCGCTGATCCCGATCGCGATGAACATCTGGCGTAGCGTCACCGGCACCGTGATGGCGGCTTTCATGATCGCCTTCGGCAGCCTGTTGGGCGCCCAGATCGAATGGCGGTCCATTCCTCTCGCGCTGCTGGTGTTCCTGGTGGGGATAGCCGCCTGCAACGCCGTCGGTACCCTCGCCGCCAGCTTCATCGTCCTGTTCAAGCGCGGCGAGCCGGTCATCATGCTCTACAGTCTGGCCGCGGGGGTGCTCGGTGGCACCCTCTTTCCGATCAGCGTCCTGCCGGACTGGATCCGCTGGGTCAGCTACCTCGTGCCGCACTCCTACGTCATCTCCGCCGAGCGGCAGTTGCTCATGGGCGACCCGCCGGCCGAGGGCCTGTCCCCGCTGACTGCGCTGGCGATCCTGACCGGGTTCAGTGTGATCATGTTCGCGATCGGCCTGACCGTCTTCGACCGCTCCCTCAGGCTCGCCCGCAAGCTCGGCATCCTGAGTATCTGACGGCGGCGGACGATGAGCCTCGAATTACAGGCACGGCGGGCGTACCGGATCTATCAGCAGTACCGGCAACACAGTCCGCCCAGGATCCGGATACGGGAGAAGTCGTCCGCCGTACCGACCATCTACTACCTGAGCCGCGACTACAACAAGCCCTCCGGCGGCATCCGTACCCTCTATCGGCACGTCGATGTGCTCAACGAGGCCGGGGTCAGCGCCGCGGTGCTGCACGAGCGGCGCGGCTTCCGGTGCAGTTGGTTCGCCAACCGAACCCGGGTCACCGACGTGGAGTCGAGCCCGCTGGGACCCGACGATCTCCTCGTGGTGCCCGAGACCGACGCCCGGCTGCTGCCCCGGTTGCCGGCGAACGTTCGGCACGTCGTCTTCAACCAGAGTGGGCACCTCACCTGGACCGTGGACGCCGAGTTGGTCACGCGGCACTATCTGGACAGCCCCGGTCTGCTCGGCGTCATGGTGGTCTCGGAGCACAGCCAGGACCTCCTCGAATACGCGTTCCGCAGACCGATCCACCGGATCCGGTTGAGCGTGGACGCGACGCAGTTCAACCCCCCCGACCGGCCCAACGGACGCGTGATCAGCTACATGCCGCGGCGCGGGCAGCTGGATGCCGAGAACGTCCTGCACGTGCTGCGGGCGCGCGACGCGCTGGCCGGGTGGACCATCGATGCGGTGCAGGACGTCTCGGAGGAGGAGGTCGCCCGGAGGCTACGCGCCTCGACGATCTTCCTGAGCTCCAGCTACCAGGAGGGTTTCGGGCTGCCGGCGGTCGAGGCGATGGCGTCCGGGAACTACGTGATCGGTTTCCACGGTTTCGGCGGTCGGGAGTTCTTCGATCCCGCATTCAGCCAGCCGGTTCCCACCGGCGACCTGCTCGGGATGAGTCGCGCGCTGCAGGAATGCCTGACCAGGGAGACCGAGCAGCCCGGCTGGTGCTGGTCGCGGGGCGTGGAGGCGGCGCGGCACGTGCTGGCCGAGTATTCGGCCGAACGGGAAAGTGCCAGCATCCTGGCGTTCTTCACAGAGATCGGCCACCACTACTGACGCTGCCGGTGGCCGCCCGACACGGGCTGGACCGCTGCACGGCCGTCGGGATTCCGGCTCCACCAGGGTGGGGCCGGAATCCCGGCGATCGACCGCGGGGGTCTGTCAGGGCGTCACGGTGTGATCTTGTAGATGTGGTAGTCGGACTCCCGGGCGAAGGCATCCTGCACTGCGCCACCGCTGATCGGCACCGCGCGGTTCTCGAACAGCACCTCGGCCCGCGCCCCCTTCATCCCGGGCGGCAGCGTCAGAGTCTGGGTACCCGTGCCGCCGGTCCGGCCCGGCATCGCGAAGACGTAGTACGAATTCCCGTACGCCTTGAGCATCGTGTCGAGGTTCGGATTGAACCGCCACTCGTACGACTGGGAGTTCAGCACCGGCGCCAGGAGACTCACCCGCCGATTCAACTCGGTCACCACCGGTCGGACCCCAGCGCCACAGCGATCGCGCAGCACGTGCTGGGAAAGACAGGATCCACCGAAGTTGTGATTGAAGTACTGGATGCCCCGCGCCTCGTGGATCAGCGAGTTCATCACCGCGCCGGCGACCTGGTCACCGGTGATGGTCGGTGCGTCGTTCTCTGTGAACGGGTGCCCCACCTCCACGAAGGCGAAGATCGGCTGACGTTTGCCATCGGCACCGTCCACCTGGCGCATCCGGTCCATGGTCCGGCCATAGTTCGCGGCGCGCCGGCAGTACTCCCGTCGTACACCGATGCCGGGCCCCTCGGAGGGGGACTCGCATACGCCCGGATCCGTGTACCAGTAGATGTCGTTGGAGACCACGCTGGTGTAGCTGTTGACGAACCGGCCCGCCTCGGCATCGGTCTCCCAGAACATCACGCCCTTGCCGTAGTTGGCGTACCGCAGCCGCCCGTCCGCGGGGAGCCGCTTGAGCATCGTTTCCTGGATCGTGTATCCGCAGCGACCGTCGGCAGGTTGGCAGACTGGTCCCTGGCCGGGGTGGTTGCCGGTCCAGGCGGAGCTGCCCGGGCCGCCCCACATGTCGACCTCGTCGGACAGCGACCAGCCGACGGTCGACGGACTGACCTGCCGGCTGTTGCCCCCGATCACGCTCATCCCGGCAGCCTCGATGAGCCGCAGGTTGCTGTTGTCGGTTGGTGCCACGTACGTGTTGATTCCAGCGCTCTTGTCCAGGGCCGCGTCCCGCGCCTCGATGACGCTCTCCTGCCAGACGCCGATCGGGAAGAAGGCGGGGTTGGTCCAGCCGGCTGCCCGGGCGACCGGGTGCGCCGCGTAGTAGGCGGGCCCGCCCTCCCAGGCAACGCGGGGTAGGGCCAGCGGGTCGGCCGGCGTCGGGGTCGGCGGGCGCGTCGGCGACGGGGGCGCCGACGGGACACGGGTCGGCGAGGTGGTTGGACGGGCGGTGGCAGTCGGGGAGGGCGAACCGCCCACGGCGGGAGCGAAGACGACATCCACCCAGTAGTTGCTGGCCTTCCAGGTCGACGTGGGAAAGCCCCCGTTGCCGTATGCGTAGACGCCCGCGCTGCCTGATGTGAACAGTGGACCGGACGTGACGGTGCGCTTGAAGAATTCCTGCGTCGCCCGATACCGAGAGGTGTGGTAGGAGACGACGTACTCCTGGCCGGCCTCGATCCGGAGCGGCGTCGGAAGCCTCACCTCCTGCCAGCCCGAGCGCGACTCGTTGGTCGAGGTCGCCGTAGCCAGCTTCTGGCCGCTCGCGGACCAGACATTGACCGGGTGCGAGGTTCCGGAACCGTTCGCCGTGAGAATCCGGACGGCGGTCAGAGTTCCGATGCTTCTCGAGGTGAAGCGCAGGCCGAGCTCGACGGGCTGGGTATCGGGATCGGTGGGAACGCGGGAGACGTCTTCTCCGGCGAAGAAGGAATAGGTTCCGGGTCGGTTGGTCGTGGCACCGGCGGCGATGACCGTTGCCGACGCCACGATGGCCAGGGCCGCAACGATGGTGAAGATCGAGCGCCCGCGACGCGGGGGAAGCCCCGGTGGCGGGGAGGCGTCGCCGGCGTGCGGCCGGGGGTCCTGAGGAGCGGGAGGATGCTGGCGTTCCACGAGGCTTGGCACCTTTCGGGCTAGATCTCTTACTGCCGCCACTCCGTATGGCCGAAGTGGAAACCCCTCCCCAGTGCGATTGACTGTCGCGGACAGCTTCCGCTGTTGTCGCCAGTCACCGCTGCCTGGACCAACGAGGAGCAGCAGCTGATCAGGTACGGCCCTCCGTGAGACTTAATGGATACTTGAGAATGGCCATCCGCCGAGCGAGCACTACCGCCGGAGTTGGGGGGATTCCTGCCGTCCCCAGCCGGAGCGCACGCTCCATCCAGGGGTACGCCGCTTCGCCTCGGCCAGCAGGATGATCGCGACGTAGCAGGCCGCCGCCGGCAGCAGCCAGGGCGCCCGGAGCAGAACGTGCCGGAGCCAGGACCAGGAACTGGGGCCAGTCACCGGGTCGGCCGGCAGGCCATACTCGGGCGGGGCCGCGCGGACGAAGCGCCAGAACTCGCTGTTGCCGTCCCGCGCGCGGGCCACACGGCGGATGAGATCACCCGTGCGCTGCGGCGCGCGCACCCGTACCACCGCCGTGATCTCCACCTTCTCGTCCGCGCCCACGACCGAGTCGAGGAACATGTCGTCGGCCGTGATCTCGGGGAACCGATCGAAGCGGGACCTCGCCTCGGCGGAGAGCGCGATGATCCCGCGCCCGAACAGGCGGTTGCGGAACACCGGCAGTCTGGCGTTCATCGCGTAGTAGGCGCGGACGGGCCAGGCGCTACCCGAGGTGTCGATCAGTGGCCGGGGTACCGCCGCGACGATTCCGGGCCGGCTGACGGTGGCGGCGAGCTGGCGTAACAATTCGGCCGTGACGGGCACGTCGGCGTCCACATAGACCCGCACATCACCGCTTGTTGCCTGGTCGGCGGCGTTTAGTGCGGCGGCTTTGGACGGCGTCGAGATTTCCAGAACGTGTACGCCCAACGAACGGGCGACCGCGGCAGTGTCGTCAGTGCACCCATTCGCTGCGACGACGACCTCCATGTCCGTGCCGAATTGCGGAGATTCGAGCAAGTGCCGCAGGACTCCACCGATTCCGGCTGCTTCATTGAAGGCGGGCATGATGACACTGATTCGCACGCAACGATGTTGCCAGCACCAAAGATGAACCAACAACCGGTCGAATGGCCTAGAGTGCCTCACGGAAGCCCACAGTTGCTGCCCGTTCGATGCCTTGTCTGCGCGCACGGCGTCGGTAGATTTCTTTCCCATGCCCCCCCATGCGCACGGTTCTCGTGTCGGAAGCCGGGTCGACGTCTACGGAATTGGTTTCGACCCGATACAGGAGAAGGACGTGATCCGGCACGTCGTCACCGAACTCGACGCGGGTCGGGGTGGACAGATCGTCACCCCTAATGTGGACATCCTGCGTCGAACTCGTCGAGATCGGGAATCACGGGCGCACGTAGAATTGGCGAGCCTTATCGTGGCCGACGGGAAGCCGCTGATCTGGGCCAGCCAGATCGCCGGAAATCCGCTACCGGCCCGCGTTCCCGGCTCAGACCTGATCTGGAGCCTGTCGGCGGCACTGGCCGAGCAGGACCGCTCCATCTACCTGATGGGCGGCGCACCCGGCACCCCGAGCCGCGCCGAACAGGTCATGCGGTCCCGGATCCCGCGGTTGCGGATCGCCGGACACCTCAGCCCGCCGTTCGGCTTCGACACCCGACCCGACCAGCTCGAGGCGGCCTGCGCCACCGTGGTCGCGGCCCGACCGGACCTGGTGTTCGTCGGGCTCGGCTTTCCCAAGCAGGAACGGGTGATCGCCCGGCTCCGCCCCCTGTTGCCCAATTCCTGGTTCCTGGGTTGTGGCGCGGCCATCGGCTTCGTGGCGGGTACCTATCGCCGGGCTCCGCTGTGGATGCAACGGTCCGGGCTCGAGTGGGCGCATCGCCTGGCCAGCGAGCCGGCGCGGCTGATGCGCCGGTACCTCGTACACGATCTTCCGTTCGCGCTGGAACTGCTCGCGGTGAGCGCCCGGAAGCGGCTCCGCCCCCGGCCCGACCCGGCGGACCGGTTCGCGGCTGGGACGGGCGTGCCGACAGTCGCCGGTCCGGCAGCGGCATCGCCCACCGGCCGGACGACGCCGGAGACCGGAACCGGCATCGCGGCGTCGACAGACCCCCTCCCCACCCTCGGATCGGTAGACCGGTTGCCAATCCAGGCCGGGGAGCCGCTGTGAGCCGGCCCGACGTCTCGGTCGTCATCGTCTCGTACAACACCCGCGACCTGACCCTGCGCTGTCTGGGGGAGCTCATCGACAGTCGAACCCCAGACGTCCGGTTCGACATCACCGTTGTCGACAACGCCTCGCTCGACGGTTCCGCCGACGCAATCGCCGAGCACTTCCCCGAGGTACGGCTGATCCGACTGGCCGAGAACGTGGGCTGGGGCCGCGGCGTCAACCGGGGCGCGGTCGGAAGCGACGGGGATTACCTCCTGCTGCTCAACCCGGACACCGTACCGGTCGGCCACCCGGTCACCGACCTCCTCACGTTCGCCCGGCGGCAGCCGGGTCACCGCGTCTATACCGGACGGACGTTGCACGTCGACGGCACGGACGACGGGTATTCCTGCTGGGGGCTGCCGAGCCTGTGGAGCCACGTCACCTTCGCCACCGGCCTGTCGACCGTCTTTTCCCGCTACCACTGGGCGAATCCCGAGGGCCTGCCTCGGTACGACCGGCGGTCGGCACGTGACGTACCGGCGGTCTCCGGCTGTCTCCTGCTCATCGAGCGCGATCTGTTCTACCAGCTTGGCGGCTTCGACCCGCAGTTCTTCCTGTACAGCGACGACATCGACCTGGCGGCTCGGGCCACCGCCCTCGGCGCCCGGCCGGTGCTCACCCCTGACGCCGCCGTGATCCACGTCGGTGGCGCGTCGTCGAGTTCGGAGGGGCAGCGGGTGAACATCCTCCGGGGCAAGGCCACCTACGTCCGCCGTCACTGGTCAGCGCCACGGGCCCGGCTCGGCATCGGCCTGCTGGCCGCAGGAGTCGGGCTGCGGGCCGTCGGCAGGACACTGCTCGCCGCGGAGCGGGCCGGTAGCGTCGACTGGGTGTCGATCTGGCGGCAACGCCACGTCTGGTCGGCCGGCTGGCCGCCGGTTGACGAGCCCCGGCCGCCGCAGGCCCCCAGCGATGTCGCACCAGCGCCGACAGCGTCACCTCCGTCGGTCGACCGGCCTGCGCCCCACCCCGCAGACCCACCGGCAGACCGTGCCAGCGCGGTTGGCCGGCCCGGCGCCTGACGGGCAACCAGCAGTCCATGGGCCGCGTCGGCCGTACTTGGACAACTCCGCCGTCGAGGCGCCGAGCGCGGACTCAGATGCCCCGGCCCCGCCTGTGCAGGGTGCGCAGGACAGCATCGGCCCGGACCACCCGCCCGGCCACCGCGAGCGCGAGGTACGCGCGCGGCTCGCGCGGGTTGCGCCGGATGGTCCGCCGCGCCCAGCGCAGCGCGCCCTGCCGGTCCCCGGACGCGGCCCGGGCGAAGGCGATCTGCCCGGTCACCCGCGCCTCGCCGGCCGGCTGGGTGCCGAACTCCGGGTAACGCTCGAGCAGCCACTGCAACGCCGTGGAGATGGTGTCCCAGCGCTGCGCGAAGTACGACCGCTGGTGCCAGCGCACCAGCACGAAGGGGGTGGGCAGGTTGACCAGCGGGGCGCTGCGGGCGGCCCGGAGCAGGAACTCGTAGTCCTCCGCGTAGCTGCCCGGAATCTCCTCGTCGACCAGCCCGAACCCGTTGCGCAGGGCCGCGGCGCGGATCAGGAAGGTGGACGGGTGCAGCTCGGTCATCCGGTCCCGCAGCAGGCCGGCCAGAGTGACCCGGTCGGTGTCGAGCACCCGGTCAACGGTGTGCCCGTCGTAGCTGACCCGGATGCCGCAGCTGACGAACTCTGCCTGCGGCGCGGCGGCGAGCGCGGCGATCTGGGCGGTGAGTTTGCCTGGCAGCCATTCGTCGTCGTCGTCGCAGAACGCGACCAGCTCACCCTCGGCCGCCAGGGTGCCCGAGTTGCGCGCCCCGGCGAGCCCCGGGGTGCGGCTGTTACGGATCACCCGGACGGCGCGGTCGGGCCGGGACAGCTCGATCAGCGACCCGTCCGGTTCGCAGTGGTCGTGGACGACCACGACCTCGATGGCGCCGGGATGGTCCTGGTCGAGGATGGCCCGGACCGCGGCGCGGAGCAGCTCCGGTCGATCCCGGGTGGGCACCACGACGGTGACCGTGGGCGGTGCCGTCACCGGTCCCGCCCCCGGGGGCGACCGGGCCGATCCCAGGGGCGCCACCAGGCCCGGCGCCGCCCGGATGCGGTGGCCACCAGCCCGTCCACGATCTGCCCGACCAGGGTCACGGCGGCGTGCCGTGCGTCGGCATTCTGCGGGTCGGCGGCGACCGCGAAGCGGGTCGGGTCGGCCAGCCCGGCGGCCAGCGCGTCGCGCAGGTCCTGACGGGTCTCGCAGAGCGTGGCCATGCCGGCCGCGCCGAGCCGGCGGGCGAAGAGCAACTGGTGGTCGTCGACGTGTTCGCCGCGAGCCGGGTCGCGCGGGACAACGATCGGCAGGTGACCGTGTCGACGGGCCTCCAGGATGGTCGCCGGGCCGCCGTGGCAGACCACCAGGTCGGCGTCGGCCATCGCGGCCTGCAGCGCGTCGTAGCCGAGGAACGGCACCGCGCCGGGCACCGCGGGTGCGCGGGTGTGCCCGTGCTGGACGGTGAGCCCGACGTGGTCGGCGGCCTCGACGTGCCACTCGTCCAGCCAGTCGACCAGCCGGTCGAAGGGATGTGTGTCGGTGCCAACGGCGACCAGCAACTGGAGCCGGGCGGCGCGATCCCGCTGCCGGGGCGCCAACGCCGAGTCCGGGCATGCGGGCGGCCGGGTCGGGTGCGGCACCGGGCGGGGGGCGGCGGGCGGAGCGTCAGGTGCCGTGCCGGTGGTCGCCTCCCCGCTCACAGCAGCGTCCCCACGACGGTCGCCTCCGGGTACTGCCGGCGTTGCTCATCCCACTGCACGAGCATCGCGGAGAGGAACGGTCGGCAGAGCCGAGCGGTCATCGTCGGGGTGTCGATCCGGTCGTACACCTCGATGTAGACGGTGGGGACGCGACGCAGTCGGGCCAGCACCACGAACGGGACGGCAACCCCGGCGCCGGTGGTGACCACCGCGGCGACCCGCCGGCGATGCAGCACCCGCCAGGCGAGCAGCGCGTTGCGCAGGAGGTTCGGCACGTTGCGGGTGGTCGGGTGGTGTGCCGGCACCAGGTCCTCTCCGGTCAGCAGCGACACCGCCTCGGGCGTGTCGAAGGTGACCCAACATCGGGGCCGGTCTTCGTACCAGGAGCGCAGCGCCAGCAGTTGGGCCAGGTGACCGCCACTGGAACCAACCAGCAGCAGAACCGGGAGCCCTCCGTCCTCAGTCCTCGTGTCCACGCGACTCCCCACAAGTCCGCTTGGATTTCGGTCGGCCGCCTCGCAGAAGCAGACCACAGGGCGACCGGCCGTGGTAGGGGCGACCGGGATGAGCGGTCGATCTTCCCGCATGGGCCGTCCCGCACGATGGTTGCCCGACTGCACATCGACCACCATCACCACAAGCGATTCTTCCGTCACGCTTGGCCGGTGGTCAACAACTACCGGCGTGGCGCTTTGTCGGAATCAAGCCATATGTCGTTTCGTGACGATGTCCAGCAGGGCGGGGTGCAGTGTCGCGTTCCAGCCCGCCCCGCCCTCGGCCAACCGCCAGGTCCGCAACCACAACTCCAGCAGGTAGCCATCAGCCACCAGACGGCGCTGAGTCGGCCCGAGCCCCAGCCGGTCGCCGTAGCGGTCGAGCTGGGCGTCGACGGCCTCCGCGGCCGTGCCGGCCGGTTCCCCGCGCAGCACCACGGCCCGTTGGAACGCGTCGTGTGCCAGGTCGAAGCCGAGCGGGACCTCCTGCCCACTGTGCTCCCAGTCCCAGGCCACCAGCCGTCCGTCGTGCAGGCCGAGGTTCCACGGCACCCAGTCACCATGCCAGTGCCCGAACTCGACCGCGGTCTGTCCATGCCGGCGTTCCAACCCGGTCACCGCGGCGACGGCCCGCGCACCGGACGAGGTCGCCGAGGCCGCCCGGGCCGCCTCGGTGGCCAGCCGGGCGAGAAATGGTGAGCCGGCCAGTGGGCGGGGCGGGGCCGGCGGGGCACCCCTGCGGGCGACCGCGAGCAGGGCGGCGATCCGTGGCCGGTCGGTGACCGGAACACCGCGGACGCGCGACGGCAGCGGCTCGACCACCGCGACCATCTGCCCTGCCCAGTCGAGCTGGGCCAGCAGTCGGGGCGTTCCCGGATGGTCGGGGACACCGGTCACCTCGGCCAACGCACGCAGCGCGGCGATCTCGGCGGTGACGAGCGCCCGGGTGGCGCCGTTCCAGCCGATCTTCGCGTACCCGCGGGGCCGGCCGTCGACCGTGAAGAGCTGAAGGGTGGGCTTGTGGTTCGGGTCCGGTGGGCGCACCCCGCACGCCGCGTGCAGCGGCGCGCCGCCGAGAGCGACGGCGAGCCGCTCGGCCAGCAGCAGCTCGCTGGCCTCGCCGCCGGCCGGCATCGAGACGGTGAGGGTGGGAAAGGCCCGCCGTAGCGCGCCGACCCGGGACAGCCCGCCGAGCACGGCCCGAACGGCGCGCACCCTCGGTGGGCGCAACGCGTTGTACGCCAGCAGCGACGCCGCGGTGGCCCGTGGCGCGCCGAGCGGCAGCAGGAACCGGGCCCGGGCCAGCGACGGAACGACCGCGTACCGGGCCACGGCGCGATGACCGGCCGGCGGGCCGCCGTCCGCGGTCAGCGCTACGCGTTCGTCGCCGAAGAGCGCCCGACTCACCCAGCCCAGCCCGTCGCTGCGGGTACGCGGGTCGGTGGACGCGACGACCTCGGCGGTCACGCCGGCCGCCCCGGCCAGTCCAGATCCAGCCCGAGCCGCTGCCGCAGCGCGTCGTTGTACGGCCGGTAGTACGCGGTCAGCTCCGCCCGCAGTGCCGGCTCCAACGCAGCGGAGCGCCGATCGTTGTAGACCGGGAAGCTCGGCAGGTCGTGCGCGGGCAGCCCGAGGAAGTCCAACGTGCGACGGTAGGTGAGCCGAGCGTCGCGATAGAGGTCCTCGCTGGGCAGGAAGAGGATCTGCGCCCGGTCGAACCGGTCCAACCACGGCTCCAGGTGCTCCAGATAGCGCCCCCGGGCGCGGTAGGTGTACCAGTCGTAGGGCTCGCTGACGTACTCCGGCTCGGTGATCAACCGCTCCCGCTCCCCCGCCGTCCGCTCCTCCTCGGCGGCCAGCGCGTCGGCGAAGGCCAGCGACTCGATGCCGTGCGTCCGCCGCTCCTTCCAGTGCGAGTACGCCCGCTCGACCGGGTCGCGGAGCAGCACGATCAGCCGCACCGACGGCATCAGCGCGGCGACGCGCCCCGCGGCCAGCGGGTGGAACATGTACAGCGGGGCGGCCTCACCGACCCGTACCGGCCCGCCGTGTCGGCCCTCCAGCGCCGCCCGCTGCCGCTCGGTCGGGAAGTGCGAGCGGTACCAGGACTCACCCCGGCGCCAGTTCTCCTCGAAGTAGTGCGAGGACTTGGTGTTCCAGGCCGGAAAGAGCCGTGGCACCAGCGGGTGCTGGATCAGGTAGTTCCACAGGGAGGTGGTGCCGCCCCGTTTGGTGCCGATGACGAGGAAATCCGGCAGGGGCCGCCGATCGCTGGTGCGCACCCCGTAGTCGACCAGGGAGTCCTTCACCCGGCTGGTCACCTGAGTCGGTACGAGCTGCTTCATCCGGTCCCGGATGGACGACACGGCGGACCTCACCTTCCCCTCGTCGACGCCGCGGTGACACCGGTGGCAGCCGACGCCGCCCCCTGCCCATCACGGAGCTGCCTCATGGTCACCCCAAGGCGCCGCCGAACCGGGGGCAGCGTCACCAAGCCGACGCAACCGGCGGCCAGCACGCTGAGCGCCACCAGCAGACCGCTGATCCCCCGGCCGCCCGCGAGCACGCCGACCAGGGCGGCGATCCCCACCGCGACGACCACTCCCGCCGCGGCTCGTGCCAGCGTCACGTCGCCCAGGGGTTGACCGATCACCGCCCGGGCGCAGCCGAAGGCGGTGAGGTTCTCGGTGGCGATGCCGGCCGCCCAGGCGACGGCGGCGCCCGTGACGCCGTACTCGGGGATCAGCCACCACCCGAGGGAGACCGTGACCAGCAGCCCCGCCACCGTCGCGGCCAGGTGCAGGCCGCTGCGCCCACCCATCAGCAGCAGGCTCTGCACGTTTCCCACGCCGGTGTTGACCAGCATGGCCAGGGCGAGCACGGTCATCGCGGTGGCACCGGCGGTGAACTCGGGCCCGAAGAGCTGGAGGAACGCCAGCCCGAACACGGCGAGCAGCAGGTAGATCGGCCAGGACAACACCAGCGCCCAGGTGGTCATCTGCCGGTGCACCGCCGCGGCGGCGGCCAGCTCGCCGCGCCCCAGCAGCCGGGACAGCTGCGGCGACACCGCCACCCGGAGCCCCTGCATGGCCAGTTGCCCGGCCAGGACGTAGCGGCCGACCGCACCGAACACACCGGCGTCGGCCTGCCCGGCGAGCACCGAGGTGAGCAGCACGCCCACCCACACGGCGCTGGCGTCGATCGCCGCGGATGCGGCGCGGGGCAGCGCGAACCGCCAGAACGCCGACCAGTCGCCCCGCTCGGGGCGCAGCGCCGCACCACGACCGACGCCCAGCGGACCGGCCACCAGGGCCAGGCTGACCAGGATCGCGAAGGCCGCCGGGACCAGCCAGCCGACCATGCCGGCCAGCACGCCACCGCTCACGACGGCGGCCGCGCCGACCAGCACCGTCCGGGCGACCGGCACCAGAACGGACTGCACGCCGACGTACGCCCGGATCGGACGCACGCAGCGCAACACGGCGAGGAGCAGCGTCATCGCCACGGCCAGGGGCACGGCGGCGAAGCTGACCGCGACCAGGGCCGAACCGCTGGCGCCCGGGGTGTCCAGGAGGCGGGGTGCGAGCGCTCCAGCGGCGAGCACCCCGGCGCCGCCGACCACGACCGCGGCCACCAGCGGCGGCAGGAACGCCACCGGCAGCACCCGGGCGGCGTCGCCCCGCCGGCCGGGACGACGGCGGGGCAGCGTCCAGATCAACCCGGTCTCCGCACCCAGCGTGCACCCGGCCGCGGTGACGGTGACGACTCCGACGGCGGTGAAGAACGCGCCCGAGCCGACGGTGCCGTACCCACGGGTGATGACGACCGCCAGCAGGAAGCCGAACAGACCGTTGGTGGCGGCCCCGGCCAGCCCGGCGAGCCCACTGCGGGCGCTGCGGCGAGCCTCGGTCGGCCCGTCGGTCGGCTGCTCGTCCGCGGCGGCGTCGGCAGCGGGCTCGGCGACGGTGGGGTCGGCTGCCGGGCGGGCGCGGGTGGTCATCCCGGAACGGCCCTGCCGCCGCGCGTGCGGCGTGCCAGGTGCGCCCGGCCGGGGCCCGCTTCCCGCTCGGCGAGCGCCATCGCGACGGTGACCCCGAGGTAGGCGATCGTCAGAGTGGGGTCGGCCATGCCGTAGAACGGGATCTGCACCAGGCAGACCACCGGGATCACCGCCAGCCACTGCCCCGGCGCCGAGCGGGCCCGGGCGCAGATGATCGCGACCGTCACGAACCAGGCCAGGAAGCAGAGCAACGCCGGTACGCCGTGACTGAACAGCACCGTCCAGAGCTGCCCCTGGGTGCCGACGGGCACCGGCGCAGCGACCGTGTCCACGCTGACGGGTGCGCCGTAGCCGAGCCACGGTGAGTGCCCGATACGGCGGATGACCTCCGCGTAGAGGGCGATCCGGTCGGTGTTCGTGTCGCTCGACGAGACCCGGTCGTCGATCAGATCAGCGACCGGGATCACCAGCGTGGTGAGCCCGCCGATGACCAGCACCCCGACGACGGACGCGCCCACCCGGACGTTTCCGCGCAGCGCGGCCCGTACGCCGAGCACGGCCAGGCCCACGCCGAGGCTCGCGAACATCACCCGGTTCAGGGTGAGGAAGGCCGGCGCCAGGGACAGCGGCAGCGACGCGAGCAGCGCCCAGCGCAGGATCCCGTGGCGGCGCAACATGGTGTACGCCACGACGCAGGGCAGCGTGAGCGCGTACGCGCTGCCGTAGTTGTTGGTGTACGGGAACGGCGCCGTCGGCCGGTAGATCGGGTTGAGCGCCCGAGCGCTGTACTCGCTGGCGGTAATGTGCACCAGGTCCTGCACGTACGGGTGGTTGGCCACGCCGCCGGGCAGCAGTATCTCCATCGGGGTGGTGAGGGCGAACCGCGGCGCCACCACACCCAGCCAGCCCAGCGCGACCAGACCGAACCAGAACAGGCAGAGCGGCATCAGCGCCGCGGCCTGGTCGGCTCGCTCCCGAGCACAGACATAGGCGTACACGCCCACCACGAGGGCGGTGAGGTAGAAGCCCAACCGCAGGCCGAAGGGGAGCAGCGAGACCGGCGACGACAGTTGGGTGGCGCTGAGCAGCACCAGGGCCGAGAACAGCAGCCAGATGCCGGTGGCCGGTGGCAGCGGCACCCGCCCCCGGACGATCAGCATCGCCAACAGCACCGCGCCGAGCAGTGGCCAGATCAGGTAGAACACGCCGGCCAGCCACCACAGCGGAACCAGACCGAACATGATCAGCAGCGGCCAGCGGGGCAGCCGGGGCGGTGCGGGTGACCGCGGTGCGGCGACGGCCGGCGGACCGCCGTCCGGCTCGCTGGTGGCCAGGGCGACGGTGACGGGCACCCTCAACCCCGTCCGCTGCGGGTGAGCACGAAACCCAACGGGGTGACGCCGGCCGCGCGCAGCCGCTCGGCGAGCCGGCGCAGGTCGCCCTGGCGGGTCCCGTCCTGCTCGACGACCACGACCGCGGTGCCCTGGCGGGCCGCCGCGACGCCACGCTCGTCGGCCTCGGCGGGCGGCGCGTTGAGGAGCACGACGCCTGTCGACGCGCGCTGCCGCCACGTGCCGAACCGCACCCCGCCGGCACCCACGGGCACCTCGTCGGCGCTGTTCCTGACCGCGTTCGTGCCGCCTACGGTCGTACTCGGGGTCGCCCGGGGCAGGGTGAGGGTGGCGTCCGGGTCCGTCGACGGGCGTCCGCCGACCGGGTACGGCAACGGACGGCGGACTCCGATCTGCCCGGTGATGTCGCGGCCGCTGACCGGACCGGCGGCCCGGGGCTTGGGCACGAGTGGGCGGACCGGGTTGGCAGCCGCGGGCAGCCGGTCCCGGTCGGCCAGCACCAGGGCCCGCAACTGATCGAGGCGCCCGCTGTCGTCGGCCACGTAGACGTCGCGTCCGGTCGCGGCGAGTGCGACCGCCAGACCGGCGGTGATGGCGGTCTGGTCCTCGCGGGTGGTCAGCAACGCGACCCGGGCCGGCTCGCGGACCCTCTCGGCGATCGCCATCGCCACGTACCGGATGTCGGCGTCCACCGCCGCTGCCCGGCTCGGGAACCGCCGGCCGCGGACGGTGCCGAGCAGCGGCAGGCCGGTCACGTCCCGTCCGTCGTGGACCGACCGGACCCGGCGGTCCATGGACTCCCAGCCGTAGGCCAGCACCACGCCGAGCATTGCGCCCCCGAGCAGCCCGGCCAGCACGAACAGCAGCAGATGCCCGTTGGAGGAGACCAGAACCTGTTCGGCGTTCTGGGTGATCCAGCCCGGGTTGACATCGACCGCCGCGATCTCGGTCCGGGACGATTTCAACTGGGTCAGCTGGTTGTTGGTGCCGCCGAGTTCGGCGACCACGGCGTCCAACGCGCCGTCCCGCGCGCCCGCAATCCGCCGCTGCAACGCCTCCCGCTGCTTGTCGACGTCCGCGATGCTCTCGTCGTAGCGCCCCAGCATCTCGGAGCGCTGCTTCTCGTACATCGTCCGACGCACGTCGAGGTAGGTCTGCGCGGCGAGGTTGACGTTGCTCACCGCGTCGTCGGCGGAGCGTCCGGTGTAGGAGAAGCGGAGGATCTGCCCGCCGACCGGCACCTCCACCTCGAGCGCGTCGCGCACGTCGCGCTGGTCGTCGCCACTCGCTGTCGCGAGCTTCTGCACCACCTCGGTTCCGGTGGCGATGCCGCTCTCCACGTTCATGTTGACCGCTCGGTCGGCGGCGGCGCCGCTCGGGGTGAACGCGTCGGTGACGACCGGGCGTACCGCCACCACCGCGGTCGCGGTGACCGCACTCGGCCGCAGCAAGACGTAACCGAGGGCGGCGATCAGACCGATCGCGGCGACCACCGTCACCAGCCGGATCCGGTGCAGGGGGACGCGAAGCAGGTCGGTCAGGGTGACCGTCCGGGACGACGTGCCTCCACCGCCGAGCGTGTCGGCCGACCAGGAACCGGGAGGTGCATCAGCCATGAAACCGTTCCCTTGTGAACCGTCGGCCCGGCGACGGGTCCGCCGCCGACCCGCCTGTATCTATCGATTCTCCGCGATGAACGGGGCAGCCGTCACTGCACCGAGAAGAAGATCCGCGGCGTGGACCAGGCAAGCCCGCTCACCGGCGGGATCACCGTGCTGGTCGCGACGTCCACTGCCAGGTCGGCCGTCGGATCGAACGACACGCTCCGCAGTGTGCCGTCGGTCCCGCCGTAGACGATCCGGCCGCCGACCCAGGCCATGCCCCGCACCGCCGACCAGGTGACGCCCGTCGTGGGCAGGCTGAACTCGGTGGCGCCCAGGTAGTTGCCGTCGATCTCGAAGTAGCGGTAGTAGAGCGCGTTTGCACCGCTGCGGGTGTAGTAGAGCCGGCCGTTGAGGTAGAACGCGCCGGTCATGCCCGCCGCGTTGAACCAGTCGTTGAACCCCGACGACTCCCACGGCACGCCCACGGCGCCGCCGTTGAACATCGAGACGTCGATCCGGCTGCCGGTGGGGGTGCCGGCCACCGTGTGTGCCCAGTAGATGCGGTCGCTCACCCGCCAGGTCGCCCCGGCGTTGGTGTAGGTGGGCTGGCTGACCGTGGTCGGGGTGCCGACACTCGTACCGTTGAACGACGCCTTGGCCAACTGACCCTCACCCGTGCCCAGGTAGAGGTTGCCGGTGGTCGCGGTCGGCGGGTTCTTCGGGGCGACGGTGCGACCGCCGGCCAGCGGGAACATTCCGAGCCGTCCGTGGTACTCGCTGCCCATGCCGTCCGAGTTGTGCCCGAAGTAGAGCCCGTCGCTGCCCCGCCAGAGCACCGGCACCTGCGAACCCCAGTTGCTGGTGCCGGCGGGCATGGACGCGCTGCCCCGGCGGCCCGGGTTCCAGGCCACCGGCAGGCCGGTCGCCGGGGTGACGGCGGCGATCCCGAGCCGGTCGATCGCACCGTCACCGGCCGCGTCGGTGGCGTTCGGGTTGTTCAGCCAGCGGAAGTGCCCGCCCAGGTAGATGACGTTGTCGGCCACCTCCACCGAGGTGATGGTGTCGTTGCCGGTGTAGTCGACCCACGTGCCGAGCTGGCCGCCACCCCGGTTCGCGGTCTCGAAGCGGATCAGCACGTCGCAGTACGCGGCCGGCCAGCCGGCACCGCCATTGGTGCCGACCACGAACCACGTGCCGTCCGCACTGAACTTCAGGTTCTGTACGTAGTGCACGAAGGTCGTGGGTGCCGCACACGGCGGGACGAACTTCTCGGTGCTCCAGTCCAGCACCGTCGGGGTGCCGGAAAGGTCGATCATCGCCATCTGGTTCCGCGACAGCCCGTTCACCAGGGTGAAGTTGCCGCCCGCGATCATGGTCCGGCCGTCCGGGGTGACGTCGATCGTCCAGCCGTACGACCCGGTGCCGTGCCGCCCGACGGTGGCGTTGATGGCGAAGGTCGGGTCGATCGCACCGGTGGTGGCGTTCAGCCGGCCCAGTCCGGAGTGGGCCGTACCGTTCAACCAGTTGAACGCTCCGGCGACGTAGAGCCAGTTGCCGCGCAGCACCATCTTCCGGATCATGCCGCCGTCGGAGCGACCGACCCAGCTGCCGATGGTCGCCCCGGTCGTCGGATTCAACGCCACGAGGTTCAACCGGGAGACGCCGTTGACGGTCTTGAATCCGCCACCCACCAGAAGTGAGCCGTTCGGGCCGGCGAGCAGGGTGTTGACCGGGCCGTCGAGCGCCGGCAGGAATGTGGTCGAGATGGTTCCGCTGGCCCGGTCGTACGCGAACAGATAGCTCTGGGTGATCCACGCCGCGCTGGCGTTCTGCCGGATCTGGGTGAAGCTGCCCCCCACGTACACCTGTGAGCCGACCTCGGCGAAGGCGCGGCTCTCGCCGTCGCGGCCGTGCGGCGTGTTGTCGGCGGGGTTGGTCGACACCAGGGTTGCCGTCTCGGGTGCGGGCACGACGGCCGCCGGGGCCGTCGACGGCACGGTGAGCACGGCGGCGGCGGTCACCAGGACGACCACGGCCGCGCGGATCCGGAAGCCGGCAGATCGGTGAGAGAGCGGAACTTCGGGCACGTTACGCCTCCAAGATGGACGGGATCGCGGGTAGCGTGCCTCGCCGATACTGGCCGGCGACATCCGCCGATCGGGCGTTCAGTTACCCAGCTCGACGAGACGAGCACTGTCTGTCAAATGTCCGACGGCCCTCCGCCGTCGCGTGCTCATGTCGGCGTCTGGTCAGCCGGTGGTGGCCGGGACGTCGACGGGCACCGCGCTTCCGGGTCGGATCGGTGCAGGGACCCGACCCTCGGCCACGAGAACCGTCAGCGCCAACACGCCGAGCAGCAGAGTCCCGAAGATCCAGCCACCGAGCACATCCGTGAGCCAGTGCTTCTCGGCATAGATCCGGGTGTAACCCTCCACGGACACCAGCACGGCCAGCGCGGCTGCGATGGCGATCCGGCCGCGCCGAGGAATGTTCCAGGTCAGTCCGGCCAGCACCGCGATGATGCCGAAGGTGAGCATGACCCGTGCGCAGCCGCCGGAGGGATAGGTGCCGACGTCGGTGGGCGGGTGACCCCGCTTCACGGTGAGCGCCAGGATCTGCTGGGTGTACTGCTCGACGACGAACTGCAACGGCATGGCCACCAGCGGAATCCACCACCGGCGGCGTCGCCACGCGACGGCGAAGGCAATTGCCGCGACCACGGTGACCCACTTGAGCGGGTACCGGTCGCCGATCGCCGTGACGAACGAGTTGATGTCGCCCCACGTCTCGACACGGTGGGCATGGACATGGTCGAAGACCGAATGATCGACGGATGGTTCCAGCCGGGACAGCGCCTCGCCGAGCGGCCAGCAGACCGCCACCACGGCCGCGCACCCGGCGAGCAGGACGACGAGGGCCGCCCCGATCCGGCCGAGAGCGTCGGTGAGCCCGGCCACCGCGGCGCGTAGGCGGCCCGCCGCCCGGCTCTCCTGCACGGCGGGCACCCAACGGGTGACGACCACGGGGATCAGAACGGCCGGCACCAGCACCGACAGCGCACCAAGCAGGTAGATCAGGGTCATCGCTGGTCACCGTCAACCGGTCGCGCCATCTCCATGGCACCTGACCACGTCATGTCCACCGGAGTCATCGGTCCTCCTCTGCCGGGCCGCCGAGCAGTCGGCACCACCACTTGCCGATCGAGTGGGGACACGGTAAGGAATGTCGACGCTCGGCGACAGCCGCCGCACCAGTCCAAACCGCACGATTGACGGCAAGTCGGATTGACGACATCGGCCCTTCGTCAGCGGCTCTCCCCGGTGGGCTGGCGCAGGTACGCGTCCTGACCAGCCTGGGCGAAGCCGGACAGCGCCGACGCCTCGTGGTTCATCGTCATGTCGCAGGTCGCCGTACGGCTGGTCATACCCGGTGAGTTGAAGTAGATGGCGGCCCTGATCTTCGGGTGCGCCTTCAGGGCGGCCGGGAACTCCTCGAACCAGCGCTCCTTGGCGCCCGGGTCGGCGACGTTGACGTTGGTGCCGAACTCGGCGAGCATCCGCGGCTTGCCGGCGCCGACGCCGTTGTCGTCCAGCCAGCGGTAGAAGCCGGCCACGGTGGTGCTCGGGCTCTTCCACACCGTGCTGCCGTTGCAGACGTGGAAGTTGTACGGGTCGTAGGCCACCCAGTCGACGTAGTGGTCACCGGGGTACAGACCGGCGTAGCGGGGATAGTGGCCGGACCAGCCCATCATCGTCCAGACCCACACCGCGTTGTCCGCGCCCGCCCTGGTGAACCGCTCGTGGACGTACCGCCAGGCCCGCACGAAGTCGGCGTCACTGCCCTTGGCCGGCTCGTCCTCCGGCTCGTGGTCGAAGCCCAGGAAGACCGGCACCCTGGCGTCCCGGATTCGGCCGGCGACCGCGTCGATGGTCGCGTCCTGTCGGCCACCGTAGACGTCGGCCCAGGTCAGGCTGGTGCCAGCGGCGAAGTTGCGAGACTCCCAGGCGAAGAACACGAGGCGGCCCTCGCGCATCTGCTGGGACTCGTACGCGTCCGGGAAGGCGCCGTTGCTGCCGGCGTTGGAGAAGTCGTGGTAGCGGTGCACGATGTCGAACTTCCGCCCGACCTGGGCCTCGACGTCGGTGATCGCCCTTCCGTGGTTCCAGCCGTCGGCGGCACTCGTCGGCGAGTACATGCCCCACCAGGCGCCGCAGGAGGGAACCAGCTTGTCCGACACCTCGCCGCAGCGGCCGGACCCGGATGTCGGGCTCGCGGTCGGGGCGGGCGCCGTCCGGGTCGGATCGACCGTCGGCGACGGCTTCGGGGACGCACTGGTCGGCGACGTGCTCGGCACCGGGGGCGGTGTCGGCCGGGTGGTGTTCGGCGGCGACGGCCGGGCGCCGATGTCGTAGGTGATCACCAGGCCGGGCCGCAGTTCCGGGTCGCGGTTGTCGGCCGACGCCCAGTAGATGCGGGTGCCCAGGCCAGCCTGGGCCAGCGAGACGGTCCAGGTGCCGTTGCCGTTGACCAGGCCGGAGACGTCCCACTCGTTGAAGCCCTTGGACACCTCGCGCACGGTGTCCAGTGCGGCACCGGCCGGCACCGGAGCCGGACGCGACTCCCGGGCGTCGAGCGGCGAGGCGTGCGCGGTGACCGTGGCGGTGACCCGCTGCCACGCGTGCACCCGCAGCGTCGCCCGCAGGTTGACCGCGGCGGCGGGGACGGTGGTCACCACGAACTCGATGACCGCCTCCCGGCCACCGCGCGGGTTGCCGTCGCAGCGAGCCGGACAGGTGGCGAGAGTCGACTTCGCCGCGTTGTCGCCGTCCTGCGACACCGTCGTCGCGGTGGTGTCCGCGGCCGCGCGGATCGACAGGTCGTCGCTGGCCAGCAGCGGCACCATGGTCGCCACGATGCCGGCCACCACCGTGCCGCCGACCACGCCGACGGCGATGGCCCGACGCCGAGGGTCGATGCGAGACCGGGGAATGCGGTGCAGTCCGTGCCTGCTCAAGGGAAACTCCCTGTGTCTGCTGCGGTTACGCTCGGCAGCGTATCGACGACCACAGCACGTCGCGCGGAGGACAGTTTCCCGTAAGCGCGTCTTAACTCTGCGCTAAGAATGCCAGGTGAGAGCCCTTACCACCCCGTCGAGACCCTGGAGGCGGCAGGCGATCATCGGCGGGCCGCCGCCAGGGCTTGCCGCATCGCATCGACCGGCGCGGCGACGCCCGTGAACAGCTCGAACTGGCCGACGGCCTGGGCGAGCAACAGATCCAGTCCGGACACCACCCGCAGGCCGGCCGCCAGGGCGGAGGTGGCCAGCGGCGTCGGCCAGGGGTCGTAGAGCGCGTCGAAGAAGACAGCACCCGGCGACCAGGCCACCGCGTCGGTCAGCGGATCGGCGACCCCCTTCGGCACGGTCGAGACGACCACCTTGGCGCCCAGGTGCTCGGGTGCGTCGGCCCAGGCCCCGGCGGTCAGCGTCACCCCCACCGCGTCCGCCACCGGCCGCAACTCGTCGACCGCCGCCGGTCGGCGGGCCACCACCGCCACCGAGACCACCGCCAGCCGGGCCGCGGCAGCCAGCGCCGCCCGGGCGGTCCCGCCCGCGCCGAGGACCGTCATCGTCGCCCCGGGCCCCACCCCCGCACCGGTCAGCACGTCGACCATGCCGCCGACGTCGGTGTTGTCGGCGCACCAGGAGCCGTCCGGGCGGCGTACCAACGTGTTGGCCGCGCCGACGGCGGCGGCGATCGGCGAGGCGGCATCGGCCACCGCGAGCGCCGCCTCCTTGCCCGGCATGGTCACCGACAACCCGGCCCACTCCGGACCCAGGCCGGCGACCAGATCCGGCAGCTCCGCCGCCGCGCACTCGATCCGGGTGTACGACCACCCGGTCAGCCCGGCGGCGGCGTAGCCGGCGGTGTGGAGCACCGGAGAGAGGGAGTGCGCGACCGGCTTACCCAGCACCGCCACCCTACGGAGCGACACGAGCACCGCCGGGCACGTCGGCAGGTCCTGCCACGATCCTTACCACGTCCCCCGCCCTTCCTCAGTGTCGGAAGAGACCCTACCCAGCACGCCGCCTGCGGCACCACCGAATCGGGCTGCGGCGATGATTGAGTTGCGCGACGTTTGCTTGACGGTCGTCGATATGAGTGAAAGCATTCCCGTGTTGGGATAGCCGATCGAAAAAGGGGAAAACTTGAATAAGCGCATTCTCCGTGCCCTCATCGCGATTGCCGCAGTCTTCAGTCTTTCGCTGATGGTCGCCGCGCCCGCGCGTGCGGACAGCGCGGCGGGCAGTTGGTCAGACAACCACGAGCTGTGCCAGTCCAGCTCCTGCGTGCGCGGTGGCAACATCGTGCGGCTCTGGCAGTCCATCGTCTGGGCCGACGACCTGACCGGCAACATCGGCACCAGCTTCATCGACGGGGAGTTCGGCTCCAACACCGCCGCCAAGACCAGGACCTGGCAGGACGTGATGAACGTCGGCGTCGACGGTTCGGTCGGGCCGCAGAGCTGGTCCAAGGCCTACGGCGCGGTCAACCGGAACACCGGGTATGACACGAGCACCCAGACCGGGTATTTCTACTACGGCTACAACCACACATTCCCCCTGCGAAAGCAGAACAGCAATGGCGTGTGGACGTTCCTGAACCCGCGCACCAATACGTGGACCGGAACAAGCCACTGACACTGTCACCATCAGTGGTGCGTCAGGGCTGAGCCGAAGGCTCCCCTCCCGGTGCGGCAGCAATATCGCTGCCCCGGGAAGGGAGCCTTCGGGTCGTCGAACGAACCGTCAGATGATCCCGGCCTCCCGGGCCTTGTCCTTGTTTCGCTCGTGCTGCTCGGGCGTCTCGGCAAACTCCGAGTGGCCCTGCTTGTCGATGGCCACGAAGAAGAGCCACTTACCCGTCGGCGGGTTCATGGCGCCCTCCAGAGCCTGCTTACCCGGGTTGTCGATCGGCGTGGGTGTCAAGCCCGGCAGCTTGCGGTTGTACGGGTTCTTCGGGTCGTTCAACTCGGACTCCGTCATCTGCTTGGACGACTTGGTCGGTTTGCCGATCGACTCCAGGTAGTAGTTGACCGTGACGTCCATCTCCAGGCAGTTGCAGGGGAACTCGCCGTACGCCCGGTTGTAGGCCACCCGGGCGACCTTGCCGAGGTCGTCCTTGTTGCCGGCCTCGGCCTGGGCCAGCGACGCCACGATCAGCGCCTCGTACGGGCTGACCTTGCGTTCCTTCTGCACCCGGTCGGCGAAGTTCATCTCCCCGGTCACGGAGAGGAAGTTCTCCACCATCAGTTTGAGGATGCTCTCCGCGGTGGCCTTGGGCGGGATCTCGTACGTGTCCGGGTAGAGGAAGCCCTCGATGGACTTGGTGACCTTCTTGCCGTCGTCGCGCTTGAACCACCAGTCCGGCACACCGAGCGCCTTCGGGTCCTTCGCGGCGGTCTGGAAGTCCTTAACCGGGATCTTCGTCTTGTCGGAGAGCAGCTTGTAGATGTTCATGCTGGTGCGGCCCTCGGGGATGGTGATCCCGTTGACGATCCGATTCTTCAGATCCAGCATCGCGGTGACGGCATTCGCACCGCTCATCTGCTTCCGCAGCTTGTACGTCCCCGGCTGGATGTTCGTGCTGCGGGAGTTCGCCTCGGCGGCCTCGATGAACGCCTTCTGGCTCTTCACCACGTCGGCGGTGACCAACGCGTCGGCCATGTCGGCGAGCAGCGCGCCGTTCTTGATCTCGACGGTGATCTCACCGGCACCAGCCCCGTCGTAGTCCGGGGTCACGAAGTAGTTCTGGATCCGGTCGAAGCCGTAGAACGCGCCGCCGCCGATGCCGCCCAGGAGGGCCAGGGCCAGTAGCAGGGCCAGAAACGTCTTGCCCCGACCGCCCGAGCCGCCGCCCTTGCGCTTCTGGACGAAGCCGCGCCGGTGCCGGCCCTTCTCCCCCCGTTCCGGCTCGTCGAACCCAAGGTCCAGATCGTCGATCATTACGTCCGCCTCCGCTGCGCATCCAGCCAGCTCTGCAGGATCTCCACCGCGGCCGCCTGATCGACAACCGCACGTTGACGCTTGCCCCGAACGCCGCGCTCGGCAAGCCTACGAGAGGCGACCACGGTCGACATCCTCTCGTCAATGAGCGTTACCGGGACGGGTGCTATCACATCGACCAGTCGGTCAGCGTACGCCTTCACGTGGATGGCCGCCGGGCCGTGTTTGCCGGCGAGATTGACCGGAAGGCCGACGACAACCCCGACGGCCTCGTGTTCGGTCACCAGCGCGGCCAGCTCGGCGAGGTCACTGGGCACCAGATCCGGTGCCGTGGTGAGGTCGCGGGCCAGGGTGACCAGCGGCGTGGCCAGCACGCCGTCCGGATCCGAACGGGACACCCCCACCCGGACCTGACCGACGTCCACGCCGATCCGCACCCCACGCGTCTGTTCGGTCACCGGCGGTCACCGCCGGGCCTGACGAACCAGGGCGGACCGATCGGCCCGCCCTGGTCGACGAAGAATTCGTTCACGCTTCGGAGATCGCCTTCTCGACGGTGTGCAGCAGGTTCGGCGCCTCCGCCGCGGGCAGGCCGCCACCCTGGGCCAGGTCGGGGCTGCCTCCGCCGCGCCCGGAGAACGCCGCCTTCACCAGGTCCGACGCGGCCAGACCGCGGCTGCGGGCGGCCTGGTTGACCGCCACCACCAGGGACGCCTTGCCGTTCGAGCGCGCCGCCACCGCCACCACCGCCGGCCGAGCCGGGTCGATCTTGCCGCGGATCTCCTGGGCGAGGGTCCGCACATCGTTACCGGCCGCGCCCTCCGGCGCCTCGGTGCCGACGTACGCCACCCCGCGCACGTCCCTGGCCTGCGCGGCGAGCGCCGCCGCCCCACCCAGCACCAGTTGGGCGCGCAGCTTCTCCAACTCCTTCTCGGCGTCCCGGAGCTGGGTGACGGTCTGCTCCACCCGGTCGGCGACCTGCTCGTTGGGCACCCGGTACAGCTCGGCCAGCCGCGAGACCAGCAGGTGCTCGCGGGCCAGGAACCCGAAGGCGTCCATGCCGACCAGCGCCTCGACCCGGCGGACGCCGGAGCCGATCGACGACTCGGAGAGGATCTTCACGAGGCCGAGCTGGGCCGAGCGGGCCACGTGCGTGCCGCCGCACAGCTCCCGGGCGTAGTCGCCCACCTCGACGACCCGCACCTGGTCGCCGTACTTCTCGCCGAAGAGCGCCATCGCCCCGATCCGCCGCGCCTCGTCCAACGAGGTGATGAAGGCGTGCACCTCCAGGTCGGCCAGCAGCACCTCGTTGACCTGCTGCTCCACGTCCCGCAGAACGCTTGGCGACACCCCCGTCGGGGTGTTGAAGTCGAACCGCAGCCGGCCGGGCGCGTTCAACGAGCCCGCCTGGGTGGCCGAGTCGCCGAGGAAGTTCCGCATGGTCTGGTGCACCAGGTGGGTGGCGGTGTGCGACCGGGAGATCGCCCTGCGTCGCGTGGCGTCGATCTCGGCGTATCCGGTCTCGCCGACGCGCACCTCACCGGAGATCACCCGGGCCCGGTGCACGATCAGGCCGGGCACCGGCTGCTGTACGTCGAGCACCTCGACCTGACCACCGCCCACGGTGATCATGCCCTGGTCGGGCTGCTGACCACCGCCCTCGGCGTAGAACGGGGTCGTGTCGAGCACCAGCTCGATGGTGTCGCCCTCGGTCGCCGCCTCGCGCGGGCCACCCTCGCCGAGCAACGCCCGTACCCGCGACTCGCGGGCCACCTCGCTGTACCCGGTGAACGTCACCGGCCCACCCGAGTCGAGCACCGACCGGTACGCCGACACGTCGGTGTGCCCCGTCTTGCGGGCCTGCGCGTCCGCCTTCGCCCGGGTCCGCTGGTCGGCCATCAGCCGACGGAAGCCCTCGTCGTCGACCTTGAGGCCCTGCTCGGCCGCGATCTCCAGGGTCAGGTCGATCGGAAAGCCGTAGGTGTCGTGCAGCTGGAACGCCTTCGCCCCGGACAGCGCCGCACCGCCCGCCGTGCGGGTCTCGGCGATCGCCGTGTCCAGGATCGTGGTCCCGGCGCGCAGCGTGGACAGGAAGGCTTCCTCCTCGGCGTACGCGTACTGCGCGATCCGGTCGAAGTCGGTCGCCAGCTCCGGGTACGACGGCGCCATGCAGTCCCGTGCCACCGGCAGCAGTTCGGGCAGCGCCCGATCCTGCCAGCCCAGCAGCCGGATCGAGCGGATCGCCCGGCGCATGATCCGGCGCAGCACGTAGCCGCGCCCCTCGTTGCTCGGGGTGACGCCGTCGCCGATCAGCATCAGCGCGGTCCGCACGTGGTCGGCGATCACCCGCAGCCGGACGTCGTCCGGGTGCGACTCGCTGGCCACGTGCCCCGAGTGCACGCCGTAACGCTTGCCGGTCAACTCGGCCGCCCGCGCCAGAATCGGCCGGACCTCGTCGATCTCGTAGAGGTTGTCGACACCCTGCAGGATCGAGGCCATCCGCTCCAGGCCCATGCCGGTGTCGATGTTCTTCGCCGGCAGATCACCCAGGATCGGGTAGTCGTCCTTGGTGGTGCCCGGGCCCCGCTCGAACTGCATGAAGACGAGGTTCCAGAACTCCATGTAGCGGTCCTCGTCGACCGCCGGGCCACCCTCGGAGCCGTACTCCGGGCCCCGGTCGTAGAACAGCTCCGACGACGGGCCGCACGGCCCGGGGATCCCCATCGACCAGAAGTTGTCGGCCTTGCCCCGACGGACGATCCGGTCGGCCGGCACGCCGATGGAGCGCCAGATCTCGAACGCCTCGTCGTCGTCGAGGTAGATCGACGGCCAGATCCGCTCCGGGTCGAGGCCGTACCCGCCCTGGTCCTGCGACTTGGTGACCAGGTCCCAGGCGAGCGGGATCGCGCCGTCCTTGAAGTAGTCGCCGAAGGAGAAGTTGCCGTTCATCTGGAAGAACGTGCCGTGCCGGCTGGTCTTGCCGACCTCGTCGATGTCCGGGGTGCGGATGCACTTCTGCACGCTGACCGCCCGCTGGTACGGCGGGGCCTGCTGACCCAGGAAGTAGGGGACGAACTGCACCATGCCGGCGTTGACGAACAGCAGGTTCGGGTCGCTGATGGCGGGCAGCGGAGCGGACGGCACCACGGCGTGGCCGTTCGCCTCGAAGTGCGCGAGGTACCGCCGCTTGATCTCCGCCGTCTTCATCGCTGGTGTTCCTCCGGAAAGATTTCTCGATCGCCGATCCGCGGGTCCTCCCGCAGGTCGGCGAACTGGTCGTCGAACGCCTCGCCCTGGGCGAACGCCTGGTGGATCTCCTGTTCGCGCTCCGCCATCCCGACGCGGACGTCCTCCACGAAGCTACGCAGCGACTCGACCAGGCCGCCAGCGGATTCCGACAACGTGCTCGCGATACCGGCCGGCGTGTACGCCTGCGCGGTCCGGGTCACCCTGCGGACCACCACCACGCCGACGGCGACCCCGATGCCGAGCCAGAACAACCGCCTCATGTCTCGCTACCTCCTGGTGCCGGTCAGCGGTCGCCGCGCCGGGCGGCCCGCCGCTGCTGCTTGATGGTGTCGCGCACCTCGCGCTCGGTCTCGGCGTGCCGGCGGCCGGCGGCGGCCTTGCGCACGCCGTAGCCGAACGCGGCCACCTTGACCAGCGGGTTGGCTGCCGCGGCGGAGACCACGGTGGCGAGGTTGGCGATGTTGGCGGTGACGTTCTGCGCGTGGCTGGTCATGGTGTCGACCTTCGCCAGCTGGAGGTTCACGCCATCGAGCGAGGTCTGCACCTGCTCCAGAGCGGTGTTGACGTTCTTTACCGTGGTGTTCACGTCGCCGAGCAGCGGCGCGGTCCGATCGTTGAGGTCGTTGATCATCCGAGTGGTGGCGTCAACCGTGTGCCGCAGCCGCAGGATCGGCAGCGTCAAGATGAGCACCAGCACCGCGAACGCACACGCCGCGATCAGCGCCGCGACCTCTCCAATGTCGCTCACGCCTGTCCTCCTCAAGCAGAGTTCCGGGGACCCTACGTCCCCGGAACGCACCACCGTGGCACCCGTATCGAACCCCGCGCCATCACCGAGCGACGGCGGCAGGCGGGCCCACCAGCCCCAGACCCTACCGTCCGTGATGGAAACCGGCTCAGGACGGTGAGGGTGTCAGCTCATCCAATGGATCCGCGCTGACTGTCGGGAACGGATCCTCTCCGGTCAGTGAGGGATCGGTGCTCGGCTGTGGTTTGGTCCGCTCGTCGTCGATCGCATTGCGCACCTTCACCGACACCAACGAGCCGGTGCACGCCGCAGCAGCGGCCGACGGGTCCCCGGACGGCACGATCGCCGGCTCGCCGTTGACCGGCGGCGGCACGCAGGTCGGCTCGCGCACCCACAGGTCGAGGGTCAGCTCGTCGCGGCGCCAGCAGGTGTAGCTGCCCTTCGTCTCCTGCTCCGGGCAGCGGGACACCTTCCACGGTCGCCAGCCGTCCTGTCGCAACGCGTCCTCGTAGACCTTTGCCGTCTCCTTCGGCGACTTCTCCGAGGTGATAGTGCGTTCGCGCAGGCGACAGTCGAGCAGGCACCAGCGGCTGCCACTGACCTCGTCGACGGTCTTCGTGGTGGCCCAGCCGGGCACACCCAGCTGGTCCAGGTTGTCGAAGACCGGGTCCCGGCTCAGCGTACGGATGCCGAAGAAGAGCGGCACCGCGCCGAGCAGCACGACGCTGACCAGCGCCAGCACCGCCGCCCGCAACCGGCGCCGCTCGCGCGACTGCCGGCGCAGCTCGGACCGGGCACCCGGGGTGGTGCCGTCGTCGTCGGGCACGGCCTGCCCGGCCGGGCGGAGCGCGGGCCCGTCGGCCGGCGCGTCCACCGGTCTGCCCGGCGCGGGCACCGCGGCAGCGGCACGGGCCACGCCGACGGGCTCACCGGGGCGATCGGGCGGCGGCACCGGGGCGACACCGGACGGCTCGGGACGGCTCGGATCACGGTGCGGCGGCAGGGCACGGCCGGCGGCGCGGTCGGCGGCGCGGTCGGCCGGCGCGGGTCGGGCGGCCGGCGCACCGCCACGTGCGGCGGGACCTCCGGGACCGGTGCCGGGCTCACCGCTCGCCGGCGGGTGTCCGGCACCAGCGGGCCGGACGGCACCACGAGGCGGACCCTCCGGGCGAGCACCCGGTGGCACGGCACCACGAGGCGGACCCTCCGGGCGAACACCCGGTGGCACGGCACCACGAGGCGGACCGTCCGGGCGGGTTCGGGGCGGGCCATCCGGGCCGACGCCCGCTGGGACGGCGGCGCGGGCCGGGCCGTCCGGGCGGGTGGCGCCACGGGCGGCGGCCTCCGCACCCGGGCCGGGCCGGGCCGGGCCGGGCCCACGGCGTCCGGCACCGGAGACCGGCGCGTCGCCAGGGACGGGTCGGGCACGACCTGGCGGGGTGGAGCGGGCAGCGCCGCGAACCGGTGCGCCCGGGCCGGCGGGACCGCCACCGGGCGCGGGTCGCCCGCCACCTGAGGAGCCGGCGGAAGGGTCGTCGTTCCCACGGTCACCCGCCGCGCCGGGGCGGTTCGGGCCGGCGGGTCCCTCGTGACCGGGCTCCGCCGGAGGGCGGCGGCGTCTGCTGGTCGGGTCCGATGCGGGCCCCGCGGCGCCCCGTCGGCCGGTCGGGCGCTCGCCGGTGGTCGGCGGATAGGCCAGACCACCGCTCGACTGCTCGCCGGTGGGCTCGGAGGTGCCGGGCCGGGCGACGCGGCGCCCGGTGGGTGCGTCGGCGCCCGGGTCGGCCGGCGGGCCGGCGGCCCGGCGGCCGGGCGCGTCCTGAACGGCCGGGTCGGGCACGGCGAGCCGGCCGGGCGAGCGGTCCGTGAGGTCGCCGAGGCCGCCGGGCGGCGCGGTACGGCGGCCGGCGGTCCGTCCCTCGGGCGAGGCCGGCGGGTTGCCACCCCGGCGGTTGACCACCGGCAGGGCGGGGTCGGTGTGCGGCAGGCGGCCTGCCTGACGCAACCAGTCGGCGGGTCGCTCGGGTCGGTCGGTCCGGGGCTCGCCACCGGCCGGGGCGCGACGCTCCTGCTCGTCCGGTACCGCCCGTCGACGCCCGCTGCCGTCGGCCGGGCCGACGGTCGGCGCGGCGCCGGTATGGCCGGTTGTCGCGTCCGGCACCGGCGGGGCGTTGCCCGAGCGGGGCACCACCGGCCCGGTGGGGTCGGCAGCGCGGCGGCGGCCGGCGGTCGCCGGGCGGTCGCGGTCGGCAGGCCCACGGCCGGGCGCCTCCGCTGCGCCGGGGTCGACCGGGCCCGGTCGACGCCGGGCGGTCCGTGGGTCACGGTCGACGGCGGGATCGGGCCGGAGTCCGCCGGAGACCGCCGGTGCGGCACCGGTCGGCGGCGCGTCGAAGGGAACACCGCCGGGGGCGGCGGGTGACCCGGGAGAGCGCGCCGGATCGGTCGTACGCCGCCCGGCGTGCCCGCCCTCGGCGGGCAGCGGACGGCCGCGCTCGGTGGGCTCCGGGCCAGGTCTGGGACCCGGCGGCGCGGCGTCGGGTCGGCGCAGCGGTGGCATCGCGTCCGCCCGACCGGCTGGTACGCCGACACCCGGGCGGCGACCGGTCGGGGCACCGGCGCTCGGCGGGCCGACGGGCGGGCCGGCGCCCGGCCGGGGCACGGCCGGGCCGGCAGGGACGCTGGAGGTCGGGGGCGCGGATGGGCCTGTCGGCTCACCGCTGCCGGGCCGGGCAGCAGTGGGAGGCGGGGGTGGCGGCCCGGCGGCGCGAGGTCCGCTGCCGGGCGCGGGCGGTGCCCCACGGCGGGTCGGTTGGCCCGGCGCGGGAGTTCCCGCGCCGGCGGTCCGGGTCTGGTCGGCGGGTGGCCGCTCGTCCGGGCGCCGGCCAGTCGGCGGTGCCTCACCCGGCCAGGGTCCGTCGACGGGCCGGCGCACGGCGGGACCGTCCGGGTCACCGCGACGCGGGGCCGGTGGCGCCGGCGCGTCCGGCGACGCCGGGGCAGCCCCGCGCGGCTCCGGGGGATCTGCCGGGGCCCCGTCCGGGCCAAGTTCGGAGCGCTGCTGCTTGGCCGACCGCAGGTCGTCGATCCAGCCGAACTCCTCCCCGGCTACCGGCTCCTCCGGCTCGGCCTCGGCCCGGCCTCGACCCCAGCGGCGGCCCTTGGCGCGGGTTTCGCGCCGCTCGTCCGGGCCTTCGTCCGGGCGGTCCGCACCACGCGACTTCACTGTTGACCCTCTCCTGCGGCGTTCGTGCCGCTGTCCTGCATCGTGCCGGGACCGTCCGTGCCCGCCGTCGAGTGACCGTCCCCGTCGGCAGGCGTCGGCACGGCCTGCGCCGTTACGGGCGGGGCGTCCGGACGGGCGGGCGGGGCCGGCAGCCCGCGCACGATCCGGCGTAGCAACGGCAGCCGGGTGGCCACCGCGCGCTCCGCCCCGTGCGGGCTGGGCCGGTAGTAGTCGGTTCCCACCAGGTCGTCCGGGACGTACTGCTGGGTGACGACGCCGCGCTGGTCGTCGTGCGGGTATCGGTAGCCGGTGCCGTGGCCCAACCCCCGGGCGCCGGCGTAGTGCGCGTCGCGCAGCCCGCGCGGCACCCCGCCACCCCGGCCGGCCCGCACGTCGGCCATCGCCGCGCCGATGGCGGTGGTGGCCGAGTTCGACTTCGGCGCGGTGGCCAGGTGGATGACCGCCTGGGCGAGGTTGAGCTGCGCCTCGGGCAGCCCCACGTACTCGACCGCGTGCGCGGCGGCGGTGGCCACGCCCAACGCGCCGGGGTCGGCCATGCCCACGTCCTCGCTGGCGAAGATCACCAGCCGGCGGGCGATGAACCGGGCGTCCTCCCCGGCGACCAGCATCCGGGCCAGCCAGTGCACCGCGGCGTCCACGTCCGAACCGCGCAGGCTCTTGATGAACGCGCTCACCACGTCGTAGTGGGCATCGCCGTCGCGGTCGTAGCGCACCGCTGCCACGTCGACCGCCTGCTCGGCGGTGGCGAGGTCGATCCGATCGGCGTCCAGCGCCGTGGCGGAGGCCGCAGCCGCCTCCAACGCGGTCAGTGCCTTACGGACGTCGCCCGACGCGAGGCGTACCAGATGGTCCTCGGCCTCGGCGGTCAGGGCGAGCGTGCCACCCAGACCCCGCTCGTCGGCGACCGCGCGGCGCAGCAGCCCTCGCACCGCATCGTCGTCCAGCGGTTGCAGCGTGAGCAGCACGCACCGCGACAGCAGCGGGGAGATGACCGAGAAGTACGGGTTCTCGGTGGTCGCCGCCAGCAGAGTGACCGTACGGTCCTCGACGGCGGCGAGCAGCGAATCCTGCTGGGTCTTGCTGAACCGGTGCACCTCGTCGATGAAGAGCACGGTCTGCGGGCCGCCCGAGCGGCGCTGCCGGCGGGCCGTCTCGATCACCGCCCGGACGTCCTTGACCCCGGCCGAGAGCGCCGACATGGCGACGAACCGTCGGTCGGTGGCCCCCGCCACCAGATGCGCGATGGTGGTCTTGCCGCTGCCCGGCGGGCCCCAGAGGATGACCGACAGCGGTGCGCCGCCGGAGACCAGCTGCCGCAGCGGCGCGCCGGGGGCGAGCAGGTGGTCCTGTCCGATCAGTTCGTCGAGGGTCGCCGGGCGCATCCGGACGGGCAGGGGCGAATCGTCTGCTACCGGAGTGAAGCCGTCGACACCGGCGGGACCGTCGGGCGCGCTGCGCGTCCCGGCGGGTGCACCGAGGGAGAAGAGGGCGTCGGACTCCATCACGGGAACAGTACCGGGCCGGACCCGCGACGCCGGAATCGCGCCGCGGGCCGGGCCACTGGTGATCGGTTCCGGTCAGCCGCGACCGGGGCGACGGCCCCGGTACCAACGGCCACCACCGCCGCCGCCACCGGCGCGCGGGCCGCTGCCCACGCCCGCCAGGTAGAGCGAGAGCAGGAGCAACCCGATGAGCACGAGGGTGTTCCAGTTGAACAGGTCGGGCGCTCCGAAGTCGGTGTTGAGCAGGTCGAGCAGCAGGGCGAAGCCAAAGACGATGGCGGCCAGAACGGCGAGCATGGCGGTCCTCCGGTGGGGGTTCCCAGTAGGTCGGCCCCGGATGTACCCAATCGGTCGACTTCCCAATCTCCATGGTGGATCCGGGTCAATCCGACCCCGCCCGGCCCCTCGAACCTCGGCTCGTAGGCTTGTCACGTGATCATCAGTGACCAGCTGCTCGACGACCGGGCCGCCATCCTGTCTGCCGCCGGCCATCATCCGTTCGCCCGACACGCGCTCGCGCCCGGCGCACCGGCGCGCGGCTACCGACGCGGCGGAGCGGTGCTCTGGGTGACGCCGAACGGGCAGGGGCCCGACGGTTGCGCGGTCGGCCCGGCCGAGCCCGCACTCGAGGTCTGTGCCGCGCTGGCCGCCGACGGGGTGTTGCGTGCGGGGCAGCGGCTGCACCTGCCCCGGCACGATCCCGGCCTGTTGTCGGGCCGTCTGGCCGTGACCGGCCACGCCGACTGGGACTTCCACTGGACCAGCACGCAACCTCCGGCCCAGCCGGACGAGCAGCGGGTGGTACGACTTCCCGACGCCGACCACCCGGCGTTGGTGGCGCTGATCGACGAGGCGTTCCCGAGCACCACCACCCGCCCGGGCGGCCGATGGGTGATGGACTGGTACGGCATCCGGGCCGGCGACCGGCTGGTGGCGTGCGGCGCGGACTGCAGCAAGGGCGACATCGGCTTCCTCGCCGGCCTGACCGTCGCTCCCGACCAGCGGGGGCGGGGGTTGGGCGCGGCGCTGACCGCTGGGATGACCCGGGCGTTGCTGGCGCGCTACGACACGGTCGGGCTCGGTGTCTATCCGGACAACACCGTCGCGACGCGGCTCTACCGGCGGCTCGGCTTCACCGATACCCTCCCGCTCAGCTCGCTACGACTGGCCTGACGCGCAGGGGCGTCCAATGGAGAGGCTCTTCTCAATGGTCGGCGGCCTGGCGCCCGACGGGTAGCCGGCTGTCCGCCGCCCCGGTGGTGGGGACGACCGCCGGCTGCCGAGCTGCCCGCCAGGCGGGCAGGTAGAGCGGAGCGGCGACGGCCAGCACGACCGCTCCGACGACCATGGCGGCGCCGACGCTGGTGGTGGCGGCGAGCGCGGTCAGCACCACCCCACCGAGCGCGCCGGCCGGCTGCGCCATCATCGAGTTGAGCGAGAGCACGCTCGTCCGGTACGGGCCGTCGACCTGCCGGTGCAACAACCCCTGGTGCAGCGGGTTGGACGCGCCGTGCACCGCGTAGCAGGCCAGGTAGGCCACGAGCACTCCGACCGGCCCGGCGAAGAGCCCCATCCCGACCACCGTGACGCCCTGCAGGATGCGCAGCAGGGCCGCGCCCGGCGCGGCACCCAGCCACCGCAGCAGCAGCGGGGTCAGTGCCGCACCGGCGGCCGAGGCGATCCACGCGGCCGAGTTGGCCGGTCCGAGCAGCGCGGCGGCGCGTTCCGGATTGCCGATGACCTCGGCGAGTCGCACCGGCAGCAGCGACTCGAAGGTGACCATGCCGAAACCCCAGAACAGCTCCACGGCCACCAACGCCAGCAGCACCCGGGAGCGGCGCAGCAGCCCGACCGCCTCGCCGATCATCCGGGGTGCCTGGGCCACCGAGGCCCGCACGGCCGCGAAGCCGGTGGCCGGCCGGTGCTCGACCAGCAGGACGAGCAGCGCGACCAGCGCGACCGCCTGGGCTCCGATGGCGACCAGCACGGGCAGCGTGAGCGCGCTGATTGGCCCGATCGGGCCGAGTGCGACCAGGCCACCGCTGAGGAGCGCGCCAGCGCCGATGGCCCCGCCGATGACGGTGCCGGCGTACCCGAGGCCCTGCTCGTACGGGGCGTCCGGGTCGGCGGCGAGGGTGGCATCGACGTACCAGGACTCCAACGGGCCGCTGTCCAACGCCCGGTAGACCCCCTGCAATGCCCAGACCAGGAAGAACAGCGTGAACGTGTCGGCCACCGCGAACAGCGACAGCGAGACGAGGTTGATCGCTCCGGCGGCGAGCAGCACCGGTCGGCGGCCCAGGGCGTCGGCGAGCCCACCGGTGGGCAGCTCCAGCGCCAGCACCAGCAGCCCCTGCGCGGTGCCCACCAGACCGATCTGCGGCAGGGACAGACCGCGCTCCTGCATGAGCAGGATCATCACCGGGATCATCAGACCCGTGGGCAGCCACCGCAGGCCGTAGAGCGTGAGGTAACGACGCCGGACCTGGCGTACGGTCAGCGCGCTCACCACCGCTCCTCCGTCCGGGGGAACCCGGCCACGAACACGTGCACGGGCTTGACGTCGGCGCCGACGGCGACGGCCTCGTCGCGGTAGCGCATCAGCACCGCCCACAGCTCACCGGTGAGGGCCCGCAGCCGGGCCGGGTCGAGCGGCAGCGCCAGGTCACTCATGCCGGCGGCGTCGCGCCAGGCCGGGGACTGGTGGTGTTCGACGGCCATCCAGCGTTCGGCCAGGTCAGCCATAATCCGCACCTGGTTGGCCTGAATCCACTGCACGGCGGCCCGGGCGTCGTCGTCGTCGTCGAAACCGGTGGACTCGAACTCGCTGACGTCGTGCTCCGCCTGCCACCAGCGCTGCCGGCCGGTGCCCCGGTCGGGGTCCTCGCTCACCAACCCCACCTCGGCGAGCTGCCGCAGGTGGTAGCTGGTTGCCCCGGTGTTGGTGGCCAGCTTCTCGGCCAGGGCGGTCGCGGTCGCCGGGCCGTCGATGCGCAGCGAGCCGAGCAGCCGCATCCGCAGTGGGTGAGCCAACGTGCGGACCTGTCGGTTGTCCAGATGGACACGGCGCGGTGCGGCGCGGTCATCGGGCGAGGAACTCTCCATGACTGCACAGTATCTCTGCACACTTCCTATGCACAATAGGTGTGCACAGGAAGTGTGCGTCTAACTCGGCGTCAGGAGTTCGCGTACGCCACGCAGCCGGGTCCGCAGCAGGCCGGCGGCGCGGGTGCAGTCCAGGCGTACCTCACCGGGGCCGGCCTGGCCGGCGGCGGCGCTCGTGGTGGTCGTCAACCCCGCCGCGTCCAGGTCGAACCGCTCGGCGACCAGCAGGCCCAGCTCGGCGCGGCTGACCGCGTCCGGGCCGGCCACGTTGAGCGGGCCCGCGTACGCGTTCTCGACCAGCTCCAGCACGGCGTCGGCCAGGTCCGTGACGTCGACCGGACAGCGGACGTGGTCGGTGAACAGGGTGGCCCGACCGGCGAGCGCGTCCCGGGAGAGCTGGATCTGCTTGCTGCCCTCCCCCAGGATCAACGAGGTACGCACCAGCGCGGCGCCCGGATCGACGGCCCGTACGGCGGTCTCGGCCGCGGCCTTCGCGGCGCCGTATGCGTTCACCGGGGTGGGTGGATCGTCGTCGGCGTACGGGTCGGGCCGGCCGGCGTGCAGCGCGTCGCTGGACACGTGCACCAGACGGGCGCCCACCTCGGCTGCCGCGACCGCCACGTACGCGGCCCCGTCGGCGGTGACCGTCCAGTCGTCGTACCGGTAGGGGGTGCTGACCACGGCGTCCGGCCGCACCTCGGCGACCAGCGCGCGCACGGCGGACCGGTCGGTCACGTCCAGCCGGCGCGCCGCGACACCCGCCACGGTGATCTCGCCGCAGTGGCACGTCCCCACCACCGACCAGCCGGCGCTTCCCGCTCGCCGGCACACCTCGCCGCCCAGAAACCCACTGGCCCCCACCACGAGCACCCGCATGCCACCACTCCCCCGCCGCCACTCACGTCGATCATGAGGTTAACGAGCCACACGCTGAGCGTGGGCCCGTCACCCTCATGATCGACAAGGCGCGGCAGGGGAGTGCGCGGGGGGCAGGGGCGCGGGTCAGACCGGGTCTGCCACGGGGGCGGCCGGGCCGGCAGTGCCGGTGTGGGCCGTCGCGGCGGGCTTCGGCTTGGCGTCGATGCCGGCCTCGGTGCGCTGCTGGGCGGTGATCGGCGTGGGCGCGCCGGTCAGCGGGTCGAAGCCGCCACGGGTCTTCGGGAACGCGATGACCTCGCGGATCGAGTCCGCGCCGGCGAGCAGCATGCAGACCCGGTCCCAGCCGAAGGCGATGCCGCCGTGCGGCGGGGCGCCGTACTTGAACGCCTCCAGCAGGAAGCCGAACTTGTCCTGCGCCTCCTCCGGCGTGATGCCGAGCAGGTCGAAGACCCGCTTCTGCACGTCACCCCGGTGGATACGGATCGAGCCGCCACCGATCTCGTTGCCGTTGCAGACGATGTCGTACGCGTAGGCGAGGGCCCGGTCCGGTGCCTCCTCGAACCGGTCCACCCACTCGGAGTTCGGCGAGGTGAACGGGTGGTGCACGGCCGTCCAGCCGCCGTCGTCCGTGCGTTCGAACATCGGCGCGTCGACCACCCAGCAGAACGCCCAGGCGCTCTCGTCGACCAGGGCGGCCCGCTTGGCGATCTCGACGCGGGCAGCGCCGAGCAGCTCCTGCGCCTCCCGCGTGGTGGCGCTGGCGGCGAAGAAGACCGCGTCGCCCGGCTTGGCGCCCACCGCGTCGGCGAGCCCGCCCAGGTGCTCGGCGGAGAGGTTCTTGGCCACCGGCCCGCGCGCCTCGCCGGTCTCGGCGTCCAGCACCACGTACGCCAGACCACGCGCGCCGCGCGCCTTCGCCCAGTCCTGCCAGCCGTCCAGCTCCTTGCGGCTCTGCGCCGCGCCACCCGGCATCACCACCGCGCCGACGTACCCGCCCGCGTCGATCGCCCCGGCGAAGACCCGGAACTCGGTGCCGCGCAGGTAGTCGGTCAGGTCGGTCAGCTCCACGCCGTAGCGCAGGTCCGGCTTGTCGGAGCCGTACCGTGCCATCGCGTCGTGCCAGGTGATCCGCGGGATCGGCTGGCTGATCTCGTGCCCCGCGAGGTCCTTCCAGAGCGTCGAGACGATCGCCTCACCGAGGTCGATCACGTCGTCCTCGGTGACGAAGGACATCTCGATGTCGAGCTGGGTGAACTCCGGCTGCCGGTCGGCGCGGAAGTCCTCGTCGCGGTAGCAGCGGGCGATCTGGTAGTACCGCTCCATACCGCCGACCATCAGCAGCTGCTTGAACAACTGCGGCGACTGCGGCAGCGCGTACCAGCTGCCGGGCTGCAGCCGCACCGGCACCAGGAAGTCGCGAGCGCCCTCGGGCGTCGACCGGGTCAGCGTCGGGGTCTCGATCTCCAGGAAGTTCCGCTCGTGCAGCACACCCCGGGCGAGGTGGCTGGCCCGCGAGCGCAGCCGCAGCGCGTTCGCCGGGCCGCTGCGACGCAGGTCCAGGTAGCGGTACTTGAGCCGGATGTCGTCACCGGCCTCGACCTGGTCGTCCACCGGCAGCGGCAGCGGCGCCGCCTCGGAGAGCACCTCCAGCTCGACGACGGTCACCTCGACCTCACCGGTGGGCAGCTCCGGGTTCTCGTTACCGGCCGGCCGGCGGGTCACCTCGCCGACGACCTTCACGCAGAACTCGTTGCGCAGCGCGTGCGCGTCCTCCTCGCGGAACACCACCTGGACCACGCCGGAGCCGTCGCGCAGGTCGACGAAGATGACGCCGCCGTGGTCGCGCCGGCGGGCCACCCACCCGGCGAGCGTCACCGACGAGCCGGCGTCCGTCGCGCGCAAGCTGCCGGCATCATGGGTACGGATCACGACGTGCGTCTCCTCATCTGCGGTGCGGTCTGCCTCCGCATTCTGTCAGGAGTGCCGGAATCGATCCGCGCCACCCGTCGACCCGGCCGGACGTTCCGGGCGGGCCGGTTGTCCGCACCGTCGACGCGCTCACCCCGCTCTGCCGAGACGCGCACCGGAGGCAGCGGAGCGAACCCGGCTCGGCGGGCGGACAGGCCGGTTAACGTGGCGAAATGCGCGCCGTACCGAACTGGGCCGTCGCCACGGCGGCGGCCGCACCGCTGCTGCTGGTGGCGGGTTGGACGGTTGCGCAGGCCCGGCAGCCCGCCGGCTACGACCCGATCCGGGACACCATCAGCGAGTTGGCGGGCCACGGCGCCACCGACTCCTGGATCATGGTCGGGTGCTTCGTGCTGCTCGGCTGCTGCTACCTGGCGACAGCCGCCGTCCTGCACGCCGCCGGACTGCCCAGTCGTTTCCTGCTCGGCGTCGGCGGGATGGCGACCATCGCGCTGATCGCCTTTCCACGGCCACAGGTGGGCGGTTCCCTCGGGCACGGCACGGTGGCGACGGTGGCCGTCCTCGCTCTGGCGCTCTGGCCGGCCGGTTCGGCGCTGTGGCTGCCGCGCGGCCCGGACGCCGGGCATCCGACCCGACCACAACGGCCCTGGGCGTTCCGCCGGTCGGTGGCGCTGAGCGTCACCGCGCTGCTGCTGGCCCTGTTCGGGTGGTTCGCGTACGAGGTGACCAGCGGGTCGCGCACCGGGCTGGCCGAGCGGGTGGCCGCGCTGGCCGTCTCGCTCTGGCCGCTGCTGGCGCTGCTCTCCGCCCGCCGGGCCCACCTGGTCTGGGCCGCCGGTGGTGTCGTGTCCGCCGGCGGCGATCAGCCGGCGACTGGCGTCGTACCCCCTGATCCTCTGCGGCCCGCCCGCGGGCCCGCCTCCCCGCCGGCCTGAATCGTTGCCCTGAGTCGGCCTCGCGATCGTCCGGTGGCCCGCGGCTCCCGCCGCGTCGCTACCATGTGCCGATGTCCGCCGTCCCCCGCTGGACCCTGTTGTCGGCCGGTGCCGCACCACTGTTTCTCATCGGCGGCTGGACGTTGGCCCAGGCCGCCCGCCCCGACGGGTTCGACCCGGTGCGGCAGACGATCAGCGCGCTCGCCGCCACCGACGCGGACCACCGGTGGATCATGACGCTGGGGCTGGCCGGCCTGGGGCTCTGTCACCTGATCACCGCGCTCGGCCTGGTGACGGCCGCGACGGCGGGCCGGGGGCTGCTCGCGTTGGGCGGGCTGGCCACCCTGGTGGTTGCCGCCTTTCCGCAGCGTCCGGCGGGCGGCTCGACGACGCACGCCGTCGCCGCCGGCGTGGCGTTCGTCGCGCTGGCGCTCTGGCCTGCCCTGGCCGTGTCGCACGGCTTGTCGCCGTTCGACCGCCGGGGCCACCGCCACCCGCCGGACGGGTCACGACCGAGTGGGCGCGCTCGCGGGGCGGCGCTCGCCGGGGCGGCCGTCCTGCTCGGACTGGTCGGGTGGTTCGCCGTCGAACTCTTCTCCGGTGGAACCCGGATCGGGTTGGCGGAGCGGCTGGCGGCAGGCGCCGAAGCTGTCGTACCGCTGGCCGCCGTGCTCGCCGCGATGGTTTCCGCGCGGCACGGCGAACGGGCCGCCGGGGAATCCCGACGGCCCGAAGCGCGGTAGCGCGATCAGAAGACGCTGACGCCGTAGACGTTCAGCGCCTCGGTGACGGGCTGGAAGAACGTCGTGCCACCGGTGCGGCAGTTACCGCTGCCGCCGGAGGTCAGGCCCAGCGCGGTGCCACCGGCGAACAGCGAGCCGCCACTGTCGCCCGGCTCGGCGCAGACGTTGGTGCGGATCAGGCCGGAGACCGAACCCTCGGCGTAGTTCACCGTGGCGTTCGTCGCGTTGACGGTGCCGCCACGTACGCCGGTGGTGCTGCCGGAGCGCTGCACCGACTGGCCGACGGACGCGTTGCCGGCGCCGGTGATGTCCTGGTAGCTGCCGTTGTAGAGGTAGACGTTGCCGGCGGCGTTGGCCGAGTTGTTGTGGCGCACGATGCCGTAGTCGTTGCCCGGGAAGCTGGTGCCGGTACGGGTGCCGATCAGCGCCGTCTGGGCGGAGTTCGAGTACCAGTTCGCCGAGATGTTGGTGCAGTGCCCGGCGGTCAGGAAGTAGTAGGTGCTGCCGCTGCGCACGTTGAACCCGAGCGAGCAGCGTCCGCCACCGCCGGCGTAGATCGCCTGGCCACCGGAGATCCGGGTGCTCAGCACGCCGGCCTCGGCCTCGACCCGGACGGCGCCGTTGGCCCGCGCCGCGGCGGCCTTGACCCGCTCCAGCTTGGCCCCGGTGACGGTGGAGTCCACGGAGACGACGACCTGGTTGGTGACCGGGTCGCTCCACCAGGCGGTGCCAGGGATCTTGGCGGAACGCTCCAGCTCCGCGGTGGCCCGGTTGAGCTCGGCGGCGCCGCGCGCGACGTACCGGACGGTGGCGCCCGAGTTGCTCACCTTGCGGGCGGCAGCCGCGTCGGTCACGGTGACGACGGACTTGCCGCTGGCGTCGATGTACGAGCCGGCGGAGCGGTCGCCGAGCTGAGCGGAGAGGGCGGCGGCGGCGTCCGGCGAGGCGGCGGGGGCGGCCTGGGCGGGCGCGCCGACGAGTGAGCCGACGACCAGGGTTCCGGCTACGGCGACGGTGGCCGCGACGCGGAGTGAGGACCTCGTGGGTCGCATGTAACAAACCTCCTGGGCGGGGGAACGGGTCTCGCCGGGGACGACGAACCCGAGGGGGCAACCCAGCCGATCTGGGGAAACCGGCCAAGTGCAATGAAGTATTCACATACTTAAGATCATTGACAAGACTTGGTTTCGCCCGGATTTGCCGATCTTCCTCGGTTACATGGCCGCAACACCTCTGACGCACTGGTGAACGCCCACCGTCACACCGCACTACCGCCAGTTCTTTCCGGAGCCCCGGGCCATAGCGCCGCGCATCGACCAGTGCGGATGTATAACCCCGGGCGGCACGGCGGTCGGCGTCCGACCGCAGACCTGCGTCAGGCGGTACGGCGGCGGGCGCCCGGGCCCGGGCGGGGCACCACGTCGCGAGGTTGGCCGACCTCGTGCCCGTCCGCGCAGCGCAGCTCGACGCGTACCTCCGCGCCGCAGTCGCGATGGCCCACGCTCAGCGCCGAGCCCTCCGGGTCGGCCAGATACCGGTCGCCCCACCCGAGCACGGCGACCAGCACCGGCCAGAGGTCCGAACCCTTGTCCGTCAACCGGTACTCGTGGCGCAGACGACTGCCCGGCTCCCGGTACGGCTCGCGGCGCAGCACGCCCTGCTCGACCAGGGTGGTCAGCCGGCTGGTCAGCACCTGACGCGGGATCCCGGTGCGCACCCGCATGTCGTCGAAACGGCGTACGCCGCTGAACACCTCCCGGAGCACGACCAGGGTCCACCGCTCGCCGAGGACCTCCATCGCTCGGGAGATGGTGCAGTTCTCCACTGACCAGTCCAGTGCCGCGGATCTCATCCGACCAGGCTAGGTCTCATTGACAGACTCAGCAACGTGCTGCCAGGCTGCGTCCATGACACAGACGCAGGAGCCGGCGCGCAGCCGTACCTTCACCTGGTCGGATCCGGCGACCAACGCCGCGCAGCTCGGTCGGCGCAGCGGCCTCGACCTGCTCCGGGCGATGATCGCCGGCGAACTGGCGGCACCTCCGGTGATGCACCTCATCGACATGGCCCGGATGGAGGCCGACGAGGGGCGGGTGGCCGTCGAGTTGGTCCCGCAGGAGTTCCACTACAACCCGCTCGGCACCGTCCACGGTGGCGTCATCTCCACCCTGCTGGACACCGCCGCCGCCTGCGCCGTGCACACCACGCTGC
This sequence comes from Micromonospora sp. 067-2, assembly GCF_046549295.1. Taxonomy (NCBI): domain Bacteria; kingdom Bacillati; phylum Actinomycetota; class Actinomycetes; order Micromonosporales; family Micromonosporaceae; genus Micromonospora; species Micromonospora sp. 067-2. The sequence continues at coordinate 198,615 of NZ_JAJPWB010000011.1, read as the reverse complement.
CCGCCGGCGTCGGCTACACCTCGCTGGACCTGAACGTGAAGTTCCTCCGGCCGGTCACCGTGGCCAGCGGCATCCTGCGCTGCGAGGGCACGGTGCTCCAACGTGGCCGCCGCACCGCTCTGGCCGAGGCCCGCCTGACCGACGCGAGCGCCCGCCTGATAGCCCACGCCACCAGCACCTGCCTCCTCTACCCCCTCCCCTGACCCTCCCCGCGCCCCGCCGTCCCCGGCGCGTCGATCCGGGGTGAATCGCTGTGGCTAGAGATCAGCCAGCGATGAACTTCCCTAGATCGACGCGGGGGGACGGGCGCGGGGGACGGCGGCGGGGCGGGGCGGAGGGTCAGCGCACCGAGGCCAGGCGGGCGGCACGGGCGGCGCGCTTGTCCTCGAAGCGGGACGCGGCGCGGTCAAGCTCGTCCAGTTGGCCGGCCAACTGCTCGCGGGCGGCCTCGCCGTCGGCGTTCAGGCCGGTCACGTTGAACACGTCCCACTGACGCAGCACCGGCAGCAGCACCTCGTCGCGGTGCTGGCGCAGGTCGTAGATGCCGGCGAGGGCGATCGCCACCGACTTGCGGGCGAAGCCGTCGATGCCGCTGCCCGGCATCTGGAAGTTGTCCACCACGTCGGCGACGGCCCGCATGGCCTGGCTCGGGGCCAGCTCGAACGCGGCGGCGAGCAGGTTGCGGTAGAAGACCATGTGCAGGTTCTCGTCGGCCGCCACCCGGGCCAGCAGCGCCTCGCAGGCGGGGTCGCCGGTGGCCTTGCCGGTGTTACGGTGCGAGATCCGGGTGGCCAGCTCCTGGAACGAGACGTACGCCAGGGAGTGCAGGACCTCGTCGTCGTGCACGTTCTTGTAGCCCTCGGACATGTGCGTCATCCGGGTCCGCTCCAGCTCCACCGGGTCGACGGCACGGCTGACGGTCAGGTAGTCGCGGATCGCGATGCCGTGGCGGCCCTCCTCCGCGGTCCACCGGTGCACCCAGGTGCCCCACGCGCCGTCCCGACCGAAGAGGGTCGCGATCTCGTGGTGGTACGAGGGCAGGTTGTCCTCGGTCAGCAGGTTGACGATCAGCGCGGTGCGCGCCACGTCCGGGATGGTGGAGTCGGTCGGCGACCACGCCTCGCCGCCGAGCGGCCCGTCGAAGGTCCGCCCCTCGCTCCACGGCACGTACTCGTGCGGGAACCACTCCTTGGCCAGCGAGAGGTGCCGGTCGAGGTTGCGCGCAACCACCGGCTCCAGCTCGACGAGGAGTGCGGTCTGACTCAGTGTGGTGCTCATGGTCACGAGAAGCTCCCTACGGTGGCGTAACTTACGCTACCGTAGGTCCCCGTGGCCGCGCGCGCCAGTCGTGAGACTCAGCCGACCTGTGGTTTGAGGTCCTCCCGAGGCGGCACCCACTCCCCCGCCACGGCCGTGACCTGCTCACCGGAGCGGATGTCCTTCACCTCGTCCGGCGCGCCGTCGGCTCCCGGGAACCAGACGAACGGGATGCCCCGCCGCTCGGCGTAACGGATCTGCTTGCCGAACTTCGCGGCGCTCGGCGACACCTCGGTCGGCACCCCGCGCCGCCGCAGCGCCTCGGCCACCCGGTTGCTGGCCGTACGCCGCTCGTCGCTGGTCACCGCCACCAACACGGCCGTCGGCACCTCACGGGAGATCGGCAGTTGGCCCGCGCCGAAGAGCAGGCCGAGCAGCCGGGTCACCCCGATCGAGATCCCCACCCCCGGGTACGAGGTGGCGCCGGCGCTGGCCAGGTTGTCGTACCGGCCGCCGGAGCAGATCGAGCCGAACCGCTCGTACCCGCGCAGCTGGGTCTCGTAGACGGTGCCGGTGTAGTAGTCCAGCCCACGCGCGATGCGCAGGTCCGCCACGCACAGGCCGGGCGAGTGCTCGGCGGCGGTCTCCACCACCCGTACCAACTCCTCGATGCCCTCGTCGAGCAGCGGGTTGTCGACGCCCAGCGCGCGCACGGAGTCGGCGAACGAGGCGTCCGGTGCGGAGATCTCGGCCAGGGCCAGGCACGCCTTGGCCTGCGCCTCGCTGGCACCGGCGGTCTGGGCCAGCAGGTCGGCCACCTTCGCCGGGCCGATCTTGTCGAGCTTGTCGACCGCGCGCAGGGCGGCCTCCGGGTCGGTCAGCCCGATGCCCCGGTAGAAGCCCTCATTGATCTTGCGGTTGTTGACCTGGATCGTCACCGGCGGAATCGGCAGCGCACGGAACGCGTCACCGATGACGAGGGGCATCTCCGCCTCGTGGTGCGGGGCGAGGGTGTCCCGATCGATGATGTCGATGTCGGCCTGGACGAACTCCCGGTAACGCCCCTCCTGTGGCCGCTCTCCCCGCCACACCTTCTGGATCTGGTAACGGCGGAACGGGAAGGCGAGCTTGCCGGCGTTCTCCAGCACGTACCGCGCGAACGGCACGGTGAGGTCGAAGTGCAGGCCGAGCTGGTCATCGCCGCCCGTACCCTCGGCGTCGGCGTGCAGCCGGCGGATGACGTAGACCTCCTTCGAGGTCTCGCCCTTGCGCAGCAACTGGTCCAGCGGCTCCACCGCGCGGGTCTCCAGCGGGGCGAAGCCGTACAGCTCGAAGGTGGCCCGGATCTTGTCGAGCACGAACTGCTCGACCATCCGCTGGCCGGGGGTCCACTCCGGGAAGCCGGAGATGGGCGTGGGCTTGTTCATCACGTACTCCTTGCGGTTGCGCGAGATGCGCGGTGACGCCGTGGGTCCGCACGGCGCAGACGACGGTTCAGAGACCCCGGGTGGGCGCGGCCGGCGGCGCGCCGACCACCTCGATGAGGTACGGGTTGCTGGCACGCTCGCGGCCGATGGTGGTGCTGGGGCCGTGGCCGGGTAGCACGACGGTGTCGTCGGCCAGCGGAAGTATCTTGTCGCGAAGGCTGGTGAGCATCGCCGGCATGCTGCCGCCCGGCAGGTCGGTGCGACCGATCGACCCGGCGAAGAGCACGTCGCCGGACAGGCACAGCTCGTCGGCCTCCCAGCCCGACCCCGCGCCGGGCAGCCGGAACAGCACCGACCCGCCGGTATGGCCCGGGGCATGGTCGACGGTGATCTCCAAGCCGGCGAGCGCCACGCTGGCTCCGTCGGTCAGCTCGGCCACGTCCTCGGGCTCGGTGTAGGTCAGCCGCCCGCCGAAGAGCGAGGTCAGGTCGGCGGAGAGGCCCTTGGTCGGGTCGGCCAGCATCTCCCGGTCGCCGGGATGGACGTACGCGGGGATGCCGCGGGCGCCGCAGACCGGCGCGACCGAGAAGGTGTGGTCGAGGTGGCCGTGGGTGAGCAGGACGGCGGCCGGATGCAGGTGGTGCTCGGCGAGCAACGCGTCGAGCTGGTCGAGCACCCCGATGCCGGGGTCGACCACCACGCACTGCTCCCCCGGCGCGGTGGCCACCACATAGCAGTTGGTGCCGAAGGCGTCCGCGGGAAAGCCGGCCACGAGCACGGGTGCTGTCCTCTCCGTCGAGCTGTCGTCCTGCCCAGCAGCCTAACCGGCAGGGCGACCGGGTTCGCCGCGTCCGTTTCCCTGCGTCCCGGCCGGCACAGTGACATCGCACGATATGGGCTGCTGGCGGCGGGGTGGACCTCGTACACCACATTCCCAGTCACTAGCCGTACACTCTGGCGGGCGTGTGGCGCGGCACACGAAACGCCCGAACGGCCGGGACGCCCGGCCACCGGCGACGACCAGGCAGAGGAAGGGGAGCACGGGTGGCTTCCAGCAGGGACCGGCAGCGCAAACTGGCGCGGGAGAAGCTCGACCGGCAGTTGGCCCGTCGAGCAGCCGTCACGCGGCGCCGCCGGCAGATCCAGGCCGGTGTCGGCGCCGCCCTGGTCCTCGTGCTGATCGTGGCCGGCTCGGCCTGGGCGCTCGGCGCGTTCGACTCCGACCCGAAGAAGAACACGGCCGCGGCGGACACCTGCCTCTGGACGCCGCAGGACGCGACGGCCAACACCAACCTCAAGGACGTCGGCACTCCGGACACCAAGGGCCTGCCCACGGCCGGCACCCGGGCGATGACCGTGACCACCAACCAGGGCGCTCCGATCACCGCCGAGCTGAACCTGACCAGCTCCCCGTGTGCCGCGGCGAGCATCAGTCACCTGGCGAGCCGATCGTTCTACGACAACACCAAGTGCCACGAGATCACCGCCGACGGCGCGCTGCGCTGCGGCGACCCCAGCGGCACCGGCCTCGGCGGGCCGACCTACTCGTTCTACGACGAGGACCTCCCGACCGTGCCGTCGGCGTCGCCGTCGGCCAGCCCGGCGCCCGGCCAGCCACCCACGTACCCGAAGGGGACCGTGGCGATGATCTCCAACCCGCCCGGCAGCAACGGCAGCCAGTTCCTGATCTTCTTCAAGGACTTCACCACCGCCGACCCGAAGTTCCCGATCATCGGGCGGGTGACCGGCGGGCTGGACGTGGCGGAGAAGATCGGTGCCCTGCCGACCGTGGACAATGGGACTGGGGCCAAGGTCAAGCCCGGAACCGACGTGGTGATCCAGAGCCTCACCGTTGGTGAGCCGGTCACCGCCGCGGCAGCGTCGCCGCCGGCCTCGGGCGCCCCGGCCAGCAGCCCGAGCGCCGGCTGACCGGTCGCCCCCACCACCCCACCCCAGCGGCACCCAGCAGCAGACAGCCAGGAGGATCCAGGCGTGACGTCCACCAGAGAGCGGCAGCGCGCGGCGGCACGCGCCCGGCTCGAGAAGGAGATGGCCGAGCGCGCGGCCAAGGCCCGCAAGCGCCGGCAGACGCAGGCGATCATCGGCGCGGGCGCGGCGCTGGTCCTCGTGGTCGCCGGCACCGTCTGGTTGGCCATGAGCCTCGGCGGCGACGACGACAAGACCGACAGCGCCGCTCCGGCGGCCGGCGCGGCCGAGTGTGTGTACAACCAGCTGCCCGCCGACCAGCGGAGCCCGCAGATCAAGGACGTCGGGCTGCCGAGCAACCAGCAGTCCGGCAAGGGTGTGCAGACCATGACGATCGACACCAACCTGGGCCCGATCACCGCCAAGGTCGACCGGTCGCTGGTGCCGTGCACCGCCGGTAGCTTCACCCTCCTCGCGGAGAAGAACTTCTTCGACAACACCAAGTGCCACCGGCTGGTGACCGAGGGCATCAAGGTGCTGCAGTGCGGTGACCCGAGTGCCACCGGCGCCGGCTGGCGGCAGACCGACGGCACGGGCGGCCCGAGCTACAAGCTGCCCGAGGAGAACCTGCCCACCGACAAGCGCCCGCCGTACCCGGAGGGTGTCATCGCGATGGCCAACGCCGGCCCGAACAGCACCGGCAGCCAGTTCTTCATCGTCTACGGCGACTCGCCGCTGGACGCCGCGTACACGGTGCTGGGCACCGTCACCAGTGGCCTGGACATCGTCAAGGACGTCGCCAAGGCCGGCGACGACGGGGCGTTCAAGGCGCAGGCCGGCGGCGGCCACCCCAAGAAGGAGGTCGTCATCAAGGACCTCACGATGAGCGCGCCGCAGGGCTGACGCCCCAGCAGACGACGAAGCGCCCGCCGGCTGAGCCGGCGGGCGCTTCTCGTGTCAGGCGCCGGAGGTGACCCGGTACGCGTCGAAGACCCCGTCGACCTTCCGGACGGTGGCCAGCAGGTGGCCCAGGTGCTTCGGGTCGGCCATCTCGAAGCTGAAGCGGCTCACCGCCACCCGGTCGCGGGTCGTGGTGACCGTGGCGGACAGGATGTTGACCCGCTCGTCGGAGAGCACCCGGGTGACGTCGGCCAGCAACTTGTGCCGGTCGAGGGCCTCGACCTGGATGGCCACCAGGAACGTCGAGGCGGAGGTGAGCTTCCAGCTGACCTCGACCACCCGCTCGGCCTGCGCCCGCAGGTCCTCGGCGTTGGCGCAGTCGTCGCGGTGCACGCTCACGCCGCCGGAACGGGTGACGAAGCCGAACACCGAATCCGGCGGGACCGGCGTACAGCAGCGGGCCAGCTTGATCCAGACGTCGCTGACGCCCCGGACTACCACGCCCGGGTCGCTGCTGCTCTGCCGGCTGCGCGGCGGCCGGGTGGCGACGGCGGTCTCGGCGATGTCCTCCGCCGCGCCCTCCTCGCCGCCGTACGCGGCCATCAGCTTCTGCACCACCGACTGCGCGGAGACCTGGCTGTCGCCGACCGCCGCGTAGAGCGACGCCACGTCGGCCAGGTGCAGGTCCCGGGCGATCGACATGAGCGCGTCGGAGGTGAGCATCCGCTGCAACGGCATGCCCTGCTTGCGCATCGCCTTGACGATCGCGTCCTTGCCGGCCTCGATCGCCTCCTCGCGCCGCTCCTTGTTGAAGTACTGCCGGATCTTCGTACGGGCGCGTGGGCTCTTGACGAAGCCCAGCCAGTCCTGGGTCGGGCCGGCGGTCTCGGACTTCGAGGTGAAGATCTCGATCACGTCGCCGTTGGACAGCGTCGACTCCAACGGCACCAACTTGCCGTTGACCCGCGCTCCGATGCACTTGTGCCCCACCTCGGTGTGCACCGCGTACGCGAAGTCCACAGGCGTCGAGCCGGTCGGCAGCGGGATGACGTCACCCTTGGGGGTGAAGACGTACACCTCCTGGCTGGACAGGTCGAAGCGCAGCGCGTCGAGGAACTCGCTCGGGTCGGCCGCCTCGCGCTGCCAGTCCAGCAGTTGCCGCAGCCAGGTCATCTCGTCGATGTGCGCCGGGGGGCCCACGATCTGGGTGCCCTTGTGCTCCTTGTACTTCCAGTGCGCGGCGATGCCGAACTCCGCGGTGCGGTGCATCGCGTACGTGCGGATCTGCATCTCCACCGGCTTGCCGGTCGGCCCGATGACCGTCGTGTGCAACGACTGGTACATGTTGAACTTGGGCATGGCGATGTAGTCCTTGAACCGGCCCGGCACCGGCTGCCAGTTGGCGTGGATCACGCCCAGCGCCGCGTAGCAGTCGCGCACGGTGTCGACCAGGATCCGCACCCCGACCAGGTCGTAGATGTCGTTGAAGTCGCGACCCCGCACGATCATTTTCTGGTAAATCGAGTAGAGGTGCTTCGGCCGGCCGGTGGTCTCCGCCTTGATCTTGGCGGCCTTGAGGTCGGTCTGCACCTTCTGTGTCACCTGGCGCAGCAGCGCCTCACGCTGCGGCTGGTGCTCCCCGATCAGCCGGTTGATCTCCTCGAAGCGCTTCGGGAACAGCGTGCCGAAGGCCAGATCCTCCAGCTCCCACTTGATCGTGTTCATGCCCAGCCGGTGCGCCAGCGGGGCCAGGATCTCCAGCGTCTCCTTGGCCTTCTGCTCCTGCTTGGGGCGGGGCAGGAAGGTCAGGGTGCGCATGTTGTGCATCCGGTCGGCCAGCTTGATCACCAGCACCCGCGGGTCCTTGGCCATCGCCACGACCATCTTGCGGATGGTCTCGGCCTTGGCCGCGTCACCCAGCTTGACCTTGTCGAGCTTGGTCACGCCGTCGACCAGCAGTGCCACCTCGCCGCCGAAGTCGGCGCGCATCTGGTCGAGCGTGTATTCGGTGTCCTCGATGGTGTCGTGCAGCAGCGCCGCGACCAGCGTGGTGGTGTCCATCCCGAGGTTGCCCAGGATGGTGGCCACCGCGAGCGGGTGCGTGATGTACGGGTCACCGGACTTGCGGTACTGCCCCGAGTGCCACCGCGCTGCCGTGTCGAAGGCGCGCTGGAGCAGCCGGGCGTCGGCCTTCGGATGGTGGACCCGATGGGACGAGATGAGCGGCTCCAGTACCTCGCTGACCTGCGAGGTCTGCCACGGCGCGTTGAACCGGGCCAGCCGGGCCCGCACCCGACGGCCGGTGGGCGCGTTGGACAGCCCGAAACCGCCGCTCGGCGACGGGTCGACGTCAGCGTCGGTCGGGAACGGAACGACGACACCGTCGGCGCCGGGGGACGCCTCGACGGCTCCCGACACGGCCGCGGCCGGAAGCACCGCGCCCTCGGCCGCAGCCCCGTCGGAGCCGGTTCCGGCACCCGCCACCCGAGCAGGCGCGTCACCGTTCCGGTCGGTCAGCGAGCCGTCGGCGTCGCCCGTCGGGTGCACCGTGCCCTCCGCCGGAGGAACGACATCGTGGGACACCGGCCTCCTCACCGCTCGCAGGAAACACACCGGCCGCACGTCGGCCAGCCTCGTCTCGCGCCGCCGATCGGCGTACCGCCGTCGTCAGCAAAGGGCAATGCTACCCGCACGGGCGGTCCCCTGCCGCTCCGCCGGACGGTCGGCGACCCGTCCCGCCCGACGGGCCCGGCCTCAAACGGTCAGCAGGGCATGCACCGGACGCGGGGCCAGCCGCTTGCGGGCACCCAGGAAACCGAGCTCCAGCAACACGGTGAAACCGGTGACCGTTCCCCCGGCCCGCTCGACCAGGTCCAGTGTCGCCTCGGCGGTGCCGCCGGTGGCCAGCACGTCGTCGACCACCAGCACCCGGTGCCCGGCGGTGAAGGCGTCCTCGTGCACCTCGAGGGTGGCCTCGCCGTACTCCAGGGCGTAGGTCGCCGAGTAGGCGGGGCGGGGCAGCTTGCCGGCCTTGCGCACCGGCACCACACCCACCCCCGCCGCGTACGCGACGGCCGCCGCGACGACGAACCCGCGTGCCTCGATGCCGACCACGACGTCGAAGGCGTTCCGCCCGTGGTACGCGACGATCTCGTCGATCACCGCACGGAACGCCTCGCCGTCGGCGAACAGCGGCATCAGGTCCTTGAACAGGATGCCCGGCTGCGGGAAGTCGGGCACGTCCAGCACCCGACTGGCCACCAGTCGGGCGGCCTGCGGACCGCTGTCCCCGCGCGGCTCGGTGCTGTGGGTCTCCGTCACGGCAGTTCCGTTCCCTTCACGACGACGACATCCGGCTCGATGCTCACGCAGCACGCACGACGGCATCCGGCTCGCTGCTCACGCAGCACGCACGACGGCGTCCGGCGATGCTGCTCGCACAGCATGCCGGACGCCGTCCGGGCATTTCCTCCCGGGTCTGCCCCGGGTACGGGTCAGCGCCGCTTGGCGCCGCCCGGCCGGTTACCGCCGCCACCCGGGCGACCGCCCCGGGCACCGGTCGGCCGCTTACCGGCCGGACGCGTGCCGACCTTGGGAGCGGCGCCGGCCAGCGCGGCGCTGTCCGGGTCGAGCGGGGCGTCGGCCTCGTCGGCCCGGACCGGGCTCGCGGCGCCCCTCGGGATGACCTCACCACGAGCGATCGCGCCACGGCGGGCCAGTACCCGCTTGTTGTGCGCCTGGATCCGCGGGTCGTAGTTCTTCAGCAGCGCCAGCAGCGGCGTGGCCACCAGGATGGAGGTCAGGAACGCCACCGCCATACCGACGAACAGCACCAGGCCGAGGTCCTTCAACGTGCCGGCACCGAGCAGACCGGCACCGATGAAGAGCAGACCACCGACGGGCAGCAGGGCGACCACCGAGGTGTTCAGCGACCGCATCAGGCTCTGGTTGACGGCCAGGTTGGCCGCCTCGCCGTACGTCTGGTTGTTGTTGGCCGTGATGCCCCGGGTGTTCTCCTGGACCTTGTCGAAGACCACCACCACGTCGTAGAGCGCGAAGCCCAGAATGGTGAGGAAGCCGATGATCGTCGACGGGGTGACCTCGAAGCCGACCAGGGAATAGATGCCGGCGGTCAGGAGCAGGTTCGTGAACAGCGACGCGACGGCGGCGACCGCCATCCGCCACTCGAAGCGCAGGATCAGGTAGACCATCACCAGCGCGATGAAGATGACCAGGCCGAGCAGGGCCCGGTCGGTGACCTGGCTGCCCCACGCCTCACTGACCTGGTTGCCGCTGATCTGGTCGGCGTTGATCCCGAACCCCTGGGCGATCCGGTTCTCCACCGCGGTGGTCTGCTCGGCGCTGAGCTGGCCGGTACGCAGCTCGTAGGTGTCACCACCCGTGCCGCCGACCTTCTGGGCGCTGACCACCTTCGCGCCGGTGTTCTCGGCCGCCAGGGCCGCGTCGACCTGCTTCTCGGCCCCGTCGAGGGTGCCGACGCTGGCCGGCACCTGGAACGAGTTGCCGCCGGCGAACTCGATGCCGAGGCTGAACCCGCGCAGCGCGAAGCTGAGGATCGCGACCAGGATCAGCGCCCCGGCGACGCTGAACCAGAGCTTGCGCCGGCCGACGACGTTGAGACCGGCCTCGCCGTTGTAGAGGCGGCTCGCCAGACCGTTTTGAGCCATCTCAGGCCTCCTTGGCGCGCGGGTTGCGGGGCTGGGTCTGCTGGTTGCGGGCCGGAAGTGCTCGGCCCAGACCGCTGACCCGCGGGGACAGGAACGCCCGGGTCCGGGCGAACATCGTCATGATCGGGTGTCGGAAGAGGAACACCACGACCAGGTCCAGCACGGTGGCCAGGCCGAGGGCGAAGGCGAAGCCCTTGACCGTGCCGACCGAGACCACATAGAGCACCACCGCGGAGAGCAGGGTGATCGCGTTGGCCGAGATGATCGTCCGCCGGGCGCGGACCCAGGCTCGGGGCACCGCGCTGCGCGGACTGCGTCCCTCCCGGATCTCGTCCTTGAGCCGCTCGAAGTAGATGACGAACGAGTCCGCCGCCACACCGAGCGAGACGATCATGCCGGCGATGCCGGCGAGGGTGAGCGTGAAGCCGATCTGCCGGCCAAGCACCACCAGCGCGCCGAAGACCAGCAGCGCGGAGAGGATCAGGCTCAGGAAGATCACCGAGCCGAGCAGCCGGTAGTAGAAGAACGCGTAGATGATGACCAGCAGCATGCCGATGCCCGCCGCGAGCAGACCGGCCCGCAGGTGGCTGGCACCCAGGGTGGCGGTCACGTTCTGCGTTTCCTGCTGCTTGAAGGTCACCGGCAGCGCACCGAAGCGCAGCTGGCCGGCGAGCGCACTGGCGTCCTTCTGGTTGAAGTTGCCGGTGATCTGGGAGTTACCGGTCAACACGCCCTGGATCTCCGGGCTGGAGACGATCTCGTTGTCCAGCACGACGGCCACGCGGCACTTGCCGTCCTGACCGAGCGCGGTGGCGTCGCAGGCCTGACCCTCGTTGGTGAACGCCTCGCGGGTCAGCGCGGTCCACTTGCCCTGGCCGTCGCCGGTGAAGTCGAGGCTGACCACCCAGGCGTTGGTCTGGTCGAGCACCGCGTCGGCGTCGTCCACGTCGGTGCCGAGCACCTTGGCCTGGTCGAGCAGGTACTTGGACGCACCGTCCTCGCAGGAGACGACCTGCTGCTTTGCAGGGGAGATCGACGCCGGCGGGCGCTTGTCGAGCTGCGCGCAGCCGATCGTCGGCACGTTGAACTGCACCTGCGCCGGCAGCACTGCCACCTCCTGCGGCGACAGGGTGCCGAACGGCTTGAGCTTGTCGGCCAGCGACGGGTCGGCGGTCAGGTCGGCCGGGGCCTGCAGCCCAGTGGCGGCCTGCCAGGCAGGGGCGCCGACCTTCTTCTCGACGGCCTTTCGCTGCTCCTCGATGCTGGCCGGCACCGGCTCCTCGCTGGCACTCGGCGACGGCGCGACGGCGCTCGGCGAGGCCGACGGGGTCGGTGTGGCCGAGGCCGACGGGGTCGGTTTGGCCGAGGCCGACGGGGTCGGTGTGGCGCTGGGGGCGGGGGCCATTCCGCCCTGCCCACCGCTGGGAGACGAGGTCACCTTCGGGGCGGCGCTGCCGGACGGGGCCGGCTTCGCGCTGCCGGACGGCGTGGGCGTCACACTGCCCGGCGGAGCCGGCGAGGCGGCCGGCGGCACGGCCGCCGTTCCGCTGCCGTCGGCGGCCTTGAGCACCTTGCGGAAGCGCAGCTCGGCAGCGCTGCCCACGTCGTCCAGGTTCCGGTTCTCACCGGGCAGGGAGATGACGATGTTCCGGTTGCCCTCGGTGACCACCTCGGCCTCGGCCACGCCGAACGCGTTGACCCGGTTCTCGATGATCTGGCGGGCCTCCTCGAGGTTCTCCGCGGTCGGGGGCTTGCCGTCGACGGTGTTGGTCGCCTCCAGCGTCATCCGGGTGCCGCCGATGAGGTCCAGGCCGAGCTTGGGCTCGAGCCGATCCTTCAAGCTGCCGCTGGCACCGGAGAAGAACACCAGAAGATAGAGGACCACGAAGATGCCCCCGAGCACGGCGAGCTGCCGCCCGGGGCGCATCTGTCCCTGAGGTGGTGCCACGGTTGTCCTGTCTCCCTGTACGGTCGCGCCGCTGCGCGCGGCGGCGGCTGCGGTGTCGGGCCGGGGGTTCCGGCCGACGGGTCTGACCTGGGCCGGCGGGATGCCGACACGACGGCCGGACACGCCAGCGCGGGACGCGGACGGTCACGGAGACGTGTCGACGCCCGGCGTCGACCCAACTATCCAGTTTTCACGTCACATCCGCTGCCCCGTCGGGCGCGGTGTCCCGGTCGACGTGACCCGGCCGTACGCCGGAATCGCCGCCCCGGGTGGGTAGCGTCAATCCTTGACGGTGTCCGCGTCCTCGGTGACCGGCTCGCTCGGCAGCTCCGCGCGGGTGACCACCCGGGCGATGGCCGGCCGGGCGTAGCGGGTCTGCACGCCCGGGGCAACCTCGAGCAGGACGGTGTCGTCCTCGATACCGGTGACCGTGCCGTAGAGCCCGCCGATCGTCACGACCTCGTCGCCGGGGCCGAGGTTGGACTGCATCGACTCCGCCTCGCGGCGACGCTTCTGCTGGGGGCGGATCATCATGAAGTACATGACGCCGAAGAGCAGGGCGATCATCAGGATCGGCGTGAAGCTACCGGCCCCGCTACCCGCTGCCAAGTAATGCACGGTTACTGACCTTCCCATTGGCCACCCGTCCGGCACGGGGAGTGCCGGAGCGGAGGCAGATTCTCACGTCCTGTACAGACCGCGGCGAAGTCTAATCCCTGCACCTGAGAACACCGAATGCGGCACAGATCACGTTCACATCACGGCTGATCGGCGTCCAACGAGAACAGATCGGGCGCAGGTGGGACATCCAACGCAAATGTACCATTCGGCGGATTGCGCCCCAGATGCCGCCAGGCGGCCTCGGTGGCCACCCGACCCCGTGGAGTACGCGCCAGCAGGCCGGCCCGGACCAGGAACGGCTCACAGACCTCCTCGACCGTGTCCGGCTGCTCCCCCACCGCCACGGCGAGGGTGGACAACCCCACCGGACCGCCTCGGAACGAGTCGACCAGCGCGGTCAGCACCGCCTTGTCGAGCCGGTCCAGGCCCAGCCCGTCCACGTCGTACACCGTCAGGGCGGCACGGGCGGTGGCGAGGTTGACCACGCCCTCGGCCCGCACCTCGGCGTAGTCGCGGACCCGGCGCAGCAGCCGGTTGGCGATCCGCGGCGTCCCCCGGGACCGGCCGGCGATCTCGGCCGCGCCGTCACCGGTGATAGGCACGCCGAGGATGCGCGCCGAGCGGTGCAGCAGCGTCTCCAGATCGGCGGGGGCGTAGAAGTCCAGGTGTGCCACGAAGCCGAAACGGTCCCGCATCGGCCCGGTCAACAGGCCCGACCGGGTGGTCGCCCCGACCAGGGTGAACGGCTCGACGTCCAGCGGGATGGCGGTCGCGCCCGGCCCCTTGCCGACCACCACGTCGACCCGGAAATCCTCCATCGCGCTGTAGAGCAGTTCCTCGGCTGGCCGGGCGATCCGGTGGATCTCGTCGATGAACAGCACGTCGCCCTCGGCGAGGCTGGTCAGGATGGCCGCCAGGTCACCGGATCGCTCGATCGCCGGGCCACTGGTCACCCGGATGCCCGCGCCCAGCTCGGCGGCGACGATGTTGGCCAGGCTGGTCTTGCCGAGGCCGGGCGGGCCGGAGAGCAGGATGTGGTCCGGCGGTGAGCCGCGGCGCATCGCGCCCTGCAACAACAGGTCGAGCTGGTCACGGACCCGGTCCTGGGCGATGAACTCGGCCAACCGCCGGGGCCGGACGGTGGCCTCGGCGTCGAGTTCGGCGTCGCTGACGTACGCCGAGACGAGGTTGTCCGCGCTCATCGGGTGCGGCCCAGCAGGCGGATGGCCTGCCTGAGCAGGACCGGCACCGGCGGGGTCTCGCCGTCCACGGTCTCCGCCACCGCAGCCACCGCCTGGTCAGCCTGCCCCGCCGTCCAGCCCAGCCCGACCAGCGCCTGGCGTACCTGCTCCGGCCAGCCGCCGCCGGTCACCCCGCCCACGCCGTCGGCGCCGATCGCCACCGGGCCGATCCGGTCGCGCAACTCCAGCACCAGGCGCTCGGCGCCCTTCTTGCCGATCCCGGGCACCCGGGTCAGCGCGCCGACGTCGGCGTTGGCGATCGCCTTGCGGACCGCGTCGGGAGTGTGCACGGCCAACACCGCCTGGGCCAGCCGCGGGCCGACCCCGCTGGCGGTCTGGAGCAGCTCGAACAGCGCCTTGGCGTCGTCGTCGGCGAAGCCGTACAGGGTCAGCGAATCCTCCCGGACCACCAGACTGGTGGCCAGCCGGGCGGTCTGACCGACCCGCAGCTCGGCCAGTGTCCCGGGAGCGCAGTGCACCGCCAGCCCGACCCCACCGACCTCGATCACAGCCTGGTCCGGTCCCGTCGCGGTCACCGTGCCGCGCAGGCTGGCGATCATCGTGCTCCTCCTCGTCGTACCCGGTCGGCCGCCGCGGCCAGTTTGGAGCGGGTGCCGCCGCGCCACACGTGACAGATGGCCAGGGCCAGCGCATCGGCGGCGTCGGCCGGCTTCGGCGGCTCGGCCAGCCTCAGCAGCCGGGTCACCATGGCGGTCATCTGCGCCTTGTCGGCCTGGCCGGAGCCGGTCACCGCCGCCTTCACCTCGCTCGGTGTGTACGTCTGCACCGGCAGCCCGGCGCGCGCCCCGGCCAGCACGGCGATGCCGCTGGCCTGTGCGGTGCCCATCACCGTACGCACGTTGTGCTGACTGAACACCCGCTCGACGGCGACGCTCTCCGGCTGGTGCTCGGCCACCAGCTTGGCCAGCGAACGATCCAGGTGCAGCAGTCGCAGCGCCAGTTCGTCGGCGGGGTCGGTGTAGACCACGTAGTAGGCGATCAGGGTGCAGGGCCGGCCGGGCACGCCCTCGACCACGCCCACCCCGCACCGG
This sequence comes from Micromonospora sp. 067-2, assembly GCF_046549295.1. Lineage (NCBI taxonomy): Bacteria > Bacillati > Actinomycetota > Actinomycetes > Micromonosporales > Micromonosporaceae > Micromonospora > Micromonospora sp. 067-2. Next base: position 183,555 of record NZ_JAJPWB010000011.1, on the reverse strand, counting down.
GTCAGCCCTGGGTCGACACCGAGAACCCGCACGCCGGCCCCCTCCCACCCGTCAGCAGTACGTGTGTTCGACACCCTACTGCCCGGCCTCCCACCGGCCCCACGGGACACGCCCTCACCTCCGGTGGGGCAACTGCGGCGTAGGTGGGACCTGCGCGACCGCGCTCACCAGTCACCGGGACGAGGGTCACGCCAGAGCCGCAGACCGGAGGCCGCTCACTGCTTCGCTTGGCAATCTTGGACAGTTTCCGTTCGCCGATGACGGTAAGTGTCCAAGATTGCCAAAGTCCGCGGGTGGCCCTGGCGCGACGGCAGGTGTACGCGGCTACCGAGATGGCACACAGCTTTGCCTCGGAGTATGTGGCGTTGGCCCATGTGCCGGGGGCCACACAGCTCGTAACTTCTTGCGCCATGACGGCAGAACCCGTGGCGGTCCCCCACGTCGTACAGGTCGACCTCGCCGGTCGTACCGCCCTGGTCACCGGGGGCGGCAGCGGCATCGGGCGGGCCTGCGCCCTGCGACTGGGCGCGGCCGGCGCCAAGGTGCTCGTGGTGGACCGCAACCTGGACGCGGCCAAGGCGGTGGCCACCGAGGCCGGGGGCCGGGCCGAGGGGGTGGACCTGTCCGACGCCGCGGCAGTGGACCGGCTCGACGTGGACGTGGACATCGTGGTCAACAACGCCGGCCTCCAGCACGTCGCGCCGTTGCAGGACTTCCCCGTCGAGCGGTTCGAGTACATCCAGCGGGTGATGGTCGAGGCGCCGTTCCTGATCATCCGCCGCGCGCTGCCGCACATGTACGCCCGAGGCTGGGGCCGGATCATCAACATCTCCTCGGTGCACGGGCTGCGCGCCTCGCCGTACAAGGCGGCCTACGTCGCGGCCAAACACGCCCTCGAAGGGCTGTCGAAGGTGGTGGCGCTGGAGGGCGCCGCGCACGGGGTGACCGCCAACTGCCTCAACCCGGCGTACGTGCGCACCGCACTGGTGGAGAGCCAGATCGCCGACCAGGCGGCCAGCCACGGCCTCCCGGAGGCCGAGGTGATCGAGAAGATCATGCTGGCTCGGGCCGCGATCAAGAGGCTGATCGAACCGGAGGAGGTGGCCGAGCTGATGGCGTACCTCTGCTCAGCTCCGGCGGCGTTCATCACGGGCGCGTCGATCGCGCTCGACGGGGGCTGGACGGCCAACTAGTGGGCCCGAGCACAATGTCGACCATGTCATCGCCGGTGGAGTTCCTGGAGCTGCTCGCCCGCGAGGCCGCAGCGGTCGAGTTCGAGGGGCCGCTGGTGGCCGCCCGGGCCGCGGGGCTGCCCGCCGACCGGCTCGCCGAGCTGGAGCAGGCCAAGGCGGTGGCGTTGCGGGTCCGCGCGCTGCTGGAGCGCCGCCGCCGCCGCGAGACCGAGCTGTCCGGCCTGTACGACACGGTCAGCGACCTCGCCGGGCTGCGCGACCTGGACGACGTGCTGCGGGCGATCGTGCATCGGGCCCGCAACCTACTCGGCGCCGACGTGGCCTACATGACGCTCGATGACGAGGAGCGCGGCGACACGTACATGCGGGTCACCGACGGGTCGGTCTCGGCCCGCTTCCAGCGGCTGCGGCTGCCGATGGGCGCCGGTCTCGGTGGCCTGGTGGCCCAGTCCGGTGCCCCGTACGTGACCGCCAACTACGGCGAGGACGCGCGTTTCCACCACACCGGAGAGATCGATGCCGGGGTGGGTGAGGAGGGCCTGGTGGCGATCCTCGGGGTGCCGCTGCGGCTCGGCTCCACCTCGATCGGCGTGCTCTACTCCGCCAACCGCTCGGCCCGGCCGTTCGCCCGCGAGGAGGTGGCGCTGCTGGTGTCCCTGGCCGCGCACGCCGCGGTGGCCATCGACACCGCGCGACTGCTGGCCGAGACCCGCTCGGCGCTGGCCGAGCTGTCTGCGGCGAACACCACCATCCGCGCGCACAGCAGCTCGGTGGAGCGGGCGGCGGCGGCACACGACCGGATGACCGGCCTGGTGCTGCGCGGCGGCGGGGTGGAGGACGTGGCGGCCGCGGTCACCGAGGTGCTGGATGGGGCGCTGCTGGCGCTGGACGCCGAGGGCCGGCTGCTGGCCCGGGTCGGCGAGATCGACGAGCCGGAGCGGGTGGACATCGTCGAGGCGGTCGCCGCGTCCCGAACCGAGGGGCGCAGCGTCCGCAGGGGCCCACTCTGGTACGCGGCGGTGGTGGCGGGCACGGAGAATCTGGGTGCCCTGGTGCTCCGCCCGGACGACGAGCTGGTCGACGCCGACCAGCGGATCCTGGAGCGGGCCGCGCTGGTCACCGCGCTCCTGCTGCTGTTCCGGCGCACGGTGGCCGAGGCGGAGGGTCGGGTCCGCGGCGAGCTGCTGGACGACCTGATCGCCCGGCCGCTGCGCGACACCGACGCGCTGCGCAGCCGCGCCCGGCGGCTCGGAGTGGATCTGGACGCGCCGCACGTGCTGGTGGCGGTGGGCGACGACGCGATCGCCGCCACCGGCTCCGCCCGGCAGCGGGTGTTCTCCTGGGCCACCACGTACGCCTCGGCCCGGGGTGGGCTGGCCGCGGCGCGCGACGGCCGGGTGGTGCTGATGCTGCCGGGGCGGGACGCCGGTGGCAGCGCCCGTGCGGTGGCCCGGGACCTGTCCCGGGTGACCGGCAGGCCGGTGACGGCCGGCGCGAGTGGCCCGTCGACCGGGCCGGCGTCGCTGGCCGGCACGTTCCTGGAGGCGGACCGCTGCCTCACCGCGCTGGGCGCGCTGGGCCGCTCCGGCCAGGGGGCGAGCACCGCGGAGCTGGGCTTCGTCGGGCTGCTGCTGGGCACGGTCGGTGACCGGGGCGAGAAGGACGTGGCCCAGTTCCTCACCGCCACGGTCGGCCCGGTGGTCGACTACGACGCTCGACGGGGCACGGCGCTGGTGAAGACGCTGGAGGCGTACTTCGGGGTGGGCGGCAGCCTGGCCCGGGCCGCCGAGCAGCTGCACGTACACGTCAACACGGTGACCCAGCGGCTGGAGCGCGTGGGTCAACTGCTGGGCGCCGACTGGCAGAAGCCCGAACGAGCGCTGGAGGTGCAGTTGGCGCTGCGCCTGCACCGGCTGCGTGCCCCCGCCAGCACCGCCTCGATCTAGGACAGATCGGCGCTTCTCGATCTCCGTGAGCAGGGCTGTGCCCTGGATCGACGCGGCGGGAGGGGGCGTACGGGTCAGCGGGCCTGGATGCCCGCCAGCACCGCGTCGACTACCTGCTCCGGGAGGGTCTGCTCGTTCAGCTCCGGGTTCCACTGCAGCACTCGCTGGATCAGCATCGGCCCGGTCAGCAGCGCCATGGTCACCTCGATGTCGAGGTCGGGTCGGAGCACTCCCTCGCTGACGCCCCGTCGGAGCACGTCGCGCATGAGTTGTCGGCGCGGGGAGATGATGTTCTGGTAGACGCGGAAGTGGTCCGGGCTGCGGTTCACCTCGGGCACCAGGCAGGGCATGATCTTTGCCGCCCGCGGGTCGACGTTTCGCCCGATCGCGCCGACCAGCAGGATCAGATCGTCCCGGACGGAGTTTCCCTCGGGCTGCGGCAGGACACCCTTGAGTCGGCGCAACGCGTCCATCAGCAGGGTGTCCTTGCCGGCCCAGCGGCGGTAGATCGTGGCCTTGCCGACCCCGGCGCGGGCGGCGATGGCCTCGATCGAGAGCGCCTCGATGGTGTTGCCCTCGGCGAGCAGGTCGAGGGTTGCCTCGATGATCGCCTCGTCGGCGCGGATGCTCCGCGGTCGCCCGGGCGACCGCGGAGCATCGGCAGTTGACGTCATGTCGGACATTGTTCCCGAACCTAGGCCGTCCCGGCCAACTCGGGCTCCGCTGCCGGCGCCGCCGCGGCGGGGGCCGTGGCCTCCCGGCCCGGCATCCAGCGCAGCACCACCAGGATCCCGAGCGCGGCGACGATCGCGGAGAGCGCCGCCGCCCAGTGCATGGCGGTGACGAAAGCGTCGTTGGCCGCCGAGATCAGCGCCGGCGCCGCCGGGCCGAGCTGCCCGGCCGCCGCGTACGCCCCGGAGATCGACTCGTTGGCCGCGTCGCGGGCCTGTGCGGGCAGGCCGCCCAGCGCGTCGCCCACGTCGGCCCGGTAGACCGCGGAGAGCACCGAGCCGAGGACCGCCACGCCGAGCGCGCCAGCCACCTGGCGGACGGTGTTGCTCACCGCGGAGCCCACACCGGCCTTCTCCCGGGGCAGCGCCGACATGATCGACTCAGTGGCCGGCGGCATGATGTTGGCCATGCCGACGCCCTGGAGGAAGAACACGACCAGGACGACCCAGATCGGGGTGGACGCGCCGATGAAGGCGAACGCGGCCAGTGCCACCGTGGTCAGGCCCAGCCCGACGGTGGCGACCGCCCGGCCGCCGTAGCGGCGGACCATCGCGGCGCTGCGCGGCGCGAAGATCAGCTGAGCACCGGCGAAGGGCAGGAAGAGCAGGCCGGTCTGCAGCGGGCTGTAGTTGCGGACCAGCTGCAGGTAGAACGAGCTGAAGAACATCACGCCCATCGCGGCGAAGAACACCAGGCCGACGATGGCCACCGGAGCGGCGAACCGGGGCAGTTTGAACAGGCGGACGTCCAGCGACGGGTGCTCGCTGCGCCGCTCGTGCTGCACGAACCAGGCCAGCACCGCCAGACCGACCAGGATCGAGCCCCACGCCACCGGCCGGCCGAAGCCGTGCTCGCCGCCGTCGATGATCCCGTAGGAGAGGGCGACCAGGCCGACCACGGACAGCAGGACGCCGAGCACGTCGACCCGGCCCGGACGCGGGTCACGCGACTCGGGGACCAGCAGCGCGACGAGGATCACGCCGGCGACGACCACCGGCACGTTGATCAGGAAGACCGAGCCCCACCAGAAGTGCTCCAGCAGCGAGCCGCCGAGGATCGGGCCGATCGCCACGGCCAGCCCGACCGCGCCGGCCCAGACGCCGATCGCGCGACCGCGCTCACGCGGGTCGAAGACGTTGGAGATGATCGACAGCGTCACCGGCATGATGGCCGCGCCGCCGACCCCCATCAGGGCGCGGGCCGCGATCAGCTGGGCGGGTGTGTCGGCGTACGCGGAGAGCAGCGACGCCAGCCCGAAGAGCGCGAGGCCGATCATCAGGAAGCGCTTGCGGCCGGCGCGGTCGCCGAGCACCCCGAAGGTGAACAGCAGCCCGGCGAAGACGAGAGTGTAGGAGTTGATCGCCCACTCCAGCTCGCCCTGGCTGGCGCCGAGGCCGCGCACCGGGTCGGCCAGGGTGCGCAGGGCGACGTTGAGGATCGTGTTGTCGAGGACGACCACGAGAAGGCTGATCACCAGCACCCCCAGGATCGCCCACCTCCTCGGATGGCCCGTGTTGTCGTGCAGCTCCATGCCCGGTTCTCCCCCCGGTTTCCCCGCGACGCAATACGATACGGGTCAGACTCGTAACTGGGGACAGCCTACGGGCGACATTAACGATACGGGACCGATCCGTATCGTATGTGGCGGGCATCACGTCAGGCAGGCCTCGACGGCGGCCGGAAGCGTACGCAGGTGGGTTGCCGGGGCGGTCAGCGGCTCGATCCATCCCGGCCCGGCGCCGTACACCCGCAGGACCGGGAAGTCCCGGGCGAAGCGCACCAGGCGGTACGCGCGGCCGGTGACCGGCGTCTGCGACCACAGCACCACGGTGTGCGGGCGGGCGCGGTGCACCGCGTTGGTCAGCGCGGCCCAGGGCAGTGCGGGGCCGAGGTGCAGACAACCTCGGCCCTGCTCGCGCAGCGCGGCGGCGAGCGCGTGCAGCCCGAGGCAGTGCTCCTCCCGCTCGGCGCCGGCCAGCAGCACCCCGCCGGTGGGCAGCGACCGGCCCGGCTCTCGGCGGTACACGTCCAGGGCGACCCGAGTGCCCTCGCTGAGGGCGTGCTCGGTGGCCAGATCGATGGCGGTCCGGCCCGGCAGCCGGGCCAGCAGCGGCCGGCAGACCTCCTCCCAGGTCGCCGCCACACCCCAGGCGCCGGCCAACTCCAGCAGCAACGCGGCCACCCGGTTGCCGTCCAGATCCTCGGCTGCCAGCGAGACCCGCTCGCGCGCGGTCTCCAGAGCCCCTGACGGCATCGAAAGAGTCAACACCAGACGCACCCCCGGGTAGACGTTCGCTACCCGGGGGTTCGCCGCGAGGGCGCGCGGTGGATGCGCCGTAGCGGAACTACCTGCGACGTGCCGCCAGCCGGCGGGCCAGATCGGCGGCGCTGCCCCAGATGCCGCGGCGGAACACCACCACGACGAGGACGAAGATGCCGCCGGTCACCAGGCCGATCGCCTCGAACCCGGAGAACGACAGCCAGTCCTCCAACCGGATCACGATGCCGGCACCGAGCACCCCACCCCAGAGCGTGCCGATTCCGCCGAGCACCACCACGATGACCGCCTTGCCGGACGTGGTCCAGTGCAGCACGTCCAGCGAGACGAACCGATGGCCGACCGCGAACAGGCCGCCGCCGAGACCGGCGAGAAACCCGGAGAGCACGAACGCGGTGAGCTTGTAGCGGTGCACCGGGTAGCCCAGTGCCCGAGCCCGGGCCGGATTGTCCCGGATGCCGACCAGCACCCGACCGAACGGTGAGTGCACGATCCGCCAGGCACCGGCCAGCCCGAGCAGGACGATCGGCAGGATCGCGTAGTAGAAGTAGTAGTCGTCGGTCAGATCCATGCCGAAGAACGAACGGGGCACCCCCTGCAGGCCGTTCTCGCCCTGGGTCACCGAGCGCCACTCGTTGGCCACGTAGTAGACCATCTGCGCGAAGGCCAGGGTCACCATGGCGAAGTAGATGCCGGTCCGCTTCACCGCCAGGTAGCCGATGGGCACCGCGAGGACCGCCGCCGCGAGCGCCCCGGCCAGCACGGCGAGGGGAAACGGCAGGCCGGCGTGGATGGCCACCAAACCGGTGACGTACGCCGAGGTGCCCCAGAACGCCGCGTGACCGAAGGACATCAGCCCGGTGAAGCCGAGCAGCAGGTCCACCGCGACGGCAAAGAGCGCCCAGCAGAGGATGTCCACGGCCACCGCCGGGTAGAGGCCGTTGGGCAGCCAGAACGCCACCAGCAGCCCGGCGGCCAGCAGCGCGTACCGGATCCAGCGGGGCGCCCGGGCGACGGTGACCAGCCCGGACGGCGCGACCGGACGCTTCGCCTCCGACGTGGTGTCGACGGTGCTCGTCATGCCGGTGCCTCCTCACGGCCGAACAGGCCCGCCGGTCGCCAGAGCAGCACGACCGCCATCACCACGAAGACGATGGTCTGCGACACGATCGGGAAGGCGGACAGGTACGCCTCGCCCCACGCCTGGACCAGGCCGATGCCGAAGCCGGCGGCGACCGAGCCGAAGATCGAGCCCAGCCCGCCGATCACCACCACCGCGAAGACCACGATGATCAGGTCGGCACCCATCAGCGGGTTGACCGCGCGCATCGGCGCGGCCAGCACACCGGCCAGCCCGGCCAGCCCGATGCCGAAGCCGAAGACCGGGGTCACCCACCGTCCCACGTCGATGCCGAACGCCCGGGTCAGGTCGGGCCGCTCGGTGGCCGCGCGGACCACCATGCCGATCCGGGTACGGGTGAGCACCCACCACACCGCGACGCAGAGCAGCACGGCGAAGCCGAGGATGAACACCCGGTAGGTCGGAAAGTCGAAGAGCCCGAAGTCCACCGTTCCGCTCAACAGCGACGGGGTGGCGTACGGGCTGGACTGCACGCCGTACCGCAGTTTCACCAGGTCCTGCAGGATCAGCGTCAGGCCGAAGGTGAGCAGGAAGTTGTAGAGCGGGTCGAGTCTGGTCAGCCGGTGGATCACCGCCCGTTCCAGCGCCATGCCGAGCAGACCCAGCCCCACCGGCATGATCACCAGAGCCGCCCAGAACGGCACGCCCGCCTCGGTGAGCAGGACGTACGCGCCGAACGCGCCGAGCATGTAGAAGGCTCCGTGGGCGAAGTTGACCACCCGCAGCATGCCGAAGATGACCGCGAGCCCGAGGGCGAGCAGGGCGTAGAACGCCCCGCTCACCAACCCGTTGAACGTGGTCTGCGCGAAACCACTCATAGTTTGCAGTCCGCCGAGGGCGCGCGGAACGCCTCCGCGGCGGGGATCGTCTTGAGCACCTTCACGTAGTCCCACGGCTCGGTCACCTCGGACTGTTGCTTCACCTGGGCCAGGTACGCGTCGTGCACCACCCGGTGGTCCTCGGCGCGGATCGTGCCGTTGCGCAGGAAGACGTCGGAGACCGTCTTGCCCTCGAGGCCCTTGACCACGGTGTCCGCGTCGTCGGTGCCGGCGGCCTGCACCGCCTCCAGGTACTGGGTCGCCGCCGAGTAGTTGGCCGCGTGCGCGAAGGTCGGCCGGGTGCCGGTCTTCTGCTGGAACCGGTCGGCGAACTCCCGGTTCTTGGCGTCGAAGTTCCAGTACCAGGCGTCGGTGTAGGTCGTGCCGGCCAGCGCGGCCGGGGTGAGCGAGTGGATGTCGGTGAGGAACATCAGCCCCACCGCGAGGCCGACGCCCTTGTCCCGCAGCTTGAACTCGTTGTACTGCTTCACCACGTTGACCAGCTCCGCGCCGGCCTGCATGGTGCCCAGCACGTCCGGCTTCGGGTTCAACGTCGGCGCCTTCAGCAGGAACGTCGAGAAGTCACCGCTGGTGTTGGGAAACGGCGCGCCGTCCTTGCCGACGACCTTTCCGCCGGCCGCCGTGATGGCGGCGGAGAAGCTCTTCTCCATGTCCTGACCGAAGGCATAGTTCGGGTACAGGATGTACCAGTTCTTTCCGATCTGCTCGGTGGTGGTCTTTCCCGTGCCGTTGGCCAGCATGTACGTGTCGTAGGCGTAGTGGAAGGTGTACCTGTTGCAACTCTTGCCGGTCAGGTCGGTCGTCGCCGCGCCGATGTTGAAATAGAGCTTCTTCTTCTCCTTGGCCACGTCGGCCACCTTCAGCGCCGCCGACGAGGTGGGCACGTCCAGGATCAGGTCGACGCCCTTGCGGTCGTACATCTCCTGGGCCTTGGAGTTGGCCACGTCCGGCTTGTTCTGGTGGTCGGCGGTCTCCACGGTGATGTCCCTGGTCACCGCCTTGTCGCCGTACTTCGCGGTGAAGTCGGCGATGGCCATCTGCACCGCGGTCACCGAGTTCTTTCCGGACAACTCCGAGTACGCCCCGGACTGGTCGTTGAGCACGCCCAGCACGATCTTGCCGCCGGTCAGTTTCTGGTCGCCGCCCGACTGGGGTCCACCGCCACCGCAACCGGCGACCAGCACCACCGCGGCCGACGCCGCGGCCACACCCACCGTCCTGCGCATGCTGACTCCATCCATTCCGCGCGTCGTCGCGCGGGTCGTCGTTGAAGAGAATTCAGATCCCGAGGTACGACAGCAGCTCCCGCTCCCGTGAGCGCACCTCGGAGTTGTCCATCGCCTCGGCGACGCGTCCCTCGGCCAACAGGTAGTGCCGGTCGGCGACGCCGGTGGCGAAGTGCAGGTTCTGCTCGACCAGCAGCACGGTCACCCCGTGCTGTTTGGCCTCCCGCAGCAGGTCACCGACCTGTTGCACGAGCAGCGGGGAAAGCCCCTCGGTGGGTTCGTCGCAGAGCAGCAGCCGGGCGCCCATCCGCAGCACCCGGGCCAGCGCGAGCATCTGCTGCTCGCCGCCGGAGAGCATGGTGGCCGCCGAGTCGCGCCGGCTGTGCAGGGCGGGGAACGCCTCGTACACCCGCTCCAGCGACCACGGGTCGGGGCCGACCGTGGGCGGGAGCGTGAGGTTCTCGGTGACGGTCAGGGTGGCGTAGCTGCCCCGGTCGTCGGGCACCCAGCCCAGCCCCAGCCGGGCCCGCCGGTGCGCGGGCAGCCGGCCGATGTCCCGCCCGTCCAGCTCCACCGTGCCGCGCTGCTGGGTGTGCAGGCCCATCACGCAGCGCAGCAGAGTGGACTTGCCGGCGCCGTTGCGCCCGACGAGGGTGACCACCTCGCCCGCGGCGACCTCCAGGCTGACGTCCCGCAGCACCTGCGCCTCGCCGTAGAAGGCGGAGAGGTTCTCAATGCGCAGCATCAGCGGCTCCCAGGTAGGCGGTGATCACGCGCTCGTCCGCGCGGACCTGCTCGTACGGGCCCTCGACCAGGACCTTGCCGGCCTGCAGCACGGTGACGGTGTCGGCGAGCCGACCGACCACGCTCATGTTGTGCTCGACCATCACGACGGTCCGGCCCTGGCGGACCCGGCCGATCAGCTCCACGGTCCGGTCGACGTCTTCGAGGCCCATCCCGGCGGTGGGCTCGTCGAGCAGCAGCACCTTCGGGTCCAGCGCCAGGGCGATGGCCAGTTCCAGGGCCCGCTTACGGCCGTACGCCAGCGACTCGGAGGGGGCCTCGGCCAGGTCGCCCAGCCCCACCATGGCCAGCAGCTCGTCGGCCCGGTCGGTGTAACGGTCCATCAGCTTCGCCGAGCGCCAGAACCGCCAGCCCAGGCCGCTGGACGACTGCAGGGCCAGCGCGACGTGCTCCCGGGCGGACAGCTGCGGAAAGAGGCTGGTGATCTGGAACGAGCGGGCCACACCGAGCCGGGCGACCCGCTCCGGCGGCAGTCCCGTGACGTCCCTCCCGGCCAGCTCGATCCGCCCGCCGCTGGGTCGCAGAAAGCCGGTGAGCAGGTTGAACAGGGTCGTCTTGCCGGCACCGTTGGGGCCCACCAGCGCGTGCACGCTGTCCGACGCGACGTCCAGGTCGACGTCGTCGACCGCCCGGAAGCCCCGGAAGTCTCGGGTCAGCCCACGGGCCGACAGGAGCGCTTGGCCGGCCATCGCCTCATCCTCCGCAGGGTCACGGCGACGGTCGATTCGGTGACCGTGGTCACAGGGCCGTCGCGTGGAGGAAACCTACGGCTGGCCGCGCGAGTCGAGCCATGTCGATGGCATCCATATTCGGCCCACAGGGGACGTGCGCCGACACCACTCCCCTGTGCCGTCGACTTGACCGGGCCTCCTAGGTTGATGATCCACACAGCCCCGTGAAAGGTCCCACCCCATGCCTGTCGGCTTCACCATGGCGATCGTCTTCGCCGTCGCCCTGGCGGTCTGCGCCGTCCTGGCTCTCGTCGTCCGCCTGAGCACCCTGAAGCGCACGGCCGCACTCGCGGCGCTCGGGTTCCTCGCCCTCAGCCTGCTGGTCGGTGTCGCCTCCAGCGCCCACTCGGTGCCCATCCGCTCGGTCGGCATCGTCACCAGCTTCGGTAAGCCCACCGGCGAGGTGACCGGCTCGGGCCTGAAGTGGGTGGCGCCCTGGCAGAAGGTCGGCGAGTGGGACGCGGGCCGCCAGAAGTACGACCACATCGGCGGCAACAACTGCGTCCGGGTCCGGACCGGCACGCTCGCCGACGCCTGTGTCGAGGTGCTCATCGAGTGGCAGGTCAAGCCGGAGAACGCGCCGAAGCAGTTCATGGACTACAAGGGAGACTTCGACAGCTTCCGGGGCCAGCGGGTGGGCGTGCAACTCGACAGCGCGGTCAACGACGCCTTCGCGGCGTACAACCCGTTGGAGAAGATCGACGCCCAGACCGGCGACCTGAACGTCGACCTGAAGCCGTTCGCGGCGAACATCAAGACCAGCGGGGAGACCAGGCTCGCCACCGACGTGGACATCCTGTCGGTGACGATCACGCGGGTGAACCACGACGACAAGACCGAGGGCAACATCAAGGCGTTCCAGGACAAGCTGGCGCAGACCCGCAACCTGGAGCAGGACCGCAAGAACGCCGAGATCTCCAAGCAGATCACCGAGACCAACGCGAAGGTCGACAAGGTCACCCGCTGTCTGGAGATCGCCGAGAAGAACGGCGCGAACCCGGGGCTGTGCATCAACCCGGGCATCGTCACCGGCAAGTAACCCGCGGCTGGGGCCACCCGAAGTGGGCGGGCCGGCGGCCCCCACGTTCTGTTCCGCAACCGCCGGTTCTCAGTGCGAAGCGTAGGAACCGACGGCGGTAGCCCGCAGGTTGCCGCTCCGGTGACGTCGTCGACGGCGCTCGGGTCGATGCTCCACCTTCGGCGAGCGCCAGGACGTCCCTGGCAGAGCAGATCTTGGACAGTTGCCGTTCTGCCCGAACGGTAACTGTCCAAGATTGCCAGGTGTGGTGGGTTAGTTGGGGTTGTTTGGGCAGTTGGGGGGCGGGATTTTGGTCAGCTTGGGAAGCCGATTACCCAGCGGGCGCCCTCGCCCCGGGCCAGCCGGCCGAACGCGGCCGGCGCCTCGTCCAGGCTGACCACGCCGCTGACCAGTGGCGACAGTTCAAGGGTGCCGTCCAGCGCGGCGCGGGCCAACTCGGGCACCTCGCGGTCCGGGTCGGACGAGCCGTACACCGAGGAGCGCAACGTACGCGCGGAGTGGAAGATGTCCAGCGCGCCGAGGCTGACCAGGTCGTCCTTGGCGCCCATGCCGACCACGGTCACCGCTCCCCCACGGCGGGTGAGCCGCCAGGCCGCCCGGATCGTGGTCGCACGCCCGACGCACTCGAAGGCGTGGTCGACGCCCCGGCCCTCGGTACGCGCGCGTACCTCCTTGGAGAGCCGGTCGTCGGGAAGCAGGAAGTCGGTGGCCCCGGCGGCGAGCGCCAGGCCTCGCTTGGCCTCGGCGACGTCGACGGCCAGGATCGTCGTGGCGCCGGCCCGACGGGCGGCGGTGAGCACGGCGAGCCCGACCCCGCCGAGCCCGATCACCGCGACCGACTCCCCGGCAGCCACCCGGGCGGTGTTTCCAACCGCACCCACGCCGGTCAGCACCGCGCAGCCGAGCAGCGCGGCCTGCTCGGGCGGCAGCCCGGCGGGGACGGCGATGACGGCGCGCTCGGGCACGACCACCGCCTCGGCGAGCGCGCCGAGGCCGAGAGTCAGATGTAGTTCGGTGCCGTCGTCGGTCTCGCCGCGCGCCACCGTCGGGGCGGCGTTCGCCGCGCAGAGCCACGGCTCGTCGTGCCGACACCACCAGCAGGCCCGGCAGGCCGGCGCCCAGTTCAGCACCACCGGGGTGCCGACGGCCAGCCGGCAGCCGGTCCCGGTCTCGGCCACCACGCCGGTCGCCTCGTGCCCGAGCACCAACGGGAACCTCGCGGCGAGGGTGCCGTTGACCATCGACAGATCGGAGTGACACACACCGGCGGCCGTGATCGCCACCCGCAGCTCGCCGGGGCCGGGCGCGGGCAGGCGTACCCGCTCGATTCGTAGCTCGGCGCCGGCCCCGCGCGCGACGAGCGCGCGGACGGTGACCGGCGCGGCCGCCGGCCCGCTGCCGCCGCCCGACGCGGCCGGAGACGACGCGGCGCGACCCGCCGGCGCGCTGCCGCCGCCCGGCGCGGCCGGAGACGACGCCGCGCGACCCGCCAGCGTACTGCCGCCGCCCGGCACGGCGGGAGACGACGCGGCGCGACCCGTCGGCGTGGCCGGCGACGGCTCGGGGCCGCTCAACGCTGGATCGCCTTCAGCTCGCAGAACTCGGCGAGCCCGTGCACGCCCAGCTCCCGGCCCAGGCCCGACTGCTTGTAGCCGCCGAACGGGGCGAGCGGATTGAACGGCGCTCCGTTGATGTCGACGGCGCCGGTGCGCAGCCGCCGGGCCACCGCGAGCGCCGCGTCGGTGTCGGCCGACCACACCGCGCCGGCCAGCCCGTAGGTCGAGTTGTTGGCGATGGCCACCGCCTCGTCGGTGTCGTCGAACGGGAGTACGGCAAGCACCGGGCCGAAGACCTCCTCCTGCGCGAGTGCGCTGTCGGGATGCACGTCGGCGAAGACGGTCGGTGCGACGAAGTGCCCCCGGGCCGGCACCGGGGCGTCCGGGCCACCGGCGATCAGCCGGGCGCCGTCGGCGAGGGCGCGGTCGACGTGGCCGCGGACCCGCTCGGCCTGCGCGGCGGAGACCAGCGGGCCGAGCCGGGTCGCCGGGTCGAACGGGTCGCCGAGCCGGTAGCCGGCGACCGCCGTGGCGATCAGGTCGAGCGCCTCGGCGTACCGGTCTCGGTGCACCAGCATCCGGGTCCAGGCGGTGCAGGTCTGGCCGGAGTTGAGCAGGGCGTTGCCGACGCCGACCTTGACCGCGGTGGCCAGGTCGGCGTCGGGGAGGATCACGTTGGCGGACTTGCCGCCCAGCTCCAGTGCGACGCGGGCGATCCGGTCGGCGGCGAGCCGCATGATCCGCGCACCGGTGGCGGTCGAGCCGGTGAACGAGACCAGGTCGACATCGGGGTGCCCGGCCAGCGCCTCACCGACCACCGCGCCGGCGCCGGGGACCAGGTTGAGCACCCCCGGCGGAAGCCCGGCCTCGCTGACCGCGTCGAAGAGCAGGTACGCGGTCAGCGGGGTCAGCTCGCTGGGCTTGAGCACCACCGTGCAGCCGGCGGCCAGCGCGGGCGCCACCTTCGCCATCACCTGGTGCAGCGGGTAGTTCCACGGGGTGATCGCGCCGACCACACCGATCGGCTCGCGGACGACGAGGGAGTTGCCGATCGTCTCGTCGACCGGCGCGCGGGCGGCGAGCGTGACGTGGTCGCGCAGCACGGTCAGCGGCAGGCCGACCTGCACCCGGGTGGCGAGCTTGAGCGGCGAGCCCAGCTCGACGGCGATGGTGCGGGCGAGGTCGTCGGCGCGTGCGGCGAGTGCGGTGTGCAGCCGGTCGAGGTGGGCGGCGCGCTCGGTAGGAGCCGTGGCAGCCCAGCCGGCGAAGGCGGCGCGGGCCGCGGCCACCGCCCGGTCAACGTCGGCGGGTGTACCGGCCGGCACCTGCCCGATGAGTTCGCCGGTGCTCGGGTTCTCCACGTCGATCAGATCGGTGCCGGCGGGAGACGTCCATTCGCCGCCGAGGTGCAGGTGGCGCCGGAGGCGGAGGGCGTCGGGCAGCTGCGACGGCGGGGCGGCGAGGTCCATGTCGTCCCTTCGGGGATGGTCGATGGGCGATGGCAACGGGGGCGCGACGGGCGGTGAAACTAGCGCTGGGAGTTCGGACGCTACCCGCTGGGCCGGGCCGACTCCACCGGGTCGATGCGGACGTACTCGGCGGACAGGCCGTGCAGCAGGGCGTCCAGGCCGAGGGCGAAGGCGCCCTCGTCGACGCTCTGCTGGTGCTCGGCGAGCCGGTGCGCCTGACGCAGGTGCGGGTAGTGGGCGGCGTACAGCTCCGGGTCCTCGACGAAGCCCCGGGCGAACGAGCCGAGCGCCGACCCGGCCACGAAGTAGCGCAGCGCCGCGCCGATGTGGGTGGCCCGGGCCGGCGGCCAGCCGGCGCGGACCAGACCGCCGTAGACGGCGTCGGCCATGGCCAGCGCGGCCGGCCGACGGCCCGGCCCCTGGGCCAGGTACGGCACGATGTTCGGGTGGGCGGTGAGTGCCCGCCGGTACGACCAGGCCCAGTCGCGCAGGGCGGCAACCCAGTCCCGGCCGGCGAAGCCGCTGGTGTCGACGGCGCCGGTGACCGTGTCGGCGACCGCGTCGAGTATCTCGTCCTTGGTGGCGAAGTGGTTGTAGAGCGACGGGCCACGCACCCCCAGCTCGGCGGCGAGCCGGCGGGTGGACAGTGCCGGCAGACCCTCGGCGTCGAGAACGGCCGTGGCGGTCTCGACGATGAGCTGCCGGGTCAGCCGGGGCTGGCGTGGTCGGGGCACTGCGCTCCTTCCGGGTCTGGGCCGGCCAGGTCTGGACGCGGCAAAACTTACAGCGCTAGTTTAAGGGTGACCGGCAGCACCGACGCCAGGAGGACACCGTGGACTTTTCGCTGACCGACGAGGAGCGTGCGGTACGGGACACCGTCCGGTCGTTCCTCCGCCGCGAGGTGATGCCGCTGGAGGCGGAGGTGCTCCGGCGGGAACGGGCGCACCAGCCCGGCCTGGACCACTCCGAGGTGCGTGAGCTGCAACTGAAGGCCCGCACGTTCGGCTTCTGGGGCCTGGCCACGCCCGAAGAGTACGGCGGGATGAACCTGCCGGCGGTGCTCCAGTCGCTGATCTGGACCGAGCTTGGCCACACGTTCGTGCCGTTCCGCTTCGGCGGCGAGGCCGACAACATCCTGTTCCACGCCACCGAGGAGCAGAAGCGGGAGTTCCTCATCCCGACCATCGAGGGCGAGCGCCGCTCCTGCTTCGCGATCACCGAGCCGGGCGCCGGCTCGGACGCCGCGAACATCCGGCTGTCCGCCCGCCGGGACGGCGACGACTGGATCCTCGACGGCGAGAAGACCTTCATCACCGGCGGCAACGACGCGGACTTCGCCATCGTGGTGGCGGTGACCGACCGGGAGAAGGGTGCCCGCAACGGCGGCGCCACCGCGTTCCTGGTGGACCGGGCGATGGGCTGGCGCTCGGAGTTCATCCAGACCATGGGCGAGGGCGGGCCCGCGTCGCTGATCTTCGACGGCGTACGCGTGCCGCACCGCAACATCCTCGGCGAGATCGGGCAGGGCTTCGCCCTCGGCATGGAGTGGATCGGCAAGGGCCGCTACACCATCCCGTCGCACGCCATCGGCATCGCCGAGCGGGTCCTGCAGATGGCGATCGACCACGCCAACACCCGGGAGACCTTCGGCGCCACGATCGGCACCAACCAGGCCATCCAGTGGATGATCGCCGACTCGGAGACCGAGCTGGAGGCGGCCCGCTGGCTGGTGCTGCGCTCGGCGTGGACGGTCGATGCGGGCCTGGACCCCCGGCACGCCTCGTCGATGGGCAAGCTCTACGGCGCCGGCATGGTCAACCGGGTGGTCGACCGGGTGCTGCAGATCCACGGCGGCATGGGCTACACCCGGGAGCTGCCGATCGAGCGCTGGTACCGGCAGGTCCGCCTCTACCGGATCTTCGAGGGCACCGACGAGATGCAGCGGCTGATCATCTCGCGGGACCTGCTGCGCGGTTACACGAAGATCGGCGGCCACCTGGCCTGAGCCCGTCTCGGGCACCTCCGCTCAGCCGGCCAACGCCGTCAGGGCCGCGTCCACATCGGCCTCGGTGGAGTAGACGTGGAAGGAGGCCCGGACCCGTCCGGCGCGTACCGCCGCCCGGATACCGGCCGCCGCCAGGCGCCGCTGCGCGTCGGGCACGTCGACGGTGACGATGGCGCTCTCCCCCGGCGGCCGGCCCAGCCCGGTCAGGAACCGGTTGGCCAGCGCCACGTCATGCGCCCGGATCGCCTCCACGCCGATCTGGGCGACCAACTCCAGGGCGGGCGCCGCGCCGACCCAGCTGAACCAGGCCGGTGAGATGTCGAACCGGCGGGCGTCGTCGGCCAGCCGCAACGGCGGCCCGTAGTAGGAGGCGTACGGGTCGCGGCCCGCGTACCAACCGGCGGCGTCCGGGCGGAGCCGGTCGCGCAACTGCGGGGCCAGATAGGCGTACGCGCAGCCACGCGGACCCATCACCCACTTGTAGCCGCTCACCACCACCACGTCGGCGAGACTCCCGTCGAACGGCAGCCAGCCGCACGCCTGACTCGCGTCCACCACCACCAGCGCACCGTGCGCGCGGGCCGCGACCACGATCTCGTCGTACGCCGCGACCGCCCCGTCAGCCGACTGCACGAGGCTGAACGCGACCAGGTCGGTGTCGGCGTCGATCGCGTCGACCAGCCCGTCCGCCGGCACGGTACGCACGAGAACGCCCCGCTCCTCCTGAGCCAGCCAGGGGAAGAGGTTGGAGGTGAACTCGACCTCGGGGACCAGAACGGTGGACCCGGCCGGCAGTGCCGCCGCGACCGGCGCCAGCATCTGGGAGGCGGTGGCGCCAACCGCCACGTCGTCGCTCGGCACCCCGATCAGGCCGGCGAACGCGGTGCGCGCCCGGTGCACGGACTCGCCCCAGCCCTCCCACGACGTGCGGCCGACCCGCCAGTCGGCCAGGGCCTCCTGCATGGCCGTCCAGGCCGGCTCCGGTGGCAAGCCGTAGGAGGCGGTGTTCAACCAGCCGGGCTCCGGCTGCCACAACTTCTGTGCCTGCTCGATCTCCATGCCATCGACGCTAGGCCCGGCGGTCGGGAATGGGCACGGCCAATCGCCGACTCGCGGCCCCGGGCTGAGCCGCTCCTTCGACCGACCGGTCCGGTCCCCCGCTGGTACGGTGACGCATGCCTTCGGTCACGGCAAACGGCATCCAACTCGGTGTGGAGAGCTTCGGTCGCGATACCGATCCGCTCGTGCTGCTGGCCGGCGGCACCACGATGCTCTCCTGGCCGGACGCTCTCTGCGAACGGCTCGCCGCCGGCGGAGCTCGGGTGGTCCGTTACGATCTGCGCGACTGCGGGGCCTCGACGACCGCCGATCCAGAGGCGCCCGACTACACGCTCCGCGATCTCGCCGCCGACGCGGCGGCGCTTGTCGGTGCGTTGGGTGCTGCCACTGCCCACCTCGGCGGTATCGGGGTCGGTGGAATGGTCGCCCAGATTGCCGCACTCGACCATCCCGGTGTGTTCTCCGCGCTGACCCTGGTCGGGACGCGCCCGGTCGCGCCGGGTCCGGTCGACGACGATCTGCCCGACCACGACGCGGAGGCGATGGGCGCGCTGTTCTCGCGCCCGATGCCTGACTGGAGCGACCAAGCCGCAGTCGCTGCCTACGCCGCCGACGGTGCGGTCCTGCTCGGTGACGACCCGGAGCAGGCACGGGCGACGGCAGCGCGGATCTGGGATCGCACGCCGTCGAGTCACCCGTCCGTGCATGCGGCGAACCAGCTCGGGACGGTGTTCGCCCGGCTCGACTGTGCGCCGCGGTGGCGCGAGCGGCTCGGCGATCTGGCCGTACCGACGCTCGTCGTACACGGCCGCGCGGACCGGTTCTTCCCCGTGGGCAACGGCGAAGCGCTCGCCGCCGAGATCCCCGGGGCGCGGTTGCTCGTCCTCGACGGTGTGGGCACCGCTCTTCCCGACGCCGCGGCCGGCGAGATCGCCGCCGCGATGCTCGATCTGATGGGGCATCCCGCCGACCGGTTGATCGACAAGCGGTAACGCGCGACCTGCCGACCAGGTGGCGTTCAGTGGTCCTGACCCGAACGGTCGATCCATCAGCGCATGGAGCCGACGCGGCTCAGGAGGTGGGGCGCGCTCGGGCGAGGCCGTCGGCGAGAGCGGCGAGCCACCGGTCGACCTCCACCAGATGCCGTATCGAGGATCGGGAGTCGACCTCGCCGAGCAGCGGGCGGATCCGGTCGAGTTCGTCGACGCAGTCGGTCGGGGCGGGCATCGGGCCGGCAGGCCGGCCGGTGGCGACCTGGTCGGCGAGGTCGTCGTACGCCGAGCGCAGCTCGGCCGCTGAGTTCCTCAGCAACACCGCCGCCGCGGGCCAGCCGGCGAGGCAGCCGGGTGGGTTTCGCCGCAGCAACGACTCGGCGCTGGGCATCACGTGGTGCCCGGCGTCGAGGACGGCCTCCCAGTCCACCCGCTGGCGAACCGGATCGTGCCGCTCCGAGTGGTACTGCCAGTAGGACGAGTCGACCAGGGCTGTCCGGCGGCGGACGCGGTCGAACCCACGCTCGGGCGCAGCGCCGTCGAGCACCGTACGGACGGTCTGCTCGATCGCGTTCCCGCTGGCCGCGAGGTAGCGGGCGGTGTTGCGCCGCAGGTCGCGACTCGCGCCGTGCGGCCACATCGCCAGACCCGCGAGCACGCCGATCGCCGCACCGAGCACGACGTCGACCAGGCGGGCCTCGGCGAGCCGCCACCCTTCGGGGGTGAGCTGGGCGAAGACGATCGTCAGCAGCAGGGTGAACAGCGCCTGCTGCCAGACCGGACCCAGCAGGCGGCCGACGCCGAAGGCCATCATGAGGGCGACCGGCAACGCGACGGCATAGACGATCGGGTCATTGATGACGAGCATCAGCGGAGCGCTGACGGCGGCACCGGCGATCGTGCCCAGCACAGCGGGCCGTAGCGCGCTGCGGGTGTCCGGGGCCGAGGTGCGCAGGACGGTGAGGGTGGCCAGGAGCACCCAGAACCCATGGGTCAGGTGCAGCGCCCCGGCGACGACCCGGGCGACGGCCAGCGCCACGGCCAGCCGCAGCGAGCTCTGCAGATGAGCGGAGCGGGGTGCCAGGTGGACGCGGAACTGCCACCAGTACAGCCTCCATGGGCCGTGCTGCGCGTACTCGAACAGCCCCGAGTAGGCGTTCCCGGCGGTGGGCCGCAGACCGCTGGCCACCCGGCTGCCGACGGCGAGGACCCGAATCTGGTCGGCGAGGGCCAGCGCCGTCGCGTCCCGGCACATCCGGGGTACGTCCGGCGGGTCGTGAAGGCCGTCCTGCCCAGCGGGGTACGCGACCTCGGCCCGTCTGATCGCGTCGGTCAGCGCATCGAGGTCGACCCGCGGCGCACCCGGAGACAGGCCTGCGCCGGCGGCACGAGTCGTGTCGGCGCACGAGCGCAGCAGTCGCGCCGCCGCTAGGTCCTGGCTCGGCTCCGGTGGGACCTCCGCCGCCAACCGGCCCGCCCCGGCGAGCACCTCCCGCAACGCCGCGGCGCACAGCCGTAGTGCCCGGTCCCGGGCGTCGGCCGCGGTCGGCGCCTCCGCCGGGGAGATCCGGCTCAGCGCGAGCGCGGTGACCGCGTCGGTCGCCTGCTCGCGTCGCGTGGACAGACCGACGTGCACGCCGTTCGGGTTGGTCAGCGCATCCGCCGTGTCGTCGAGGAACGCCGCGACGCCGTCCGCCGCGTGGGCGAGTCGGTGCCGGTAGGAGACCGGCACCGGGTCGGGCCAGAGGACCAGCTCGGCCACGGCGAGCAACACGATGGCGAGCGTCACCCCGGCCAGTCGTTGTGGCAGCGTGCCCGGCTGGTACGGCGGAAAGCAGGCCAGGATGTAGAAGAGCTGGAACGCGCTGGCCAGCCCGACCAGGCGCGGGTTGCCGACCCCGGCGAACGCCACGACGAACCCGATGACGAGCATCCCGCCGGCCGCCGCCGCCGTGCTTCCCGCGAGCAGCGTGCCCGCGGTGATCAGGAGCCAGCCGACCGGCAGCGCACCGAGCAGGATCCGCGACCGCTCGCGGGCCGGGCCGGGCAGCTGCGCGAACGCCCCGGCGGCGACCGTGCCGAACAGGCCGTACGTGGCGAGCACCGGGTCACCCACGCCGTAGCGGCCAGCGTAGAAGACGGTCGACGCCACGAGTGTCAGGCGGGCCGCGCGCCGCAGGACGGCGTCGCCAGGGTCCCGGCGGCGGAGCCGGCCCAGCAGGCTGGTTCCGAGCACGCCTGGTCCCCCGGGTTCGTCGCAGCACCCTCCCCGGCCCACCATTGTCCACCGGGCAACCCGACGCGCGGCGGCTTTCCGCGGCGAACCCGCGCGATCGGCGGGGTCGGGCTCCCGGTCAGGGCGCGCTGGGTGGATCGGCCTGGTAGGCCCGGTGCAGCAGTGCCAGGAAGGACGGTGCTTCCGGCATGGACACCGAGCCGATCCGGTGGACCGTCACCCCCGGTGTCCACGAGTTCATGACCGCACAACCAGCCATCGCCGGCAGATCGGCGATCGTGACCTCCTGGTCGCGCTGGGCAACGCCGAGGCGGACGAGCTGTCGGCGAACGATGCCCATCGTGGTTCCGGCCAACATCTCGGCCACGGGCCACACGACCGCGGTGCCGTCCCAGAACGCCAGATTCCAGATCGACGCCTCGCTGAGACGACCCTGGCGGTCGAGAAAGGCGGCATCGTCGAAGCCTTGTCCGATCGCCTGTCGGAGGGCGTACGTCTTCGCCACCTCGCCCACGTGCTTGATGCTGGGCAGGAATCGTTCGTACTCGACCGGTTGCAGTGTCAGCGGGCCCCGCGGACCGGACGTGGCCGCTCCGGTGCGGACCAGCACCTCGGGCTCCACGTCGGCCCCGGTCACGACGAGGTCACCGGCCGACGAGTACACCGTGGCCGTCAGCGACAGGTCCGCGGGACCGGCCCGCAGCGCCGCCCGAAGATACGACCGCACCCGCTCGTCGGGCACGGCCCGACCGAACAACTCCACCGAGGCGGCCCGCAGCCGCTCCAGATGCAGGTCGAGGCCCCGGACCGTGCCGGCACGCACCTGCATGGCGGTGAAGTGGGCGTAGCCGGCGAAGGCGAGGGGCGTCAACTCCTCGGCGGTCACCGCCTCCCCGTTGCGCTGCACGAGAGATGCCGTCATGCCGGCTGGTCGATGTCGACGGACGAGGCTGTGGCACGACGACCCCGGGCCGCCATCAGGCCGGCGATGCTGCCACCGAGCACCACCGCACGCCGCATCACCACTCTGGTCTCGGCGGGCCGTTCAGCCGTCGCAACCTCGGAGAGGAGCCGGGACGGAGAGGGAGGCATGCGGTAGCTCCTCGCGGTCGGAAACGTCGACATCCACGACCGTAGCGGCCAGCACCCCCGCCGTCAGCGGCCGACCGGTCCCCGTGCGAGCCCTACCCGGCCGACGGCTCTGCGTGAGGCCCGAGACCGTCGCGACGACGCAAGCCGCCGCGTCGGCGACGAGGTCGACCTCAAGGCCGGTGAGCGCGGGATCAACCCGGCGTATCGACCGTGCCAGCTCCAGTGTGGACATCGGATCGCCGCCGACACTGGCCGGGAAGGCGGTCAGCATCGCCTGGGCGGGTACGGCCAGGGGGTGCGTAGCGTCGACGGCGACCTGGGCCAGGATCACCGCCGTCATCGCCACGTCGAGATCGGCGGGCCCTTCGGTGGCGTTGCGCCAATCGATTCCGACTGGTCCCCGGGCACCGAGGATGACGTTGTCGGGATGCAGGTCCATGTGCAGGATCCGGGCTGCGGGTGCGCTGCCGTTCCTGGCCGGTATGGCAGGCAACCGGTGGTGCACGGCGGCGAGGAGCCTGGCAGCCTCGGTGGGGCCAGGCTCCCGTCGAGCAGCGCCCGCAACATCGTCGGTCCGTCCAGCCGCTCCATCACCAGATCCGGGCCGCTCGCCTCGTACACTCTCGGCACGGCAAAGCCCGACTTCTCGAGGTACGCCATGACCCCGGCTAACCTTCCGAGCCCTCCGCGAAGACCTGGGTCGCGACCTGGTAGCCCTCGAACGCGCGCGCCACACCGGCGTAGACCGCGACCTGGAGGAAGACCTCGGCGATCTCCTCCCTGGTGGCCCCGACGTTGAGCGCGATGCGCAGCTGGCCTCGGAGCGGTTCCAGGACGCCGAGTGTCGCCGCGATGGTCACCGACACCAGGGCCCTCGTCCTCGTGTCCAGGTGCTCGTCGCGCGGCCACACGTCGCCGAAGGCGTGCATCGTCGCGATCCGCTTGAAGTCAGCCCCGTTGACCGGCTCGCCGGGGCTGGCGCCGAGAAACCGCTCCAGGCGGAAGCCCAACATCTGCTCGGCGGTGTCCAGAGCGGCGGCGTACCGAGAGTCTGGTGCGGCAGCTGCCTCGTCGTTCGTCGTCATGACGCCAACTGTCTCAGCCGCCCCGGTCGCATGCGCGCAACCTCGCCACACTCGACACCGTCGGCGGCTGGCCCGGGACGGTGCTGATCCGCCCCGGGCCGCCACCGCAACCGCGTCTCGCGCTCGTCTGCCATATCGGCAGGCCTCAGGAGACCACGCACTTCCGTATGATTTCTGCCGTGCCTGTCGGGTTCTCCAGCATCGGAGAGTGGCCCGACTCCGGAAGAATCTCTACGGTAACTCCGGGAACGTTGCGGTAACGGGCGCAGGAGCCGTCGCTCTGACATACCTGGTCCTGCCCACCGAACATGACCAGGGTGGAGATCCCGAGGGCAGCCAGTCGTTGATCAAGGGGCTGGTCTGCGACGAACCGCTCCTTCTCGTCCTGCGAATCACGGAAACAGGCGTACGGCACGCCGTCCGCGTCATCGACCGTCTGAGTCACGTCGTCAAACGTCGATGCCAGAGAGCGGCCCGGCGCGAGAAAGCTTGCAAGGACCGGACGGTACGCGGACGTCGGCAGCATTCGGAAAATGGCCTCCCCGAGAACGGGCAGCCGAAGGAGCTTGCTGACGAAGGGACGGTTGACCAGGGTGTAGTCCGGTGCCTCGTTGATGATGACGAGTTTCGAGACCCCGAATCCCTGTTCGACCAGCGACACCGCTACGTCCGCGCCCAGGGAGTGGCCAACGAGGACGGGATCGACCACATCGAGGTCGACCAACAGGGCGCGAAGCACCCGCGCTTGGGATTGCGGAGAGTATCCGTGGCCGGGCTTGCTCGAGAAGCCATGCCCCAGCAGATCCGCCCGAATCACGCGGAATTCGTCAGAGAGCAGGGGCACGAGTTTGTCGAACCATCGCATCGATCCGAGAAATCCATGAACCAGAACTATCGGTGGGCCTTCGTCCGGTCCATCCATGCGGACATGAATCTTGAAATCTTCCACCGCCATGATGGTTCCGATAGGTTCGAACTCCGCTGCCGTTCCCGTTGCCGTGACTCTCACGGATGAACCCTTCCCGAGAAATAGAATTGTTCGCCCCTTTATCGGAGGGGCTTTCAACCAACATCCGACTGAGCGTCTGTCGCTGGGACGCCGCGCTGGTGGCGTGGACGACGACCGCGAACTATTCGCTCAGGAGTTGCTCGCGCAGGATGTCCGCGTGCCCGCAGTGCTGGGCGAGTTCGCGCACCATGTGGAGGTATACCCAGCGCAGCGGGAGGGGGCCGCGCCGGTTGCCGAGGAGCACGTCGTCCAGACCCAGCGATGACGCGGCAGTGCGCGCTGCCGCGCATGCCTCGCGGTGTCCTCGCTGCACGGTGGCGATGGTGTCGCCCTCATCGAGGATGAACGACTCGTCGGGCGTCGCGGGGATTCCGATCTCGGCGCGCGGTCGGCAGGTGACGGCTTCGTCGAACCACACCTTCTCGACGAAGGTCGCGTGCTTGACCAGGCCGAGCAGCGTGGTCCGGGAGGGCACCAACGATCGACGCGCCTGCTCCTCGGTCAGCCCGTCCAGGCAGGCATTGAGCGCACGCCGATGCTCGTCGAGAAACACCTCGAACTGAATCCTGGCCGGCTGGTCGATGACGTCTTCGGCGAGCGTCGGCGGGAGTGGGGACATCTGAACACCATCTCAGGGCCGGTCGCCCATGAGCAACACACTCCCAATCCCCGGGTCGCGCCGGCGCTCGGCCGGAGCGACCCGGGGTTGCGCGACCGCGGCGTCAGGCCGGTATGCCGGCCGTGGTGGTTGCCTCGTCGGCCGGCCGTCGGGTCGCCACCTCCTCGTCGGCGTCGTGCTCGTCCAGCATGGTCGCCTCGTCGAACGGGTCGTCCCCGCGCAGCACCTCGGCAGCCCGATCCCGGTCGAACTCCCCGGTCCAGGTCCCGACCAGAACGGTCGCCACCGCGTTGCCGGCGAAGTTCGTCAACGCCCGGGCCTCCGACATGAACCGGTCGATGCCCACGATCAGCCCGACCCCGTCGACCAGGTCCGGCCGGTGCGACTGCAGTCCACCCGCGAGCGTCGCCAGCCCGGCACCGGTGACACCCGCCGCCCCCTTCGAGGCGATGATCATGAAGAGCAGCAGCGACACCTGCTCGCCGATGGACAGCGGCTTTCCCAACGCGTCGGCGATGAACAGCGACGCCATGGTCAGGTAGATCGCCGTACCGTCGAGGTTGAACGAGTACCCCGTCGGCACCGTGATCCCGACGACCGGCTTGCTCACGCCGAAGTGCTCCATCTTCGCGATCAGCCGCGGCAGTGCCGACTCCGACGACGACGTCGACAGGATCAGCAGGAACTCCCGGCCCAGGTAGCGCAGCAGCGAGAAGATCGAGATCCGGGCCACGAACCAGAGCAGCGCGCCGAGGATCACCAGTACGAAGATCAGGCAGGTGGCGTAGAAGCCCAGCATGATCTGCGCGAGGCTCTTGAGCGCGTCCACACCGGTCGCGCCGACCACGGCGGCCATGGCCCCGAACGCGCCCAGCGGCGCCAGCCACATGATCATGGCGAGCACCTTGAAGACCACCCGTTGGAGAACGCCGATGGCACTCAGCACCGGTTCGCCGCGCCGGCCCAGGGCCTGTACGGCGAAGCCGACCAACAGCGCGACCAGCAGCGTCTGGAGCACCTCCCCCTCGGTGAGGGCGGAGACCAGTGTGGTCGGGATGATCCCGAGCAGGAACTCCGCCGTACCGCCGGCCTCACCGCCGGCTGCGGCCTTGCCCGCGCCCGCGAGGTCCTGGCCCAGGTCCAGGCCGGAGCCGGGGTGGATGAGGTTGCCGACCACCAGACCGATCGCCAGCGCGACGGTCGACATGGTCAGGAAGTAGCCCAGTGCGAGGCCGCCGACCTTGCCGACCTTCGCGGCCTGCCGGACGGAGCCGACGCCCAGCACGATGGTGCAGAAGATGACCGGGCTGATCATCATCTTGATCAGGTTGACGAAGCCGGTGCCGATCGGCTTGAGTTCCTTGCCGAAATCGGGGGCGACGAGGCCGACCACGATGCCGGCGAGCACGGCCACGATGACGGCCAGATAGAGGTAACGGGTACGGTCCCGACGGACCGACGGTGTCGGTGTGGTGGTGGATGCGGTGGTGTCCATGTCGACAATGTGAAGCGCGTCTCACCCGTTGACAGCCTTGCGGTCATTCTGTTCACCGCGCAGGTCACGAACGGCACCGGCGCGACGAGGAGGTGGTGGAGGTGACCCGACGCCAGTGGAGCATCGCGGGGCAACTGTTCGCCCTCCAGGCGGTGGTGGTGACGCTGCTCGTGCTGGCCGGCGCGGCGGGCGCCGTCTGGCTGGCCCGCAGCGACTCCCGGCAGGCCGCCCAGGAGGAGGTGCTCGCGGTGGCGCAGACCGTGGCCAACTCCCCGGACGTCCGCGCGGCCCTCACGACCGCCGACCCGGCCAGCACCCTGCAGCCGTACGCCGAGTCGACCCGGAGGGCCACGGGCACCGACTTCGTGGTGGTGATGGCCCCCGACCGGACCCGCTACTCGCACCCGACCCGGGAGCTGATCGGCCAACCGTTCGTCGGGGAGATCGGGCCCGCGCTGGCCGGGCGTCCGTTCACCGTCACCAACGTCGGCACGCTCGGCGAGTCGGTGCGCGCGGTCGTCCCGGTGTACGACGACCAGCGGCGGCTGGTCGGCCTGGTGTCGGTGGGTATCACCACCCGCGCGATCGACCGCAAACTGCTCGGCCAGTTGCCGGTGCTGCTGGGTGTCGTCGCACCGGCGCTCGCCCTCGCCGCGAGCGGCTCCTGGCTGCTCAGCCGACGGCTGCGTCGGCAGACGCACGGCCTCGGGCCGGCGCAGATGACCCGGATGTACGAGTACTACGACGCGGTCCTGCACTCGGTGCGCGAGGGCCTCGTCGTGTTGACCCGCGACCGACGGGTGGCGTTGGTCAACGACGAGGGGCGTCGGCTGCTGGGCCTCGGCCCGGACGCGGCGGTGGTCGACCAACCGGTGGCCGGGATCGACCTGCCGCCCGCGGTGGCCGAGCTGCTCGGCTCCGGACGGGACGCCCTCGACGAGCCCATCCTCGCCGGCGACCGGGTGCTGGTCGCCAACCAGCGGACCACCCGCTTCGAAGGTGCGGTGCTCGGCACCGTGCTGACGCTGCGCGACCAGACCGAGTTGCGCACCCTGGCCAGTGAACTGGACTCCGTCCGCGCCCTGACCGAGGCGTTACAGGCGCAGACCCACGAGTCGGCCAACCGGCTGCACACCGTCCTGACGCTGGTCGAGCTGGGTCGCGCCGACGAGGCCGTCCGGCTCGGCACCCGCGGCCTGGAACTGGCGCAGCAGCTGACCGACCGGGTGGTCGGCGCCGTGACCGAGCCGGCGTTGGCCGCACTGCTGCTGGGCAAGTCGGCGCAGGCCAGCGAGCGCGGCGTGGACCTGGTGATCGAGCCGGACTGCCGGCTCGACGACAGCCCCCTGCCGACCGGCGACCTGCTCACCGTCGTCGGCAACCTCGTCGACAACGCCTTGGAGGCGGTGGCCGCTACGCCCGCGCCCCGCCGGGTCCGGGTGTTCCTCGGCACCGTCGACGACGAACTGGTGGTCCGTGTCGCCGACAGCGGCCCCGGGCTGGCCCCGGACCGGGTGGCGGACGCGTTCCGGCGCGGCTGGTCCACCAAGAGCACCGGGCGGGGGCTCGGCCTCGCCCTGATCGGGCAGGTCGTCCACCGGCACGGGGGCCGGTCCGAGGTGGGTCGCTCGGCGGACGGCGGCAGCCTGTTCACCATCCGACTGCCGATCGTCGGGGCACGCCGGTGACCGACATCCGGGTGCTGGTGGTCGAGGACGAGCCGCTGCTGGCCGAGGCGCACGCCGCGTACACCGGGCGGGTTCCCGGTTTCGTGGTGGTCGGGGTGGCGCACACCGCGCGGGCGGCGATGGCGGCGTTGCGCGCCAACGACGGCGGCGACGTGGACCTCGTACTCCTCGATTTTCGGCTGCCCGACCTGCACGGCCTGGACGTCTGCCGGGCGCTGCGGGCGGCCGGCAGCAGCGTCGACGTGCTCGCCGTGACCTCGGCGCGGGACCTTGCCGTGGTGCGTACCGCGGTCTCCCTCGGGGTGACCCACTACCTGCTCAAACCGTTCACGTTCGCCGCGTTCCGGGACAAGCTGGAGCGGTACGCCGACTACCGTGCCCAGGCGCTCGCCGACGGTGAGGTCGCCGCCCAGCACGAGGTGGACCGGATGTTCGCCACCCTGCGCGGCACGGACGGGCACAGCCTGCCCAAGGGCCTCGACGCGCAGACCCTCAACCGGGTACGCGCCGCGCTGGCCGACGGGACCGGCTCCCGGGCGGGGCTGTCCGCGACCGAGGTGAGTGGGCTGACCGGCATCTCCCGGGTGACCGCCCGCCGCTACCTGGAATACCTGGTCACGATCGACCGGGTGGTCCGCAGCTCCCGCTACGGCACCCCTGGCCGGCCCGAGGTCGAGTACCGGCCGAGGTGAGCGCCGCGTAGCTCCCCGACGCCGGGAACCCGGTGGCGGGGAGAAGATCCGTTGTTAGACTCGGCGGCGTTGGGTGTCAGCGGTTGACGAGGGAGACCAGACATGGCGGGTGACGACGACATCTCCGGGTGATACCGGATGTCTCAGGCCACCGATCGGCGCGCGGGTCCGCGTAGCCGCCGTGGCCGTGCCGTCGTTTCCACCGGTCCTCGTTCCCCTTTCGGGCGGCTCCGGCGCGCCCACCGCACCCTCTTGAGGTCACTCGCATGTCTGATGCGTTCATCGTCTGCTCGAACCTGTCCTTCTCCTGGCCGGACGACACCCCGGTCTTCACGGGTCTGTCCTTCACCGTCCCGGGCGGCCGCACCGGCCTGGTCGCGCCCAACGGCGCCGGCAAGAGCACGCTGCTGCGGCTGATCGCCGGGCAGCTGCGCCCCAGCGGCGGCAGCGTCACCGTCGACGGTGTGCTCGGCTACCTACCGCAGACGCTGCCGTTGGTTGGTGACCTGACCGTGGCCGAGGTGCTGGGCGTCGCCGAGCGGATCGCGGCTCTGCACGCCATCGAAGCCGGCGACGCCGCCGAGGAGCACTTCGCCACGATCGGCGACGACTGGGGCATCGAGGAGCGCACCCGCGCCGAGCTGGACCGGCTCGGCCTGGGCGAACTGTCGCTCGACCGCCGTCTGCACACGGTCAGCGGCGGCCAGGTGATCTCCCTCGGCCTGGCCGCTCAACTGCTCCGGGGCCCCGACGTGCTGCTCCTCGACGAGCCCACCAACAACCTGGATTCCGACGCCCGGCACAAGCTCTACGACGTGCTGTCGGAATGGTCCGGCTGCCTGCTGCTGGTCAGCCACGACCGGGAACTGCTCGACCGCATGGACCGCATCGCCGAGCTGGACCGCGGCGAGATCCGCTGGTACGGCGGCAACTTCACCGCGTACACCGAGGCGGTGCAGGCGGCGCGGGAGGTGGCCGAGAGCAACATCCGCAACGCCGAGCAGGAGGTCAAGCGGGAGAAGCGGGAGATGCAGCAGGCCCGCGAACGGGCTGACCGGCGGGCCAGCAACGCCAGCCGGAACCTGGGAAACGCGGGGCTGGCGCGGATCGTGGCCGGCGGGCTCAAGCGCAGCGCACAGGAGTCGGCGGGCCGGTCACAGGAGACGCACTCCAACCGGGTCGGCCAGGCCAAGGCGCGGCTCGACGAGGCCGGTCGGGCGCTGCGCGAGGAGGACCGGATCGTCGTGGACCTGCCGGACACCACCGTCCCGGCCGGCCGCACGGTCCTCTCCGGCCAGGGGCTCCGGGTCCGCTTCGACGATCGGGAACTGTTCGCCTCCGACGGCGCCGACCTGGTGATCCGAGGGCCGGAACGGATCGCGCTCACCGGCGCGAACGGTGCCGGCAAGTCGACCCTCCTGCGTCTGATCGGCGGTGACCTCGAGCCGGCCGACGGCGAGATCCGTCGGGCCGACGGCCGGATCGCGTACCTGTCGCAGCGGCTGGACCTGCTGGACCTCGACCGGACGGTGGCGGAGAACTTCGCGGCGTACGCACCGAGCCTGCCCGATGCGAGGCGGATGAACCTGCTGGCCCG
The DNA here is from genome assembly GCF_046549295.1 of Micromonospora sp. 067-2. Lineage (NCBI taxonomy): Bacteria > Bacillati > Actinomycetota > Actinomycetes > Micromonosporales > Micromonosporaceae > Micromonospora > Micromonospora sp. 067-2. The sequence goes on along the minus strand of NZ_JAJPWB010000011.1, from coordinate 153,032 downwards.
GTTCCTGTTCCGGGGTGCCCGGGTGAACCTACCGGTCGGGGTGCTCTCCGGCGGGGAGCGGCTACGTGCCACCCTCGCCTGTGTGCTGTGCGCCGAACCGGCACCGCAACTGCTGCTGCTCGACGAGCCGACCAACAACCTGGACCTGGTCAGCGTGGCGCAGTTGGAGGGCGCGCTGTCCGCGTACCAGGGCGCGTTCGTCGTGGTCAGCCACGACGAACGGTTCCTCGCCGAGATCGGCGTGCAGCGGTGGCTGCGGTTGGCCGACGGCCAACTGCGGGAGATCACGGCCCCCGAACCGGGCTGAGCCCGGCGGCGCCCGCGGCCCGGTCAGCTCACGTTGGCCGGGCCGAGGACGCTCTTCAGGTCGCCCATCAGCGCGGTGGTGGCCGCCACCCGGAACGGACCCAGCCGCAGGGTGGTGGTGCGCCCGCCGTTGAGCAGCTTGATGTGCACCTCGGTGTCGCCGGGGTGCAGCACCAGGGTCTCCTTGAGCCGTTCCACGAGCGGTGGCGTGCACCGGTGCACCGGGATGGTGAGGGTGACCGGCTTGTTGGTGGCGCTGGTGCTGACGTCCGGCATGGACATGTCCATCGCCATGATCCGCGGGGTGTCGTCGCGGCGGTCCACCCGACCCTTGACCACCACGATGGCGTCCTCGGCGATGTACTGCCCGATCACCTCGTAGGTGTTGGGGAAGAACAGCGTCTCCACACCGCCGGCCAGGTCCTCCAGGGTGGCCGAGGCCCAGGCCCGGCCCTGCTTGGTGACCCGACGCTGCACGCCGGAGAGGATGCCGGCGAGGGTGACCACCGCTCCGTCGGGCACCCCGCCCTCCTCGGCCAGCGCGGCGATGGTGGTGTCGGCCGCCGCGCCGAGGATGTGCTCCAGGCCGAACAGGGGGTGGTCGGAGACGTACAGGCCGAGCATCTCGCGCTCGAAGGCCAGCTTGTCCCGCTTGTCCCACTCGCTCTCGCCGATGGTCGGCATCACCGTCGTGCTGCCCCCGACGTCGCCGTCGCCGAACCCGGCACCGAACAGGTCGTACTGGCCGACGGCCTCCTTGCGCTTGACGTCGGCGTACGCGTCGATCGCGTCGGCGTGCACGGCGAGCAACGCCTTGCGGCTGTGCTTCATCGAGTCGAAGGCACCGGCCTTGATCAGCGATTCGACGGTCTTCTTGTTGCAGACGACCGCGTCCACCTTGGCCAGGAAGTCGTAGAAGTCGCTGTAGTCGCCCTTCTCCTTGCGGCAGCGCATGATCGAGGCGACCACGTTCGCGCCGACGTTGCGCACCGCCGCCAGCCCGAACCGGATGTCCGTGCCGACCGGGGTGAACGGCCCGGCCGAGGTGTTCACGTCCGGTGGAAGCACCTGGATGCGCATCCGGCGACACTCGGACAGATAGAGGGCCATCTTGTCCTTGTCGTCGCCGACGCTGGTCAGCAGCCCCGCCATGTATTCGGCCGGGTAGTGCGCCTTGAGGTACGCGGTCCAGTAGGACACCAGCCCGTACGCGGCGGAGTGCGCCTTGTTGAAGGCGTACCCGGCGAACGGCACCAGGACGTCCCACACCGCCTGGATCGCCCCGTCGGAGTAGCCGCGCTCGCGGCAGCCGTCCCGGAAGGGGATGAACTCCTTGTCGAGGATCTCCTTCTTCTTCTTGCCCATCGCCCGGCGCAGCAGGTCGGCCTGACCGAGCGTGTAGCCGGCGAGGATCTGCGCGGCGCGCTGCACCTGCTCCTGGTAGACGATCAGGCCGTGGGTCGGCGCCAGGATCTCCCGCAGCGGCTCCTCCAGCTCAGGGTGGATCGGCGTGATCTCCTGCAGGCCGTTCTTGCGCAGCGCGTAGTTGGTGTGCGAGTCGACGCCCATCGGGCCGGGCCGGTACAGCGCCAGGACGGCCGAGATGTCCTCGAAGTTGTCCGGCTTCATCATCCGCAGCAGCGACCGCATCGGCCCGCCGTCGAGCTGGAACACACCGAGGGTGTCACCCCGGGCCAGCAGCTCGTACGCGGCCGGATCATCCAGCGACAGCCCCAGCAGGTCGAGCTTGAGGCCGTGGTTGAGCTCGATGTTCTTGACCGCGTCGTCGATGATCGTCAGGTTGCGCAGGCCGAGGAAGTCCATCTTCAACAGCCCGAGCGACTCGCACGTCGGGTAGTCGAACTGGGTGATGATCGCCCCGTCGGCGTCCCGGCGGGTCAGCGGGATGTGCTCGATGATCGGCTCGGCGGACATGATGACGCCCGCGGCGTGCACACCGGTCTGCCGGATCAGCCCCTCGATGCCCTTGGCGGTGTCGATCACCTTGCGGACGTCCGGGTCGGAGTCGTACAGGCCGCGGATCTCGCCAGCCTCGGAGTACCGCGGGTGCTTCGCGTCGAAGATGCCGGTGAGCGGGATGTCCTTGCCCATCACGGCCGGCGGCATGGCCTTGGTGATCCGGTCGCCGACCGCGTACGGGAAGCCGAGCACCCGCGCCGAGTCCTTGATCGCGGCCTTCGCCTTGATCGTGCCGAAGGTGGCGATCTGGGCAACCTTGTCCTCACCCCACTTGTCGGTGACGTACTTGATCACCTCACCGCGCCGACGCTCGTCGAAGTCGATGTCGACATCCGGCATCGAGACCCGCTCGGGGTTGAGGAACCGCTCGAAGATCAGGCCGTGCTGGATCGGGTCCAGGTCGGTGATGCCCAACGCGTACGCGACGAGGGAGCCGGCGGCCGAACCACGACCCGGACCCACCGCGATGCCCTGGTTCTTGGCCCACTGGATGAAGTCGGCGACCACGAGGAAGTACGACGGGAAGCCCATCTGGTTGATGACGCCCAGCTCGTACTCGGCCTGGACGACGTGCCCCTCCGGGATGCCGTTCGGGTAGCGGCGGCCCAGGCCGACGAAGGTCTCCTTGCGGAACCAGGACTCCTCGGTCTCCCCCTCCGGAACCGGGAAGCGCGGCATCAGGTTGTGGAACTCGAACATCCCGGTCGGGTCGACCCGCTCGGCGACCAGCAGGGTGTTGCGGCAGCCCTCCTGCCACAACTCGGAGGAGTCGACCGCGCGCATCTGGTCGGCGCTCTTGACGAAGTAGCCGCCGCCCTCGAACCGGAACCGGTTGGGGTCGTCGATGTTGCTGCCGGTCTGCACGCAGAGCAGCACGTCATGGGCGGTGGCCTGCGCCTCGTGGGTGTAGTGCGAGTCGTTGGTGACCACCGGCGGGATGTCCAGCTTGCGGGCGATCTCGGTGAGCCCCTCGCGGACCCGGCTCTCGATGTCCAGGCCGTGGTCCATGATTTCCAGGAAGTAGTTGTCCCTACCGAAGATGTCCTGGTAGCTGGCGGCGACCTTGAGCGCCTCGTCGAACTGACCCAGCCGAAGCCGGGTCTGCACCGCCCCGGAGGGGCAGCCGGTGGTGGCCATGATGCCCTCGGCGTGCTCGGCGATCAGCTCCATGTCCATCCGGGGCCACTTGACGTAGTGCCCCTCCATGGAGGCCCGCGAGTTGAGGGTGAACAGGTTCTTCAGGCCCTGCGCGTTACGCGCCCACATGGTCTTGTGGGTGATCGCGCCGTTGCCGGAGATGTCATCGCTCTTCTGCTCCGGCCGGCCCCACTTGACCCGGGCCTTGTGATAGCGCGACTCCGGCGCCACGTACGCCTCGACGCCCAGGATCGGCGTGATCCCGGCGGCCATCGCCTGGTTGTAGAAGTCGTTCGCGCCGTGCATGTTGCCGTGGTCGGTGATCGCCACCGCCGACATGCCGAGCCGGTTGGCCTCGGCGAACAGGTCCTTGAGCCGGGCCGCCCCGTCCAGCATCGAATACTCGGTGTGCACGTGCAGATGCGCGAACGAATCGCCCATGCAGAGCGCCCCCCCGGGTCGAATCATGGGTTGGTTCAGGTCGGTCGGCCTACCCTACCGAGATTCGATCAGGGGCCGCGAGAGCCGCGCGGGCCGACCTCGCACCGGGTGTCGGACGTCTCGTCCCGCACACGCCAGCGACCCCCGCCACGGCGGGACGCGCCGCGCCGGGGGGCGCTGGTGACGCGGTCGGTCAGCGCAGGTTGGGCACCTCGTCGCGGGTCACGACGTAGGAACTGCCGTAGACCTGCTGGAAGGTCGACACCGGGTTGACGCTCGTGTCGGAGACGAAGGTGCTGTGCCAGGTGTTGAACAGCACCCACCGGGTGGCCGACGACTGGAGCTGGCCCGGGTCGGGGATCCGCCCGTTCTCGTGCAGCGCGATCGGCACGGTGCCGCCGACGATGCTGCGCGTGGAGTTGAACAGCGAGGTCAGCGGGCCGTGGTCACCGGCGTAGGTGTCCGCCCCGCCGACGTCGACGTACGCCTTGCCCGGGTAGAACGACGAGGTGGGCGAGCCGTTGAACGGGTGCAGCCAGACGAGATTGTGCAGCCCCTTCGTCTTGGTGTAGTAGTCGAACACGAAACGCCACAGCCGGACGTACTGGCTGCCGCCCTCCTTGCTCCACCAGAACCAGGTGCCGCCGGCCTCGTGGAACGGCCGCCAGATCACCGCCGCGCCGGCGGCCTGCGCCTGGGCGAGTTGGGCCGCGGCGGCGTCGAGCCGCTGGAGGAACCGCGTGTGGTCGGCGGTGCCCGGGGTGAGCGCCGCGTTGATGTTGGCGTTCATCTGCGATCCGGCGTAGCCGTCCTGGCCCTGGGCGGGCGAGCCCATGTGGTAGCCCACCATCGGGATGCCGCCGGCGTTCCACCAGGAGACGGCGCGGCTGCCGAAGGTCGGCGAGTCACCCATGTCCAGCCCCCGGATCGCCGGGTACTTCCCGGTGCGGGAGTAGATGTAGTTCATCTCGTAGTCGGGCCCGTCCACCCAGGTCGACTCCTGCTGACCCGAGAGGATGTGGTTGCCGTACTGGCTGTAGAGGTAGCAGAGCAGCCGCCGGGCCTGCGCGGTGGCCTGCGGATCCACCGGCTGGGCGGTGCAGCTACCGCCGGGCGGCGTCGGCGTCGGCGTGGGCCTGGGCGTCGGTGACGTCGGCGTCGTCGCCCCGGTGCAGGTGGTGCCGTTGAGCGCGAACGAGGCCGGAGCGGGGTTGCTGGAGTTGTTCCAGCTGCCGTTGAAGCCCAGACCGACGCTGGCGTTGGTGGCAATGGACCCGTTGTAGCCGACGTTGGTGACGCGGACCTGGGCGCCGGACTGGGTGTGGGTGCCGTTCCAGAGCTGGGTGACGGTCTGCCCGGCGGGGAAGGACCAGGTCAGGGTCCAGCCGTTGATCGCGTCGCCGAGGTTGGTGACGGTCAGGTCGGCGCCGAAGCCGCCCTGCCACTGGTTGGTCACCCGGTAGCTGACCCGGCAGCCGGCGGCGGCCTGGGCGGAGACGGCGGTGAGCAGACCGGCGGTGAGTACCGTCGCGGTGCCGGCGGCCAGGAGGGCCATCCGGCGTACGGATGATCGCATGGAATCTCCATCGGGGTGGGAGTGCCGCCGTGGCGGTGCCCGGCGGGTGAACCGGCCCACGCGGTGCCGATCGACGCCCGCCCGGTGCGCGTCGGTGGTCCCGCTGGCGTACGGCGCCCTGCTCCCGAAGCGATGCTAGGCCGACCGGACCGGGTAGCGCAATCACCGATGTGAATCGATGCAATGAGGTCGCCGCCAGCCGGGACGTGCGAGGTGCCGCCCGCGACGACCACTGCGCCCGGCAGCGCCTAGGCTCGGAGGATGGCGAGGTACTACGACGTCCATCCGGAGAACCCGCAACCCCGGGTCATCCGCCAGGTCGCCGACCTGATCCGCGGCGGCGGCCTGGTCGCCTACCCGACCGACTCGTGCTACGCGCTCGGCTGCCACCTGGGCGACCGGGACGGGCTGGACCGGATCCGCCAGATCCGCCGCCTCGACGATCGGCACCACTTCACCCTGGTCTGCCGGGACTTCGCGCAGCTCGGCCAGTTCGTCCAGGTCAGCAACTCGGTCTTCCGCCTGGTGAAGGCGTCCACCCCGGGCAGCTACACGTTCATCCTGCCGGCCACCCGCGAGGTGCCCCGCCGGATGTTGCACCCCCGCAAGCGCACCGTCGGCGTCCGCGTACCCCGGCACACCGTCACCCAGGCGCTGCTGGCAGAGCTGGGCGAGCCCCTGGTGTCGAGCACCCTGACCCTGCCCGGCGACGAGGAGCCGATGACCCAGGGGTGGGAGATCAAGGAACGGCTCGACCACCAGCTCGACGCGGTGCTCGACGCCGGCGACTGCGGCAAGGAGCCGACGACGGTGATCGACCTGTCCGGGCCGGAGCCGGAGATCCTGCGCCGGGGCGCGGGAGACCTCTCCCGCTTCGAGTGACCCCCACTCAGATCGTCGCCGGGCTGCGGGTCGGGTGGCTCCGGGCCCGGAGGATCTCGGCGACCGCGACGCCCAGCAGCACGAGGCCGGCGGCGGCGCTCACCGCCAGACCGGGCAGGTGCGCCGCCACTGGACCCAGGGCGATCGCGGCGACGACCCCGATGACGTGCGACATCGGCACGCGCTGGTAGACCTCGTGTTCCAACACCGCCCGGCCACACAGGAAGAGCCCGGCTCCGCCCAGGATGAGCGCGGTCATCGGGCCACCCGGCGGTGTTCCCGGGTGTGAGATGACCTGTTCGAATCCGGCCGCCGTGCCGACCACCCCGGCGACCATGAGCCAGTGGGCGTACGGGTTGGTCTGCACCAGCCGGCCCCGGTGTGGCGAGGACTCGATGGCGGCGTGGAGGCTGGCACCCGCTCCCCGTGCGTAGCTCCACCACAGCACCACGGCCACCAGGAACGCGGTGCCGAAGGCGCCGATCCGGTGCGTGGTGAACGGCTCGCGGCTCAGACTGACCACGCTGACCAGGATGAGCTCACCCAGGCTGAGGATGTAGATCTGCTGGTACCGCTCGGCGAGGTGCTCCGGTGCCACCTGGTACTGCGGCAGGGGTGACCGACCGGGGATCGGGAAGCGGAACCCGTACGCGGTGTAGTCCGCCGCCACCGCGCCCAGCCAGAGGGCCAGCCGCCAGTCGGCGTCGGACACCAGGCCGCCGACCACCCAGAGAGACCCCGAACAGAGGTTCCAGGCCAGGGCGCGCAGGGAGCGCTCCTGTTCCCGCCGGCCGCGCAGGGACCGGATGAGCGCCAGCTCCCGCCCCAGGAACAGCGCGACCCAGGTCCCGCCGAAGATCAGCCCGTGGTCGCCGAACGCGGTCGGCAGCGCGGCCGCCATCAGCATGAGGCCGAACGTACTGACCAGGATCAGGTACGGGATCGGCCGCCGCTGGGGGCTGTAGCTGTTGGTGATCAGCGTGGTCGTCACCCACACCGCCCACAGGGTCGACAGGGCAAGGAGCCCCTGGACGATGCCGGTCCAGGTCTGCTGAGTCGCCATCTTCTGCGACGCCATGGTCAGACCGGCGATGAAGGCCAGGTCGAAGAACAGCTCCAGCAGATCGGCGCGCTGCGAGCCGCCGGACATGCGGTCAGCGGTTCACGCGGCTCCTGCGTCACCGACTTCCCGCCATGGTCACAGCTTCACATCCGAGGCCGCGCCGCCGGCCGCGTTTAGCCGGTCCCTGACAGACACAATAGTGTCGGTCTAGACAACACTGTGTGGCACACAGTATGGTGTGACACATGGTTAGCGAGGACGTTCTACGGACGCACCTACAGGAGTTGCGTCGAGGCACCGTCGTGGTGGCCAGCCTGGTCGCGCTCCGCCGGCCGGACTACGGCTACGCACTGCTGCAGCGGCTCACCGACCACGGCTTTCCGGTGGACGCCAACACCCTCTATCCGCTGCTGCGCCGACTGGAGGACCAGGGGCTGCTGACCAGCGAGTGGAACACCGAGGAGAGCCGACCGCGCAAGTTCTACCGGACCAGCGACGAGGGCGAGTCGATGCTGAGCCGGCTCCTCAACGACCTCGCCGACGTGCAGACCTCCATCACCGGGCTGATCCAAGGAGTGGACCGATGAACACCTTGACCGACCGCTACCTCGCCGCAACCCTGCGCTCGGTGCCCACCCAGCGCCGGGAGGAGATCGCCTCCGAGCTGCGTGCCTCGATCGAGGACATGATCGAGGCACGGACCGGCGGCGGCCAGGAGACCCCGGCCGCCGAACGCGAGGTGCTCACCGAGCTGGGAGACCCCGACCTGCTGGCCGCCCGGTACGCCGACCGCCGGCTGCAGCTCCTCGGCCCGACCTACTACCTGGTCTGGCTGCGGCTACTGAAGCTGCTGCTCAGCTTCATCCCGGCGCTCGTGGGCACGATCGTCGCGGTCGTCGAAGCGGCCACCGGCAAGGGCTTCGGGGCCATCGGGACGGGCGTCGTCGTCGCCTTCCACGTGACCGTGCAGATCTCCTTCTGGCTGACCCTGGTCTTCGTCCTCATCGAACGCTCCCACTCCCAGCTGCCCGACTGGACCGTCGAGCAACTGCCGGACGTTCCCGCGCACCGTCACGTCTCCCTCGTCGACACCATCGCGTCGGTGGCCATGCTGGCGCTGCTCATCGGCTACCTCCCCTTTCAGCACTACCAGTCGTGGGTGCACACCACGGAGGGCGACAACATCCCGATCCTCGACCCGGCACTGTGGTCGTTCTGGCTGCCGGCGCTGATCGCGGTACTGCTGGGCAACGTGGTGTTCGAGGTGGTCAAGTACCGGACCGGGCGGTGGACCTGGACGCTGTTCGGTGTGAAGGCGCTGCTCAACCTGGCGTTCACGGTGCCGCTGGTGTCGTTGGCGCTCTCCGACAGCCTGCTCAACCCGGCCCTGGCACAGCGACTGAGCTGGCTGGCGGACGCGGACAACCGCAACACCCTCGGGCTCGTCGTCGCGGTGGGTTCGGTCGTGGTGGCGGTCTGGGAGCTGATCGACACCGCCGGCAAGACCCGACGTCGCACGATCTGACCAGCACCCGACGAGGCGGCCCGGCGCGTACCCCGCGTCGGGCCTCCGCCCGTCGGAGCCTAGGGCCACCGCGGATCGCCCCGCCTGCCGCCGTGGCACCTTTCCCAGATGACCGTGGAACAGCGGGACGGATGACGACGGAAAGCGCACGTCAGGGAGACGACACGCAGTGCCAGTTGTCGAAGTCCCGGGTGGCCGACCAGGCGCCCCGCGCCGCCCGGATGCTCCAGCCGGGATCCAGCGCGGTCCGGTGATCGACATCCAGCCGCGCCAACTCCATGTCGCTGAACTGGAACAGCCCCCAGCGCCGCGAGCCGTCCGCGCGGATCTCCACCCGGTAAGGGTCCAGCCCCGACAGGCACCCCGCCAGCCGAGTCGCCCCGGCCGGATCCTCCGGAAAGGCCAGTCGCAGCTGCTTGCGGATCCGGTCCTCCGGCCAGGTGGTCACCACCGGCTCGCCCGACAACCCGTGGAGGACGTCGGCGTCCACGGCGCCGCTGGCCGGTAGGCCGCCCAACGCCTGGAAGGCCATCACCCGGCTGGCGGTGTCCGGCCCGAACCAGCCGTCCACCGGCACGTACAACCCGCCGGCCGCGAGTCGTTCCTGCAGGCTCAGCACACACGGGCCGTACATGCCCTGCCGCAGGACGAGCGGGCATCCGTCGGCTGACGGACCGTCCGGTGTGCTCTGCGTGCCGGAATCGCCCGCCAGCAGCGCGCCGGACGCCCCGACCGACAGCCCGACGAGCAGCGCGAGTGCTCCGAGCCGAAGCCGCCGACGGACCGCTCGGGTCGCCCGACGCACCCGGGGCGGTGGCCGCTCCCGCGTAACGGGGCCGTCGGCGGGGTGCGAGTCATCAGGGGTGTGCGGGTCGTCGGCGGGGTGCGGGCCGTCATCGGTCACCTCGTCGGTGGGCGCCGCCGGGCCGTGCCGGCGCTCCTGCTCGGTGGCGCGCGCCTCGATGTCGCGCCGCATCCCCACCCACTGCCCGATCTCCTCCGGCGGCGTACCGCAGGCGGCCAGCAGCGCCACGACGGTCCGCTCGCGGGGCAGGGTGGTCCGGCCCAGCATCGTGGCGAGGGTGCTCGGCGGCAGCCAGTGCCCGGCGGCCGAGGCCCGCCGGGTGACCTCCCGATAGGTCAGGCCGGAACACCGCCGTACAACCCGGAGCTGCGCCACGTACTCCCCCGCCGTGGCGGCCTGCGGCACCTGATCCCGGACAGCGCCATCCATCGAATCTCCCCGTGTCGTCGATGTGGCCGAGCCTGTCCGGTGCCCGCCGACACCACACCGGTCAGTGACGCGGCCAGTGGAAAACGACGCTAGACAAGCACGTCGGTGCGGACAATGCCCAGGCCCCGCCCCCGGGCGTGTCCGGGCAGCTCAACGGGCCTTGTCCGGGTTCTGTCCGACCATGTCGGACAGACGGCGCGGGCCCGGCTTGCCCCACGGCCATGCGGGTCTGGACAATCGGGCGATGCACACGGGGGAGCTACGACCGGACGACGCGAACGATCCGATCGAGTTCGTCGATCTGTTGCGTCAGCTCAAGAAACGGTCCCGGCTCACCTACCGGCAACTGGAGCAGCGTGCGGCCTCAGCCGGCGACGTGCTGGCCCGCAGCACCGCCGCCGACGTCCTCGGCCGGGCCACCCTGCCGCGACCCGAGGTGCTGGCCGCGTTCGTCCGCGCCTGCGGCGCCGAGGATCAGGTGGAGGTGTGGCTGCGGGCACGACATCGACTCGCGGCCGGGTCGTTCGCCCCGACGTCGCCCGCGCCGGACCACCCGCCAGCCGGCGTCGGCGCGCCGGCCACGGCCCCGGAGCCGCTGCCCCCGGCCGGGACCCGCCCTCGTTGGTTTCCGCGACCCGGACCGCTGGCGCTGCTCGTCGTCGGCGTTCTGCTGGGCGCACTCGGCGCGGGTGCCTGGTTTCTGCGACCGGACGGCGAGCGCCGACCGTCGGCAGAGCGCGCCTCAGCGGAGGGCAGCCGCTCGACCACGCCGAGAGGCGACTCCAGCCCGTCGACCGCGCCGAGCGGCGGCCGGAGCCAGATCCGCCCCGTCCGTGCCCCGCAGCTCTGTCTCACCGAGGGGCGCGACCGCACCGGCCGGTACGAGAGCGAGGTGGCGGTCCAGCGCCCCTGCGCCCAGGCCACACCACCGGACACCTACCTCGAGCCGGTGCCCGGCGGTCTGTACCTCATCAAGTGGAACCATCCCGCGCACGGACCGGGCTGTCTCACCATCCGCAGGGACGAGCCCGGCCGGCACCTGCTCGAGCCGTGGACGAATTGCCTCGTTCCCGGGTCGCTTCAACTGTTCCGCTTCGAGCCGACCGGCTCGGCGCCCACCACCTACCGCATCCGCCCGGCCAACACCGAGCTGTGCGTCGGCCTCCGCGACGATGACACCGAGGTGTTGGCCGAGGCGCTGGCCGAGCCGTGCACCGACACAGCGGATCAGGTGTTCCTGGTCGACGCGCTGCCCGACGACTGACGGCCGACCCGGTCCCGGTCGGCGTCGGTCCTCAGCGAGCGGTCGGCACCACATCCCAGCCGGCCGGCAACCGCGGCACCGGCCAGGCCGGGTCGGGCCGCCAGGAGGCCCACGCCGGGTCCCACCAGCGCTCCCCCGCGTCCAGCAGGGCGGCGATCCGGTCACCCTCGCCACGGATCGCGTCCGCCATGCCCGGGTAGCGCCCCTCGACGAGGCGCTGCGCGAACATCTCCACGTCCTTCCAGACGTACCGGTCGGCGTCCGCGCCCCACCACAGGTCCAGCTCGTGGTCCAGGGTGTCCACCCCCACCGGGGTACGCCGTAGCGGGTCCTGGAGGTTGAAGTACCAGCCGGCGAAGTCGCGCTCCGGGCCGGTCCAGAACACGTCCACCGAGTGCGCCTCGCCGGGGCGTTGCAGCATCAGCTTGCCGTGCCCCGACCAGACGCGGTGCCCGGCCGTCTGCCACGGGTGCCGCCCACTTGGGAAGGTGCCGGCCTCGGGGAAGCCGAACTCGGCCCCCGGCGGAAGGTAGAGCGCCAGCAGGTCGGGCGAGTCCTCGACGCAGATCGTCGGGCAGCCGAACCAGACCTCGTCACGCAGAACCTCACGCCGGACGACCACGTCACCCGACGCGAACCGGTGTTCTACTCCCACGGCCCCGACACCCCCTCGCTTGCCGCCGGGCAGCCTACCGGCTCGCGGATGCCACCTCGGGCAGGCAACGAGGCCCTACCGGCTATTCGCCTGATCGTGCGAGCGCCAGAAACGCCGACCACGCTGCCGGGGTGAAGGTGAGCGCCGGCCCCTCGGCGTCCTTGCTGTCCCGGACGGCCACGACGTCGACGATGTTGTCGGCAACCTCGACGCAGTTGCCTGAATCGCTGCTCCTGGTGCTCTTGCGCCAGGCCGCGCCGCTCAGATCGAACATGGTGCCTCCCTGCGGCCTCACGGGCTATTCGGCTGATGTCGCGAGCGTCACGAAGGCCGACCAGGCAGCCGGCGTGAAGGTGAGTACCGGCCCCTCGACGTCCTTGCTGTCCCGGACGCCCACGACCCCGGAAAGATTGTCGGCAACCTCTACGCAGTTGCCTTCATTGCCACTACGCGTGCTCTTGCGCCAGAGGGCACCAGTCACGTCACTCATCGTAGGTCTCCTTGATCACCGTGCTCACCAGATCCTCCGACGCACGCTCGGTCAGGGCAAGATCCCAGAGCGCTTGCCAGACCTCAGAGTACGTCTGTACCTCACTCGGACGGTCCAGGTAGAGGCTGCCCGTCAGAGACTCGCTGTAGACCGTGCTGGGCTCTGCCGGCCGCGTGCCGACCGCCGGAAAATCAAGCAACACAAAGGCTCCGGCAACGGACGCTCGGTGCGGCCCGATCCCCAGTGGCAGGACACGAACGGAGACGTTCGGAGCCTGCGCAGCGTTCACCAGATGAGCAAGCTGGGCCCGCCAGCCCTCGATGTCACCACTGGGCCTTCGGACCACCGCTTCATCGATCACGACGTCAAGGCGCGGGGCCACCGGGCTGCGCCTCACCAGCAGCTTCTGCCGCTCCATCCGCAGAGCGACCTTCTGCGCCACTTCGTCCGCGGTGCGACCGGGCTTGGTTTCGAACACCGCCGCCATGTACTCGGGGGTCTGGAGCAGCCCAGGGATCAGGGTCGGTTCATATTGGCGTACACGAGAGGCTGCGGCCTCCAGTCCCACGTACAACTCGAACCAGCCGGGGATCACGTCACCGTAGGCGTGCCACCAGCCGCGGGATTTGCTCTCCTTGGCGAGGCTGCACAACACCTCCGTCAACTCGGCCGACGTGCCGTAGTGCTGGCACATCAACACCACATCATGTGTACGTAGCGAGGTCTGGCCACTTTCCAGCCGATACATCTTGGCTCGGGACCATTCAAGATCCTTGGCGGCAGCCTCCAAGTTGATCCCTGCTTCCTCGCGTGCCTGCCGCAGCAGTCGTCCGAGTTGCCGCCTTGGGACGGACGAACCACCTTCACTCACCCGACCTCCCAGTCTCGCTCCGCGCGTTCGTCTGTCTCATTTGGAACAGCCTGCACGGCCAGATGACACAGCGTCAATCTCTCAGCGCCAATTTCTGAGTGAGACGTTGCAGAATCGTGGTCGACTCGCGGATTGTGGCTGGTAGATGCCGTAGCCGCGATGATCTCGGAGGCGACCGATGTGCCGATGGAAGTGGTTTCAGCGACCGGACGAACCGATCGACGTGGTGGAGCGCACGAGCTTCCCGGGCCGAACAGGTGCGTACGCCCCCAGCGAGCCTCCCCAACAGCGTGAGACCAAGCTTCGCCGCAACCAGCGCACTGGTCGGCACGATGCGTGAGCAGATTCGACCCGAGCCGCCGTTCCTCGTGATCATGGCTGGCTACGTGGTCGACTTCCACCACCGCAACGTCTGTTCCAAGTGCTCGCCGGACGGGGAGTGCCCTCGGCTCACGGAGGCGTGCGATCACCTGAGGGCCTGGCGGGACAGGAAGACAGACGGCCGTGAAGGCGGGTGACCTGCTGCACGTCACGCGCGCCGCAAGCGTCCAGTTCACGCGGCCGATCTTCTTCCGCGTCATCAGGGTTCTCGACTGGCCCACCTACGACGGGTGGTGCTGGCTCGATGGCTACGAGCTCGGGCCGAAGATGGACGCCGTGACCCGACGGACCATATTTGTGCAGCTCAACGGGCTACAGGTAAAACACGAACACCTCACCCACGGCGGTGGGTGAGGTGTCCGGAGCGTTGCGGGCCTGCCGATCGATGCACGTCAGGCGTCGACGGCTGCCATCACGTCGTCGCTGACGTCGAAGTTCGCGTAGACGTTCTGCACGTCGTCGCAGTCCTCCAGGACGTCGATCAGCTTGAAGATCTTGCGCGCGCCATCCTCGTCCAGCGGGATGTTCATGCTGGGGATGAGGGAGGACTCGGCCGACTCGTACTCGATGCCGGAGTCCTGCAAAGCGGTGCGGACCGCGATCAGGTCGGTCGGCTCGGAGACCACCTCGTACGCCTCACCGAGGTCGTTGACCTCCTCGGCGCCGGCGTCGAGGACGGCCAACATCACGTCGTCCTCGCTGGTGCCGGTCTTGGGGACGATCACCACGCCCTTGCGGGTGAACATGTACGACACCGAGCCGGCGTCGGCGAGCGAGCCGCCGTTGCGGGTCAGCGCGGTGCGCACCTCGGTCGCCGCCCGGTTGCGGTTGTCCGTGAGGCACTCGATGAGCATGGCCACGCCGTTCGGGCCGTAACCCTCGTACATGATGGTCTGCCAGTCGGCGCCGCCGGCCTCCAGGCCGGAGCCGCGCTTGACCGCGCGGTCGATGTTGTCGTTCGGCACCGAACTCTTCTTCGCCTTCTGGATGGCGTCGTAGAGCGTCGGGTTGCCGGTGGGGTCGCCGCCGCCGATCCGCGCGGCCACCTCGACATTCTTGATCAGCTTGGCGAACATCTTGCCGCGCTTGGCGTCGATGACGGCCTTCTTGTGCTTGGTCGTCGCCCACTTTGAGTGGCCGGACATCTTCTACCTCCGTTGCTACCCGCCGTCTGCATCGACCGCACCGCACACGCCCCCGCTCCCGCCGGCGCACGCGGAGGTGCCGGTCAGCTCTGGTGGAAGCCGTGGCGGGCAGATGGCCCTGCCGAATCTCCGCAATCCTACCGACGCCCCTCGGGTGGATGTCACGCGCCGCACTGCGCCCGGCCCCTGCACGGCCATCGGATGCCCACGAACCGGGAGAAATCTCTCGGTCCGAGCCGTCATGCCTGGCCGGCCCGCCGGATCGCGCGGTGGTGCTCGGTGAGCGTCTGGAGCAGGGTGGTCAACTCCGCGCGCTGGCCGGGGGTCAGCGGTGCCAGAAGAGCGTCCTGCGCCTGCTCAATCTGGACGTGGAGCCGGGCCAACTCCTGCGCACCGGACGGCGTAAGGGTGATCGCGTTACGGCGACGGTTGGCGGGATCGGGCGCCCGGAGCACGAACCCGTCCCGCTCCAGCCGGTCCAGTATCCCCGCCACGTCACTGCGATCCTTCCCGAGCCGGCGGCCCAGCGTCGCCTGGCTGGCCGGGCCACCCTCCTCCAGGGTGGCCAGGACGGCGTAGTCCGACCGCAGGCTGGGGTGGCCGAGCCGGTCGCCGACCACCCGGGTCGCCTCGATCGCGAGATGGTTCAGCAGCCAGGTCGGCAGGCTGCGTAACCGCACGGGAGTACCCGCCGGAGGCATCGGAGTCTCGTCCACGCGGCCAGCATAGACCGCATGTTGGCCACACCAACGTAGAGCTGCTACCGTCGCCGAGCACATGTTGGTCTGACCAACATGCGCTCGGAGGAGGCGGGATGGATTCACGTCCGCAGCAGGAGCCGAGACCCCACGCCGGCCAGCCCGACAGCCCACGTCCCCGTCCGACAGACCACGAGGGAGTCAGCATGATCCGCATCGCCATCATCATCGGCAGCACCCGGCCAGGTCGCGTCGCGCCCCTGGTCGCCGACTGGGTACGCAAGATCGCCGCCGATCGGGTCGACGCCTCGTTCGACATCGTCGACCTGGCCGACCATCCGCTGCCGCACTTCGACGAGCCGACGCCACCGATCTTCGACCGGTACGAACAGCCCCACACCCAGGCGTGGGCCGCGACAGTCGCCGCGTACGACGGGTACATCTTCGTCACCCCCGAGTACAACCACTCCACGACCGGGGTGCTGAAGAACTCGATCGACTACCTCTACGCGGAGTGGAACGACAAAGTCGCCGGGTTCGTCAGCTACGGCGTGGACGGCGGCAGCCGCGCCACGGAGCACCTGCGGCTGATCGCCGGGGAGCTGAAACTCGCCGACGTACGGAGCCAGGTGACACTCACCCTGGGCAGGGACATCACCGACGGACAGGTTCGGCCCAGCGGACGGCAGCCGGACAAGCTGCGGATGATGCTCGACGAGTTGGTCGCCTGGGGCGGTGCCCTGCGCACGCTGCGGGCGACCAGCTGAGCCGGCACCGGGTCAGCGGGCCGCCCGGACCAGCTCCACGAAGTACGCGTGCACCCGCAGGTCACCGGTCAGCTCGGGGTGGAACGAGGTGGCCAGCAGGTTGCCCTGCCGGACCGCCACGATCCGGTCGGCTGCCGGGCCACCGGTCACCTGCCCGATGACCTCGACGCCGGCACCGACCCGCTCGACCCACGGCGCGCGGATGAACACCGCGTGGAAGGGATCGCCCGGGACACCGCTGATCTCCACGGGCGCCTCGAAGGAGTCCACCTGCCGCCCGAAGGCGTTACGTCGGACGGTCATGTCGATGCCGGCGAAACCCTGCTGGTCGGGTCGGCCGTCGAGCACCTCGGTGGCCAGCATGATCATGCCGGCACAGGACCCGTAGACCGGCATTCCGCCGGCGATCCGCTTGTCGATCGGCTCGCGCATCCCGAAGATGTCGGCCAGCTTGCTGATGGTGGTGGACTCGCCCCCGGGGATGACCAGCCCGTCGACCGCGTCCAGCTCCGCCGGACGGCGGACCGGGCGGGCGTCCGCGCCCGCGGCGGCAAGCGCCGCCATGTGCTCGCGGACGTCCCCCTGCAGCGCGAGCACACCGATCACGCTCACCAGCCGCGCTCGGCCAGGCGGTGCGGCTGCGGGATCTCGTCGACGTTGATGCCGACCATCGCCTCGCCGAGACCCCGGGACACCTTGGCCAGCACGTCCGGGTCGTCGTGGAAGGTGGTGGCCTTGACGATCGCGGCGGCGCGCTGCGCCGGGTTGCCGGCCTTGAAGATGCCAGAGCCGACGAAGACGCCCTCCGCGCCGAGCTGCATCATCATCGCGGCGTCGGCCGGAGTGGCGATCCCGCCGGCGGTGAACAGCACCACCGGCAGCTTCCCGCTCTCGGCGACCTCCTTGACCAGCTCGTACGGGGCCTGCAGCTCCTTGGCCGCGACGTACAGCTCGTCGGTTGGCAGCGAGGAGAGCCGGCGGATCTCGTGGCGGATCTTCCGCATGTGGGTGGTGGCGTTGGAGACGTCGCCGGTGCCGGCCTCGCCCTTGGAGCGGATCATGGCGGCGCCCTCGGTGATCCGGCGCAGCGCCTCACCCAGGTTGGTCGCACCACAGACGAAGGGGACCGTGAAGGCCCACTTGTCGATGTGGTTGGCGTAGTCGGCCGGGGTCAGCACCTCGGACTCGTCGACGTAGTCCACGCCGAGGGACTGCAGGATCTGCGCCTCCACGAAGTGGCCGATGCGGGCCTTGGCCATCACCGGGATGGAGACCGCCTCGATGATCCCGTCGATCATGTCGGGGTCGCTCATCCGGGACACCCCGCCCTGAGCGCGGATGTCGGCGGGCACCCGCTCCAGGGCCATCACCGCGACGGCGCCGGCATCCTCAGCGATCTTGGCCTGCTCGGCGTTGACCACATCCATGATCACGCCACCCTTGAGCATCTCGGCCATGCCCCGCTTCACGCGGGCGGTGCCGACGACGGGGGTGGTACCGGAGTTCGGGGCGGTGGTTTCGGACACGGGTCAACGCTCCTCGGGTCGTGCTGTGGGGGGTGGCAGCAAAAATGCTACGTGGAGGTGAACGCCGTACCGACAGCCAATCAGACCCCCGGTGGCCTGCACAGTGGCACTCGTCACCGGCCCCGGGGAGCTGTCGATCAGCTCGCGGGCACGTCCGCCGGCGCGACCAGGGTCGGCTCGTCGATGTCGAAGTAGCGCGGCCACTGGTGACCCCGCCCCATCCGCAACAGACGCACCAGCGGCCGGCTGCGCGCCGATCGCGCGTCGCGTACCAGATCGGTGTGCACCTGACGGGACAGCGCGAGCCGCCGGCTGGCGGCGACGACCGCGCCGCAGTCCGGATCGGCCGGGTCGAGCCGCAGCCCGCGCAGCTGGTGGGTCAGGTCGTTCTCCGCCGCCTCCCGCTCGTCGGGGCCGGCGTCCAGGGCGATCCGGGCCGCCGCGTACAGCTCGACGCCGAACCGCTGCTCGGCCAGCACGGCGGCGGCCGCCGCCCGACGCAGCAGGTGCGCGTCGAGAGCCCGGGCCGCCAGCTCCGCGCGGACCTGGAGCCGCTCGACCCGGCCGGCGGTCCAGATCAGGTACGCCGCGACGAGCCCCACGACCACGGTCGCGGGCACCACCCACCACATGTGCGGCATCGTCGTGCTTGCTCCGTTTCTCCACCGTCCGGGTACGACCGCACCGGTCACCCGATCAGCGCCCGCACCTTGCGTCACACCGGCTCAGCCCAGCCCCACCCATTCCTGGTCGATGACACGCCCGTCGGTTGCCTCGATCGCCGCTGCGTATACCTCCAGAACGCGGCGAGCAACCACCGGCCAGTCGAAATTCCGCACCACCTGATCGCCGCAGGCGCTCAACACGGCCCGGCCGGCCGGATCGTCCAGCAATCCGGCCAGCGCGTCGCGCAGCGCCGCCGGGTCGCCGGTGGGAAAGAGACGCCCGGCCCGGCCACCGTCGAGGACCCGCCGGAACGCGTCCAGGTCGCTGGCGACCACCGTGGTGCCCGCGGCCAGGGCCTCGGTGAGGATCATGCCGAACGACTCGCCGCCGGTGTTCGGCGCCACGTACAGGTGCACGCTGCGCAGCATCCGCGCCTTGTCCGGCTCGGACACCAGACCGAGGAAGGTCACCCGGTCGTGCAGCGCCGCCGGGAACTGGTCGTACAGGTCGTCGGGGTCGCCCGGTCCGGCGACCAGCAGCCGCAGGTCGGGGCGGGTGGCGGCCAGCTCCACGAAGGCGTCACGCAGCACCGGGAAGCCCTTGCGGGGCTCGGTGAAACGGCCCAGGAAACCCAGCGTGCCGCCGGTGCCCGGGGTGCACTCCCCCGGCCAGCCGGGCAACGGCTCGGCGTCGGCGAACTTGGCCACCGCCACCCCGTTGGGGACCTCGACCGCGCCGCCGTCCATGTGCTCGACCTGCACCTTGCGGGCCAGCGCGCTGACCGCGATCCGGGCGGTGATCCGCTCCAGCACGATCTGGAGCACCCCCTGCGCGGCGGCCAGCACCCGCGAACGGGTCATCGCGGTGTGGAAGGTCGCCACCACCGGGCCACGGGCCGACAGCACCGCCAGCAGCGACAGGCTCAGCGTGAGCGGCTCGTGCACGTGCAGCACGTCGAAGTCACCGCCTGTGATCCAGCGCCGGACCCGGGCGGTGGAGACCGGGCCGAACGCGATCCGGGCCACCGAGCCGTTGTACGGCAGCGGGACGGCACGACCGGCGGACACCACGTACGTCGGCAGCGGGGAATCCTCGTCGGCCGGCGCGAGCACGCTGACCTGGTGGCCGAGCGCGATCAGCGCCTCGGCGAGGTCCATCACGTGGTTCTGCACGCCGCCGGGGACGTCAAAGGAGTACGGGCAGACGATGCCGATCCGCATGCGTCACCCCCTCAGGCCTGACCGGCGGCCGGCGGGGGCAACGCGGTGCCGCCACCCGTTCTCCGCTGGTCCAGCCACATCCGCTGCAACATGTGCCAGTCTTCCGGATGCCGGGCGATACCCGCCGCCAGACCGTCGGCGATCAGCTGGGTCAGCGACCGGACCCGCTGGTCCAGTGGTCCCGCCTCGGGCCCGGGCCCCGGCAACGGGCCGGCGAGGGAAGCGCACGCCCTGTCCGGTTCGTACCACATCGAGGCCACGTACAGCGGCGCCCCGGTGTGCAGCGCGAGCAGCGCCGGGCCGGCGGGCATCCGGGTCCGGGCGCCGAAGAAGTCGACCTCCACCCCACGGGCGGAGAGGTCCCGGTCGGCCAGCAGCGGCACCACCGCGCCGGCGCGAAGCCGGTCCAGCAGCACGTCGAACGCCGGCCGCGGCCCGCCGTGGGTGGGCAGGATCTCCATCCCCAGACCCTCCCGGAAGGCCAGGAAACGCTCGTACACGCCCTCCGGGAGCCGCTCGGCGACCGTGGTGATCGGCCAGCCGGTGGCCGCCACCCAGGCGCCCGCGGCGTCCCAGTTGCCGGCGTGCGGCAGCGCCACCACCGCGCCCCGGCCGGCGGCCACGTCGGCGGCGAGCATCTCGGCACCGTCGAGCCGGAACCCGGCCAGGATCTGCGCCCGGCTCAGCGTGGGCAGCCGGAACGCCTCCATCCAGTAGCGGGCGTAGGAGCGCAGCCCGCGCTTGACGAGGTCGTCCAGCTCGGTCTCGGGCAGCTCCGGGCCGACCACCCGGCGCAGGTTCGCGCGCAGTCGAGCCGTACCCCCGCCGGCGCGGCGGTGGGCGCGGTCCGCGCCCGCCTGGAAGGCCGCGGCCACCAGCGGCCGGGGCAGCGCGCGGAGCACCCGCCAGCCCGCGACGTAGCCCAGCTCGGTGAGGTTCACCGGGCCCCGCCGCCGGTCGTCCGGCGCCGGGTCGATCTCATCTCTGGCCGTCCGGCTGGAGCTGTCGGGCCTGGCGGTAGACGTGCGCCACCCGCTGCCCCACCGTGAAGATCGACACGGCGGCGAGCAGCCAGAGCGAGATCTCCAGCGCCGGGTCAACGTGGAGACCGGTGAGGATTCCGCCGACTCCGACGATCAGCAGCCGCTCGGTGCGCTCGGCGACGCCCACGTTGGCGGTCATGCCCAGCCCCTCGGCGCGGGCCTTGACATAGGAGACGAGCCCGCCGGCGGCCAGGCAGAGCAGCGCGGCGGCCACCCCGGAATGGTCGTTCTGGGTGGCCAGCCAGTAGGCGACCGCGCCGAAGACGGCGCTGTCGGCGACCCGGTCCATGCTCGAGTCGAGGAACGCGCCGAACCGGGTGGAGCCGCCGCTCATCCGGGCCATCGTCCCGTCGAGCAGGTCGGTGAGCGCGAACACGGTCACGATGATCGCGCCGGCGACCAGATGGCCGCGGGCACCGAAGCCGAGCGCGCCGACGAGCACACCGACGGTGCCCGCGACGGTGACGGCATTGGGAGTGACGCCTGCGCGGAGCAGTGCGCGTGCGATCGGCTCGACGACGCGGGTCATCCCCGCGCGGGCCGACACTTGGAAGATCTTCGCCATGGCGGTCCCCACGATAACGGTCCGCCCAGCTCCGGCGATACGGCCGGTCCCGTCGACCCGCCCGGGGGAAGCTTGTGCCTACCCGGCAATGGGTGTGAGATCGAGCCAGAAGGTGAGCCAGCTCACCCGTCCGCCCGTCCCGTTTCCGCTGTGCAGCAGACCACCGGAAGATATCGCCGCGCACTCGCCCCGGGCCGCTTCCACCTCGCGCGGCAGTCGCCACCAATCACCGGCTGAGGGAGGTGCGCCCCATGGCGCAGAAGAGTCAGGAGAAGGGTTCCACCGGCGGCACGCCGATGGTGACCGAACCCGGCACGGCTCGCAACGTGGTGCTCGTCGGGCACTCCGGGGCGGGCAAGACGACCCTGGTCGAGGCGTTGCTCGCAGCGACCGGCACGATCAGCCGGGCCGGCAACGTGACCGACGGCACCACGGTCGGCGATCACGACCCGGCGGCCGTACGCCAGCAGCGGTCGGTGAGCCTGTCCTGTGCTCCGCTCCTGCACGACGGCATCAAGGTCAACCTGCTGGACACCCCCGGGTACGCCGACTTCGTCGGTGAGCTCCGCGCCGGGCTGCGGGCCGCCGACGCGGCGCTCTTCGTCGTCTCCGCCGTCGACGGGATGGACGCGGCCACCGCGGCGCTCTGGGAGGAGTGCGCGGCGGTCGACATGCCCCGGGCCGTGGCGGTGACGCGACTGGACCACCCCCGCGCCGACATCGACAACGCCGTCGCGCTCTGCCAGCGGGTCTTCGGCGACAACGTGTTGCCGCTCTACCTGCCGATGCTCGGCGACGACGGCGTCTCCACCGTCGGCCTGCTCGGTCTGATCACCCGCCGGGTCTTCGACTACACAGCGGGGCTGCCCGCCGACGTCCGCGAGCCGGACCCGGAGCACCAGCCGGCCATCGACGAGTCCCGCAACGAGCTGATCGAGGGGATCATCGCCGAGAGCGAGGACGAGACGCTCATGGACCGCTACCTCGACGGCGAGGAGATCGGCACCGAGGTGCTCATCGACGACCTGGAGAAGGCCGTCGCGCGGGGTCACTTCTACCCGGTGGTGCCGGTCTGCGCCGAGACCGGTGTGGGGCTGGACGCGCTGCTGGAGGTGCTGACCGCCGCGTTCCCGTCGCCACCGGAACACGACCTGCCGGCGGTCACCGGCGTGGACGGTTCACCGCGCCCGCCGCTGACCTGCGACCCGGACGGCCCGCTGGTCGCCGAGGTGGTCAAGACCACCGTCGACCGGCACGTCGGGCGGGTCTCGCTGGTCCGGGTCTTCTCCGGCACGCTGCGCCCCGACCAGATCGTGCACGTCTCCGGGCACGGCATGGCCGAGCGCGGGCACCCCGACCACGACGCCGACGAGCGGGTCGGGCACATCTACACCCCGCTGGGCGCCGCCCTGCGTGAGGTGTCGCTCTGCGTGGCCGGCGACATCTGCGCGATCACCAAGTCGGGCAGCGCCGAGACCGGCGACACCATCTCGGCCAAGGAGGACCCGCTGCTGATCGCGCCGTGGGAGATGCCGGAGCCACTGCTGCCGGTGGCGATCGTCGCCCGCAGCCGCGCCGACGAGGACGCGCTGGCCCGCAACCTGGCCCGGTTGGTCGCCGGCGATCCCACGCTGCGGCTGGAGCGCAACCCGGAGACCCACCAGCTGGTGCTCTGGTGCATGGGTGAGGCGCACGCGGACGTCGTACTGGACCGGTTGCGCGCCGGCGGCGTGGACCTGGACACCGAACCGGTCAAGGTGTCGCTGCGCGAGACGCTGACGGTGCCGGCGAAGGGGCACGGACGGCACGTCAAGCAGTCCGGCGGCCACGGCCAGTACGCGGTCTGCGACATCGAGGTGGAGCCGCTGCCCCGGGGCGGCGGCTTCGAGTTCGTGGACCGGGTGGTCGGCGGCGCGGTCCCGCACAACTACATCCCGTCCGTGGAGAAGGGCGTCCGCGCTCAACTGGAACGCGGCCTGGTCGCCGGTCACCCGGTGGTTGACCTGCGGGTGACCCTGGTCGACGGCAAGTCGCACAGCGTCGACTCCTCCGACGCCGCCTTCCAGACCGCCGGCGCCCTGGCGCTGCGCGACGCCGCCGAGCGCGGCCAGCCGGCGCTGCTGGAGCCGATCGACGAGGTGACCATCCGGGTGCCGGACGGCTCGGTGGGCGCGGTGCTGGGCGACCTGTCCGGCCGGCGCGGCCGGGTGCTCGGCACCGAGCCGGACTCCGACGCCGAGGGCCGAACCCTGGTCCACGCGGAGGTGCCGGCCAGCGAGCTGCTGCGCTACGCCGTCGAGCTGCGCTCGATGACCGCCGGCGCCGGCACCTTCCGCCGCGACTTCGTCCGCCACGACCCCATGCCCAGCCACCTCGCCGACCAGGCCCGCAAAGAACACACCCGGTAACCTCCCGCCGCTGACCCACCCCCGGCCGGGGGGGTGGGTCAGGGGTGGGTGCTCGGATGGGTGGCGCGGGCCCAGTGGGGGCGGTCGGCGTCGCGCAGCGCGGCGGTGCGCAGGGCGGCGAGCTGGCGTTCCACCTCGGCGAACTGGTCCGGGGGCAGTGGCCCCTGGTGCAGCGCGGCGGCGTTCTCCTCGACCTGCGCGACGGTCCGGCAGCCCGGGATCGGAATCGTGCGCCCGCTGCGCGCCCAGATCCAGCCCAGCGCGCCCTGCGCCAGGGTGCGCCCGTCGGCGGTCAGCGCGGCGCGGACCGCCCCGACCCTGCGTAGCCACTCCGGCGCCGGTCGGCCGCCGCGGAACCACTCCAGCCAGCCCGGCGTCAACCCGCGTACGTCGTCGCGGGGCAGTGTCGACGAGGCCGAGTACTTGCCGGTGAGCAGTCCCATCCCCAACGGTGCCCGGTTGACGCTGGCCAGGTCGTACTTGTCGCAGACGGCGAGCAGCTCGGGGGCGTCGCGCAGCACCGACAGGGTGTGCTGGACGGCGGTGGCGCCCGAGGCGGACTGCCCGAGCGCGGCAGCTCGGTCGGGGCGGTCGGTGCTCCACCCGTACGCCCGGATGAGGCCCTCGGTCACCAGGGCCTCGCAGGTGCCGATCAGCGCCTCGGCGCGGGGCACCGGCAGGTGGGCCAGGTGCAGTTGGTAGAGGTCGATCCGGTCGGTGTCCAGTCGACGCAGCGAGTCGGTCACCGCCCGCCGCAGGTACGCCGGCGACGCGTCCTCCCCGGTCGCCTGCCGGCTGGTCTCGTCGAAGGTGTAGCCCCACTTGGTGGCGATCACAGCCTCGTCACGGCGGCCGGCGAGTGCCCGGCCGAGCACCCGCTCGCCGTGCCCGGCGCCGTAGGTGTCGGCGGTGTCGAAGAGGGTGACTCCCAGGTCGAGCGCGCGGCGTACCGCTCGCGCCGACTCGTCGTCGTCGACCGCGCCCCAGCCCAGCGGCTGGGTGCCCTCCGCCCAGGGGCCGCCGATCGCCCAGCACCCCATGCCGAGAGCGCTGACCTCGATGCCGCTGCGCCCCAACGTCCGTGTCGTGACTGCCATCGGCCGATCGTGCCACCTCGGTGGGGTCGGGGCGTAGCAGTTCCCGAGCCGGGTACGCCACAGCGCGGCCGCCCCCGCGGTGCGGCATGATCGTCGGCATGCGGCGGTTGGGTGTGGACATCGGCGGCGTGATCATCGAACCGGCGGACAAGGATGCCGACACGTCCTTCTTCGGCCGGCGCTACCTGCGTACGCCCAGCGTGGATGGCGCGTTCGACGCGCTCGCGGCGCTCGGCCCGGCGTTCGACGAGGTTCACCTGGTCTCCAAGTGCGGCGAGTCGATCGAGCGGCGGACCCGGGAGTGGCTGGCCCACCACGACTTCCCGGCCCGCACCGGCATCCCCGTCGAGCGGGTGCACTTCTGCCGGACCCGACCGGCCAAGGCACCGATCGCCCGGCAGCTCGGGCTGACCCACTTCGTGGACGACAAGCTGGAGGTGCTCGGCTACCTCGACTCGGTGCCGCACCGCTACCTGTTCCGGCCCCGCCCGGCCGAGGTCGCCGCACACGCCGCTCTGCTGCCCGGCGTACACCGGGTGCAGAGCTGGCCGGAGCTGACCGCCGTGCTGCGCGCCGGCTAGCCGGACCGTCGCGCGGGCCGCGCGCCGGCGCGACAGGTCAGGACGGCCAGGCGCGGGCGAGCAGGTCGCGGGTGTCACCGAGCAGCTGCGGCAGGACCTTGGTGCGGCCGATCACCGGCATGAAGTTCGCGTCGCCGCCCCAACGCGGCACCACGTGCTGGTGCAGGTGGGCGGCGATCCCCGCGCCGGCCACCCCGCCCTGGTTCATGCCCAGGTTGAAGCCGTGCGCGTTGCTCACCTTGCGGACCACCCGCATCGCGGTCTGGGTGTACGACGCCAGCTCGGTGGTCTCCGGCACGTCCAGGTCGGTGTAGTCGGCGACGTGCCGGTAGGGGCAGACCAGCAGGTGCCCGGGGTTGTAGGGATAGAGGTTGAGCACCACGAACACGTGCTCACCGCGGGCGACCACCAGGCTCTCCTGCGGCGGCAGCCCAGGTGCCCGGCAGAAGGGGCAGCCGGTGGGCTTCTCGTAGCCCTCGGCCGGGCGGTCCTCGCCGGAGATGTAGGTCATCCGATGCGGTGTCCAGAGCCGGTCCAGGCCGTCCGCCATGCCGTCGATGTCCGTGTGCCGTTCCGCCCCTGTCACGAGCCGATCCTATTCAGCCGCGGAAGGTCGCGCGCGCCCCGCCCGGCCGCGCGCGATCATCACGCTACGCGGCGGACGGGCCGATGTTGGTCCGCGAGCTGACCACGTCCAGGACGTGGGTCACCGCTTCGGCGATCGGCACACCATTGCGCTGGGAGCCGTCGCGGTAGCGGAAGGAGACCGTGCCGGCGGCCACGTCGTCGTCACCGGCGATCACCATGAACGGGATCTTCTGCTGCTGGGCGGTACGGATCTTCTTCTGCATCCGGTCGTCACCCGCGTCCACCTGCGCCCGGATGCCCTCGGCGCGCAGCGCCGCGACGAAGCCGTGCAGGTAGTCGGTGTGGTCCTCGCGGATCGGGATGCCGACCACCTGCACCGGAGCCAGCCAGGCCGGGAACGCACCCGCGTAGTGCTCGGTGAGCACGCCGAAGAACCGCTCGATCGAGCCGAACAGCGCACGGTGGATCATCACGGGCCGCTGCCGGGTGCCGTCGGCGGCCTGGTACTCCAGCCCGAACCGCTCCGGCTGGTTGAAGTCGACCTGGATGGTGGACATCTGCCAGGTCCGGCCGATGGCGTCGCGCGCCTGCACCGAGATCTTCGGCCCGTAGAACGCCGCGCCGCCCGGGTCGGGAACGAGCTCCAGCCCGGAGGTCGCGGCGGCGGTCCGCAGCGCCTCGGTGGCCTCGGCCCAGTCCGCTTCGTCACCGATGAACTTGGGTGAGTCGTCGCGGGTGGACAGCTCAAGGTAGAAGTCGTCCAGCCCGTAGTCGCGCAGCAGGTCCAGCACGAAGCTGAGCAGCGTGGACAGCTCGCCGGCCATCTGCTCACGGGTGCAGTAGATGTGCGAGTCGTCCTGGGTCAGCCCCCGAACCCGGGTGAGGCCGTGCACCACGCCGGACTTCTCGTACCGGTAGACGGTGCCGAACTCGAAGAACCGCAGCGGCAGCTCCCGGTACGACCGCCCGCGCGCCCCGAAGATCAGGTTGTGCATCGGGCAGTTCATCGCCTTGAGGTAGTACTCCGCACCCTCCAGCTGCATGGGCGGGAACATGGTGTCCGCGTAGTAGGGCAGGTGCCCGGAGGTCTGGAACAGCTGCGCCTTGGTGATGTGCGGGGTGTTGACGAACTCGTACCCCGCCTCCTCGTGCCGCCGCCGCGAGTAGTGCTCCATCTCCCGCCGGATGATGCCGCCCTTGGGGTGGAAGACCGCCAGGCCGGAGCCGATCTCGTCGGGAAAGCTGAACAGGTCCAGGTCCGCACCGAGCTTGCGGTGGTCGCGCCGGGCGGCCTCCTCCAGCAGCTTCAGGTACGCCTTCAGCTCGTCGCGGGTCGGCCACGCGGTGCCGTACACCCGCTGCAGTTGGGGGTTCTTCTCCGACCCGCGCCAGTACGCGGCGGCCGAGCGCATCAGCTTGAACGCGCCGATCAGCCGGGTGTTCGGCAGGTGCGGGCCGCGGCACAGGTCCGACCAGCAGACCTTGTCCTCCTTGGCGTCGAGGTTGTCGTAGATGGTCAGCTCGCCGCCGCCGACCTCCATCACCTCGTCGGTGTCCAGGCCCTCGCCCTTGACCTCGATCAACTCCAGCTTGAACGGCTCGTCGGCCAGCTCGGCGCGGGCCTCGTCGAGGCTGCCGAAGCGGCGGCGGCGGAACCGCTGCCCGGACTTGACGATCTCCTGCATCCGCTTCTCGACCTTGCTGAGGTCGTCGGGCTGGAACGGCTTCTCGACGTCGAAGTCGTAGTAGAAGCCGTTCTCGATCGGCGGGCCGATACCCAGCTTGGCGTCGGGAAAGACGTCCTGGACGGCCTGGGCGAGCACGTGCGCGGTGGAGTGGCGCAGCACGGTGAGACCGTCGGGCGAGTCCAGGCTGACCGGCTCGACGGCGGTCTGGACGGACGGCGACCAGTCCAGGTCACGAAGCCGACCCTCCGGGTCACGGACCACCACGATCGCCTTGGGGCCGTTCGCGGGCAGTCCGGCCGCGGCCACCGCGTCGGCCGCCGTCGTCCCGGCGGCGACGACGACAGGGTCGGCCACGGCGGGGGTACGGGGTGCGGACACGGTGACTCCTCCAAGTGGTACGAAACGGCGCCGATGCTCGGCTCCTGCCGATGCTATCGGTCCACCCACCCCAGCCACGGAAGGGCACCTTCTTCGTGCCGCGGCACGAGGAGCCGCGATCAACGCGGTCGGCGTTGAACCTTTCGCCGCTTCCAGCCGAACTAGGTGGTGTGGCCGGAAACCGGTGCCGGTCGCGTCGACACGGATGGGGGCACGAGATGGCGAGCACGCACGGCGGTGACCGCCGACGGCGGATCGCGGCGGCGACCACGCTGACCGCCGCGGGGCTGCTGTTCGGCTGGACCGGCGCGGCACGCGCGGCGGACGTGACGACCACCCCGACCCAGGCCCGGCAGGGCGACGCGGTGCGGCTGGAGTTCACCGTGCCGGAGGAGCGGGCCGGCACGACGACCCGCCAGATCGAGGTCCGGCTGCCGGCCGACGCGCCGGTGGCCGAGGTCTACCCGATGTCGGTGACCGGCTGGGCACCTCGGATCAGCTCCCGCACCCTGGACACACCGGTCACCGGTATCCACTCCAGCGCGGTGGGCACGGCGACAACCGCGGTGACCTGGATCCGGGTCGACGGAAGCGAGCCCGGGCCGGCCCGGCTGGCGCTGTCCATGGGTCCGCTGCCGCAAGCCGAGCGGCTCACC
The DNA here is from genome assembly GCF_046549295.1 of Micromonospora sp. 067-2. Classification (NCBI taxonomy): domain Bacteria; kingdom Bacillati; phylum Actinomycetota; class Actinomycetes; order Micromonosporales; family Micromonosporaceae; genus Micromonospora; species Micromonospora sp. 067-2. Next base: position 124,201 of record NZ_JAJPWB010000011.1, on the reverse strand, counting down.
TTCGAGGTGATCCAGACGTACGCCGACGGCACGGTGGTCCGGTGGGCGGACGCCAGCGGGTCACACCGGGCTCCGGTGCTCACCCTGCTGCCGGCGGCGGCGGGCGCGGCCGGCGCCGCAGGGCACAGCGGGCACGGCGGTCCGGCAGCCGGTCCGGCGATCGACGCCGACTCCGGTGTCGATTCGGCGGACGATGCGAGCGGCGCTGGCGACGGGTCGGGAGGCGGCGGCGGGTCGGGGGGTACGGATGTGATGCTGGCCGCCGGGCTGCTGACCGGGCTGGGCGGCGGCGCGGCGATCGGCTGGCTGGTCAGCCGGTGGCGCCGACCCGACCCGGCCGAACGCGCGGCGCTGGCCGACGTCACCGGCGAAGCGGACGACACGCCCGAGCACGGTGACGCGGAGGGCGCCTCGGTCGGCACCCCGGTCCGCGCCGGCTGACCCACCGCCGCACCCCGGACACCGCGTCCCATCGAACGGCAGCGGAACGTCGGCCTGTCCGCGGCTCGCTCGCAGCGCGGCATGGCATGTGGCATGCAGGCCCTTTGCTCTGCTTCAACCGAGGCGACAGCGACGGCGCGGAAGTGTTGCGCGGGTTGAAGCAGAGCAAAGGCGGCGGCAGAACCGTGCGGGCCTCCGCAGTCCAGCGAGCACGCGGTGCTCGGGGCGAGGGCCGAGACCCTCAGGACGCCCAGGTCGGCAGCGGTTCGCGGGCGGCCAGCCACGACTCGGGTACCCCGCCGGGTGTGCCGACGCCGGTGTGCGCCGCCACCACCGCGCCGACGATGGCCGCGGTGGTGTCCACGTCCCCGCCGGCCCGGACGCAGACCCGGATCGCCGCCGGGTAGTCGTCCAGGTGGGTGGCGGCCACCCAGAGCGTGAACCCGACGGTGTCCTGGGCGGTCACCCGGGAGCCGTTGCCGAGCTCCGCCACCACCCGGGGCAGCGGGCGCCCGAGCAGCCCGGCCGCTCGCTGCACACTGCGGTGCACCTCGGTGCCCGGGTCGATGGCGGCGGCGATCCCCGCGAGCAACCGCTCCGGGGCCGGTCGGTGCCCGTCGAGGCGGGCCCGAGCGGCCAGCGCGGCGGCTACCGCCACCGCGACGGCACCGGTGGTCCCCTCCGGATGCGCGTGGGTCACCTCGGCCGAGGCGCGGGCCTGCGCGGCGGCGCGGGCGGTCGAGTCGGCGAAGTACGCGCCCAACGGGCCGACCCGCATCGCCGCGCCGTTGCCGCAGGAACCCTGGCCGTCGAACGCGGACGCGGCCGCCACCGGCCACGGGGTGCCGGTCCGGATCAGCCGCAGGATCAGCATCGCGCCCGGGCCGTAGCCCCGCCCCGGCGCGCAGCGCTCGGCGAACGACAGCGCCAGCCGGTCCCGGTCGATGCCGCCGGACTCGGCCAACTCGGCGAGGACCGAGCACGCCATCTCGGTGTCGTCGGTCCACGCCCACGGCCCGGGTGGCAGGGAGCCCGCGGCGAGGTCCGCCGGCTGTGACTCCGGCGCGAAGTACTGTGCGCCGAGCGCGTCGCCGGTCGAGAGGCCGGCGAGGCTGTCCCGGGCGAGTGCCAGGCGGGCGTCGGCGAACAGAGTGAAGGACATCGTCGTACCAGCTTGCCCGCTCACCAGGTACGTCGCAACGCTGTCGACTTGCCAGGGCAAGTACGGTCTTGGGGTGGCCTCCGTGCTCCTGGTCGAAGACGATCACGTCGTACGCGGCGCGATGCTGCGGTCCCTCACCGACCGGGGGCACGCCGTGCATGCCGTGGGCACCGCGCTGGACGCCCTGCGCCGGGTCGCCGCGGAGACACCTGACCTGGTGGTGCTGGACCTCGGCCTGCCCGACCTGGACGGCTCGGACGCGCTGCGGATGTTGCGCGGCATCACCGACGTACCGATCATCATCGCCACCGCCCGGGACGACGAGCAGTCGGTGGTCAAGCTGCTGCGCGCCGGCGCCGACGACTACATGGTCAAGCCGTTCACTGGCGCGCACCTGGACGCCCGGATCACGACCGTGCTGCGCCGGGCCGGGCGGGCCAGCCGGACCGTGCAGCCCGCGGTGCACAGCGTCGGCGGGCTGCGGGTGGACGTCGGCGAGCGCAGTGCCCTGCTCGACGGGGAGCCGCTGGCGCTCACCCGCAAAGAATTCGACCTGCTGGCGTATCTCGCCGCACGACCCGGGCGGGTAGTGTCCCGCCGGGAACTCTTGGAGGAGGTATGGCGGCAGCCATCGGTCGGCGAGGATCAGACCATCGACGTTCACCTGTACTGGCTCCGCCGAAAGATGGGCGAGTCCGCGGCGAAGCCCCGCTACCTGCGCACCGTGCGGGGGGTCGGGTTCCGGCTGGTGGCGCCGGACTGAGGACGGCGCTGGCCCTGCTCACGGCCGGCATGTGCAGTCTCGTCGCGCTCGCCTTCCTGATTCCGCTCGGGCTGAGCCTGCGCGAGCAGACCCGGGACGAGTCGATCGCCGACGCGGCCCGACGCAGCGCGCTGGTGACCGGGGCGCTGGCGGTCAGCACCGACCCGACGGTCATCGAGCGGGCCGTGGCGGCCAGCGGCGAGGGCGCGCCCGCCCTGCCGGTGGTGTACGGGCTGGGCTTGGACGAGTCCGCCGGCCGCGCCACCGACGACGACCTGGACCGCGCGCGTGCCGACCGGCGCTCGCTGAACGCGGACGTCGACGGCGGGTTGATCCGACTGGACCCGGTGGTCCTCGGCGATCGGACCGCCGTGGTCGAGGTGTTCGTGCCCGACTCGGCGCTGGGTGAGGGTGCCGGCGGCACCTGGCTGCTGCTGTTCGCGGTCGGCGCGGCGATGGCCGGTGCGGCGGTGGTGGTGGTCGACCGGGTCGCCGCGCGCGCGGTGGACTCGACCCGGGGCCTGGTCAAGGCCGCTCTCTCGATCGGCGACGGCGACCTGGGTGTCCGGGTGGAGCCGAGCGGCCCACGGGAGCTGGCCGAGGCCGGGCACGCGTTCAACCGGATGGCCGACCGCCTGGACGCCTTCCGCACCGACGAGCGGGAGTTGGTGGCCGACCTGTCACACCGGCTGCGCACCCCGCTGACGGTGCTGCGCCTCGACGCGGAGGCGCTGGAGTCCGACGACACCAGCGTGGGTTCGTTCAGCCCGGCTGAGCTGGACCGGCTGCGCGGCATCCGGCGGATCCGCCAGGCGATCGTCACCCTGGAGGGTGAGATCGACGTCCTGATCAAGACCACCCGCAAGGCGGTGGCGCACGAGGCCGGGCCGGCGATGTGTGACGTCAGCGAGGTGGTCCGGGACCGGATGGTGTTCTGGGCGGCACTCGCCGGTGACCAGAACCGGCCGCACCGGGTGAACGGCGCGCAGTTGCGGATCCCGGCGCCGGTGCCGCGCGCCGAGTTGGCCGCCGCGCTGGACGCGGTCATCGGCAACGTCTTCCGGTACACACCGCAGGGCACGGCGTTCGAGGTGGCCGTGTCCCGCCGGGACGGCTATGTGGCCATCCGGATCGACGACGCCGGCCCCGGCATCGCCAATCCGGACCGGGCGCTGCGCCGGGGTGCCAGCGACCAGGGGTCGACGGGGCTGGGCCTGGACATTGCCAAGCGGGTGGCGTTGCAGGCCAACGGGTCGGTGAGCATCGACCGCGCCCGGCTGGGCGGAGCGAGTGTGGTGATGCTGCTCGCCGACCCGGAGGCCACGCCCCGACAGGTCAGCAGGTTCGGCCTGGTCGGCCGGATGGCCCGGGACGGCCGGGACCAGAAGACGGGCCGTCGCTGGCCCCGGCAGCGCCCCACCGACGACTGAGCAGGCCAGGGCTGTGTGCCGGCGCAAGTCTTCCTTAGATCGCGGTTAACGATCGTGATCCGGCGGGCGCCGGCTGACAGGATCAGAGCACGCACCCACCAGTTCCACCGGCCGCCGCACCCATGTGCGCCCAACGGCCGGTGGAGCCGCGCGCGCGGCGGGAGCCAGGTCCCCCCACACCGTGCTCCCGCCGCGCGCCCCTGCTACCCGACCGGCTCAGCCGGCAGCGGCGGCGAGGTGGGCGTCGATCTCGGCGATGATCCGCTGCTTGCCGGCAGCGTCGAGGAAGGACGCCGTCACCGCGTTGCGGGCCAGCCCTGCCACCTCCGGTGCGCCCGCGTCGAGCAGCCGGGCCGCCACCGCGTACTCGTCGTTGAGGGTGGTGCCGAACATCGGCGGGTCGTCGGAGTTGATGGTGACCAGGAGCCCGGCCTCGACCAGCCGGGGCAGCGGGTGCTCGTCGAGGGTGGCCACCGCCCGGGTGCGCAGGTTCGACGTCGGGCAGACCTCCATCCCGATCTGCCGCTCGGCCAGGTACGCGAGCAGCTCCGGGTCCTGTGCGGCGGAGATGCCGTGCCCGATCCGCTCGGCGCCCAGTTCGTTGAGCGCGTCCCAGATCGTCTGTGGGCCGGTGGTCTCTCCCGCGTGCGGCACCGAGCGCAGCCCCGCCGCCCGGGCCTGGTCGAAGTAGGGCCGGAACTGCGGCCGGGGTACGCCGATCTCCGGGCCGCCCAGGCCGAAGCTGCCCAGCCCGTCCGGACGCTCCTCCAGCGCGATGCGCAGCGTCTCCTCGGCCGCCGGCAGGCCCGCCTCGCCCGGGATGTCGAAGCACCAGCGCAGGTCGAGGCCGAAGTCGACCGAGGCGCGCTTGCGGGCGTCCTCGATTGCCTCGCAGAACGCCGGCGCCGGGATGCCCCGGCGGACGTGCGAGTACGGGGTGATGGTCAGCTCCGCGTAGCGGACCTGTTGGCGGGCCAGCTCCCGAGCCACCTCGTGGGTGAGGATCCAGACGTCCTCCGGGTCGCGGATGAGGTCCACCACACTCAGGTAGACCTCGATGAAGTGCGCGAAGTCGCGGAACTCGAAGTAGTCGGCGAGGGCCGCCGGGTCGGCCGGCACCGGGGTGCGTCCCTCGTGCCGGGCGGCCAGCTCGGCGACGATCCGGGGTGAGGCGGAGCCGACGTGGTGCACGTGCAGCTCCACCTTGGGCAGCCCGGCGATGAAGGTGGACAGGTCGGTCACAGGTTCTCCTCGGCACGGTCGCCGGTGTGGGCGACGACGAAGACGCGGCGGAACGGGAAGTACACCTGACCATGCCGCAGCGGATAGGCGGCGGCGAGGCGTACCCCCAGCTCGGCCCGGAAGTCGGACCAGCCGGAGGCGTCCAGGGCCGCCCGGACCGGGCGCAGCGCGGTGCCCTCCATCCAGGCCAGCACCGGGTGGTCGGCGGCGGGCCGAGCCGGTAGCAGGTGCACGTAGGTAGTCTCCCAGGCGTCCACCGCGCAGCCGGCACCGGTCAGCAGCGCCGCGTAGTCGGCCGGGTCGTCGACCGGGTCGGCACGCAGCAGCGGGACCAGGTCGGCGCGCCAGGCCGGCCGGTCGGCGACCTCGCGCAGCGCCCGGTGCGAGGGAGCGTCGAAGTTGCCGGGGACCTGCATGGCGAGCCAGGATCCGGCGGGTAGCGCGGTGGCCCAGCGTCGCAGCAGGTCCTGGTGACCGGGGACCCACTGCAGCACGGCGTTGGTCACCACCACGTCCTCGTCGCCGGTCGGGTGCCAGTCCCGCACATCGGCGACGGCGAAGTCGACCGGGGCGTCCAGGGCGGCCGCCCGGTCGATCATCTCCGGGGAGGAGTCGAGGCCGACCACCCGGCTCGCCGGCCAGCGCTCGGCGAGGGTGGCGGTGAGCTGGCCGGGGCCGCAGCCGAGGTCGACCACCGTCCGGGGCCGCCCGGCCGGGATCCGGGCGACCAGGTCGTGGAACGGCCGGGACCGCTCGTCGCCGTAGCGGAGGTATGTCGCCGGGTCCCACATGGTCGCCTCCCAAACCGTACGTTCGTCTTGTTGACCGTACGGCGTGCCTGGCAGGTCGGCAACCCGATCACTAGGCTCGGGGGATGGAACAGCGCAGCTTCAACCGGCTCGGCCGGACCGTCGGGGTGGTCGGCCTGGGTGCCTGGCAGCTCGGCGCCGACTGGGGCACCGTCAGCGAGGACGACGCGATGGCGGTGCTGGGAACCGCCGTGGACGCCGGGGTCACCTTCCTCGACACCGCCGACGTGTACGGCGACGGCCGCAGCGAGCAGCTGATCGGCCGCTTCCTGCGCTCCCGTCCCGACGCCGGGCTGACCGTGGCCACCAAGATGGGCCGCCGGGTCGAGCAGCGGCCGGAGGCGTACACCCTGGCCAACTTCCGGCAGTGGACCGACCGGTCCCGGGCCAACCTCGGGATGGACACACTGGACCTCGTCCAGCTGCACTGCCCGCCCACCGCCGTCTTCGCCGACGACGCGGTCTTCGACGCGCTGGACACCCTCGTCGCCGAGAAGGCCATCGCCGGGTACGGGGTCAGCGTGGAGACCTGCGACCAGGCGCTCACCGCGATCGCCCGGCCCGGGGTGGCCAGCGTCCAGATCATCCTGAACGCCGTACGGCACAAGCCGCTGGAGCGGGTGCTGCCGGCCGCCGCGACAGCCGGAGTCGGCATCATCGCCCGGGTGCCACTGGCCAGCGGCCTGCTCTCCGGCCGCTACGACGAGCACACCCGGTTCCCGGCCGACGACCACCGCAACTACAACCGGCACGGCGCCGCGTTCGACGTCGGCGAGACGTTCTCCGGGGTCGACTTCGAGCGCGGGCTCGCCGCCGTGCGCCGGCTGGCGCCGCTGGTCGACAGCGACCGCACGATGGCGCAGTTCGCGCTGCGCTGGGTGCTCGACCAGGCCGGCGTCACCGTCGTCATCCCGGGCGCCCGTGACGCCGACCAGGCCCGGCGCAACGCGGCCGCCGCCGACCTGTCGCCTCTGTCGACCGGGCAGCTGGCCGGCGTACGCGAGGTCTACGACGAGCTGATCCGCCCGCAGGTGCACGACCGGTGGTGACCGGCGCGCCCGGGGTGCTCGCATCGGGCCGCCCGGCCGGCGATGCTGGAGCCTCGGGGCGGCACGCCGCCCGAGGGGGCGGAGAGGGGACACGATGAGGGGTTGGCTTGCGCTCACCCTCGGCCTGCTGGCGGTCGTGGTCGGCGCGGTGTGGACAGTGCAGGGTCTCGGCTACGTGGGCGGCAGCGTCATGACCGACGAGACGGTGTGGGCCGTACTCGGCCCACTCGTGGCCCTGGCCGGGCTGGTGGTGCTCTGGCTCGGCCTGCGCTCCCGCCGTCGACAGTGACCGGAGACCGGCCGGTCCACAGTGGCCGGGTCCCGGCCCGACCGGCCCCCGGAATGTGAAGGCCCCGCATCCCGGGAGGGATGCGGGGCTCACACAACGACCCCTGGCCGGATCGTCCCACTGGCCGGCGGGGGCCGGCCACATTACTCAGAGGGGACGGACCTGCTCGGCCTGGGGGCCCTTCTGACCCTGCGCGATCTCGAACTCCACCCGCTGGTTCTCCTCCAGCGACCGGTAGCCGCTGGACTGGATGGCCGAGAAGTGGACGAACACGTCAGCACCCCCGCCATCCACGGTGATGAAGCCGAAGCCCTTGTCAGCGTTGAACCACTTCACGGTTCCCTGCGCCATGTGTTTCTCCTTCTAAAACTGGTGGCCGTGCACGCCGTACGGCCGATTGGCCGTTTCGAGCAGCGGCGCCTGAGGCGGCCCCCCACGAAGGAGACTTCTCTCAACCCACGCCATCTCGCAGCAGCGTGGATCAGCAAATCACGTACCCAAAAAGTCTGTCACGACCTACCCGACGAATTTCTCCGACATGTGACCTGACGGATGCCTGAGATCTCTGGCCGGCGGACGGCGCCGTGCGAAAGGCCCCCTACCCGTCGATGCGGAAAGGGGGCCCGAGGTCGCTGAGCGCGGTCAGTCCGGCCACTGGCCGGTCATCCGGCGGACGCTGACCGCCCCGCCCCGGTCGACGGCGGCGCGGACCACCGCGAAGATGGCCCCCTGCAACGCCGCGGCGGCCAGGATCTCGCCCCAACCGCGATCCTCGTCGGTCGCGTTGGGCGCCTCACCATCACCCGCGGTGGCCTTCCAGACCTGCCGGAAGATCGCGCCGGCGACCGTACCGGCGGCGATACCCAACAGCACCCCGACCGGCTTGTACGCGACCCTGCCGATGCTCTTGCTCACCTACGCCTCCCGCGCACAATCATCAGCACCACCACGGTGGCCACCGCACCGGCGGCGATCGCCGCCCACGGCACCGGGTTGCGTCGTACCATCTCGCCTTTCTCCTGCGCCTGCGCGCGCACGAGCTTGCCCTTCTCCTGCGCCTGCGCCCGCACGAGCTTGCCCTTCTCCTGCGCCTGCGCGCGCACGAGCTCGCCCTTCTCCTGCGCCTGCTCGCGCGCCACCCCGGCACCGCGCACCGCCTGCCCGCGGACCCGGGCCACGGTCTGCGCCGCCTGCTCGCGCACCCGTTCCCGCGCCTGCCCGGCCGACTCCTTCAGTCGCGCCTTGACGTCGGCCTTGGCGGCCAGCGCCTCCACCGTCTCGCCCAACTCGACACGGGTGCGACGGATCTCCTCGCGGAGTGCCTCCGTGTCACCCGTTCCGTTGCCCGTCATGCCCGTCCCCTGTCCTTCACCGCAGCGGTGACAGTGTCCACGTCGGCCCGGAGGCTGCGAACCGTGGCCGCGGGAACCGGCGGGACCGCACGGCTCACCTGCTTCTTGCCCACCAGCGCCAGGATGCCGGCCACCAGGAAGAGCGCCGCCGCCACGATCAGCGCGGCGGCCCAGGCGGGCAGCACCAGGTCGAGCAGCAGGATCGCCGCGGCGACCAGCGCGCCCAGGCCGAAGAAGGCCATCGCCCCGCCGCCGCCGAACAGGCCGATGCCGATGCCGGCGTGCTTTCCCTTCTGGGTCAACTCCGCCCGGGCCAGAGCCAGCTCGTCCCGCACCAGGCGGGAGACCTGTTCGGTGGCCCGCTGCACCAACTCGGCGGTGGAGGGCTCGCTCCCGTTCGGGGATGTGCGTGCTTTCGCCACGTCAGCCATGCTGTCCTCCTCTCCTTCTCACCGCGCTCTATTGCCCGGAGTCGCCGCTCGTCAATCCTAGAGCGCGCCGACGTGGTAGCCGTTCCAGTTGTCCGGTTGCCGCGCCGCCAAACCGGCGGCGGGCATCCCGATCGCCCGAGAGACGTCCGGCAGCACATCCCCCACCCAAGCCAGGCCAAACCTCCCACCCCCTCCCAACCCCGTCGGGACACACACCGAACCCTTGGTTGATCATGACGTCAGCGGTGCGACGCGGCGATGCGAGCGCCGCCAACGTCATGATCAACAGGGTCGGCGGGGGTGGGGTGGGGGTGTTTCAGGGGCGGGGGGTGGAGATTTCTTCGGGGCCTACGAAGGCCTCGCTGCGGGCGGCGCCGTCGTCGCTGCCGCCGAAGACACGCGCGTCGTCGGGGGCCTCGGTGCCGGCCGGGCGGCGGGCCGGCCGGCGGGGCTGCACCCACTGCCAGGGCAGGTTGCTGCTGGCGTCGCCCAACTCGGTGCGCACCCGGGGCATCGCGGTGGGGCGGTTGTCCCGGATCCAGGCCACCAGGTGCTCGCGCACCAGGCAACGCAGGTCCCACAGGCTGCCCGCGTCTGCGGCGCTGACCAGCGCGCGCACCCGGACCGTCCCGCCGGTCGCGTCGGTCAGCTGCAGGACGCAGACCCGACCGTCCCACAGCTCGGTGCCCTCGACCAGCCGGCGCAGCTCCTCCCGCATGGCCTGCACCGGCACCGCCCAGTCCACGTCGAACTCGGCGGTGCCGAGCACCGCCGCCTCGGTCCGGGTCCAGTTCTGGAACGGCTTGCTGGTGAAGTAGGAGGTGGGCAGGATCAACCGACGGTCGTCCCAGATCTGCACCACCACGTAGCTGAGGGTCAGCTCCTCGATCCGGCCCCACTCCCCCTCCACCACCACCACGTCGTCGAGACGGACCGCGTCGCTGAAGGCGAGCTGCAGGCCGGCGAAGACGTTGCCGAGCAGGCTCTGCGCGGCCAGCGCGGCGACCACACCCACCACACCGGCGGAGGTCAGCACCCCGGCGCCGATGCCCCGCACACTCGGGAACGTCATCAGCATCACGCCGATACTCAGGATGACGATCACCGCGATGGTCAGTCGGCGCAGCATCACCACCTGGGTCCGCACCCGCCGGGCGTGGCGGTTGTCCGGTACGTCGATCCGGAACCGGGCCAGAGCGGTGTCCTCCACGACCACCAGCAGAGAGGCGACGAACCAGGCCGTGGTGGCGATGACACCGAGCAGCAGCAGGTGCAGCAGCAGTCGACGCCAGCTCTCACCGGCGGCGTACGTGGTGCTGAAGCGGGCGGCGAACTGCACGGCGAGCACGGTGGCGGCCACCTGGAACGGGCGGTGCGAGTGGTCGGTCAGCTCGGTCATCAGCAGTGACCGGTGGCCGAGCCGCCGGGTGACCCGGTGGACGACCTCGACCAGGAACAGGGCGGCCGCCGCCGCTACGAGCGCGGCGACGGCCGATCCGAGGTAACTCTGCACGGGTGTGGTGCTCCCCTCCGAGCGGGTGACGGTGCTTCGGGCAAAAGCCCAATAGTGCCCGACGCCTCCCGGATCGGCGAGTTCAGACCTTGCGGTACCGGGACTGGAGGAAGCAGTAGAGGCCGAAGGCGGCGATGCCCAGGGCGACCAGGGTCAGCAGGATCGTGCCGTAGGACTGCTCGCGCAGCGTGCGCAGCGCGGCGTCCAGACCGCGGGCCTTCTCCGGGTCGTACTTCACGGCCGCCACGATGATCAGCAGACCGGAGATGCCGTACGCGACGCCCTTGGCGGCGTACCCGGCGACGCCCAGCCGGCGGGCCAGCGTACGGGTCTTCGCACTCATCTGGCCGGTCTTGAGGTGCTTCTCGAACTTCTTGAGAATCCCGTAGATCACCAGGCCGACTCCGATCGCGGCGAGCACCAGCCCGGCCAGTCCGACCAGCCAACGACCACCGGTGGAGGTCATCAGCTTGCCGCTCAACGCCTCCTGCTGGTCGGCGCTCTTGGACCCGGCGTCGGAGAAGACCTTGAACGCGGTCCAGGCGAAGTAGAGGTAGACGATGGTCCGACCGGCCGAGGCGAGCCGCTCCATGACCCGATCCCTGCCCCGCTCGCCGCGGTGCCCCACCGCCGCCTCCAACGCCTGCCAGATCGCCATGGCCAGCAGACCCACCGCGGTGGCGATGACCAGGAACTTGCCCAGCGGCTGCGCGGAGAGGGTCCGCAGCGCGCCGGACTGGTCGCCGTCGTCGGTCGACGTCCCGAACGCGATCTGCAACGCCAGCCAGGCGAAGAGCAGGTGCACGATGCCGTAGCCGACGAAACCGGCCCGGGCGAGGAGTTCCAGCCAGCGGCTGTCCGCCGTACGGGAGGCGGTGGCTTCGGCGCTACGGGTGAGTGGCATGGCGCCACTTTCTCCGATTCCGGAGATCCCCAAACGTCAGCCACCGCCGCCCGCCCAGGTCAGCTGCCCGGGTTACGCGACACGCGGATCTTGACCTGCTTGTCGGTGACGCTGTCCACGGTGACCGCGAAGCCCCCGGCCTCGGTGGCCTGCTGTCCGGTGGTGAGCGTCAACTGCTCCCCGGCGACCTCGACGGTCACCTGGTCACCCTCCGCGCCGACCAGCTTGGCCTCGACACCCAGGATGGTGGCGCTCGCGTCGACACCTCGCTCGAAGGTGACCGTGCAGGCGTCCAGCCCACAGTCCGTGGAGGCGCCCTGCGAGCTGCAGCCGGCGAGCACGGCGAGGCCGAGCGCCAGACCGGCGAAAAGGCCGGCGGTGCGGCGAATGGGGGTCGATGAGATGGTGGCGGGTTGTTTCGTCACCTCACGAAGGGTACGAGACGACCGCGAGGCACCGGCGCAACGGTGATCGTCGCGCCGGCCGACTCCGCTGGCGCGGGCACCGGCTAGGGTCCCGGACATGCCCTTCGACATCGCCCGCACCCGTGCCGCATACCCCGCCCTGACCGAGGGCTTCGTCCACTTCGACGGCGCCGGGGGCACCCAGACCGCGGCCGGCGTGATCGACGCGGTCACCGACTCCATGCGCACCGCCGTCGGCAACCGCAGCGCGGCCTTTGCGCCGGGTCGCCGGTCGTTGGAGCTGGTGGCCGAAGCCCGGTCGGCGGTGGCAGACCTGCTCGGCGCGGATCCGGCCGGGGTGGTGCTGGGCCCGAGCGCCACCGCGCTGACGTACACCCTGGCGCGCACGCTCGGCGCGGGCTGGCGCCCCGGCGACGAGGTGGTGGTCTCCCGGCTCGACCATGACGCCAATGTGCGGCCGTGGGTGCAGGCGGCCGAGGCCGCCGGCGCGGCGGTGCGCTGGGCCGAGGTCGACCGGCACACCGGCGAGCTGCCCGCCGGGCAGTACGCCGAGCTGGTCAACGAGCGCACCCGGCTCGTCGCGGTGACCGCCGGCAGCAACGCCATCGGCACCGTGCCGGACGTGCCGGCGATCGCCAAGATCGCGCACTCGGTCGGCGCGCTGGTCTGCGTCGACGGCGTGCACTCGGTGCCGCACGGCCCGACCGACCTGGCCTCGCTCGGCGCCGACGTGCTGGTCACCAGCGCGTACAAGTGGTCCGGGCCGCACCTCGCGGCCATGGTGGCCGAACCGGCCCGCTGGGCGCAGCTGCGGCCGGCCAAGCTGATCCCGTCCTCCGACGCGGTGCCCGACCGGTTCGAGTACGGCACCCCGAGCTTCCCGCTGCTGGCCGGCGTGGCCGCGGCCGTGGACCACCTCGCCGGGCTGGACCCGGACGCGGTCGGCGACCGGCCCGCGCGGTTGCGAGCCGGGCTGGCCGCCGCCCAGGCGCACGAGGAGGCGCTACTGGACCGGCTGCTGGCCGGGCTGGCCGAGCAGCCGGCGATCACCGTCTACGGCTCGCCCGCGCGCCGCTGCCCGACCGTCTCCTTCCGGGTCGCCGGCATGTCGCCGGCCGCCACCCAGGAGGCGCTGGGGACCGCCGGGTTCTGCCTCTCTGCCGGCGACTACTACGCCTACGAGTACTTCCAGGCGATGGGGCTGCGGGACAGCGGCGGCGCGGTCCGGGCCAGCATCTACCACTACAACACCGCCGACGAGGTGGACCGGTTGCTCGCCGAACTGGACGCACTGCCGGGCAGAATGGCCCGATGAGCACCCTGGTCGAGGACAACCCCGCCAAGCACCGCTTCGAGATCCTGGTTGACGACGCGCTGGCCGGCTTCACCGCGTATCTGACGCGGGGGGAGGTGCTGGTCTTCACGCACACCGAGGTGCACCCGGAATTCCAGGGCAAGGGCGTGGGCGGCGTGCTGATCCGGGGCGCCCTGGACCAGGTACGCGCGCGGGGCGGCACGGTGGTGCCGCAGTGCCGGTTCATGGCCGCGTTCATCGACAAGCATCCCGAGTACGCCGACCTGGTCGCCGTACAGCCGTAGCGTTCGGTTCAGCTGGCGCCGGTCAGCACCTCGGCGGCGGCCCGCCCGCTGGCCCGGGTGGCGCCGTGGGTCGCCAGGTGCACCGCGCCGGTGACCAGCTCGGGCACGCCCAGCTCGACCACGACCGCGTCGGGCCGGGCGGCGATCGCCCGGCGCACCGCGGCGCGCATCCACTCGTGCCGGTGCAAATCGCGGACCACCAGCACCAGCGGACGGCTGCTCGCCCCGGCGCCCGGATCGATCGGCACGTCGCTCTCGGCGTATCGCACGGTGCTCGTGCCGGGCAGCAGCTCGCCCAGCGGCACGCCGATGCCCCACGGCGTCTCCGCGCCGATGGCGATGTTGCGCGGCGGCTCGAACTCGACCACGTGCGCCGCACGGGTCAACGGCAGCGCGACGCTTCCGCCCGCGGTGCCGGGTACCGCGACGGTGACCCGGACGGCGCGGCGGGCGGCGACAAGCCCGACCTCCGCACCACCACGCGCTGCGGCCGACGTGTCGGAGCGGGCCGCCACCGTCCAGGCGGCGAGCTGACCGATCCGCTTGGCCGCCTCGGCGAGGCGCTCCTCCGGCAGCTCACCGGAGACGACCGCTGCCACGATGGCGTCGCGCAGCTCCCGGGCCGCCTGCTCGTCGGCCCGCTCGCCGCCCACGCAGATCGCGTCGGCCCCGGCGGCGAGCGCGCGGACCGCCGCCCCGGCGAAGCCGTACCGGTCGGCGACCGCGCGCATCTCCACCGCGTCGGTCACCACCACGCCGGAGAAGCCCATCTCGTCGCGGAGCAGGCCACCCAGGATGCGGTGGCTCAACGTCGCCGGCAGCTCCGGGTCCAGGGCGGGCACCAGCAGGTGGCCGGTCATCACCGCCTGCACCCCGGCGGCCACGGCGGCCCGGAACGGCGCCAGCTCGCAGGCGTCCAGGCGGGCCCGGTCGGCGGTGATCCGGGGCAGGTCGTGGTGCGAGTCCACCCGGGTGTCGCCGTGCCCGGGGAAGTGCTTGGCGCAGGCGGCCACGCCGCCGGCCTGCAGCCCGCGTACCCAGGCGGCGGTGTGCCGTGCGACCAGCGCCGGGTCCGCCCCGAAGGCGCGTACGCCGATCACCGGGTTCGCGGGGTTGGAGTTGACGTCGGCGTCCGGGGCGTAGTTGAGGGTCACCCCGGCCGCGGTCAGTTCGACGCCGAGGTCCCGGGCCACGGCCTCGGTCAGCTCCGGGTCGTCGACCGCGCCGAGGGCGAAGTTGCCGGGTCGGGAGCTGCCCCGGACCGACTCGATGCGGGTGACGTCGCCGGCCTCCTCGTCGATCGCCACGATGACGTCCGGCCGTTCGGCGCGCAGTGTCGCGGTGAGTGCCGCCACCTGGGCGGTGTCCACGACGTTGCGGGCGAACAGCACCACCGAGCCGAGCCCGTCGCCGAGCCAGCGGCACACCCACGGTGGAGGGGTGGTGCCGACGAAGCCGGGTTGCAGGACGGCGGCGGCCAGCGCCGGGAGGTGTCCGCTGGGCGCGGTCACGCCGGCCCCCCGTGACGGTCGGCGTGAGTCCCCGACACTGGCGCGCCCGCGCCGGCCGGCTGGTTGCGCTCGCTCATGCGGCCCCCGTACCCCATCTCTCGCGCGCCCTCGGCGCACCGCCACCGGCGAGCGGTGCTGCCATGGTCACACCGAGCGATTGAATAGTCAATAAACCTTACAGTTGCCTCACGGCACCGTCCCCGGGAGTGTGGAGGGATGGATCCCCTGCTGGCCGACGCCACGAGCCCGGCCGACATCCCCGGCGTACGCCTGCTCGGCCTGGTGGTCGGCGCCCTGCTGCTCCTGGCCGCCATCCGGGCGATGTTCGGCCGGCGCTGAGAGGCGCGACCGCCCGGTCGGGCTCCGGCGGGTCGGGTGTGGCCGACGGTCGCCGGGGTACCGGCTTCCCATCAGCAGATCCGCTTGCCGAGGGGGAACGATGAAGATCGGTTACTTTCTGTCCAGTGAGGAGTACACGCCGGCCGAGCTGCTCGAGCAGGCGCGCGGCGCCGAACAGGCCGGTTTCGAAGCGCTCTGGATCTCCGACCACTACCACCCGTGGGTGGACGCTCAGGGGCAGAGCGCGTTCGTCTGGTCGATGATCGGGGCGCTCAGTCAGGTCTGTTCGTTGCCGGTGACCACCGCGGTGACCTGCCCGAGCGTGCGGATCCACCCGGCGGTGATCGCGCAGGCGGCGGCGACCAGCGCCGTACTGCACGGCGGGCGGTTCGTGCTCGGTGTCGGCAGCGGCGAGGCGCTCAACGAGCACATCTTCGGCGACGCCTGGCCACCGGCCGACGTCCGACTCGAGATGCTCGAAGAGTCCATCGAGGTGCTGCGCAAGCTGTGGAAGGGCGGCTTCGTCAACCACCGCGGCCGGCACTACACGGTGGACCATGCCCGGATCTACACGCTGCCCGACACTCCTCCGCCGGTCTACGTCTCCGGTTTCGGCCCGAAGGCCGTCGACCTCGCCGCCCGGATCGGCGACGGCTACGTGAGCACCATGCCCGACGGTGAGCTGGTCCGGCGCTTCCGGGAGAACGGCGGCGGCGACAAGCCGTGTCAGGCCGGCTTCAAGGCGGCGTACGCGGACAGCGAGGAGGAGGGCGTGCGGATCGCGTACGAGCGGTGGCCCAACGCCGGGGTGCCGGGCGAGCTGTCCCAGGTGCTGCCCTCGCCGCGTCACTTCGAGCAGGCCGCCGAGCTGGTCAGACCGGAGATGATGAAGGAGGCGTTCGTCTGTGGCAACAGCGCCGACGCGCACCTGGAAATGATCGACAGGTACGCCAAGGCCGGCTTCGACGAGGTGTACGTGGCCAACACCGGCCCGCACCACCAGGGGCTGTTCGACCTCTACCAGCGCGAGGTCATGCCCCGCCTGCGCTGAGCCCGACGCCGCGCGGGCGCGACGTCGGGAGAGACGGTTTCGGTCGGGAACACCGGGGGTACCCCCGGCTCTCGATGAAACTGTCCACGCACTCGATGACGTTGCGCCGCGCGGCGCGGAGCCTCTTCGGCTGGACCGCGCTGCGGCCCAACCAGCTGGCCGCCATGCGCGCGGTGATGAAGCGACGCGACGCCCTGGTGGTGCTGCCCACCGGCGCCGGCAAGTCGGCCATCTACCAGATCCCGGCCAGCCTGATCCCCGGCCCCACCGTGGTGATCTCTCCGCTGCTGGCCCTGCAGCAGGACCAGATCGCGTCGCTCAACGAGCGCCAACGCCCGGAGTTGCGGGCGGTGCGGATCAGCTCGAACGAGTCGGCCACCCAGCAGGCCCAGGCGATCACCGAGATCCGCGAGGGCCGGGCGGAGTTCCTGTTCATCACCCCGGAGCAGCTGAGCAACCCCGACCGGATGGCCGAGGTGGCGGCGCTCAGGCCGGCCCTGGTGGCGATCGACGAGGCGCACTGCATCTCGGCCTGGGGGCACGACTTCCGCCCCGACTACCTGGCGCTCGGGCACCTGATCGACGGCATCGGCAGGCCGCCGGTGGTCGCGCTGACCGCCACCGCCTCCCCGCCGGTACGCGACGACATCATCGCCCGCCTGCGGCTGCGCGAGCCGGAGGTGGTGGTCTCCGGACTGGACCGGCCCAACCTGTTCCTCGAGGTGGCGCACTGCCCCACCGAGGACTACCGGTGGCGGCGCCTGGTGGCGTTGCTGCGCGACGACGACCGGCCGGGAATCATCTACGTGCCGACCCGCCGCGCCGCCGAGGAACTGGCCGCACGGTTGACCGACGCCGGTTTTCCGGCGCAGTTCTACCACGGTGGAATGGCCGCCGGCCCGCGCGCCGAGCTGCACGAGGCGTTCCTCGCCGACCAGGTGCCGATCATGGTGGCCACCTCGGCGTTCGGCATGGGCATCGACAAGCCCAACATCGCCTGGGTGGTGCACATGGCGCTGCCCGACTCGCCGGACAGCTACTTCCAGGAGATCGGCCGGGCCGGGCGCGACGGGCAACCGGCCCGGGTGCTGCTGCTCTGGCAGGCCGAGGACGTGGGTCTGCAACGGTTCTTCAGCGGTGGCCTGCCCGACGAGACCGAGCTGCGCGACCTGGCCGCGCTGCTGCGCCGCAAGCCGGCCACCAAGACCGAGCTGCGCGAGGCCACCGGCCTCGGGCCGCGCAAGCTGGGCCAGTACCTCTCCCTGCTGGAGCACATCGGGGCGGCCGAGCCGCGCGCCCGGCAGCGCATCGGCGCCCCCCGCTACTCCCCCAACCCGACCGACGCCGCCGCGGCGGCGCTGGCCGAGGCCGAGCGGCAGCAGACGGTCACCCGGTCCCGCACCGACATGATGCGGGCCTTCGCCGAGACCAACGCCTGCCGGGGGCAGACCCTGCTGGCGTACTTCGGCGAGCAGATGACCCAGGTGTGCGCGCACTGCGACAACTGCCACGCCGGCACCAGCGTCGCCGACGCCGGTGCGGTCGGGCCGTTCGCCGTGCACAGCCGGGTGCGCCACCCGGAGTGGGGGCCCGGAATGGTGCTCGGGTACGAGGAGGACAAGATGACGGTTCTCTTCGACGAGGTCGGGTACAAGACGCTGTCGGTGCGCGTGGTGTCCGAACAGGGCCTGTTGACCCTGGACTAGCCTGACCCGGGCACCGGGCCACCGATTGACCACGATTGACCACGCAGAGCAGGGCGGAAGGGGCATTGCCGTGATCGAGCAACCGGCGTACACCGGTTTCGGTTTCTCCGACGGGGAGTGGGGGCTGCTGGTCGGCCTACCGCAGTCGGTGCTGACCGCGGCGAGCGCCGCCGAGTCCGACAGCACCCGCCGGACCATGGCGGAGAACGCGGCCGGGATGGAGACCATCGCGGCCGGCCGGGAGTCGGCCAGCCCGCTGGTCGCCGCGGTCGCCGACGAGATCGTGAACCGGATCGGCGACCCGGAGGATGGCGACGAGCTGCCGGTCATCTCGCCCGCCGACCCGCAGGCGATGATCGACGACGTGCTGCTGCGGGCCAGCGAGGCCGCCGCGCTGTTGGCCGCGCGGGTCGACGAGGGTGCGGCCGGCGCCTACAAGCACTGGTTGGTCACGATCGCGGAGCAGGTGGTGGGCGCCGCTTCCAGCGGCGGGCTGCTCGGCCTCGGCGGCGAAGCGGTCAGCGACTCCGAGCGGCGATTCCGCGACCGGCTCGCGCACGTTCTCAACGACTGAGACCGCGCCTGATCGACCTGGTCTCCTGGAAGTCGGGGCATTCGCGTGCCCGGGACACCCCGACTTCCAGGAAACCCACCACCTCAGGATGTGGCGACGACCGACGCCGCCTCGGCCGGAGCGGGATCGGCGGCCACCGAGGCCGGGTCGCCCGGCCGGATGCCGCGTAGCGCGATCAGCGCGGTCACCGCGCCCAGCAGCATCGCCACCATGGCGGCGATCGCGGCGAGGTGCAGCCCGTCGGTGAACGCCAGTCGGGCGGCGTGCAGCACCGCCTCGCCCAGGTCGGCGGGAAGTTTCTCGGCCACCGCCAGCGCGCCGCCCAACGTCTCCCGCGCCGCGTCCTGGGCGTCCCCCGGCAGTCCGGCGGGGAGTCCGTCGGAAACCTCACGCCGGTAGACCGCCGCACCCACGCTGCCCAGGATCGCCATTCCCAGCGCGCCGCCCAGCTCACTGCTGGATTCGGTCAGCGCCGAGGCGACACCCGCCTGCTCCGGCGGCGCCGCGCCGAGCACCAACTCGGTGACCAGCGACATCACCATGACCAGACCGGCCGCGTAGATGCTGGCGCCGACCAGGAGCGGCCAGAGCGACGACTCCGGCGTGACCCGGGTCAGCACCGCGAAGCCGACCACGGCGATCCCGAAACCCGTCCCGATCAGGTACGCCCGCTCGACGCGCTGGGCGAGCGCGGCGGCGGCCGGGGCGATCCCGCCCACCGCCAGCGACGGCACCAGACTCCACAGTGCCGCCCGCAGCGGGCTCAGGCCGAGCACCAGCTGGAGGTGCTGGGTGGTGAAGATGGCGAAGCCGACCAGGGCGAACATCGCCAGCAGGTTGACCGCGAGCGAGCCGGCGAAGCCGCGACGGCGGAACAGCGCCAGGTCGATCATCGGGTACGCCCTGCTCCGCTGCCGGTGCAGGAACAGCGCGCCGACCAGCAGGCCGGCGACGATGGCCAGTACCCGTACCGCGTCGACGCCGTCGCGGGCCGTCTCCTTGATGCCGTAGATGACCGGCAGCAGTGCGCCGAGCGACAACACGGCGCTGACCAGGTCGAACCGTCCGGCCACCGGGTTGCGGAACTCGGGCACGAGGACCGGGGCGAGCAGGAGCAGCATCAGCATCGCCGGAATGTTGATCAGGAAGATCGAGCCCCACCAGAAGTGCTCCAGCAGGATGCCGCTGAGCACCGGGCCGATCGCGATGCCGCCGGTGAGCGTGGCGGTCCAGATGCCGATCGCGGTGCCGCGCTGCTTGGCGTCGTGGAACATGTTGCGCACCAGGGCGAGCGTGGAGGGCATCAGGGTGGCCCCGCCGATGCCGAGGACGGCGCGTGCGGCGATCAGGGTCGTGGCGCTGTCGGCGTACGCGGCCAGCAGGGACGCCGCCCCGAACGCGGTGGCGCCGAACAGCAGCAGCCGACGGCGGCCGATCCGGTCGCCCAGAGCGCCCATCGTGATCAGCAGCCCGGCCAGGACGAATCCGTAGATGTCGAAGATCCAGAGTTGCTGGGTGCCGGTGGGCCGCAACTCCTCGCTGATGAACGGGACGGCGAAGTAGAGCACCGACACGTCCATCGAGACCAGGAGCAGCGGCAACATCAGCACCGCGAACCCGATCCACTCCCGTCGGCCCGCGCGTGCTGCCGGTTCGGTCGTCGCTGTCATGGGAGAACTCCTTCTGCGTATGCCGTACGCTCTTATGCGTAGACCATACGCAGAACTAGGATGGCAGGGCAAGGAGGAAATGTGGCGGCGAGGACAGACGACAGCGGCCCGGCGATCCCGCCGGCCATCGAGAGAGCCTGGGGGCTGCGCGAGCGGCCACCCAAGGGCCCCCGGCCGGGGCTGACCGTGGGCGGCATCGTGGACGCCGCCGTACGGGTGGCCGACGCCGACGGGTTCGCGGCCGTCTCGATGAGCCGGGTGGCCAAGGAGCTGGGCGCCGCCACGATGGCCCTCTACCGGTACGTCGGCTCCAAGGACGAGCTGGTGATGCTCATGGTCGACGCCGGGTTCGGTCCGTCACCCGGCCCGGTCGCGCCCGAGCCCGGCTGGCGCGCCGGCCTGACCCGCTGGGCCTGGGCCGAACACGACGTGCTGCGCCAGCGACCCTGGCTGCTGCACGTGCCGATCACCGGCCCGCCGATCACCCCCTGGCAGCTCGACTGGATGGAGGACGGGCTGCGCTGCCTCGACGGCACGGCACTGGCCGAGGGCGAGAAGATGTCCACACTCCTGCTGCTCAGCGGGTACGTCCGCAACGAGGCCACGCTCACCGCGCAGATCACCGAGGGCAGCCGGGCCGCCGGCGTCGAGCCGGGCGAGATGATGCCCACGTACAGCCGAATGCTGGGCCGCCTTCTCGACGAGTCCCGCTTCCCGTCGCTGCACCGGGTGCTGACCTCCGGCGTCCTCAACCAGGACGACGACCCGGACGACGAGTTCACCTTCGGCCTCGACCGGATCCTCGACGGCGTCGAGGCCCTGATGCGTCGACGAGCGGCCTGAGGGGGCGCCATGCTGCACCGGGACACCGTCGACACGACCGTTCTGCCGCCGGCTGAGCGGTTCGGAATGTGGCTCGACCTGGTGGCGCGCACCTCGGCGCCGCTACGGATCCAGTCCGCGCACGAGGACGACTTCGCCGCCCGGGCCGACTTCGTCGACCTCGGCCCGATCCAGTTGGTCGAATACCAGTACCCGTCCCTGGATGCCACGCGGACCCGCAAGCTGGTCCGCCAGTCGGACCCGGAGCTGTACGTGCTCGCCCTGACCACCGGCGGTGTCGGAACCTCCAGTCAGGACGGTCGGCACAGCGAGATCCTGGCCGGCGAGTTCACCTTCTACGACGCCTCCCGCCCGCACGACGTCTGCCACCATGCGACCGAGCCGGAGCGTGACCAGGCCACCTCGATCATCACACTGATCCCGCACGCCGCGCTGCCGCTGCCACCGCAGCGGATGGCCGCGCTCTACGGCGGCCGGATGTCCGGCAGCGAGGGGATCGGCGCGCTGCTGGCACAGTTCCTGCTACAGGTGACCGGACATCCCGAGCAGTACCACGCCGCCGACGCCAACCGGCTCGGCGCGATGGCTCTGGACCTGGCCACCACCATGCTCGGACGGCACCTGGTCGCCGAGGACGCGGTGCCGACCGAGGTACGCCGCCGGGCACTGCTCAGCCAGGTGCAGGCCTACGTCCACCGCCACCTCGGCACCGTGACGCTCACCCCGCAGGTCGTCGCGGACGCCCACCACATCTCGCTGCGCTCGCTGCACCGGCTGTTCGAGGCCGAGGAGTCCAGCGTCGCGACGTACATCCGGGACCTGCGGCTGGCGCGGTGCCGGCGCGACCTCACCGACCCGTCGCTGCACGGCCAGCGGGTCCAGACCATCGCCGCGCGCTGGGGGTTCGCCGACAAGGCGCACTTCAGTCGGGCGTTCCGGGCCGCGCACGGACTGAGCCCACAGGCGTACCGCGAGGCCCACTCCGGTCCGGCGCGGATAGTCAACCGCCCGGCATCCATGGTCAACTCATCGGCGGCAGACTGACCACCAACGCGGTTGATCCGTGGCTCGCTCAGCGGGTCACGGTCGTCCGCCAACGGGGGCCGTGGCGAGGCGCCCGCCGCCAGACCGCGGCGGGCGGCCGCCCGGTGCCGGCCGGCCGGCGACGACCCGGCGTCACGCCGAGACCCCGGTCCCGTCGCTCTCCCCCCAGGATCGTCGGCGGGGCCGGTCAGGCCTTCTCCAGCAGCTCCAACACCACCCGCTCGGCCTCCTCGCGTGGCGCCCGCGGATCCACCGGCGCCACCACCCCGTCGTGGTAGAGGTCGACCACCCGCGGATCCACGTACGATGTCCTGGCCACCGTGGGAGTGTTGCCCAACAGGTCGGCAACCTCGCGCATCACCGCGACCACCGCCTTGCGCCGCGCCGTCATGGAACGTGCCGGGCCGGCGGTGGACAGTTCGGTGGCGGCCAGGACGGTGGCGTGCCAGGTGCGGAAGTCCTTGGCCGTCATGTCC
Organism: Micromonospora sp. 067-2; assembly: GCF_046549295.1. Taxonomy (NCBI): domain Bacteria; kingdom Bacillati; phylum Actinomycetota; class Actinomycetes; order Micromonosporales; family Micromonosporaceae; genus Micromonospora; species Micromonospora sp. 067-2. Next base: position 101,578 of record NZ_JAJPWB010000011.1, on the reverse strand, counting down.
CCCCCGCTGGCGTCGCGCAGGTATCCGTTGACCTCGTCGCTGTGCACGTCACGCCACTCCCGGCCGTCCCAGTAGCCGAACAGCCGGTCCGCGCCGCGTCGCCGACGACGCAGGTTGGTCAGCACCTGACACAGCTCCGGGTCCTCGATCCGGCGCACCTGCTCGATGCCGCCCTTCGCGGGGAACTCGAAGATCACGCAGCCGCCGCGGGTGCGGGCGTGCTGCGGGCGCAGCGTGGACACCCCGAACGTCGGCTCGTCGCCGGCCGCGTACTGGTCGCTGCCGACCCGGAACATGCCCATGTCCAGCAGGCGGGCCACCGTGGCCAGCACCCGGTCCCGGCCCAGCCCCCGGCCGTCCAGGTCGCGCCCCACCCGCTCCCGCAGCGCCGGCAGCCGCCGGGCCACCTCCAGCATGTGGTCGAACTTCGCCTCGTCCTGCTTCTCCCGCCACAGCGGGTGGTAGATGTACTGCCTGCGCCCGGCCGCGTCGACGCCGATCGCCTGGATGTGCCCGTTCGGGTACGGCGAGATCCAGACGTCCTGCCAGGCCGGCGGGATGACCAACTCGCGCAACCGGGCGAGGACGTCCGGGTCCCTGACCGGCGTGCCGGTCGGATCGAGAAAGAGCCAGCCCTTGCCACGCCGGCGACGGCCGTATCCCGACCGACCCGGATCACTACGCCGCAACCGCACCGGAGACCCGCACCACCCGTTCCACCTCAGCCACGGCGGCCAACACCTCGTCCAGGCGCAGGGCAGCCAACGTCGGATGGCTTCCTACCCCGTCCCACCTGGGCCAATCCTTCTCCCCGGCCCAGAGCACCCGGTGCCGGGGACGATCTGGCGGCGGCCCCCAGAGAGCCGGCGGCACCGGCCCGAAGAGCACCACCGAGGCGGTGCCGTAGCCGGTGGCCAGGTGAGCCACGCCGGTGTCCCCGCTGACCACCAGCCGAGCCTCGGCGATCAGGGCGGCGAGCGCGCCCAGATCGGTGCGGCCGGCCAGCACGGCGGCAGGTGGCAGGCCCGCCGCGCCGGCCACCCGGGCGGCCAGCGCCCGCTCGTCGGCCGAACCGGTGAGCAGCACCCGGTGACCCCGGTCGGTGAGCGCCCGGGCCAGCGCGGCGAACCGCTCGGCGGGCCAGCGCTTGGCGGGGACCGTGCTGCCCGGATGCAGTACGGTGGCCCCGCTGGGCAGCCCGGCCGGAGCGGGCCGACGCAGCGCGAGGTCCCCCCGATCGGCCGGGATGTCGTACCAGGACAGCAGCCGGCACCACCGGTCCACCTCGTGCTCGTCGGCGGCCCACCGCGGGCCGTCGGTCCAGCCGGCGTCGCGGTTGGCGAAGGCCAGCAGCCGTCCAGGCCGGGCGGCGGCGAGCAGCCGGTGCGACTGCGGGCCGCGCCCGTGCAGGTTGACCGCGACCTGCGGAGCCGGGCCGGGCCCGACCGGCCCGTCGAGCCCTGCGGTGTCCACCAGGCGGTCGACACCACCGACCAGGTCGACCAGCGGTGCCAGCCAGGCGGGTGCGGCGAGCACCAGCTCCCGTCCGGGGTACGCGGCCCGCAGTGCCCGCAGCGCGGGCACCGCCGTGACCAGGTCGCCGACGCCGAGGGCGCGCAGGACGAGGATCACGGGTACGAGCTCTCCTGTTCGGCGCAGACCACCATCTCGCGGACCGCGCAGCCGGGCGGCTGGGCGAGCGCGAACATGATCGCGGCGGCGGTGTCGCCGGGGTCGTTGAGGATCGCGTCCGGCCCGGGTTTGTACTGCGGGTCGCGTTCGTCGAAGAACGCCGTGCGCATACCGCCGGGGATGAGCAGGGTGACGCCGACCCGGCCGGCGAGTTCGGCGGCCAGAGCGCGGGTGAAGCCGACGACACCGAACTTCGCCGCGCAGTACGCGGTGGCGTCGCTGACCGCCTTCACCCCCAGCGTGGAGGCGACCGTGACGATGCGACCCCGGGAGGTCTCCAGGAACGGCAGAGCGGCGCGGATCACCGCCACGGTGGCCAGCAGGTCGACGGCGATGATGCGGTCCCAGGTCTCGCCGGGCACGTCGGCGAGCCGGCCGGGCACGTCCATACCGGCGGCGGTGACCACCGCGTCCACGCCGCCGGCCTGCTCGGCGAGGTGCCGAGTGGCCACCTCGGCGGCTCGGGTGTCGGCCAGGTCGCACTCGGTCCAGGACACCCCGTCGACCGGCGGCTGCCGGTCCAGCACGAGTGGGCGGCCACCGGAGGCGGCCACCGCGGCGACCACCGCCGCGCCGAGCCCACTGGAGCCGCCGCTGACCAGCACGGTGGGCCCCGCGCCGGGCGAGTTGGCGCTCATCGCGTCCGCTCCCGACCGGGCGTGGCCGTCGACGGCGCGGACAGGCGCACCGGCTCCGGCGGTTGGCTGGCGGCGCAGCAGGCGCCGGTGGCGTGCCCGGAACGGGCGATCATGTCGGTGGTGGAGCGCCCGTCCAGGTAGGGCACCACCACCGTGTGCCCTCCCCAGCGGCGCAGGACCTCCGCCTCGGGCAGCGTCGCGGCGTCCGAACCGCCGGTGGCGTAGTCCCCGCCCTTGACCCAGATGTCCGGGCGCAGCCAGGACAGCGCCGCGTCCGGGGTCGGCTCATCGAAGATCATGACCGCGTCCACGCAGCTGAGCGCGGCCAGCAGCCTGCTGCGGTCCCCCTCGGACATCACCGGCCGGTCCGGCCCCTTCAACCCGGCCACGCTGGCGTCGGAGTTGACGCACACGATCAGGCAGTCACCGAGCTGCCGGGCGGCCTGCAGGGTGGCGACGTGCCCGGCGTGCAGCAGGTCGAAACAGCCACCGGTGGCGACCACCGTGCCGCCGGCGGCCCGCACTTCGGCCAGCAGCGTGGCGACCGCCGCGACGCCCACCCGCTCACCACCCGGGCCAATCACACCGGCGGTCACCGGCCGCACCGGCGGTGGCAGCGCCGCAGCCACTCCGCCACCGGCCACGTACGCGGACGCCTCCGCCACCGCCACCTGCACGGCCTCGGACACCAGCGCGCCGCTCGCCAGCGCGAGACTGGCGGCGGCCGCGAACCGGTCGCCTGCCCCGCAGGTGTCCCCCTCGGCGCTGCCCGGGGTGGGCACCACGAGCGGCGTCGACCCGGCGTGGCAGAGCAGCGCGCCGTCCCCGCCCAGGGTCACCGCGACCGCGCCGGCCCGCCAGCGTCGGCGCAGCCCCTGCGCGCCCTGGGAGGCGCTCGCCAACCGGGACGTCCCGGGCGGCACGGGGACCAACTCACGTACCTCCGACTCGTTCGGGGTGGCCAGGTGCACGCCGGGCACCGCGGCCGGTCCGCGCGGGTGCGGGTCCCACACCACCGGCGCGCGGGTGGCGGCCAGCGCGGCACGCAGCGCGGGTTGCCGGGCCACCCCCCGCCCGTAGTCGCTGACCAGCACCGCCGACGCCGCACCGATCACCCGCAACACCTCGTCGGAGGGCTGACCCGGTTCGCCCGACACGCCGCCGCGGTCGTGGCGCAGCAGCACCCGCCCCCGCGCCCGCAGCCGGATCTTCTCCGGCGTCGCGCCGGACAGGGCCAGCGGGTACACCTGCACCCCGGCGGCCGCGAGCAGCGCGCTCAACCGGGCACCGCCGGCGTCGTCGGCGAGCGCGGTCACCAACACCACCTCGGCGCCCTGCGCGGCCGCGAAGACCGCCGCCAGGCCGGCGCCTCCGGGCCGGTCGACGGCTGCGGTCTCGTCGAGCACCGGCACCGGGGAGTCCGGGCAGAGGCGGTTCACCACCCCTTCCACGTCCCGGTCCAGCAGGGTGTCCCCGACCACCACCACGGGTCCCCTCACGCTCTCCTCCTCATCCTCGTGCGTCGACCTGTTGCCCAGCCGTGCCGTCGAGCACCACCTCGACCCCGGTACGCACCGGCGTGGGCCGACCAGCCGGAGCGGCCTGACCGGCCGCGGCCAGCGCGGCGGGCAGTTCCTGTTCGAGGTACTCGCAGAGCAGGTGGCTGGTGACGAGGTGCAGTTCCTGGACGACCTGGGTGTCGGGGGATGCGACGGCGAGCGTGTCGTGGCAGGTGTCGGCGAGGGGATTGGGCGTGGGCCCGGTGAGGGCCCAAGTGGTGAGGCCGGCGTCGTGGGCGGTGTGGGCGGCGGTGAGGAGGTTGCCGCTGGTGCCGCTGGTGCTCAGAAGCAGGAGGATGTCGCCGGGTCGGCCGTGGGCGCGGACCTGGCGGGCGTAGACGTCGGCGTAGCCGAAGTCGTTGGCGATCGCGGTGAGGGCACTCGTTTCGGCGTGCAGGGCGATGGCGGACAGCGGTTGGCGGTCGTCGTGGAGTTTGCCGACGAGTTCGGCGGTGAGGTGCTGGGCCTCGGCGGCGCTGCCCCCGTTACCGGCGACCAGCAGCCGCCCGCCGGCGGCCAGCCGGTGCGCGAGCCGCGCACCCCAGCGCGCCAGCTGTGGCTCGCACGCCCGGTAGGGCGCCAGCGCCGCGGCGAGATTGCTCAGGTGGGTGTCGAGCAGGGTGCCCGCCGGCATCAGGCCACCACCCGGCTCGGCCGGCGCACCGCGGCCACCTCGCCGTAGACCTCCGCCAGCTGCTCGGCGGCGACCGTCCACGAGTACCGCGACCGGACCCGCTCACGCGCCGCCGCGGCGTACCCGAAGCGGAGTATCCGGTCGTCGAGCAGCCGCCCGATCGCGGCGGCCAGCGCGCGCGGGTCCCGGGCCGGCACGAGAAGCCCGGTCGTCCCGTCGACCACGGTGTCGCGGATCCCGCCCACGGCGGTGCCGACGACCGGCACTCCACAGGCCATCGCCTCCAGCGGCGTCAACCCGAACGGTTCGTACCAGGGGGCGGCCACCAGCAGGTCCGCCGAGCGGTACCAGCGGGCCATCTCCTCCCGGGGCACCGCGCCGACCAGCCGTACCCGGTCGGCCACCCCGCACGACTCGGCGAGGGCCCGCAGCCGCCGGGCGTACGGGTCGGTCTCCAGCAGCCCCTCGGGTGGGCCGCCGACCACCACGCACTCGGCGTCCGGGACCAGCTCCATCGCGCGGACCACCGTCTGGAAGCCCTTGCGTTCGACCAGCCGGCCCACGGTCAGGATCCGGGCCCGACCCGGCGCACGGTCCGCCGCCGGCCCGAGCGGCGAGAACGAGGCGAGGTTGACCCCGGAGGGCACGACGGTCATCCGGGATCGGGGAACCCCCATCCGGACCAGCTCGCCGACCTCGTCGCGGCACTGCGCGACCACCCGGTCCACCGAGCGACCCAACTCGCGCTCGTAGGACACCCGCCGGGCCGGGCTGGTGTCCTGCACTCCCTGATAGCGGCGCTTCACGGTGCCCAACGCGTGGAACGTCTGCACCACCGGCACCCCGGTCTCACGGCCAGCGGTCAGGGCGGCCAGACCGCTCATCCAGAAGTGCGCGTGGACGACCTCGGGCACCCAGTCCCCGCCCCGCCACCGTTCGATCAGCCAGCGGCTGAACTCCCGCATGTGCGGCAGCAGCGCGTCCTTGGCCACCGGCTCGGCCGGACCGGCCGGCACGTGCACCACGTCGTACCCGTCCGGGCTGCGGACGCTGACCGGCAGGTCGAGCGCGTCACGACGGGTGTAGACCCGCACCTCGTGCCCGGCGGCGGCGAGCGCGGCGGACAGCTCCGCGACGTGCGTGTTCTGGCCGCCGGCGTCCTCCCCTCCGAGGATGGCGAGCGGGCTGGCGTGCTCCGAGATCATCGCGATCCGCATACTTCCTCCTCCAGCAGCCGGTCCCAGTCAGCGAGGAAACGGTCGAGGCCGTACTTCTCCCGCGCGGCAGCCTGCGCCGCCGCGCCGGCCTGGCGCGCGGCCGCCGGGTCCGCGAGGAACCGGCGGGCGGCGTCGAGCAGGGTGTCCGTCCGGGTGGCGAGCGCCCCGGCGTCCGGCGGTACGGCCGTCACGGCTTCGGTGGTGGCGAGGGCGATGACGGGCATGCCGATGGACATCGCCTCGATGAGGCTGAGCCCGAGAGAGGTCCAACGGCACAGGTGCAGGTAGGCGCGTCGTTGGGCCAGTTCGCCGTGCATCCGGTCCTGGGGTACGTCGTCGTGGCTGATGATCCGGTCGGAAGGGACGCCGAGGTGCTCGGCGAGGCCGGTGACACCCATGCCGTAGACGTCCAGTGGGGCGATCTCGGCGAACTGCGGCAGCAGGTCGGTGCCGGTGACGCGGCCCCGTCGGATGGGTTCGTTGATGACGACGGCGAGCCGGTCGAGCTCCCCGGTGTAGGACGCGCTGGGAGCGACGATGCCGTGGTCGACGACGGTGGTGGGCGTGGTGCCGGTGTCCCAGAAGATCTGGTTGAAACCGCTGACGTGGGCGACGAGGAGGTCGTCGCGGTCGGCCATCGGGTGGCGGGTGTGGGGCACGTCGCCCTTGGGGGTGTTGTGTTCGACGTAGATGGCGGGGACGTCGTGACCGGGGCGGCGGCCCAACCATTCCTGGGCGAGGTCGAGTTCTTCGGGGCGTTGCAGGATCACCAGGTCGACGTCCGTGGCGGGCAGGTCGTCGGGGGTGACCTCGACGGCGGTGTCGGGCCACGGGTAGGTGCGGGCGCGGCCGAGGCCGTAGGCGCCGCGGTCGGGTGTGGTGGGAATGAGGTAGCGGTGGTCGCCGTGCACGAACGACGTGGTCCAGGAGCCGTGCACGTGCCAGAGCAGGACGTTCATCGTCCGCCACCACCGGAGACGGCCAGCACCCGCAGCGCCTCGACCACCTCGGCCGGGTCGACGCCGCCGAGGCAGGGATGCCCGGGGACCGGGCAGGTGGCCGCCCGGGTGTCCCGGCAGAGCGCGCCGGCGTCGCCGAGCCGGACGGTGGGCACCCGGTACGGCCCCCATTGTCCGAACGGGACGGTCGGCGCGAAGAGACTCACCACCGGCACCCCGGCCGCGGCGGCCAGATGGGCGGGCCCGGTGTTGCCGACCACCACCGCGGCGGCGTCGGCGACGATGCCGGCCAGCCCGGCCATGTCGGTCCGGCCACCGAGGTCGGTGCCGCCGGCGGCCGCGACCCGGGCGGTGACCTCGCGCTCGTCGCGACTGCCGGTGACCAGTACGCGGTGCCCGGCGGCGGTCAGCGCCTCGGCGATCCGGGCCGCCAGCGCGGGTGGGCAGGCCCGACTCGACGCGGCCGAGCCGGGGTGCAGCACCACGTAGCCGGGGTCGCCGAGGGCGGCCGGGCGGGGCACCACGGCGTCCGGCCGGAGCCGGAGCACGGGTTCGTCGTCCGGGGACAACCGGTGGCCGGCGGCCGCCGCGAGGGACAGGGCGCGCTCGGACTCGGGCACACCGACCGGTACCCGGTGACGGATGTCCACCAGGGAACCCGGATAGTCGTCGCTGATCGCGGCGATCCGGCCGACGCCCGCCATCCGCAGCAGCAGGGCCAACGGCAGCGCCGACTGGTGAAACGACGTGAACACGACCGCCTCGTCGGCGCCAACCGCGGCGAGACGCGCGGTCAGGGTCCGCAGGACGTCCGGGTCGACCGGCGCGGGATCCGGGTCGATCCACGGCAACGGGTGCTCGACGACCTCGTCGACCCCGGGCAGCAGGTCCGCGGCGGCGCGTCCCCTCGGCCCGCACAGCAGCACCACCCGACGCGCCCCGGCCGCGACGGCGCGGATCGCCGGCCCGGTGACCAGGACGTCGCCCGCCGAGTCCGACCGCACCACCAACGCCGTACCCACCGGGTCGGTCACCCGACCCGGCAGCACCGCCTGCTGCCGGCGCAGGATCTCCCGCACCGCCGCCGGCAGATCGTCGGCCACCCACCCGGCGGCGGCGATCTCCTCGGGTCGGGTCACCGGCGTGGGCACCAGCACCCCCGCCGCACCCGCGGCCAGGGCGGCGGCGACGTCCCGGCCGATGTCACCCACCAGGACGCACCGGGACGCACTCGTGCCCAGCTCCCGGGCCGCGGCGTGCACCAACCCCGGTGCCGGTTTGCGACAGCCACAACCGTCGGCGTCGTCGTGCGGACACACCAACCACGCGTCGAAACGACCGAGCAACTCCTCGACCCGGGCCTGCACCGCCCGCATCTGCTCGCCGGTGAAGTACCCCCGGGCCAGACCCGACTGGTTCGTCACCACCGCCAGCCGCAGCCCGGCCGCCCGCAACCGGTCCAGCGCCACCCGCGCGCCCGGCACCGGCCGCACCTTCTCCGGATCACCGTTGTACGGCACGTCCTCGATCAGGGTGCCGTCCCGATCGAGCAGCACCGCGTCGTACAGGACGGGGCGGGGGGCCGCGACGAGCCCGGAACCGGCGGCCCGGCCAGCACCGGCGTACACCCGGGCTGACCTGCGCTGATCCGGATCCTCCTGGTCCTGTCGCACAGGCGGCGGGTTCCCTGCGCCCCGAGGAGTAAACGTGGCCGCCGAGGCGTCGGCGCGGGGGGTGCCAGCGCCGTCGGCGAGCCGACGACCTACTCGTCGGCTGTACCCGCCGCCCCGGAGAAGCTAACCCGACGGCTTGTTAGCCGCCGCCGTGGTGGGGGTATGGGACCCGGGTGGCGATTGTGGAGAAAGTGATCGAAGCTCCTCCTGAGCAGGTGTTCGAGGTGCTGGCCGATGGATGGACGTACAGCGACTGGGTGGTCGGCACGGCACACGTGCGCAACGTGGACGACGCCTGGCCCCGGGTGGGCAGCCAACTGCACCACCGGGCCGGCCCGTGGCCGTTCTCGTTGCAGGACGCCTCGACCGTGCTGACCTGCGATCCGCCGCACCGGCTCGTGCTGCGGGCCGGCCTGTGGCCGGCCGGCGAGGCGATCGTGACGTTCAGCCTGGAACCCGTCGGTGCGGGCGCCACCCGGGTCCGTCTCGGCGAGGACTTCGCCGCCGGCCCGCTGCGCTGGGTACGCAACAAGGTCAACGACAGGGTGCTGCACCTGCGCAACCGGGAGACGCTCCGGCGGCTGTCCGACATCGCGATCCGGAAGCGGGCCGCACAGTGACGCAGACCGTGGTGGTGACCGGAGCGAGCGCCGGCGTGGGCCGGGCGGTGGCCCACGCGTACGCGGCACGGGGCGCCCGGCTGGCGCTCCTGGCCCGGGGCGAGGCGGGGTTGGCCGCCGCCGAGCGGGACTGCCGGCTGCGCGGCGCCGCCGACGTCCGTGTGTACCGGGTCGACGTGGCGGACGCGGGCGCGGTGCAGCAGGCCGCCGACGACGTGGTGCATCGGTGGGGCGTCATCGACGTGTGGGTCAACAACGCCATGGTGTCGGTGTTCGCGCCGGCCTGGGAGATCCCGGCGCGGGAGTTCCGCCGGGTCACCGAGGTCACCTACCTGGGCACGGTGCACGGCACCCTGGCGGCGCTGCGGCACATGCGGGCACACGGCCGGGGCGCGATCGTGCAGGTCGGCTCGGCGCTGGCCTACCGGGGTATCCCGCTGCAGTCGGCGTACTGCGCGAGCAAGCACGCCGTTCAGGGGTTCAACGACTCGCTCCGGGCCGAGTTGCTGCACGACTGCCCGGGGGTGAAGCTGTCGATGGTGCAGCTGCCGGCGGTGAACACGCCGCAGTTCTCCTGGGTCCGCACCCGGCTGCCCCGGCATCCGCAGCCGGTGCCGCCGATCTTCACACCGGAGTTGGCCGCCCGGGCGATCCTCTGGGCCGCCGACCGGGGCACCCGGGAGCTCAACGTCGGCGGTCCGACCTGGCGGGCCCGGCTGGGCGACATCCTGATCCCCGGCGTGCTCGACCGCCTGCTGGCCCGGAACGGGTACGACAGTCAGCAGACCGGCGAGGAGATCGATCCGGCCGCCTGGCGGGACAATCTCGACCACCCCGGCGACGACGACCGGGATCGGGGCGCGAACGGGGTGTTCGGCGACCGCGCGCGTAACCGCTCGGCGGCGCTCTGGGTCGGCACCCACAAGCAGGCGCTGTCCGGCGCGGCGCTCGCCGGCGCGGCGCTGGCCCTCACCGCTCTGGCGCGCGGCCGGCGCTGAGAGAGGGGAGCCTTTTCGACTCAAAGGTGGTGACTGGCTACCCTCTCAGGTAGCCCCTGTCCGCAGACCGAGGATGTCCGACATGATCGAGCCCGTGCAGCTGCCGTCACCGTGGCGGGACGTGCGCCTGACCGTCGTGGTGCCCACCTACAACGAGGCAGGCAACCTGCCGGCGTTGGTTGAGCGGCTCCTCGCGCTGCCACTGCCGGGGCTACGTATCCTCGTCGCCGACGACAACTCGCCCGACGGCACCGGTGAGGTAGCCGACAAGTTGGCCATCGAGCACCCGGACCGGGTCGAGGTGGTGCACCGGGCCGGCAAGGAGGGCCTCGGCCGGGCGTACGTGGACGGGATCGGGCGGGCGCTCGACGGTGGTGCCGAGTACGTGGCGCAGATGGACGCCGACCTGTCCCACCCACCGGAGGCTCTGCCGGGGATGCTGGGCGCGCTGCTCTCCACACAGGCTGGCGTGGTGATCGGCTCCCGTTACGTGCCCGGTGGCGAGTTGGACGAGAACTGGCCGCTGTACCGCCGGGCGCTCAGCGGCTGGGCCAACCTCTACGTGCACACGCTGCTGCGGGTGCGGATCCGGGATCTCACCGCCGGCTTCAAGATCTGGCAGGCCGAAGCGCTGCGGGACATCGGCCTGGAGCGGGTGCAGTCCAACGGTTACAGCTTCCAGGTGGAGATGCACTACCTGGCCACCAAGCTGGGGCACACCATCCTGGAGGTGCCGATCCGCTTCGAGGAGCGGCGCGACGGGGAGTCGAAGATGACGACCGCGACCAAGGTGGAGAGCGCGCTGATGCCGTTCCGCCTGCGCAGTAAGCACCGCAACATCACCGGCTGACCCCGCGTCCGCCTGCCCGGAGGCGGTCGGGATTCACTGGCGTCCTCAGTCCGGATAGACGGCCCGGTGGGCGGTGGCGATAGCGGCGGCGTAGGCGCGGCCGGTGAGCGCGCGGTCGCGGGCCAGCGCCGCGCGGGCGGCGTTCGCGCCGGGCGCGCCGTGCACCCCGCCGCCGGGATGAGCCGACGCACTGGCCAGGAAGAGCCGGTCCACCGGGGTGTCCGCCCGGCCAAGGCTGGGGATCGGACGCAGGAACAGCTGCTGGTACGCGGCGGCGGTGCCACCGCCGAGCGCGCCGCCGACCAGACTCGGGTTGCCCTTCTCCAGGTCGGCCGGCCCGGCCACGTGCCGGCCGACGATGAGCTGCCGGAAGCCCGGGGCCGCCGCCTCCAGCACGTCCTCCATCCGCTGCACGTGCGCGGCGACGTCCTCGGACCGCCAGTTCACCCGGAACGGCAGGTGGGTGTACGACCAGAGCGACTCGGTGCCCGGCGGCGAGTGGCTCGGATCGGCCACCGACATCTGCCCGACCAGCAGGAACGGGTCGCGGGGCAGCTCGCCGCGGGCCAGGTCACCGGCGTAGCGGTTGAGTCCGTCGAGATCCGCGCCGAGGTGCACGGTGCCGGCGCCGGCCACCTCCCGGTTCGTCCAGGGCACCGGCGCGGACAGCGCCCAGTCCACCTTCAACGTCGAGCCGTCCCACCGGAAGTGCGCCAGGTCCTCCACGAGCCGTGACGGCAGCGCGGCGGCGCCGACCAGGTCGAGATAGAGCGCCGGCGCCGGTACGTCGGCGAGCACGGCCCGCCTGGCCCGCCACAGGGTGCCGCCCTCGGTGCGTACGCCCATCGCCCGGCCTCGGGCGGTGAGCACCCGCTCGACCCGCGCGCCGTAGAGGATCCGGCCGCCGCGTTCCTGCAGCCGCGCCACCAGCGCGTTGGTGATCTGCTGTGCGCCACCGTCGGGCACCGGCCAGCCGACCTGCTGGCCGAGCATGGCCAGCAACCAGCCGTACACCCCGGAGCCGGCCTCGTCCGGAGACAGGTCGGTGTGCAGGGCGCAGCCGGCCAGCAGCGCCGGCCCTCCAACGCCCTCGAAGAGCTCGTCGCCGAGCTTGCGGACCGGCACCACCAGCCGCCGGGCCAGCCGCAGCGCGCCGGCGATCCGCAGCTGGCGCAGCAGACCGAGCCCACCGCGCACGGGCGGGAACGGCGTGGTGATGGTGGTCAGCATCGGCTCGGCCACCTCGAGCCAGTCGGTGTACGCGTTGAGCCACCGTTTGCCGTCACCGGGGGCGAACTGCTCCAGCGAGGCGGCGGTGACGTCGACGTCCCGGTTGATCACCGCGGCCCGGCCGTCCGGCAGCAGGTGCGCCAGCACGTCCGGCGAGTGCCGCCAGGACAGCCCGTACCCGCCGAGGTCCAGCCCACGCAGCACGGGTGAGGCGTACCCGAGGGGGTAGAACGAGCTGTAGAGGTCACTGAGGTAGCCGGGTGCGGTCACCTCGGCGCTGCGGACGGCGCCGCCGGGCACCGCGGTCGCCTCCAGCACCACCACGTCCCAGCCGGCGTCGGCCAACAGGTTCGCCGCCACGAGGCCGTTGTGGCCGGCCCCGACGACGACGGCGTCCGCGCTCTGCGCGCCGGTGGAAGTCATCCGATCCGCCTACCCGGAGCGCAACCGGGCGAAACGCGTTTGCCTCGCGGAGGCCGGGGCATCCAGCGCCGCATGTACACGGTTGCGCAACTGGTGGGCGGAGTGTGGGGCGCTGGCGGCGGGGGCGGCGAGCTGATCGTCCGGAATCCGGCGGACGGTTCGCCGGTCAGCTCGGTGCCGGTCGCCACGGTCGACGAGGTCGGCAAGGCGGTCGGCGCGGCGCGCGAGGCCGCGACGGAGTGGGCCCTGACCGCCCCGGCCGTGCGGGCCGCGGCACTGCACCGGGCGGCGGACGCGGTGGCGGCCGTGACGGAGGAACTGGCGGCGGCGGTCACCGCCGAGATGGGCAAGCCGCTGGCGGACGCCCGCGGTGGCGTCGAGGCGGGCATCGGCACACTGCGACAGTACGCCGAGCTGGCCCCGCTGCGCGGCGGGCGGACGCTGCACGGCGAACCGGACGCGCTGGACTTCATGACCCCACAACCGCGCGGCGTGGTTGCCGCGATCACCCCGTGGAACGACCCGGTGGCGATCTCCTGCGGGCTGCTCGGCGCGGCCCTGGTGACCGGCAACGTGGTGCTCCACAAGCCCAGCGAACGGGCCCCGGCGACGGGCTGGCTGCTGGCCCGGGCGCTGGATCAGGCGCTGCCGGTCGGGGTGCTGTCGCTGCTCACCGGCGGGCCGGAGGTCGGCGCGGCGCTGGCCGGGCAGGCGGTGGACGTGGTGGCGCACGTCGGCTCCACCGCGACGGGCCGGGCGATCGCCGCCGCCGCGGCCCGCACCGGAGCGAAGGTGCTGCTGGAGAACGGCGGCAGCGATCCGTTGATCGTCGACGCGGGTGTCGACGCCGACTGGGCGGCCGGGCAGGCCGCGCTCGGCGCGTTCGCCAACGCCGGGCAGATCTGCGTGGCGGTGGAGCGGATCTACGTGCACCGGGAGGTGGCCGAGGACTTCGTCTCGGCACTGGTCCGCAGGGCCGGCGCGCTCCGGGTTGGCGCGGGTCGCGACCCGGGAACCGAGCTGGGTCCCCTGGTCGACCGGCGGCACCGCGACCACGTGCACGGGCAGGTGACCGCGGCGGTGGCGGACGGCGCCCGGGTGCGTACCGGCGGGGAGGTACCGGACGGGCCGGGGGCGTTCTACCCGCCCACGGTGGTCACCGGCTGCCGGCACGACATGCCGCTGGTGCGGGAGGAGACGTTCGGGCCGGTCGCGCCCGTGGTGGTGGTCGACTCGTTCGACGAGGCTCTGCGCTGCGCGGCGGACTCACCGTACGGGCTGGCCGCCACCGTGCTGACCGCGTCGATGAGCCACGCGCAGCGGGCCTGGCGGGAGCTGCCGGTGGGCACCGTGAAGATCAATGCCGTGTTCGGGGGCGCGCCGGGCGGGTCCGCGCATCCGCGCCGGGCCAGCGGGCAGGGCTTCGGGTACGGCCCGGAACTGCTGGACGAGTTCGCGGCGACGAAGGCGGTGCACATCGAGGCGCCGGGCGGCGGGCACTGGTGAGGCGGTACGGGCGGGCACGGCGACGCCGCGTCCGCCCGTACCGCTGCCGTACCGCTCAGGTCTGTCGCCGTCGCGGACCGCCGCCGGCGTCGCGACGGTCAGCCGCCGCGGGCCTTGCGGGTGGCCCGGTCGTTGGCCTTCTCGATCGCCGTGACCAGCTCCGGTTTGGTCATGCTGGACCGGCCGCGCACGTCCAGCTCGCGGGCCACCGACAGAAGGTGGTCCTTGCTGGCGTTGGCGTCCACCCCACCCGCGGTGGGGGTGCGCCGCTCCGGTCCGCCGCCGGCGGCCTGGGCGTCGCTCGGGCCCTTGCGGCTCTTCGGCTCCCAGTGGTCGCCCACCTTCTCGAACTGGTGCTTCACCGCGGCGAAGGCGGTGCGGTGCGACCGCTCACCCTCGCCGTAGGTCTCCACCGCCGAGTCGTGCGTCTCCGCCCAGGTGCGCTGCGCCTTGTCCGGGGAGCGTCTCAGCGTGCTGGGCATGTCCTCGCGGCCGGGCATCTCGTCCTCCTCCGTGTCGACAGGGTCACTGTGACCGTTCCCCCGCGAGCGGGCGGCAAACCCTGGTCGGCGCCCGCGCGGCCGGCAGCGGGTTTGTCGATTTCCCCGCGGGGGTACCGGCCGGCCAGGCCCGACCGGACGACCGGTCATCCGGTGGCCGGGGCACAGGGAGCGGCATGACGACCACGGAGCCCGGTACGACCGTCGGCGGCGCGCGGGACGGCCGGGTGCCCCGGCGCATCCGGCAACTGAGCTGGCGGACCTGGCGTGGGGTGGTGTGGCGCAGCGCGCAGAACTTCGTCAACGACAACTGCTCGGACTGGGCGGCGGCGCTGACCTACTACGGGGTGATGGCGCTGTTTCCGTCCACCATCATGGTGGTCGCCCTGGTGGGGTTGGTCTCCAACGGTGAGCAGACCGTGGACACGGTGGTCGACCTGGCCAACCAGATGGGCGCCGGGTCGGTGGTCGCCGAAGACGGCGTGGTCGGGGTGATCCGGGCCGTCGTGATCCAGGAGAACTCGGCGAAGGTGCTGCTGAGCTTCGGTCTGCTCGGTGCGCTCTGGTCCGCGTCGGGCTTCATCGGTGCGTTCACCCGGGCCTCCAACGCCGTCTACGGGGTGCAGGAGGGGCGGTCGGTGTGGAAGCTGCGCCCGTTGCAGATCGGCATGGCGGCACTGTCGCTGGTGCTGCTCGCGGTGGTCGCTCTCGCGCTGATCGTCAGCGGCCCGGTCACCGACGCGGTGGGCGACCTCGTTCACGCCGGCGGCCTGGCCCGCACGGTGTGGAGTGTGGCGAAGTGGCCGGTGCTCGCCCTGATCATGATGGGGCTGCTGTCGCTGCTGTTCTGGATCGCCCCGAACGTGCGGCAGCCCCGGTTCCGCTGGCTCACCCCGGGTGGCGCGGTGGCCCTGCTCGTCTGGGTGCTGGCCACCTCCGGCTTCGGCCTCTACGTCGCCAACTTCGGCTCCTACAGCGCCACCTACGGCAGCCTGGGTGCCGCCATCGCCTTCCTGGTCTGGCTCTACCTGTCCAACTCGGCGCTCATGCTCGGGGTGCAGATCAACGCCGAGGTGCAGCGTGGCCGGCAGTTGCAGGCCGGCGACCCCGACCCGGACGAGCCGGTGCTGCCGCCGCGCAAGCCCGCCGAGGACTGACCGCCGGTTCTCCGGCCCGCTGTCCGGTTCGACGCCGCGCGCCGGGCCGGTTCGTGACCCGGTGCCGGTTTACCCGACGGGGTGCCGGGTAGCGCAGAGGGCATGGAGCGTGGCAACAGCAAGCACGGACCGAGGATCGACGAGCAGATGAGCCAGGAGGTCAGCGGCCTCGTGCAGGGGCCGGGGACCGGCGGCTCTCGCGTCGACGAGTCGCGGGTGCCGGAGCCGGCCGGTGAGGACCAGCCGGAGACGACCACGGCCCCTGCCGGCGACCTGCGCACCGGCACCCCGCAGGGGATGAGTTCCGGTGACGTCGAGCAGCGCAGTCGGCTCGGCCGGTTCATCACGATGAGCGCCCTGCCCGGCGATCGGGCGGCGCTGGTCGCCAACGCGCGGGGCAACGAGGCGCCGGACGACATCGTGGCGGCGCTGGAGCGGCTGCCCGAGGGCACCCGGTACCAGACGATCTCCGAGGTGTGGGCCGCGCTCGGCAACAAGAACGAGACAACCCGCTGGTGACCGGATCACCCCCGATCCGAACGAGCACCCGGCGGCTGAAGGAGGTTCCCTGATGAGTGGCGTTACCGAACATGTCGATGTCTCCGTACCGATCCGGACGGCGTACGACCAGTGGACGCAGTTCGAGGAGTTCCCCGAGTTCATGGAGGGCGTGTCGGAGATCCGGCAGCTCTCCGAGACGATGACCCACTGGACGGTGGAGATCGCCGGCGTCAAGCGCGAGTTCGACGCCGAGATCACCGAGCAACTCCCCGACGAGCGGGTCGCCTGGCGCTCGACCGGCGGCACCCAGCAGGCCGGCGTCGTCACCTTCCACCGACTCGACGAGGACAGCACCCGGGTCACCCTGCAGTTGGAGTTCGAGCCGCACGGTGTCGTCGAGCAGGCCGGTGACAAGCTCGGCATCGTGGACCGGCGCGCCAAGGGCGACCTGGAGCGGTTCAAGACCTTCATCGAGCGGCGCGGTCAGGAGACCGGCGCCTGGCGCGGCTCGGTGGACCGGCCGCAACCCTGATCCTGAGCAACGAACCGCGATGGCCGCCGGGAGTTCCCGGCGGCCATCGCCGCGTCGAGAGCCGATTCCCGGTCGCGGGGCACCCGTTTGCGATCATCGCGCCCGGGTACGGCTGTTGGCATGACCGACGACAGGGTGTGGCGGGACGAGGAACGCATTCCGCTGGAGGAGTTGGAGCGCGCCGTGGCGGGCTCCAGCATCGACGGGCAGGCAGACGACGTGACCGGCAACGACGCCGGCGAGGAGGCCGCCTTCGGGCACGGTCCGGCCGCGGCGGACCGCAGCGGGCAGGCCCGGGGCACCGGCCGGGAGCCCACCGACCCGGATCGCGCCTACCGCCCGTCGACCACCGGCCGCACCGGCCCGGACAACGGCTGACCGTCCCCGGCGATTTCGAGCGGCGCCCCCGGCCGATCCGTCGCGAGGTAGGCCGCGGCCGCACCCTAGCGCGACCGGGGGCCGATCGCTCGCCACGACAAGAAGTGCTGTCCGGACGGTCGGGAGAACGGACAGCTCATCCACAATCAGCCGATCGCGCGACGGTCAGCAGGCCGACGCGTAAGAATTTCGGAATGCATCAGGGCTCCGGAATCCTCTCCCCGCGTCAGCGCCGGCTCGCCTGGCTCGGCTTCGTCCTCGCCGCGCTGCAGGCGCCCGTCTCCGCCTGGCTCGTCGCCGACGAGTCGTGGCTGTTCAGCCTCTGCGTCGCACTCATGGTGGCGACCGTGATCGTCGTTGACGACGCGGCGCGGCGTCGGCCCGCCGACGCGACCGGCGAGTAGCACTATCCGGCGCCGCCGGGTCGGGCCTCGTGCCCCGGCCGGCCCCGGCTGCGGCGGCGCTCCTTCATCTCGGCCTCGTAGAGGTGCCGCCGCCCGCCCACCAGCTCGTCGCGGGCCTGCCGGTCCAGCTCCTGGAACAGCGCGTAGTAGCCGTCGTCGAAGTCTTCGACGATCTGGAAGGTCCACCGGCCGGCGATGACGTTGCGGCCCAGCAGCTCGGTGTCGATACGGTCGGCGACCGTCGGGTGACCGGCGGCGCGGAGCTGCTCCACCGCGTCGTCGAGCATCAGGTCGGCGTGCCCGATCAGCTGGTGCAGCGAGTACAAATGCCCCCGCGCCCGCTCGACGCACTCCAACGCCTCGCTGAGTTTGCCGAGAGCCGCCACGGTCGCGTCGCTCACCTCGGCCGGCCGGCGGTGCTTCTCGTCCGGCCCGTCCGCCTGCTGTCCCATCTGTGCCTCCGTGCTGCGCGCCGTCGTCTGCGGGTGATTCTCCTGCTGCCCCGTCTGTGCCGAATCAACCCCCGCGGCCAGCCCGAACAGGCAAGTGGCTCAGCCGACACCCGCCGAGCGGCCGAGGTGGGCCGGGTGAGCGGTCGGTTAGCCTCGGTCACCATGCGTGCGTTCAACCGGGTCGCCTCCCGTACCGCCGTCGAATCGGCGCGGTCCACCCTGGCCGCCCTCACCGTCTCCGTCGGCACCGTCGGGCTCGCCGCCGCCGCCGCGCGGCCCGGCCTGCTGGCCCTGGTCGACCAGCACGCGGCCGCCGTGCGGGACAGCCTCGACGGCGACCGCCGTCCGCTGACCGCCGCGACGCTCGCCGGCTACGCCGAGGGGGTCCGCGCGGCCGCCCTGGAGCACGGGTGGTTGCCACCGAGCGACCCGGTGGACTGGAGCGAGCCGCAGTGGCTGCTCACCCGGCTGCTGGCGGTGTGCGCGCTCGCCCGCTCGCTCGACGACGCCTGACGCGCGGGAAGGGCGCCCGCGTACGACACGCGGACACCCTTCCTCACCAGGCCGTGCCGTTCCGCTGTGCCACTAGGTGTCGCGACCACCGGCCATCGTCGACTGCTCGTCGACCCGGGGCATGGCCTGGGTGCGGTCGCCCCCACGGTCGGCCATCTGTCGCTCCACGTCGCCGCGGCCGGCCGCGTTGGCCTGACGCTGCTGCTGCACCGCCCGGGCCTCCTGGGCCGCGCGGTCCAGCCAGCCGTCCCAGCGCTTCTGCATCGGCCGCACCAGACCACCACCGACACCGACGACCAGGATGCCGCCGACCGTGGCAAGCACCGCGATCAGGACCGGCGTGGTCACCGTGGTGGCGATACCCACCTGGTTCAGCGCGGCGATCACGCCGAGCGCGATGATGAAGATCGCCGTCAGATCGGCCAGGACCTTGCCGTACGAGAGCCCGCCCAGCGCCCCGGTGACCAGATCCCGGGCAGCGCTCGCGATCGCGGCCGCCACCACCACGATGACGATCGCCACGAACGCGCGGGGCAGCCAGGCCACCACGCCGCTGATCAGGTCACTGATGGCGTTGGGTCCCCAGACCCCGAACGCGAACTGCAGCGTGAACAGCAGCACCGCGTAGTACGCCAGTCTGGCCAGAATGTCACTGGCGTCGTACTTCGTTCTCTCCAGCGCGCGTTTGATGCCGCCGCGTTCGACCGCCCGGTCGAAGTTCAACCGTTCCAGAACCGTGTCCACGATCTTGAGGACCGCTCTGGCGATGAGCCAGCCGACCACGAGGATCACGATGAAGGCCACGGCCTTCGGGATGAAGAGCAGCACCGACCTCCAGGTGTCGGCGACGGCGTCACCGATGTCGGCCTGCCTGACCGCGAGGGTTTTCAGCATGATGTCCCTCCTGTCGCATGGACTGCGTCGAGCGCATACCCGACCTCCGGTGCGGCAGTCCGCCCAGCTCGCCGCGTTTTTTCCGACAAGTCGCCGGACAGGGGCCCTGAACTGCCCGAACAGCCGCCAGGGCGGGGTTCGCGACGACCCACCGCCATGATCGGATGCGACCGCCGGACGGCCGGCTAGGCTGCGGACATGCCAGGAACGGTCGGGCGAGTCCCCACGCCAGCAACTCCGGTCCCCGGCGAATCCACCGGTCCCGGCGCTGCCGCCGCCGTGCTCGCCCACGACTGGGCAGGCACCTCGCTCGGGCCGCCCGAGCGGTGGGACCCGGCGATCCGGGCCGTGGTCGAGCTGATCCTCGCCGCGCCGATGCCGATGGCGCTGGCGTACGGCGACGACCTGGTCCTGCTCTACAACGACGGTTTCGCCGAGTTGTTGGGCAGCAGGCACCCGGCCGCCCTCGGCCGCCCGTCCGCCGAGGTGTACGCCGAGGTCTGGGCGCTGCCCGGTGTCGGTGAGGCGATCGAGCGCGCCTACCGGCAGGGCGTGCCGTTCCTGGAGAAGGAGTCCACGCTTCCCATGGCCCGGCGCGGCTCGGGCGTGGCGGCGCAGGCGGTCATCACCCGGAGCTACTCCCCGGTGCACGACAGCGCCGGGCAGATCGTCGGGATGCTGACGGTCGCCGCCGAGACCACCCGTGTCACCGAGCAGTTGCAGAGTCTCAGCGAGGTCGCGGCATCGCTCGCCGGCACCCTCACCCTCGACGACGTGGCCCGGGTGGCCCTGCGGTACGCGATCACCACGTTCGACGCCGACGTGGTCGGGTTCGCCGTCGACGAGGGAGGCGGCGGTTGGCGGATGGTGCGCCGCGTACGCGGCGAGCTGATGGACGAGGCCGACGAGAGGCTGCCGCCGCTGTGGCGACGTGCCCCGGCGGACTGGTCGGCTCCGGTGGTGCAGGCGGCCCGTTCCGGGGTGCCGTCGTTGATCCGCGACGGGCAGCCGCTGCGGGAGACCGCCGTGGACCGTCACGATCAGAAGGTCCGCGCGATGGCCGCGCTGCCCCTGGGCACCTCGGTGGTCCGCGGCGGGCTGGCGGTCGGTTACGGGGTGCCACACACCTGGTCGGCCGCCGAGCAGGCACTGCTGGCCGCCTCGGCCGAGCTGATCGGCCAGGCGGCGGAGCGGGCCCGCCGGTTCGAGACCCAGCACGGCACGGCCCAGCTGTTGCAGCGCAGCATGCTGCCGGAGCACCTGCCGACCCTGCCGCGACTGCGGATCGCGGCACGCTACGACCCGGGGGTGGACGGCAACGCGGCCGGTGGGGACTTCTACGACGCGTTCCTGCTGCCCACCGGCGGGCTGGGTGTCGTGCTCGGCGACGTCGCCGGTCACGACGTGCAGGCCGCGGCGCGGATGGGTCAGGTCCGTGCGGCGCTGCGCGCCCTGGCCCTGGCGGACCCGACCCCGGATGCGGTGCTGGCCGGGCTGGACCGGCTGGTGACCAGCCTGGGCGCGGAAGCGGGCACCCACGAACTGTTCGTCACCGTGGTGTTCGGGGTGGTCGATGCGGAGCGGCGGGAGCTGACCCTCGCCAGCGCCGGTCATCCCCCGCCGCTGATCCGCCGCTGCGGCCCGGACGGCCGCTCCCACGCCGAGTACGTGGACGTACCGGCTGGTCCTCCCCTGGGACTGGGTGGCCGGCCCACCACCACCACCGTCGCGTTCCAGCCCGGCGACACCCTGCTGCTGTTCAGCGACGGGGTGGTGGAGCGCCGCCGGCAGAGCCTCACCGCCGGGTTGGACGCTCTCGGCGACGCGGTCGCCAAGGCCGGCAGTGGTGACCCGCGGGCTCTCTGCGCAGTGGCGACCGCCGCGGTGTCCGGCGGCACCGAGGACGACGTGGCGGTGTTGGCGGTCGAGCACGCGCTCATGCCGAGTCGGTCGGCGAGCATGGAGGTGCCGGCGGAGCCGACCGCGCCCAGCCGGGTCCGGCACTGGATGACCGGCCAGCTCACCGACTGGCAGGTGCCCGAGTCGGTGATCGGCGCGGCGGTGCTCTGCACCAGCGAGTTGACCACCAACGCGCTGCTGCACGCCGGGACCGCCGCCCGGGTGGAGATCGACCTCAGCCCCGAGCGGTTGTTGGTCTCGGTCGCCGACTCCGGCACCCGGGGCACCGTGACCCGGGCCCGGACCGACGCGTTGAGCAGTCGCGGGCGCGGGCTCGGCCTCATCGAGGAGCTCAGCGACGCCTGGGGCACCGACCCGACGGTCCGTGGCTCCACGGTCTGGTTCGAGATCCTCGTCCCGCCGTCCGCGGCCCACTGAGGCCCCGGATGTGAATGGATCAGCCGGCCCCGAGTGGGTAGGAGGACGCCCATGCGCACCGACAGACCCGCCGGGGTCCTCTTCGACGTCGACGGCACCCTCGTCGACACCACCTACCTGCACACCGTGAGCTGGTGGGAGGCGTTGCGCCAGACCGACCAACCGGTGCCGATGGCGACCGTGCACCGGTCGATCGGGATGGGCGCGGACAAGCTCCTGGACCACCTGCTCGGGCCTGAGCGGGACCGCGACGCCGACGGGAGGCTGCGCGACGCGCACGACACCCTGTACGGCGAGTACTGGGAGCGGCTCACGCCGCTGCCCGGGGCAGCGGACCTGCTGCGTGCCTGCGCCGAGCGGGGGTTACGGGTGGTGCTCGCCACCTCCGCCTCCGAGCAGGAGGTCGGCGCGCTGCGCCGGGCGCTGGCCGCCGACGACGTCATCGAGACGGTCACCTCGTCGGCGGACGCCCAGGAGAGCAAGCCGGCCCCGGACATCCTGCTCGCCGCTCTGGAGCAGTCCGGGCTGACCGCCGAGCGGGTGGTCTTCGTCGGTGACTCGGTCTGGGACGTCGCGGCGGCCGGCAAGCTGGACATTCCGTGCGTCGGGTTGACCTGCGGCGGCACCAGCCGCGGCGAGTTGGCCGGCGCCGGCGCGGTGGCGGTGTACGACGACCCGGCCGCGCTACTGCGCACCCTGGACGATTCGCCGGTCACCCGGCCGCGCTGAGGCGCACATCGCTTTCCAGGTCGGAGAGGCTTACGGGTGCGGCCACCGGGGCATGGGTTGTCCCCACCTGCCCCAACCTGTGGGCGCACGGTCGGAGGGTGGCACGGTGGAGCCGGTAGACGTGGCGTTCGCGCTGGTGGGCGTGGGCGCCCTGCTCGCAGGCATCCTGCCCCGGGTGCTGGAGCGACGCCCACTGTCGATGCCGATCGCGTTCCTCGCCCTCGGCATGCTGGTCTTCCTGCTGCCGGTCGGGCTGCCGACACCGGATCCGCTGGCCCATCCCGAGCTGACCACCCACCTCACCGAGATCGGCGTGATCGTCGCCCTGATGGGTGCCGGCCTCAAGATCGACCGGCCGTTGAGCTGGGCCCGGTGGTCGTCCACCTGGCGGTTGTTGGTCATCGCCATGCCGCTGTGCATCGCGGCGGTGGCGCTGCTCGGCTGGTGGTGGGCGGGGCTGGTGCCGGCCGCAGCCCTGCTGCTGGGTGCCGCGCTGGCACCGACCGATCCGGTGCTCGCGTCCGACGTGCAGGTCGGCGAGCCGACCGACGTGGAGGATTCCGAGGACGAGGTCCGGTTCGCGTTGACCTCCGAGGCGGGTCTCAACGACGGGCTGGCGTTTCCGTTCGTCTACGCGGCCATCGCGATCGCCTCGACCAGCCTCGCCCCCCGCGACTGGCTGGCCGACTGGTTCACCGTCGACGTGCTCTGGAAGGTGGGCGTCGGGGTCGGTGGCGGCCTGCTCATCGGCTGGCTGCTCGGCAAGCTGTTCTTCCGGGCCCCCCGCAAGCTGCGGCTGGCCCGGCACGCCGAGGGGTTCCTGGCGCTGGCCGCGACGTTCCTGGCGTACGGGCTCGTGGAGGTGGTCGGCGGGTACGGCTTCCTGGCGGTGTTCGTGGCCGCCCGCGCGATCCGTGCCGCCGAGCGGACCCACGAGTTCCACTCGGTGTTGCACGACTTCGCCGAGCAGATCGAGCGGCTGCTCACCCTGGTACTCCTGCTTCTGCTCGGCGGCGCGATCGTGGGTGGCCTGCTCGCCCCGCTGACCTGGCCGGCGGCGGCCGTCGGGCTGGCGCTGGTGTTCCTGGTCCGGCCGTTGGTCGGCTGGTTGTCGCTGCGGGGAGCGCCGGGCCGACCGTCCGAGCACTGGGTGATCTCGTGGTTCGGCATCCGTGGGGTGGGCTCGTTCTACTACCTGGCGTACGCCACCACGAAGGCCGACTTCGCGCAGGCGGAACTGCTCTGGGCGACCGTCGGGCTGGTGGTGCTGGTCTCCGTGGTGGTGCACGGCGTCGCGGCGACCCCGGTCATGCAGTTGCTGGACCGGGCGGGTGAGCGCACGTCCGATCCGGCCGAACGGGACGATTCCGCCCAGCCTGTGGCCGCGGCCGGGCACGCCTGACCAGCACCCCGGAAAGGGCCAGCCGCCGACCTGCGGTCAGGAGAGGCGGGCCGCCAGGGCGCGCCCGAGGTCCCGACCGGAACGCCAGGCGCTCTGCACCCGGGGCTTGCCGAACGCGTCGCCGGCCAGGCCGATGCCGTCGGCGTCCAGGTGGTAGGTGTCGCCGCCGACAGCGGCGGCCGGCTTCGCGTACGTCCAGCGGTGGACGTGCACGGAGGCGGCCGCCTCCGGCAGCCCCAACACGTCCCTCACGGCCTGCTCGATCGCCGGAGCGGCCCCGGTGGGCTGGGCCAGGTGTCTGGCGGCGAACTCCGGCACGGTGTGCGCGACCAGCACCGGCGCGCCGTCGCCTCGCCGGTCGCCGTCGTCACAGACGAGGTTGAGCACCGGATGGTCGTTGACGAACGCGCCACGGAAGTCCGGCCAGCGTCGGCCCGGAAAGCGCAGCACCGCGGCCAGGGACGGCAGGAAGCGCTGCGCCTGCACGACCCGGGTGGCCTCGGCCAGTGCCGGGTCGACCAGCAGGGCGGCCTGGGGACCCGGCATGGCCAGGGCGACCGCCGCGCACGGCTGACCGTCCACGGCCGGCCCGGGCTCCACGGTGAGCACCAGCCGGTCGACGGTCACCGGCACCGCGCCGGCCAGGTGTTCGATCAGCGAGCGCAGCCCGCGCGGCGCGGCGAAACGCATCGGCCCCTGCACGTCGCGGCGCCCGTCCCGGTCGTACGCCTGGAAGGTGTCGGTCCATTCGCGGACCAGGCCGGCGGCGCGCCACTGCTCGACCACCTCGGCGAAGTCCGGGTCGCTGACGGTGAAGTAGGCGGCACCGATGTCGGCGGGACGGCCCTCGAGGCGTTTGCTGGCCATCCTGCCGCCGCAGACGTGCCCCCGTTCCCGGACCTGCACCGGCACCCCGGCAGCGACCAACTCCACCGCGCAGGCCACCCCGGCGATACCCGCCCCGACCACCACGACGCTCGACCGGTCCACGCTCATCCGGTGATCGTAGGCGTCGGGGGTGCGGCCGGTGGGCATGAAACTGCGGCGATCGGGGTACTGGCACACCTGTTCGAAGAGAGGATGGATAACGATGACGGACCGACGCAACGAGCAGGCCGACCCGAACGGCGCGATCAAGGACCCGGACGAGTGGGTGACCGGCGACGAGCCGCCCACCGCGGCGCAGCAGTCCTACCTGTCGACCCTGGCACGGGAGGCGAACGCCGAATTGCCCGACGACCTGACCAAGGCCGAGGCGTCCAAGCGGATCGACGAGCTCCAGGCCGAGACCGGCCGCGGCCAGTAGTTCCCGCCGGGGGCGTCAGCGGCGAGGGAGGCGGTGCAGCTCGACCCCGGTCAGGCGGCCGGCGCGGATCTCGGCGGTCTGGTAGGTGGCCTGCGGTTGGCTGCGGCGGTCGGTGGGCGAGCCGGGGTTGAGCAGCCGCAGGCCGCCCGGGGCCTCGGTGTCCCAGGGGATGTGCGAGTGACCGAAGACCAGCAGGTCGACGTCCGGGAAGCGGGCCGCGCACCGTTGCTCACGGCCGGTCCGGGACCCTGTCTCGTGCACCACGGCCACCCGCAGGCCGTCGAGGTCGACCCGGGCCACCTCCGGCAGCCGGGCGCGCAACGCCGGGCCGTCGTTGTTGCCGTACACACCGACCAGTCGGCGCGTACGCGCGATGATCTCGTCGAGCAGTGACTCGTCCACCCAGTCACCGGCGTGCAGCACCACGTCGGCCGCCTCGATCGCCGCCCAGAGCGGCTCGGGCAGGTCCCGGGCGCGCTTCGGCAGGTGGGTGTCCGCCGTGAGTACCAGCCGCATCGGGGCATTGTCCCCGGTCAGGACCGCCGCGGCATGAAGTGGGGTGGTGGCGTGCCGAGAGTGCGCAGCGGCGGGTTCTGCTCCATGTCGGTGAGCTGACCGGCGGCGTTGATCAGCCCGATGTGCGAGAACGCCTGGGGAAAGTTGCCCAGCTGCTCGCCGGTCCGCGGGTCGATCTGCTCGGCGAACAGGCCGAGGTCGTTGACGCGGCTGGCCAGCGCCCGGAACAGCTCGTGCGCCCGGTCCCGCTCGCCGGCCATCGCCAGGCACCCCACCAGCCAGAACGAGCAGATGACGAAGCCCGCCGGGTCACCGTCCCAGCGCCGCAGGAGACCGTCGTGGGACAGCCGCTGCTCCACCGCACGGACCGTCGAGCGCATCCGCGGGTCGTGGGCCGGCAGGAAACCCACCAGCGGCATCACCAGCACCGAGGCGTCCAGGTCCTCGGAATCGAAACTCCCGGTGTACGCCCCGAGCCGGTCACTCCACCCCCGATCCAGCACGGTCGCGCGTACCTCGTCGCGGGCGGCCGCCCAACGGGCGACGTCGTCCGGCCCGCCGAGCGTGTCGCCGAAGCGCACCGCCCTGTCCAGCGCCACCCAGCACTGCACCTTCGAGGACACGTGATGGTGCTCGACTCCGCGCTCCTCCCACATGCCGGCGTCCGGGAGTCGCCAGTCCGTCGCGGCCTGGTCGGCGAGCACCCGCAGCACCTGACGCACCTCCGGCTGCATGGGCTCCAACCTGTCGCGCAGCAGCCAGGCCGAGTCCAACGCCTCGCCGAAGATGTCGGTCTGCCGCTGCCGCCAGGCGTCGTTGCCGATCGACACCGGCGGGCTGTCGCGGTACCCGGCGAGCTGGTCCAGGCGGTGCTCGGTGAGGTCCCGTTCCCCCTGTACCCCGTACATGATGGGCACCGGCTCCTCGCCGATCCGGCCCATCGCCCGACTCACCCAGGCGAACTGCCGCTGCACCTCGTCAGCGCAGGCTGACCGCCACAGCGCGCGCAGGGTGAGACTGAAGTCGCGCACCCAGACGTAGCGGTAGTCGTAGTTTCGGCTCCCGCCGAGCTTCTCCGGCAGCGAGGTGGTCGCCGCGGCCACCACCGCGCCGCTGGGTCGGTACGTCATGCCCTGCACCACCAGCCCGCTGCGCCGCACCTGCTCCGGGTAACACCCCTGGTAGGGGTGCTCCCGGATCCAGGACCGCCACCCGGTGACCGTGTCGTCGATCGTCCGATCGGCGTCCGGCACCTCCGGCGGCGGCGCGTCGTAGGTCGGGGCGTACCCCAGGGTGAAGTTGTGCACCGAGCCGGCGCGGGCGGTGAACGTCGCGGTGGCCTCGCCCTCGTCACAGCACAGCCGGATGCTGCCGCGCAGGGTGAGCCGGGCGGCCCCGGCCGTGGCTTCCAGCGTGCCGTCCCGTTCGACCAGGAAAGCGGTGGTGCGCCCGTACTCGAATCGGGGCCGGTAGTGCACCCGCATCGGAACCTCGCCGGAGAGGCTCTGCACGCTACGGACCAGCACCTGCGGCGAGCGCAGGCCGATGTCGTGGCCACGCGACCCGGGCTCGAGTGCGAGCGCGTCGGTCAGTGCCACCTCCCCCTGCCGGGTGCGGAAGACGGTCCGCAGCACGAGGGTGTCGTCGAGGTAGCAGCGGTCGACCGTGTAGTCACCCTCCGGCTGGATCGACCAGTGCCCGGCGCCATCGTCGAGGAGCCGCCCGAACACCGACGGTGCGTCGAACCGACCGGGGCACCACCAGTTCACCGATCCGGAGCGGTCCACCAGCGCCGCGGTGCTGCCGTCGGCGAGGAAGCCGTGATCGCTGATCTGTCCGCTCTGCACCCGTCTGCCTACCCGGGTCGTCCGGGCGCATTCCTGTCGGACCCGGTTTCGCCTTCCGCGGCGGAGCCGGCGTTACCGCGCGGCACAGCCGGGAATCCGGGCGGCTGACGAGGGAGGATGCTCATGACCTCAGCTTCGGGGCCGGCCGCCGCGTGGCGGCCCGGCGCACAGGGCGACGACCTGCTGCCGTCCGGGCCGGCAGGACGCCCGTCGGCGCCGTCCGGGAACGGGCACGGGCCGGAATCCGGACCGCCCACCGTGACGATCGGCTCGTATCCCGACTATCCGGCCGCCCAGCGGGTGGTCGACTATCTGGCCGACAACCGCTTTCCCGTGGAGCACAGCGCCATCGTCGGCACCAACCTCACGCTGGTGGAGACGGTGCTCGGGCGGATGACCACCGGACGCGCCGCCCTGCTCGGTGCCGGCACCGGCGCCTGGTTCGGTCTCTTCATCGGCCTGCTGTTCGGCATCTTCACCGTCGGCAACTGGCTGGCGGTGATCGTGGTGGGGCTGGTCATCGGCGCGATCTGGGGTGCCGTGTTCGGCGCGGTCGCGCACGCGATGACCGGCGGGCAGCGGGACTTCACCTCGGCCAGCTCACTGCGTGCCGGCCAGTACGCCGTGATCGTGGATGCGCAGCTCGCCGAGCAGGCCCGGCAGCTGCTGGGCCGGCTGCAGATGTCCGGCTCGAGCACGAACGCGAGCTGAGCAGCGGGCCCGACCGGCCGTCCCGGCAGTACGCCGGGGCGGCCGTCAGCCGTGGTACGCCAGCTCGCCGGCCCGTAGTGGCACGTCGACACGGTTCTCCGGAGGCGCCAGCGGGCAGGCCCAGCGCTCGTCGTACGCGCAGGACGGGTTGTACAGATAGTTCGCGTCCAGCCGCACGCGGTCGCCGGGCAGCAGCTCGACGCCCCGGCCGAAGGTGCCCTTCACCGTGTCGGTGAGGTACCGGCCACCACCGTAGGTGTCCTGTCCACAGGTGCCGTCACGCAGCGGCACGAACAGCCCTCCCCCGTACGCCTCGATCCACCAGAGGGTCAGCGGCCCCCACGGTGTCTCGGCCACCGCGACCCGCCGGTACGCGACCACTCCGTCCGGGCCGCCGGTGTCCACCCGCAGCTCACCGCTGGCCGACCGCAGTGGCGCCTCGACGACGACCTCCGGGTTGGGCGGGAAGTAGCGCACTCCGGGGAAGCCGGACCGCTGCGCCGCCGGGATCGGGCTCTGCGGATGGGTGGCGAAGAGCCGGTCACGGCCGGCGCGGAACCCGGTCAGGTCGACGTCGGACAGGTACAGCCGGGCCATCCGCTCCCGCCAGTCGGCCAGCTGTAGATCATCCACCCGTCGAGCCTACTGGCCAGTTGGTGAGGACGGCGTCGAGGGCGTCGAGGGCGCGCGACCACGAGTCGGACGTGGCACGCGGGGTGTGCCGGAATCCGCCGGTCCTCTCCAGACTCACGAAGCCGTGCAACGTGCTGTGCATCATCCGTACCGCGTCGGTCTGGTCGGGCTCGGCCAGCCGGTAGCCGCGCAGGATCGCCCGCGTCATCTCCGCGTGTCGGACGCCGGCGCTGGCGGCCGCCACCTCCGGGTCGAGGTCGATCTGCATGGCGGCGTACCGGCCCGGGTGCTGCGTCGCGTAGTCCCGGTAGGCGTTGGCGAAGGCCACCAGCGCGTCCTTGCCGGCACGGCCGGCGAGCGCGGCGGCGACCCGGTCGGCGAGCTCCGCCAGCGCCAGCAGCGCCACCCTGATCCGCAGGTCGTGGGCGTTGCGGATGTGGAAGTAGAGGCTTGCGTCCTTGACGCCGAAGTGGCGGGCGAGCGCCGCGACCGTCATGTTCTCCACGCCCACCCGGTCGGCCAACTCCGCCGCGGCCAGGGTCAGGCGTTCGGCGGTCACCCCTGCCCGAGCCAAGCGCCACTCCCCAAACCTTGTTGTCTTATTCGTTTGCCTAGGAGAGCTAGGCTAGCACCTATGATCCCCACTTCCGAGTCCGCCATCCGCACGTCGTTCGTCAACTGCACCCGCGGCGAGACGAAGCGGTTGGCCCTACCCAACGATCTTGCGACACGGCCCTGGGACGATCTCGACTTCCTCGGTTGGCGGGACCCCTCCGCCCCACAGCGGGCCTACCTGGTCGCCGAGTCCGACACCAGGCTCGTCGGGGTCGCGCTGCGGGTCGCGCAGCAGAGCGGGCGCGTCCGGCGCAGCATGTGCTCGCTGTGCCTGACCGCGCACTCCGGCGACGGCGTCGCACTGATGACCGCGCGCAAGGCCGGTCCGGAAGGTCGCCAGGGCAACTCCGTCGGCGTCTACCTCTGCGCCGACCTGGCCTGCTCGCTCTATCTGCGGGGAAAGAGGACCGGCGGCTGGCGCATCCAGGAGACCCTGACCCTGCCGGAGAAGATCGACCGCACGAAGACGGCCCTCACGGCGTTTCTTCACAGGGTCGCCGAGTAGGTGTTGCGCGGATCTTGGACCACCTACCTCAGGAGACCGCAAATATCCCGGCAACGCCCAGTATCACCATGACCAACACCGCTACCAGCGCGCCCCGTTCGCTCTCCACCGCCGGCTCGCGGTACTCGGTCACGGGGTTCGTCGTCTCGCGGGGCATGGTGTGGTCTCCTCCGTTGTCGGGTAGAACTGTTGGCGGCGGCCAGGTCACCGCTGTAGATCAACCTGGCGTACGGACCCTCGGCCGGGTCCTACCGTGAGGACGTTGTCGACCTCGGGGAGGGCTGGACGGTGCCGTTGCAGGACTGGTTTCTCACCGCGCAGGAACGCGCCAACCCAGTCTCCGGGTTACCCGTCTGGACCAGCGGAAACCTCGCCGAGCCATTGATTCACGGTGCGACGTACTTCGATCGACTCGTCGACGAGGTGGAGGCGCTCACCGAGGGCGACCACCTGTTCTTCACCGACTGGCGGGGTGATCCGGACCAACGGATGCGCCCGGATGGTCCGACCGTGGCCCAACTCTTCGCGCAGGCCGCCCAGCGCGGCGTCGTGGTCAAGGGGCTGATCTGGCGCTCACACCTCGACGTGCTGGCCTACAGCGAGACCGAGAACCGCGACCTCAGCGAGACGATCTCCGCCGCCGGTGGCGAGGTGCTGCTCGACCAGCGGGTCCGGCGCGGCGGCTCGCACCACCAGAAGCTGGTGGTGCTGCGACATCCGGGGGCACCGGAACGGGACATCGCGTTCGCCGGCGGGATCGACCTGTGCCACAGCCGACGCGACGACGCCGCGCACCACGGCGACCCGCAGGCCGTGCAGATGTCCCCCCGGTACGGCTCGAACCCGCCCTGGCACGACGTGCAGCTCGCGGTGCGCGGCCCGGTGGTCGGCGCGCTGGACACGGTGTTCCGGGAACGCTGGACCGACCCGATGCCACTGGACTCCGAGAACCCGATGGCCTACCTGCGGGACCGGCTGCGGGGCGCCGACCTGCGTCCCGACCCGCTGCCCGAGCAGCCGGCCGAGCCGCCGCCCTGCGGGCCGCACCAGATCCAGGTGCTGCGCACCTACCCCGCCGTCCGGCCGCGCTACTCCTTCGCACCCGACGGCGAGCGGACCGTGGCCCGCGGCTACACCAAGGCGGTACGCCGCGCGCGCCGGCTCGTCTACCTGGAGGACCAGTACCTGTGGTCGACCGAGGTGGCCGATCTGTTCGCGCACGCCCTGCGGGACAATCCCGAGCTGCACCTGGTCGCCGTGGTGCCCCGACACCCGGACGTGGACGGCAGGTTCGCGTTGCCACCGAACATGGTCGGCCGTGAGCAGGCGCTGTCGCTGTGCCAGCGGGCCGCGCCGGACCGGGTGCACGTGTTCGACGTGGAGAACCACGCCGGCGACCCGGTCTACGTGCACGCGAAGGTCTGCGTGGTCGACGACGTGTGGGCCAGCGTGGGCAGCGACAACTTCAACCGCCGCTCCTGGACGCACGACAGCGAGTTGTCCTGTGCGGTGCTCGACGACACCCGCGACCCGCGGGAGCCCACCGACCCGGCCGGGCAGGGCGCCGGGGCTCGGGTCTTCGCCCGGGACCTGCGGCTGCGGCTCTGGCGCGAGCACCTGGACCGCGATCCGAACGGCGCGGACGACGCCGACCTGCTGGACCCGGCGGATGCCGTCGAGGCGGTCACGGCCGCCGCTGACAAGCTGCAACAGTGGTACGACGACGGCCAGGTGGGCGACCGTCCGCCCGGCCGGCTGCGCCCGCACCGCCCCGAACGGCTGCCCTGGTACACCCGCGCCTGGGCGTTGCCGGTCTACCGGCTGGTCTACGACCCCGACGGCAGACCGCTGCGCGCCAGGCTGGCCGGCACCTGGTGAGCCGACCGGGCCGCTTCGGGCACCCCAGCCGGGCCCGGGTGAACGCTCAGCCCTCCCGGGTAGGCGAACGAGGAGCGCGGCGAGTAGTAGCCGAAGCCGATGGTCAGCGGGTTGGCCGGGCGTAGCGCGTACATCGGGTGCGTGGGTTGCAGGAACTCCACCGACTCGATCTCGAACGGCGCGACCGGTTCCGCCACGAACGGGTAGACGGCGCTGAGCAACTGACCGTCGCGCCGGGTGAAGTAGCGGTGGTGCCCGCTACTGATCACGTGGCCGGTCTCCCCCACCCGACAACGGGCCCGGATCAGCGGCGCCCCGTCGCCCTCGGTCTCGGAGAGCAGGTCCTGGCCGATCACCTGGATGCGCGTCCGCCCGGCGAGCGCCGGTGCGCCACGGGCGGTGGCGTACTCCCGGACCCGGCGACTGGAGGCCACGTAGTGGGTCCACCAGCCCCCTGGGTTGAGCCCGCCGGGCGCGTCCACGCCGACGAGTGAGATGCCCAGGTAGGTCAGCGAGTAGGCGCCGAAGCCGGAGGTCTGCGTCTCGTCGTCGACGATGTACTGGTTGAGGAAGACCTGCCGGTCCGGCCGGGGGCGCAGCCCGGGCGGAACCAGGGCGGCGACCGCGTCGGGATCCGCCGGCAGCCAGCTGAAGTAGAGCGTGCGGCTGTTGACGACGAGCTGGGGAGCGGCTGGATCGAGCACGGTGCCTCCGAACCGGGTGTGTACACGGAACGGTACGGCGGGTCCCGTCGACGGGACAACGACGGATAGTCGACACATCGGCCCCGATGTCGGATTTCATGTTGACCGCTCGGTCGAGCGGGGAACCCGACCGGCCGACTCATCGGAACGACCGGGCGGCGAGACGTGGGCCGTAAAACTGGTAAGGGTCCTCACCACTCACCGATGTTCGTCCCTTTCAGTCCTTTCCTGCCTGGAAATACCTTAAGTACATCAGCCTTTCGGCTGGATTTCGGGGAGACGATCAGGTTAAGGTGAGTCCCGAACGGCCCATGCGAAGTTAAACCAAAAGCGTCACGTCTTTTATCCGCGGACGAGGTGCAGGGAGGACCACCCATGACCGCGCCAACGATCACCGAGCAGCCGACCACCACAGCCAAGAGCACCCCGAAGCTGAACCCGCGGGCAAACACCGACAGCGCCGCCGACCTGCTCAACGCGATGGCCGCGCTGCCCGTCGACCACCCGTCGCGCGCCGCTCTGCGGGACCGGGCCATCGAGGCCTGGCTGCCGCTGGCCAACCACCTCGCCCACCGCTACAGCGGGCGCGGTGAGCCGACCGACGACCTCGCGCAGACCGCCGCGATCGGCCTCATCAAGGCGATCGACAAGTTCGACCCGTCCCGCGGCGTCGACTTCGCCGGGTACGCCATTCCGACCATCATCGGCGAGCTCAAGCGGCACTTCCGCGATCGCACCTGGGACATCCGGGTGCCCCGCCGGCTCCAGGAGCTGCGGCTGGCCATCTCCGACGCCAACAGCTCGCTGCTGCAGACCCTCGGTCGCTCGCCGACGGTCGCCGACATCGCCGCCCACCTCAAGCTCACCGAGGAAGAGGTGCTGGAGGGCCTGGAGGGCGCCCGCGCGTACAACGCGGTGTCGCTGTCCACCCCGACCGGCGACGGCGAGCGGGCCACCGAGCTGGGTGACATGCTCGGCGGCGACGACACCGAGTTCGAGTTGGCTGAGCTGCGCGTCGCCATCGGCCCGGCGCTGGCCACCCTCGACGAGCGGGAGCAGAAGATCCTCACCCTGCGGTTCTACGGCAACCTGACGCAGTCGCAGATCGCCGACCAGATCGGTGTCTCGCAGATGCACGTCTCCCGGCTGCTGGCCCGGGCGCTGACCAAGCTGCGCGGCCAGCTCGACGGCACGTACTAGATCATTCGACGGTGCAGGGCCGGGTCCGTGGACCCGGCCCTGCATTGTGCGCACCTACTGTCACGCTCACGTGACACTGCGTCCGACCCGGTCGGGTCGCCTCGATCTGTGCGACCCGACCGGCCCGGTCAGCGGCCGGCCGGCTGCCGCCACATCGGCCAGAACGGCGTGCCGTCGGGCACCCGGAACGGCTCGCCGGCCCGGTAGCCGTGCCGCGCGTACAGGTCGCGGCTGCGGGGGCTGCTCGCCTCCAGGTATCCCGGCATTGCGTTCGCGTCCAGCCAGGCGTGGTGGTGTTCGATGAGCGCGGTTCCCAGCCCCTGTCCCTGCCGGCCGGGTCTGGTCGCCAGGAAGGCCATGTGGTGATGATCCTCGTGCGGGTGGTTCGCCTCGAACAGCTCGTCGAGATGCTGGAAACGGTCGGTCCACTCGCCACAGGCGGCGGCGAGCCGGGCGTCGTAGTCCCCCGGCGGCGGGAGCGGCTCGCCGACCAGCGGGAACCAGACCGCGACGGCCGCCCGGTCCGCGGTGGCGTGGACGAGGCCGTGCCGCATCGCGTGCTCGACCAGGATCTCGAAGTCGCCGGCCAGCACGGCCTCCCGCTTGCTCGGGTCGGGCACCAACCAGGACGTCACCTCCAGGGCGACGAACGCCTCGGCGATCAGCCCGGCCACCAGCGCGGCGTCGTCCGGCCCCAGCCGGTCGATACCCACGCTCATCGGGAAACCTCCGCGTCGGCGGGCGCCGAGGGCTTCTCCACCGGCTGCACGGCGGCCGCGGCGCTCGCCGCGCCGAGGCCGATCCGGGCGTACGTGTCCGGGCGGCTGCTGCGCAGCACCAGCGCCCAGCCGATGCCCAGCACGGCCGCCACCGGGTACACGGCGGGCAGCGCCCAGCGCAGGGTGGAGTCCGGTGCGACACCGAGCAGGTCGGCGAAGTTCGACACGGCCAACCAGATGACCACGAAGAGCGCGATGGTGGCCAGGGCGGGTGCGACGGCCCGCCGCCAGAGGTTCTCGCCGCCGCCGCCGGAGCGGGCGAAGTAGGCGATCACCGCGACCGACGTGGCGGCGATCAGCAGCAGTACGCCGAACCCGCCGGTGGTGCCGACCCAGAAGAACAGCTTGACCACCGGGTCCCAGCCGTTGGCCGCGTAGAGCAGGATGACCACCAGGCCGAGGACGCTCTGCGCCACCGAGGCGGCCCGCGGGGCGCCGCTGCGCGGAGAGGTCTGCCCGAACACCGCCGGCAACACCCGCTCCCGGCCGAGCGCGAACGTGTAGCGGGCCGTGGTGTTGTGGAACGAGATCATCGCGGCCAGCACCGAGGTCAGGAAGAGCGCCTGGCCGATCGTGACGGCGGTGTCACCGAGGTGCTCCCCGGCCAGGTTGAAGATCAGCCCGACGCTCTGCTCGCCAGCCGCGGCGACGATCTGGTCCGGTCCGACGGCGACCGTCATGGTCCAGGACGACAGGGCGTACAGGGCGGCGATGATCGCCACCGAGAGGTACGTGGCCAGCGGTACGGTCCGCTTCGGGTCCTTGCTCTCCTCGCTGAAGACCACCGCGGACTCGAAGCCGACGAAGCCGAGGATGGCCAGCACCAGCACCGCGCCGACCCCCGGCACGAACAGGTTGTCCGGCGAGAACGCGGCGAAGCTGACCTCGCCGCCGGCCGGGTTGCCGATCTGTCCCAGGTCGAAGACGAGGATCACCACGATTTCGGCGACCAGCAGTGCGGCCAGGACCAGGCCGTTGAGGTCCACCCGGAGCAGGCCGAGCAGCCCGACCAACGCCCACGCCACCAGCGCCACGATGGACCAGTGCGGGTGGCCGCCGAAGATCCGGTCGAGCACCGGCTCGGCGGCGACGCCGATGGTGCCGTACAGCCCGACCTGCAGCGCGTTGTACGCGATCAGCGCCACCCAGGCGGCGCCCACGCCGGCCGGTCGGCCCAGACCACGGGAGATGTAGGCGTAGAAGGCGCCGGCGTTCTCCACCTGGCGGGACATGGCCACGTAGCCCACCGAGAACAGGGCGAGCACCGCGGCGATCAGCAGGAAGGCCAGCGGGATGCCGGTCACGCCGACCACGCCGTAGCCGGTGGTGACGACACCCGCCACCACGGTCAGCGGCGCGGCGGCGGAGAGGACGAAGAAGATCACCGAGGGAACGCCGAGGCGGCCTCGGGCGAGGGCTTCCGAGACGTTGCTGGGTCTGTCGACTGTCGATGTCGGGGGCATACGACTACTCCGGTTGTCGAGGGGAGAGGAGGGGGTTACCGGGGGGTTCAGGGGACGCCACGCAGCACGGCGGCGCCGACGGCGGCCTCGGTGTGCGCCACGAGTTCCTTCAGGGGTGCCGGCAGCGCGGGGATGAGCACGCTCAGCCGGTGGTGGGCGCGGGGCCCGGCGCTCCACAGCACCTCGCGGGTCAGCCCGGCGGCGACGACCAGGCCGAGCAGCAGGGCGTCCGGCACGCTCGGCGGCTCCGGCCGGTCCAGCAGTGCCCGCAGCCGGGTGGCCGGCCAGGCCACCGCGTTGAGGTCGATCGGCAGATAGCTGACCGAGGTGCGCAGCAGGCGGCGGCTCTCCTGGCGGCGCAGCACGCCGGCGCGGGCGAGCCGCTCCCCCACCGAGGTCGTGGCACTCTGCGCCAGGAAGCTGAGCCAGGTGCGGACCGCCTGATGCTGGGACTCACCGATCAGCTGGTCGAGCACGGTGTGCGCCAGCGCGTCGGCCGGTGGACGCCGGTCGATGACGGTGAGCTGTCCGTTCGAGACGGTGACATGTCCATACAGGATTAACTCGCCGAGCAGCCCACCGGCCAGCCCGAGCCCGGTCGCCGCCGGGTGCAGTTTGGCCTTTCCGCGGCTGTCGTTGTGGGCGATCAGGAAGAACTCGTCGGCGATGAGCAAACGGTCCTCCCGCACGGTTCTGTCCACAGTGATCGCGACCGGGAAAGGATGCACCGACAGCTACTGCAATGCAACTCCCAGATTTGAAAGTTGCACTCCGTGCAGGCGCGACCTGCGGATCTTGTCGTGACAGACTCGGACAGTGATCGTCACCCCCGCCAACCGACCCGCCGCCAGCCCGACCGTGCGCCGCCGACGCATCGCTCGGGAGCTCCGCCAGCTCCGGGAGCGCGCGGGCATGACCCTCGACGTGGCCGCCCGCCAGCTCGACATGTCCAAGAGCAACCTCTCCCGGATCGAGACCGCGCAGATCGGCATCAAACCACGCGACGTCCGGGCGGCACTGGCGCTCTACCAGGTCACAGGGGCCGACGCCGAGGCACTCATCGAGATCGCCCGGGGCGCGCAGCAACGCGGCTGGTGGCAGAACTACAGCGACGTACTGCCCGAGTGGTTCGAGTTCTACGTGGGCCTGGAGGCCGAGGCGGCTGCGCTGCGCACGTACGAGGCCGAGTCGGTGCCCGGTCTGCTGCAGACCGAGGCGTACGCCCGGGAGATCTACCGGCGTACCGCCGGCGAGGACGGGCTGGAGCGGAAGGTGGCCGCCCGGTTGCACCGGCAGGAGGTGCTGCGCCGCGACGATCCGGTCGAGTTGTCGGTGGTGCTCAACGAGGCGGTGCTGTTGCGCCCGGTCGGCGGCACCGCCGTGATGGCCGAGCAGTTGGTCCACATGAGTCTGATCGCGCAGTTACCCAACGTCACAATTCAGGTACTACCGTTCGCTGCTGGCGGGCATCCCGCGATGAGCACGCCGTACGTGCTCCTCAACTTCGCCGACGCCGCCGACGCGTCCGTGGTTTACCTGGATAACCTCACGATCGGACTGGCACTGGAAGAAGCCGATCAGGTGCTCGGGTATAGCCTTCTGCACGAGGAGCTGTGCCGGACGGCACTCGATCCGGTGGCGTCGTTGACCCGCATCGAGCAGGCTTCTCGTAACTTTGCGTGACCGCGTCTGCGGCACGTTGACGCAGACGAGAGGCATGGCGGATGACGGCGTTCGACCTGACACGGGCGAACTGGCGCACCAGCACGCGCAGCAGTGGCAACGGCAACTGCGTGGAGGTCGCGACAGCCGACGGTCAGGTCGCCGTCCGGGACAGCAAGGACCGCTCCGGTCCGGTGCTCGCCTTCGGCCCCTGCGCGTGGCGTACCTTCCTGCGCGGCGTCGGCCAGGTGCGGCCCGACTGAGCCGCCACGGCCGGTGCGAGACTGGGCCGTGCTCTCTGACGTGACCCTGGACCTGCCGGTACGCCCGGTGCTGCCGGCGCTGGTCGCGGCGCTCGACGCCGCCGGCGCCGGAGTCCTGGTGGCTCCGCCGGGCACCGGCAAGACCACACTCGCGCCGCTGGCCGTGGCCGACCGGGTGACCGGCCGGGTCGTGATCGCACAGCCCCGCCGGGTGGCCGCGCGTGCCGCGGCCCGGCGGATGGCCGAGTTGCTGGGCGAGAAGGTCGGTGATCGCGTCGGCTACGCGGTACGCGGCGAGCGCCGGGTCGGCCCGTCCACACGGGTGGAGGTGGTCACCACCGGTCTGCTGGTCCGCCGGTTGCACTCCGACCCGGACCTGCCCGGCACGGGCGCCGTGCTGCTCGACGAGTGCCACGAGCGGCACCTCGACGCCGACCTCGCGCTGGCCTTCACGGTGGAGGCACGGGCCACCCTCCGGCCGGACCTGTGGCTGCTGGCAATGTCCGCCACCCCCGACACCGACCGCTTCGCCGCGCTGCTCGGCGGCGCCGGCCCGGCCCCGGTCGTACGGGCCGACTCGGCGCTGCACCCGGTGCGGCGGATCTGGGCGCCGCCACCCCGGCAGATCGCCCCACCCGGTGCCGGGCCGGTGGACAGGTCACTGCTCGACCATGTGGCGGCCACCGTGCGGCGGGCCCTGCGCGAGCACGACGGCGACGTGCTGGTCTTCCTGCCCGGCGCCGGCGAGATCGCAGCGGTCACCGGTCGGCTGGCCGACCTGCGGGACACCGTCGCGCTGCTTGCGCTGCACGGCCGCCAGCGCGGCGCCGAGCAGGACGCGGCCCTGCGTCCGGCCGATCGCCGCCGGGTGGTGCTGGCCACCGCGCTGGCCGAGACCAGCCTGACGGTGCCGGGCGTGCGCGTGGTGGTGGACGCCGGGCTGTCCCGGGTACCCCGCATCGACCTCGCCCGCGGGCTCGGCGCGCTGGTCACCGTGGCTGTCTCCCGAGCCGCCGCCACCCAGCGGGCGGGCCGGGCCGGTCGGGAGGCCCCCGGCCTCGTCTACCGCTGCTGGTCCGCGGCGACGCACGAGCGGCTGCCCGCCCGGGCGGAGCCGGAGATCGCCACCGCCGACCTGACCGGCTTCGCGCTGGAACTGGCGGCGTGGGGGCGCCCGGACGGCGTCGGGCTCGCGCTGCCCGACCCGCCACCGGCGGCGGCGATGGCCGTGGCCCGGGACACGCTCGTCACCCTGGGCGCGGTCGAGATCGATGGCCGGATCACGGCCCGGGGGCGGGCCATCGCCGCCGCCGGCGCGCACCCGCGACTGGCCCGGGCGCTGCTCGACGGCGCCGGTCGGGTGGGTGCCGACCGTGCGGCCGAGGTGGTGGCCCTGCTCTCCGAGGAGAGCGCCGCCGGCCCGGGTGACGACCTGGTCGCCGGCTGGCGACGGCTACGCGGCGGGGCCGACCCGGGCGCGACCGCCCGCTGGCGCACCGAGGTACGCCGGCTGCGCGCCGCGCTGCCCTCCGGCGGCTCCCCACCCGGCTCGCGAGGCCTCACCGATGACCTGGCCGCCGGGTTGCTGGTCGGGCTGGCGTACCCGGAACGGCTGGCCCGGGTCCGGCGGCCGGGCGGGTCCGCGTACCTCATGACGGGTGGGACCGCCGCGGAACTGGCGGCCGGGTCGGGGCTGACCGGGTCCGACTGGCTGGCGGTGGCCGTCGCGGACCGCACCCCCGGCGCGCCGTCGGCGCGGATCCGCCGGGCCACCCCGCTGGACGAGGCGACGGCCCGGGAGGCCGCCGGGCCGCTGCTGTCCACGCGTCAGGAGGTCGGCTGGTCCGACGGCGACGTGGTGACGCGGGAGGTGACCCGGCTGGGCGCGATCGAGCTGCGGGAGCGCCGGCTGGACCGCCCGGACCGGGCCCAGGTGGCGGCGGCGCTGCTGACCGGCCTGCGCCACGAGGGGCTGAGCCTGCTGGCCTGGACGCCGGCGGCCCGGGCGCTGCGCGAGCGGCTGGCGTTCGGCCGGCACCATCTCGGTGACGAGTGGCCGGACGTCGGCGACGAGGCGCTGCTCGCCACCGCGCCGACGTGGCTCGGGCCGGAACTGACCGCCGCCCGGCGCCGCGCCGACCTGGCCCGGGTGGACGTCGCCTCCGCGCTGCGCCGGCTGCTGCCCTGGAAGCAGGCCGCGCGGCTGGACGAGGTGGCGCCGGAGCGGATCGAGGTGCCCAGCGGTTCACGGATCCGGGTGGACTACGCCGACCCGGCGGCGCCGGTGCTGGCGGTGAAGTTGCAGGAGACGTTCGGCTGGCCGGCGGCTCCCCGCATCGGCGACGGGCGGGTCCCGGTGTTGCTGCACCTGCTCTCCCCCGCCGGGCGGCCGGTGGCGGTCACCGCCGACCTGGCGTCGTTCTGGCGCACCGGGTACCCGCAGGTCCGCGCCGAGCTGCGCGGTCGCTACCCCCGGCACCCGTGGCCGGAGGACCCGGGCGCCGCGACGCCCACCCGGCGCGTCACGCCACGGCGGCGGTGAACGCCGGTCACTCCTCCACCACGTCGGCCACCACGACGGTGACGTTGTCCGGCGCGCCGGCGTGCAGTGCCAGGTCGATCAGCTTGTCGGCGCACGCGGCGCGGTCCGGATAGCCGGTGAGCACCTCGGCGAGAGTGTCCGGACGGACCACGTTGGAGAGGCCGTCGCTGCACAGCAGCCACCGGTCGCCGACCCGGGGCACCATCGTCGCGTACGACGGGGAGACATCGTCGCCCTGGAGCGCCTGGGTGACCACCGCCCGGCGCGGGTGGCTGCTCGCCTGGTCGGCGGTGATCACACCCTGCTCCACGAGCATCTGGACGAAGGTGTCGTCCCGGGTGACCTGTTTGAGCACGCTCTCGCGGAACAGGTAGGCCCGGGAGTCGCCGACGTGGGCGAGGGCCAGGCAGCTGCCGGTGCGGGCGAAGAGCAGGGCGGTCAACGTGGTGCCCATGCCCTGACGCTCGGGATCCTCGGTCACGGCCTGCCGGATCCGTGCGGTGGCCAGCGCGATTCCGCCCTGGAGCGCGGCCACCAGGGCGTCTTCGGGGGTCTCCACGTCCAGCGGCGCGAACGCGTCGATGGTGAGGGCGCTGGCCAGGTCACCGGCCGCCATCCCGCCCATGCCGTCGGCGACGGCCACGAGCCAGGTCCCGGCGTGCAGGGCGTCCTGGTTTCCACTGCGGATCAGCCCACGGTCGCTCGTTCCCACGGAACGCAGCTTCAGGGTCATGGGAGGCAGCCTGCCAGGCGGAGGGCGCAGTTGTCTCTAGGAGATCAGGACGACGAGGCGTGGCGCGGCCAATCTCACGTGTCCGCACCGGCGCGTCGCGGTGCCGCGTCCGGCGTCGCCGGTGGCCCGTGGCCCTCGTCGGGCACCGAAAGCCATCCAGTCAGATCGATTGACAGGACGCGTCGCCCCTGGAAACATCGAGCCGACGATTGGGAGCGCTCCCAGCTCTCGCCGCCAGATCTCGCCACCACCGTCCCCCTTCTCCGTCCCGGAAGGACTCCCCGTGACGTCATCCCGACGCCGCCTCCTGCTGGCCGCGGCGACCACACTGGCCCTCACCGGCGCGGGCGCCGGCGCGGCCCACGCCGACCCGCCGGCGGACGCTCCCGAGCAGATCGAGAATGGCGACTTCAGCGCGGGGGTGAGCCCCTGGTTCTCCTACGGCACCGGCCCGCTCACCGCGACCGACGGCCGGCTCTGCACCACCGTCCCCGGCGGGCTGGCCAACCTCTGGGATGCCGGCATCGGCCAGGACGGCGTGCCGCTGACCGCCGGCGCCGAATACACCCTCGGCTTCGCCGTGTCGGCCACTCCCGGCACCGCGGTCAAGGCCGTCCTACAGCTCGGCGCGGCCCCGTACACGACCTACGCCGCAGTGGACGCCACCGCCACCGGCACCGCCCAACGGGTCGAGCAGACCTTCACCGTGCCGGACGACAACTCCGGCGCCCAACTGATCTTCCAGGTCGGCGGTGCCGCCGACACGCAGACCATCTGCCTGGACGACGTCTCGCTGCGCGGCGGCGAGCCACCCGAGCCGTACGAGCCGGACACCGGGCCACGGGTGCGCGTCAACCAGGTCGGCTACCTGCCCGGCGGCCCGAAGAACGCCACCGTGGTCACCACGGCCCCCGCGCCGCTTCCCTGGCAGCTGCGCGCGGCCGGCGGCGCGGTCGTGGCCAGCGGCACCACCACCGCCCGCGGCGTGGACGCCGCCTCCGGGCAGGCCGTGCAGACGGTCGACTTCACCAGCTACCGCACGCCGGGCAGCGGGCTGACGCTGACCGTGGACGGCGAGACCAGCCACCCGTTCGACATCTCCGGCACCCTCTACGACCGGTTGCGCGCCGACTCGCTGCAGTTCTTCTACGCCCAGCGCAGCGGCATCGCCATCGACGGCGACCTGATCGGCGAGCAGTACGCCCGCCCCGCCGGGCACCTCGGCGTGGCACCCAACCAGGGCGACACCAGCGTGCCCTGCCAGCCGGGCGTCTGCGACTACTCGCTGGACGTACGCGGTGGCTGGTACGACGCCGGCGACCACGGCAAGTACGTGGTCAATGGCGGCATCGCCACCTATCAGCTGCTGAACACCTTCGAGCGGACCAGGACGGCGGCCACCGCGGCCGGCGGCGCCAAGCTGGCTGACGGCACACTGCGGGTGCCCGAGCGCGACAACGGTGTGCCGGACATCCTCGACGAGGCCCGCTGGGAGCTGGAATTCCTGCTGCGCATGCAGGTGCCGGCCGGCCAGCCGCTCGCCGGGATGGCCCACCACAAGATCCACGACCGGAACTGGACCGGCCTGCCGCTCGCCCCCCACCAGGACCCGCAACCCCGTGAGCTGCACCCTCCGTCCACCGCCGCCACCCTCAACCTGGCCGCCACCGCCGCCCAGTGCGCACGGCTCTACGCCCCCTACGACGCGACGTTCGCGGCCCGCTGCGCCACCGCCGCGACGAGGGCCTACGCCGCGGCCAAGGCCCACCCGGCGGTGTACGCCAGCCCCAGCGACGGCACCGGTGGTGGCGCGTACGACGACGCAGACGTGACCGACGAGTTCTACTGGGCGGCGGTCGAGCTGTACCTCAGCACCGGCGCCCAGAGCTACCTGACCGATCTGACCGCCTCGCCGCAGCACACCACCGACGTGTTCAGCCCGCAGGGCTTCGGCTGGCAGAGCACCGCGGCGCTGGGCCGACTCGACCTGGCCACCGTGCCGAACGGGCTGCCCGCCGCCGAGCTGACCCGGGTGCGCACCTCGGTCACCGCCGCCGCCGACGCGTACCTCGCCGAGCTGCGGCGGCAGGCGTACGGGCTGCCGATGCCCGGGGACGCCAGTAGCTACTTCTGGGGCGCCAACAGCAACATCATCAACAACGCCGTCGTACTGGCCACCGCCTTCGACCTGACCCGGAACGCCACGTACCGGGACGGCGCCGTGCAGGCGATGGACTACCTGTTCGGCCGCAACGCCCTGAACATCTCCTACGTCACGGGGTGGGGCGAGCACGCCGCGGAGAACCAGCACAGCCGCATCTTCGGCCACCAGCTCGACCCGAACCTGCCGCACCCGCCGGCCGGCTCGCTCGCCGGAGGCGCGAACGCCGCCCTCCAGGACCCGTTCGCGGCGCAACTGCTCGCCGGCTGCGCGCCGATGTTCTGCTACGTCGACGACATCAACTCGTACGCGACCAACGAGGTGGCGATCAACTGGAACTCCGCGCTCGCCTGGATCGCCTCGTTCCTGGCCGACCAGGGGAACGCCGGCGCGGTGCCGGCCACCACCTGCGCGGTGCGCTACACCACCCACGGCAGCTGGCCGGGCGGCTTCACCACCCAGGTCACCGTCCGCAACACCGGCGCGTCGCCGGTGACCGGATGGAGCCTGCGGTGGGCGTTCACCGGCGACCAGAAGGTCCGCAGCTTCTGGTCCGCGAAAGTGACCCAGGCCGGCGCCACGGTCACCGCGACGAACGAGTCGTGGAACGCGACGATCGCCCCGGGCGGCACTGCGACGTTCGGTCTGGTCGGCGCGACGTCCGGCGGCGCCAACCCCAACCCCACCCTCGTGACGCTCAACGGCGCCGCCTGCGCCGTGTCCTGACGAACCAACCCGGGCGGGTCGCCGAACGACGGCCCGCCCGGGCAGGACCACAACCCGGAAAAACCCCACCTGCCGGGTACGGCATGGCGACGGCCATGACCGACGGTGTACGTGGCCGCATCGGCGCGGCCGAACACATCGGCGAGCTGGCACCGGCGGCCACGCCCCGGCTGCACGGCACCGTCCTCGACGATCAGGTGATCCGGGAGCGGCTGGCCGACACCATCCGACCCGCTCTCGACGCCACCGGAGTGCCCCTGATCGGCGAGCCTCAACTGGCAACGCGGGCGCGGGTACCACTCCGGTTGCACGCGGCGAATCACCCACCGCGACGGCACCGTGAAGGTCGGTGACGGCGGCCTCACCGACCGGACCGCCAGGTTGGCGGTGACGCCGAGGACCGCTGCCTGGTCTCCTGCCTCGCCGCCGAACGCCTGGCCGCCGTGCGACGCGCGCCCCGAGCGCCGAGAGCGGTGCGACGCGCGCACTGAGCGCTGCGGACTGCTAGCTCTGAGCGCCGAGGGCCGTGCATCGGCGCGATCTGAGCGCCGAACTGGCCCCCCTCTAGGCCCGGAAGGTCGGTCGAGCTGGACATCAGCGACCGGAAAAACTGTCGTACGCCTGTTCTAATCTGTGTCGGTGATCGATGCGTTGGCACGAGCGGGTGACGATGTCGCGGCGTGCGTCGACGCGCCCGCTTGGGCTCTTGCCGAAGGGGAGCTGGTCGCGGCACTCGACGCCGCGCATCGTCTGGAGCAGCGGCTAGCCGCGGTGAAGCTGGCCCTCATCCGCGAGATCGACGGGCGTGCTGTGGCGGTGGCGCAGGGCGCGTCATCGACGGCGGTGTGGCTGCGTGAGCGACTGCGCCTGAGCGTG
Organism: Micromonospora sp. 067-2; assembly: GCF_046549295.1. Taxonomy (NCBI): domain Bacteria; kingdom Bacillati; phylum Actinomycetota; class Actinomycetes; order Micromonosporales; family Micromonosporaceae; genus Micromonospora; species Micromonospora sp. 067-2. Next base: position 56,660 of record NZ_JAJPWB010000011.1, on the reverse strand, counting down.
CCCGCCGCCCGCCGGCTGGTCGACCTGGCCGCCACACTCGACACCGCACCCGCCGATGTGTTCCGGGCACTCGCCGAGGGGCAGATCGACTTTGATCAGGCCCGCGTCATCGCCGACACGGTGCAGAGCGTGCACAGCACCGCTGGTGCGGAAGCCGCCGACAAGGCCGTCGGTGTGCTCGTCGACTGGGCCGGGCAGTTCGACCCGACTCTGTTGCGCACACTCGCCACCCGCATCCTGGACCACGTCGCCCCGGAGGTCGCCGACGCGGCAGCCCGCGCCGCTCTGGAGGCGGAAGCCCGCCGCGCCCAACGCGACCGGCACATCACGGTTTCCGAGCGTTCCGACGGCCGGTTAGGCCTGAGCGGCATCCTCGACGCCGAAGCTGCCGCCGTGCTCCGCGCCGCCATCGACCCGCTGAGCGCGCCTGCCGGCGTCGATGACACCCGCACCGCGGGGCAGCGCCGTCACGACGCCCTCACCGACATCTGCCGGCTCGCCCTACGCACCGGCGAGCTGCCCGAGCACGGCGGCGACCCCGCCCAGATCGTCGTCACCACCAGCTACGATCCACTGGTTGGGCAACTCGACACGGGCATCCTCGACACCGGCCTGCACCTGAGCGCCGACACGGTACGCAGGCTGGCCTGCGACGCGGCCATTCTGCCCGCCGTCCTCGGCGGCGCCGGACAGGTCCTTGACCTTGGCCGACAACGACGCCTCATCACCGGCCCGCTACGCCGCGCCCTCGTCCTTCGCGACCGCGGCTGCGCCTTCCCCGGCTGCGACCGACCACCACGCTGGTGCGACGCCCACCACATCCGCCACTGGGCCGACGGCGGCCCCACCAGCCTGACCAACGCCGTCCTGCTCTGCGGACACCACCACCGACACCTCCATCGAACTGACTGGCAGGTGTGCCTCGGCGGCGACGGCTACCCGCAGTTCATTCCACCCGCCTGGCTCGACCCGGAGCAGCTACCCCGCCGCAACCATTACCACCAGCGCACATAGGACGCGCGCCAACACCGCCGAAGGGCTGACCACTCGCAATCAGCCGGCACCGGATTTGTCCGGGCCGACGCTTCCCCGCGCCCACTCCTCGCAGCCCGGGCGCTGCGGCTGCCAGCGCACCACTGCGTGAGCCTCGCAGCCCGGGCGCTGCGGCTGCCAGCGCACCACTGCGTGAGCCTCGCAGCCCGGGCACCACGGCCGCCAACGCACCACTGCGTGGTTGACCGCCGCCGTGACTACACCTGGACGCCACCGTGGGCCCCACGCCCGGCGACCTGCGGCCGACGCGCCGATGCCGGCGCCAGCGCCGGGGCGGGGCTGGATTACTCGAAACGCTCGTACCTCCAACCGCCGGCGGTCGCTCCGGTGCCCCGCTGGTGATAGCGGTAGATCGCGACCGTCTTCGCCTCGCCGACCCCCGCGAAGCTGACGTCACCGTTCTCGGCGTAGTTGAACGTGCCGGTGATTCCGGCGTACCGGACGCCGGTTCCGCGGTTCAAGTCGCGGAGCTTCGTCACGACCTTCTGCCGGAACGCGTCGGCCTGCCCCTGACTGAGCCAGTTCCATCCGGAGATCGGCGGACGGGTCGATCCCACCGCCTCCCTGATCGCGATGAGCAGCGACCGGGCCGCGTCGTACGCGCTGGCGCTGTACGGCGTCGGCAACTGGTTGCCGTACATGCTTCCGTAGGCCGACTCGAAGTCGACGATCGACTTGGAGGTGTTGTCGTACGGCATCGGCGCGATCGCGTACAGCTCACCCCCGGCGCCGTTCGCGAGAATGTCGTTGAGAGCGCCGTTCATGATTGTGGCCGGTCCGCTGAATGTGGCGGTACGCAGAACAGGGTCGTTCTGCATGGTGCGGTAGAGAGCCGTCCCCTGTGGTCCGGTGCCGGCGAACAACACCAGGCCGGGCGCGGGGTTGAGGCCTTTCAGCAGGGTGTCGTAGTCGTCGGTGAGTGGAATCAGGATCGGCCTATCCACAGTGGGGTGCTTGACCCGCCACTCGTCGGCGAAAGCGCCGCCGAAAGCGTCTCCGAAAATGGAGGCGTCGGTCAGGATCGCCACCTCCGTGCTCTTCGCACCGGGCTTCTCGCGCGCGCTGAAGAAGTCCGCCAGGACCTTGGCGCGCACCCGGTCGGCTACGCAGGTCCGGAAGAAGGTCTTCGAGGTGCCCATGTCCTTGCCGTCGCACCTGTCGGCGGTCAGGCAGTCCCGGGTGGCCGACGGGCTGATCAGCGGAATACCGCTGGCGTTGGCCTGCGGCACCTCCACCAGGGCGGTGCCGCTCTTGAACGGGCCGATGATCCCCGCGACGCGGGCGTCCCCGGTGATCGTGTCGAGCGAACCGGTGCGCTGGACGGTTTCTCCGTCGGAGGACATCAGCTGGATGCGGTCCTCGGCGTTGGTGTCGTCGAACGGGACGATCTGGATGTCGAAGTTGCCGATCCGGCCGTGCTCCTCACGGACCGCCTGGCGGACCGCGCGCAGGATGGGCAGCGCGTCCTGCTTGTCGCCGCCGGTGAAGGGAAGACTGACCGCGACCTTGATGACCGGACGTTGCAGGATCACCGAGGTCGCGGTCGCCGAGGCCGCCATGAAGATGACTATCACCGCGTAGACGAACTGACGCCGGGCCCCCCGCAGGTGCCGCGTGATGCCGGGATAGGTCTGCACGGCGGTCAGCAGCAGACCGACGAATCCCATGACGAAGGTGACCATGGTCAGGACCGTGTCCCGATCGGTGTACGCCGCGTACAGCCCGCAGCCCAACAGCGCCACCGTCACCAGAAGTGTGGCCAGAACGGCCATCGCCCGAAGCGGACCGGAGGTGTTCGACGCATCCACGTCGGCCTTTGCCAATGGGAGTCCGTCGACGCGGGTCGGCGGGGCCGCATTTCGTCTGGCCGATGGGGTGCGGAGGGTCTGCTGCGTTCGTACGGCCGCCGCCCGTCGACGCTTGCCGTGCGACCTCGATCTGCCCATGTGTTCTCCCGGCCTCGACGGCTGCGTAGCATCAATCGATGCTGTCGTCCTGCGTCGATTGTCCACACTGCCGCAAAACGACCCGGGACCGGAAACGGTCGGCAAGACGACATCCGAAGAGTCGTGCCATCCCCGCCCTTTCGGCCACCGCAACCGCAACCGCAACCGCTACCGCAACTGCAACTGCCACCGCAACTGCCGCTGCCGCTGCCGCTGCCGGTACGGCGCCAATCGCCAGAGACGACCTTCGCCCATGCCCACCGGTGCCGATCCGAATTGATTGCCCCTTGTGCCGATCGTCACCAGGCTCGGACCGACAGACGATCTAGAGTCGGGCGGTGGCGGATGGCGGGGTTCCGGCGGCACGAGCCAGCGAGCGCAAGGCGCCCCCGGGGGCACCGTCGCCCGGTCGGCTCCGTGCGCGCGCGACGGCGTTGTCGCCGCTGCCGCCACCCGGTCGGCTGCGGACCCTCGCGCTGGCCACCCTCGCCAACGCCGTCGGCAGCGGGTTGTGGGCGGCCGGCTCGGCGCTGTACCTCACGCGCGGCGTGGGGCTGAGCCCGACGTCGGTCGGGCTGGGCTTGACCGTCACCGGGTTGGTCGGGCTCACCGCCAGCGTGCCGCTCGGCGGGCTGGCCGACCGCCGCGACCCGCGTACCCTGCGGGCCGTTCTGCAGGTGGCCCAGGCCGTCGTCGCCGCAACGTACCTGCTTGTCGATTCGCTACCGGTCTTCCTGCTGGTCGCCACCCTCGACGCGCTGCTGATCTCCGGCAACCTGGCGGTCCGTGCCGCGCTGGTCGCCGCGGTCGGCGGGCCGCAGGGCCGCGTGCACGCCTTCGCCACCCTGCGCTCGGTCGCCAACCTGGGCATCGCGCTCGGCGCGGGCCTGGCCGCGTTCGCGCTGACCGCCGACAGCGTGTGGGCGTACCGGCTGCTGGTCGCCGGCAACGTCGCGACCTATCTGGTCTCTGCGGCGCTCGTGCTGCGACTGCCGGCGTACCCACCGATCGGGCCGACCCGCGGTCGGCCGCACGGTTCCGCGCGGGCGCTGCGCGACGGACCGTTCCTCGCGGTCGCCGCGGCGTCGGCGGTGCTCTCCCTGCACTGGGTCGCGCTGACGCTCGTGCTGCCCCTGTGGGTGGTGGCCCGCACCGACGCGCCGCGGGCGACGGTGTCCGCCGTCCTGCTGGTCAACTCGTTGCTCACCGTGCTGCTCGCGGTACGACTCAGCCGAGGCGCCCGACACGCCCTACCGGCGGCGGCCACGATGCGCCGGGCCGGGCTGGTGCTCGCGGTCGGGATGGTGTTGTGGGCCACGACCGCCGTGGTGCCGACCGGGGCCGCGGTCGGCCTGCTGCTGGGCGGCACCGTCGTCTACACCCTCGGCGACCTGTGGCACGCCAGCGCCGGGGCGGCACTGGCCTACGACCTCGCCGCCCCGGACGTCGTCGGCGCCTACCAGGGGGTGGACGGCCTGCTCGCCGGGCTGGCCCGCGCGGCCGGGCCGGCACTGTTGACCTGGCTGGTCCTGGACGGGGGCCAGGTCGGCTGGTGGGCGCTGGCCGGGTTGCTCGCCCTCACCGGTCTGGCCGTACCCCCGCTCACCCGGCGTGCGGTGGGCAGCCGTGCCGCCGATCAGCCCGTCGGGCCGTCCCGGCGTGCGGACGGTCAGCCGATCTCCTCGTCGACGTAGCACCACCGCCAGGCCTCACCGGGCTGGATCGAGCGGATGACGGGGTGGCTGGTGGACTCGAAGTGCTTCGTCGCGTGCTGGTACGGCGACGAGTCGCAGCACCCGACGTGCCCGCAGGTCAGGCAGGCCCGCAGGTGCACCCAGTCGGCGTTGCCGATCGCGACACAGTCCGGGCACTCGTCGGTGGTGCGCGCCTCGGCGGCACCGGCCTCGGTCAGGTGCTGACAGCTCACTTCTCCACCTCCCGCCGGAGCAACGACTCTTCCAGGTCCAGGTCACGATAGGCCTGCACCAGCACCTCCTCCGGGATCCGACCGGTGTCCCGGGCAGCCCGGAAGACGTCCCGCTCGGCGTCGATCATCTCTTGTCGCAGCCGACCGTACGCCTGGGACGGTGTTTCCCGCTCGTCGCCGCCGAGCCGCTCCCAGGCCAGGTTGGTGCGGTCGTCCAGCACCCGGCGCAGACGGTCCACCACCGCGTCCGGTGCGCTGTCGGCCAGTTCGTCGAGACGCTCCCGGGCGGCGCGGCTGGCCTGCTGCTGCACACCGGCCGCCGACAGCGCGTCCTGCACCGGGTCGTCCTGCGGCAGTCTCAGCGCGCGGGCGACCAGCGGCAGCGTGGCCCCCTGGCCGACCAGGGTGACCACGATCACCGCGAAGGCCAACCAGATGAACAGCGCCCGGGGGTACGGCGCGTCGTCGGCCAGGGTCAGCGGCAGGGCCAGCGCGGCGGCCAGCGTCACCACACCCCGCATCCCGGCCCAGCCGATGATGATCGGGAACTTCGCTCGCGGAGCCGGGTCCCGGCGTCGGATCCGGGGCACCAGACGGGCCAGGTAGGTGGCCGGAAAGAGCCACACGAACCGGGTGAGGAAGACGGTGGCCAGCACTGCGAGGGTGATCGTGGTGAGCGAGCCGATCGGCTCGTCGAGGTCCCGCAGCACCTCGCGCAGTTGGAGGCCGACAAGCAGGAAGACCAGCCCTTCCAACAGGAACCGGGCCAGCCGCCAGAACGCGCCGACCTGCAGCCGGGAGGCTGCCGACAGCAGCTGGGGCAGCTTGTGGCCGAGCGCCAGCCCGGTGACCACCACGGCGACCACTCCGGAGGAGTGCACCTCCTCGGCGGCGAACACCACCGCGAACGGGATGATCAGTGACAGCGCGTTGTCCAGCAGCGGATCGTTGATCCGCCGGTGCAGGAAGCCGAAGACGAGCGCACCCAGCGCGCCGATCAGGATGCCGCCGCCGGTGGCTCGCAACACCTCGACGGCGACCTCGGCGGTGCCGACCGCCGAGCCGATGGTGGCCAGCGTCGCGACCCGCAGCAGCACCAGGGCGGTCGCGTCGTTGATCAGGCTCTCCCCTTCGAGGATGGTGACCACCCGGCGGGGCAGACCGACCCGGCGGGCGACCGCGGTGGCGGCCACCGCGTCGGGCGGGGCGACCACCGCACCGAGGGCCAGGCAGATCGCGAACGGCACCTGCGGCAGCAGCAGATGCAGCACGACGCCGACCACGAACGCGGTGAACAGCACCAGGCCGACAGCGAGCAGCAGGATCGGCCGGATGTTGTTCTTGAACGCCGGCACCGACGTCTCCAGCGCGGCGACGTAGAGCAGCGGCGGCAGGATGCCCACCAGCACCAGCTCCGGGTCGAGCCGGACCTGCGGGAACCCCGGCACGAAGGAGAACGCCAGGCCGAGGACGACGAGCAGGATCGGCGCGAGCAGGCCGAGCCGGCGGGCCAGCGCCGCGCCCAGGGTGGCGATCGCCAGGAAGACGACGACCGGAAACAGGCTCTCCATGGGGTACGAGCCTAGGGGGCCTGGGGTGGAGCCCCGATCACCCGGCCGTGCGCAGCTTCGGCAGCACCTCGGCGCCGAACGCGTCGACGAACCCGCGCTGCTCCCGCCCGACGTGGTGCAGGGCGATCTGGTCGAAGCCGAGTTCCAGGTATTCCTCCAGCCAGCCGACGTGCCGGCCCAGATCGGCCGAGACGTTCACCACTCGAGCGACCCGCTGAGCCGACACGTCGGCGGAGACCACGTCGAAGTGCTCGACGGTCTCCAGATCCCAGCAGACGGGTGGGGCGAAGACGTTGCTGCGCCACTGGTCGTACGCGATCGCCTCGGCCTCTGCCTGTTCCGGCGCCCAGCTGACGTGCACCTGCAGGTGCAGCGGCCCGCGCCCACCGGCGTCCCGGTACGCGTCGATCATCTCGCGCAGGTGCGCCACCGGCGCGTTGACGGTGATCAGCCCGTCCGCCCACTCGGCGCACCAGCGGGCGGTGGCGACGCTGACCGCGGCGCCGACCAGGGCCGGTGGCTCCTCGGGGCGGGTCCACAGTCGGGCCCGGTCCACCCGGACCAGGCCGTCGTGGCTGACCTCCTCGCCGGCCAGCAGCGCCCGGATCACGTCCACGCACTCGCGCAGCCGGGCCACGCGTACGTCCTTGCGCGGCCACGGGTCGCCGGTGATGTGCTCGTTGCTGGCCTCACCGGTGCCCAGCGCGGCCCAGAACCGGCCCGGGTACATCGCGCCGAGGGTGCCGATCGCCTGCGCGATGATCGCCGGGTGGTAGCGCTGACCGGGTGCGTTGACCACCCCGAACGACAGGCCGGTGGCCTGCAGGGCCGCACCGAGCCAGGACCAGGCGAAGGCGGATTCGCCCTGCCGGGCGCTCCACGGGGAGAAGTGGTCGGAGCACATGCCGGCGTCGAAGCCGGCCCGCTCGGCGTGCATGACCGCCTCGAGCAGGGCGCGGGGGTGGACCTGCTCGTGGGACGCGTGGAATCCGAACACCGTCATGGGCGCAGTTCCTACCCACGACGGTGCTCGGCTGAACCGCTCCCTCGGCTACTCGGCGTGCGCGCCGGCACCGGCCGAGGCGGCGCCCTCGCCCACCCAGACCGTCTTGGTGTTGCAGAACTCCCGCATACCCAGCGCGGACAGTTCCCGGCCGTAGCCGGAGTTCTTCACACCGCCGAACGGCAACTCCGGAAAGGAGGTGGTCATCCCGTTGAGGAAGACGTTGCCGGCGTCCAGGTCGGTGGCGAAGCGCTCCTGCTCGGCCTCGTCCCGGGTCCAGGCGTTCGAGCCGAGCCCGAACGCGGTGCCGTTGGCGACCTCGATCGCCTCGGCGTACGACGAGACCCGGTACAGGCCGGCGACCGGGCCGAAGACCTCCTCACTCCACATCCGCATCTGCGGGGTGAGGTCGGTGACCACGGTCGGAGGGTAGAACCAGCCGTTTCCGGCCGGCAGTTCGCCGCCGCAGAGCACGGTCGCGCCGTTGTCCACCGCGTCGCGTACCTGGGCATGCACCTCGTCGCGACCGCCCTCGCTGGCCAGCGGGCCCACGTCGGTGTCCGGGTCCATCGGATCGCCGACCCGCAGCGCCGCCATGTTCGCGGCGAACTTCTCGGCGAAGGCGTCGAACACGTCGGTGTGCACGATGAACCGCTTGGCGGCGATGCAGGACTGGCCGTTGTTCTGGCAGCGGGCGGTGGTGGCCACCTCGGCGGCTCGGTCCAGGTCGGCCGAGGGCATCACCACGAACGGATCGCTGCCGCCCAGTTCCAGCACGGTCTTCTTCAGCTCCCGGCCGGCGACCTGGGCGATGGAGCGGCCAGCGCGCTCGCTGCCGGTGAGCGTGGCGGCGCGTACCCGGGGGTCGCTGAGGATGTCATCGACGGCGTCCGAGCCGACCAGGACGGTGGTGAACGCTCCCTCCGGGAAGCCGGCCCGGCGGAACACGTCCTCCAGCAGCAGCGCGGTCTGCGGCACGTTCGAGGCGTGCTTGAGCAGGCCGGTGTTGCCGGCCATCAGCGCCGGCGCGGCGAAACGCATGACCTGCCAGAGCGGGAAGTTCCACGGCATCACCGCGAGCACGACACCGATCGGCTGGTAGCGGATGAACGCCCGGGTCGCCTTGACCGCGGTGGCGTCGGCGGGTTCGTCGGCGAGGAACGACGGCGCCCGTTCGGCGTAGAACCGGCAGGCGGATGCGCACTTGGTCACCTCGGCCTGCGCCGCGACGTAGGTCTTGCCCATCTCGGTGGTCATGATCCGGGCGATCTCGTCCCGCTCGGCCTCCAACAGGTCGGCCGCGGCGTTCATCCAACCGGCGCGCTGGTCGACGGTGGTCTCGCGCAGCTGACGGTACGCGAGGTGGGTGCGCTCGATGGCGGCGTCGAGCTGCTCGGTGGACATCGCCTCGTAGGTCTTGAGCACCTGTCCGGTGGCGGGGTTGGTGGTGGCGATGGACATCTCGTTCTCCTGTCACTCGAACAGCGAGTGCTTGACGCCCGGCTCCTCGCGGTGGCGGGCGGCGCGACGGCGCTGGATCACGACCAGGTCGACCACGGCCACCACGGCGAAGATCGCGCAGAGCACGCCGAGCCAGGCGATGCCGGCCCAGAACGCCAGCACCGCGAAGAGCACCATGATCACCAACCCGAACCCGGCAAGGGTGAGCCGGAGGTTCAGCGCGCTGTTCGCGTGGCCGACCGTGCCACGGGCGCGCCGGGGCTGCGATCTCGTCATACCCACCGACCTACCCCCGATCGCCGGCGTTAACCAGCCTCGGGCGCCCCGGTGGTCGGGGTCCGGCACCGCCCGATCGCGGCGGCGACGGTGTGCTCGCTTACATCCGTTCGCCATCGAAGCCCCACCGCACGCAGGATGGGCGCATGTCCATGTCCGTGACCCAGACCGTGCCGGTGACCGTCGCCATCGCCCGGCGCGCCGATCCGGCCCGGGCCAGCGAGATGGTGGCCTGGATGCGGGCCGGCACGGCGCTGGCCGAGGCGTTTCCCGGGTTCCTGGGGGCCGGTTGGGTGCAGAGCGGCCCGGGTTCGCCGGAGTGGCACATGCTCTACCGCTTCGCGGACGCCGAGACGCTGCACCGGTGGGAGCAGTCACCGCAGCGGCACTGGTGGCTCAGCTCGGCGCAGGGCATCGTCGAGCACACCCGGGTCGAGCGGCGCACCGGGATCGAGGGCTGGTTCGACCCGCCGCTGGAGCACTGGGTGGACCCGGTCGAGCCGGTCGGACCGGCGTCGCCGCCGAGATGGAAGCAGGCGGTGACCATCTGGCTGGCGTTCTTTCCGCTGAGCCTGACCGCCACCCTGCTGACCAGCCGGTTCCTCGCCGAGGTGCCGTTGGCGGCCCGGGTGCTGCTGATGACGCTCTGCCTGACCCCGCTGATGACCTACCTGGTGCTGCCCCGGATCACCGGCGCGCTGCACTGGTGGCTGCACGGACAGCCGCCACCCTGGCGGCGGGCTTCATAGCACCTCGGGGCACCCGTACCCGCGCTCTGCCGCATACCCGACAGCAACTTCCCGACCGACCGCGTCCCACGCATAGAGTTACCGCGCCGTTGCTCTGTGCTGCCGGACGGGGGATGCCATGCCTCGACGCTGGGTCGCCGCCCTGGCCTGTCTCGCCGCGCTCGTCGCCCTGGCCTGCGAGGGCGGCACCTCGGCGACACCCCGCCCGACGAAGAGCGCTGCGCAGCCCGGCGGGCCGGGCAGCATCGCCGCCCTCGGCGACTCGATCAGCACCGGCTTCGCCTCGTGCCTGGTGCTCACCTCCTGTGAGCGCAACTCCTGGTCGACCGGGGACGGCCTGCGGGTGCGCAGCCACTACCGGCGGCTCCTCGACCAGGACTCCGCGATCCGCGGCCGGACGTACAACCACGCCCGGCCGGGAGCGCGCGCCGACGCGCTGGAGGGCCAGGCGAAGGCGGCGGTACGCGACAACGCCGACTACGTCACCGTGCTGATCGGCGCCAACGACGTCTGCCGGGGCGGGGTGGACGCGATGACGCCGGTGGCGCGGTTCCGGGCCGACGTCGACCGGGGGCTGCAGGCGCTGCGGACCGGCCGGCCGAAGGCCCGGGTGCTGGTGGTGAGCATTCCCGACCTGTACCGGCTCTGGGAGGTCGGGCACACAGATTCACGGGCGGTGCGTGCCTGGCGCCGTGGCGTCTGCCCGGCCCTGCTGGCCGACGCCACCTCCACCGCGCTCGCCGACCGCGCCCGCCGGACCGCCGTCCGGGACCGGATCGACGCGTACAACGCGCAGTTGGTGGCCGCGTGCCGGGCGTACGGCTCGCGCTGCCGGCACGACGGCGGCGCGGCCCACGAGGTCCGGTTCACCCTCGACATGCTCAACCCACTGGACTGGTTCCATCCCAACGTGACCGGGCAGGGCCGGCTCGCCGAGGTGACCTGGCGGGCCTCCGGCCTGGCCGACTGAGCACCCCAGCCCGAGCGCGGGCGGCGTCAGCCGCGGCGAGGCTCCGGCACGGTGCTGGCGCCCGGGCGGTAGAGGGCACGGGACCGCTCGGCGAGGTCCTTGGTCGCCGACGAGTTGGCCCAGGTGCCGAGCACGATTGCGGCACCGGGCACGATCTTGGCCACCATCCGCTTGGCCGCCCGGACCCCGGCCATCTGGGCCAGCCGGACGCCGAGCTTCAGCATGACGTGGCCGAGCGGGCGCTGACGCCCGCCCAGGCCGAAGAGCGCGTCGGCGCGTTCCCGGCCGGCGGCCACCCCGAGCGCGAGCCGGGCGCTCTCGGCGACCTTGTGCACCCGCTGGAGCACCAGCAGGTCGGTGGCCCGGTCCCGGTGCAACGGGTCGACGTCGTACGCGGCGGCGATGTGCAGCGCCATCCGCGCCTGCGTCCAGGCCAGCACACCCACGTCGAGCACGGCGCCGGGCAGCCCGGCCGCGCCGGAGACCGCGCCGGAGAGGCGGGCCAGGTTGACGAACTTGCGGGTGGCCTGGTCGGCCAGGACGTCGGCCGAGACACCGGGGTGGTCGGCCCGAGCGCGGGCGGCCCACTGCGCGGCCTCCGGCCCGAGCCGGCGGACCGCCTCCAGGGCGAGGTGCTCCGGGGCGTACTGCGGATCGTCGCGCATCCGGTCCCAGAGCCGGGCCGGCGGTCCTTCGGGCGCGTCCACGGGCCCGGCCGGCAGACCGGCGGACGGCTGGGAGGTGGGCGCGTCGGGCGTGCCGCTGACGGGTGGCAGGTCGGTCACCGGGTCTCCCGAGGGGTCGGTACGGCGGGCAGGACGACCGGTGCGACGGTCAGCGGCGGCGGTTGGACAGCCGGGCCGCCAACCCCTTGAGCTTCTGCTGGTTGGCGGGCTTGGCCATCTCGCGCCGACCCCGATCGACCAGCTGCTGCCCCTTCGGTGATCTCAGAAACGCGCTGATCCGCTGCATCAGTGACATAACGTCCTCCTGTCGACGATTGCTCTGTCATGTGTACCCCGAAGCCGCAATAGATGTACCCGGGACGCGACAGGCTCAACCCCGACAGTCCACAGTGGCCGGAAGGCTACCGCCCGCTCGGCGTGATGGCGTCGACGACCCTGGTGGCTCGCCACTCGTGCTGCTGGTAGTACTCGGGATACGCGGAGACCTGCACCGCCTGGGCGGCGTCGGTGAGCCGCATCTGCTGCCAGCCGGGCACCTGCTCCAACGCGGTGAGGAACTGCCGGGTGGCGAACTCGGGGTCCATCAACTGCCCGACCGGGCCCCAGCCGCTGCTGGAACGCTGCTGGAACAGGCCGACCGAGTCGTTGTCCCAGCCGACACCCTGGTGCGGGTAGTCCTGGGACTCGGGAAGCACACCGCTGGCCACGTTGTAGAGGTTGCTCTCCTGCATGGCGGTGGCCACCGCGATCACCAACCCGCGACGGGGCACGCCCATCTCGCGGCCGGCGCGGACGATCGCCTCGGCGTTCTCCATCTGGTCCTCGTCCAGTCCGACGACCGGCGCCGGGTCGGTCGGGCGCGCCGCGGCGGTCTTGCGGGTTCGGGCGGTGGTGTCCGGGTCGGCGGAGCGCGCGGCGGCGGACGGGGTGGCGGAGGCGCTGGGGACCGCGACACGGTCGAGGTCACGGGAGGCGCGCTGTTGCTCGGCGCGCTGGAGCAGCTCCGAACTGCTGGCGGACCGGTCGGCCCGGGCCGTCGAACCGGCGGAGTCGTCGCGGACCTGTGCCACGGCGGCCAGGCCGAGGCAGCAGACCACGCCGCTGGCCAGGGCCATCTGGGCCCGGCGTCGACCAAACAGGTCCCTGGTGTACGCCAGGAGCCGGCTCGCGGCGGTTGTCCGTTCGGCTGAGGTGCCATCCTCCGTATCGGCAGTGGGGCTGCTCAAGGCGTTCGGGTCGTCAAGGGTGCCGTCGTCACGCATCAACCGAGGCTAGGCAGGGCGGCACGCCGATCACGCACGGTGATCACGTGGCGATCGCCACAGAACGGGGCCTCGCCGGTGGACGACCGGGGTGGCACGACCCGCCCGAGGAACGAACCTCGCGTACCGGATGGACCCGGCGTGGCACGCGGGCCGGCACGGACGGCGACACGGCCGGACATCCGACCCCGCGCACCGACATGATCGACAAACTCGGCCTTTGGGCCGAAGCGCCCATCCACCGATCGGCCCACCGGGCGCACCCAGCGGGGTAATCGGGCGAATAGTCCGGCCGTGCCCATCCGCCGGGCGACCAATCGCCCGCCGCAGGAATGCATCAGGATGGCGGGTACGTTGCCCGAACCGGGTGCCGTCCGTCGCGTCGGCATCCGAGTAGGCACATTTCAGGGAGGTCCGCACCGGTGCTCGACCCACACGAGCTCTACGAGCTCACCGACGATCTGCCCGACCTCGGGCAACCGGTCATGATCCAGGCCCTCACCGGGTTCGTGGACGCCGGCAACGCCAGCCGGCTGGCTCGCGAGCAGTTGCTCACCTCGCTGGAGGGCCGGCCGATCGCCACCTTCGACGTGGACCAGCTCTTCGACTACCGCTCACGGCGACCCGTCATGACGTTCGTCGAGGACCACTGGGAGAGCGTCGACGCCCCCCAGCTGGAGCTGCACCTGCTGCGCGACGACGACGAGACCCCGTTCCTGCTGCTCACCGGCCCCGAGCCCGACCTGCAGTGGGAGCGGTTCGTGGCCGCCGTCGCCGGACTCGGCGCCCGGCTGGACGTCCGCCTCACCGTGGGGCTCAACTCGATCCCGATGGCGGTGCCGCACACCCGGCCGACCGGGGTGACCGCCCACGCCACGCGACCCGACCTGATCGCCGGGTACGAGCCCTGGCTGCAACGGGTCCAGGTGCCCGGCAGCGTCGGTCACCTGCTCGAGTTCCGCCTCGGCGAGCAGGGCCGTGACGCGCTCGGCTTCGCCGCCCACGTACCGCACTACGTGGCGCAGACGGAGTACCCCGCCGCCGCCGAGGTGCTGCTCACCTCGGTGTCCCGCAGCACCGGGCTGCTGCTGCCCGGCGACGGGCTGCGCTCGTCCGCCGAGGTCGTCCGCGTGGAGATCGACCGGCAGGTCGCCCAGACCGAGGACGCCGCCGCCCTGGTCTCGGCGCTGGAGGAGCAGTACGACGCGTTCTCCCGGGGTCGCGGCGAGAAGAGCCTGCTCGCCCCGGAGGCCGGGCCGCTGCCCACCGCCGACGAACTCGGCGCCGAGCTGGAACGGTTCCTGGCCGAACAGACCCGTCCCGGCGACACCCCGGGCAGCTGACCGGGCGTCGCGGGGGCGGATGCGGCAGGCTGGGGGCATGCGCCTGGCGACCTGGAACGTGAACTCGGTGAAGGCCCGGCTGCCCCGGCTGCTGGAGTGGCTGGCCGGCACCGGCCCGGACGTGGTCTGCCTGCAGGAGACCAAGTGCCCGGACGGCGCCTTCCCGGTGGCCGAGGTGGGTGAGCTGGGCTACACGGTGGCCAGCCATAGCGACGGCCGGTGGAACGGGGTGGCCATCCTGTCCCGGGTCGGGCTGGACGACGTCCGGGTCGGGTTCGCCGGAGAGCCGGGCTTTCCCGAGCCGGAGGCCCGGGCCATCGCCGCCACCTGCGACGGGGTGCGGGTCTGGTCGGTGTACGTGCCCAACGGCCGGGCACCGGACGACCCGCACTACGCCTACAAGCTGGCCTGGTTCGCGGCGCTGCGCGACGCGCTGGACGCGGAGCTGGCCGGCGGGCTGCCGCTGGCCGTCTGCGGCGACTACAACGTCGCCCCGACCGACGCCGACGTCTGGGACCCGGCCGTCTTCACGCACTCCACGCACGTCACCCCGGCCGAGCGTGCGGCCCTCGCGGCGCTGCGCGACCTGGGGCTCAGCGACGTGGTCCCGACCCCGATGAAGGGGCCGCACCCCTTCACCTACTGGGACTACCGCGCCGGGATGTTCCACCAGAACAAGGGCATGAGGATCGACCTGGTGTACGCCTCCGCGCCGTTCACCCGGGCGGTCCGCTCGGCGTACGTGGACCGGGAGGCCCGCAAGGGCAAGGGCCCCTCCGACCACGCTCCGATCGTGGTCGACGCGGACCTGGTTCCGGTGGTCGAGGCGTTCTGAGCCCGTCGCGGCGTTCCGAGCCCGTGAAGGCGTTCTGTGCGCCCGTCGCGGTGCTCGTGTCCGTCGGCGGTGGCTAGGGTGGGCAGATGGCAGTCGTGAAGATCAACGCTATCGAGGTTCCGCCGGGTGCCGGCGCGGAGCTGGAGAAGCGGTTCGCCGCCCGGGCCGGGACGGTGGAGAACTCCCCCGGTTTCCTGGGCTTCGAGCTGCTCCGTCCGGTGGCCGGCGAGACCCGCTACTTCGTGTACACGCGCTGGGAGACCGAGGAGGCGTACCAGGCCTGGGCCGCCGGCCCGTCCCGCGCGGCGCACGCCGCCCCTCCCGGGGAACAGCAGCGCCCGCCGGTCGCCAGCGGCGCCAGCCTGCTGGAGTTCGAGGTGGCCCTGCACGTCCCCCAGCCCTGACCGATCTCGTCGACGGCCCGCGAGGGCGGGGTCAGGGCTTACGGGAGCTCTGCAGGGTGGCGAACGCGATCACGTTGTCGGCGTAGCCGGTGCGGCCGCCGATGAACTGCCCGCCGCAGGTGATCAGCCGCAGCCCGGGCGGGCCGTCGTGGCCGTAGATGCGATCGCCGGGCAACTGGTCCTTCGGGAAGTGCTCGACGGTGTCGACCCGGAACACCACCACCGAGCTGTCCGCCCGGGTCACCTCGATCAGGTCCCCGGGGTGCAGCTTGCCGAGGTCGTAGAAGACCGACGGGCCGTTCTTGGTGTCCACGTGCCCGACGATCACGGCCGGGCCGGGTTCGCCGGGCGTGGGCCCGCGGTCGTACCAGCCGGTCTCGTTGTGCCGCTCCAACGGCGGGACGGCGATCGAGCCGTCCCGGGCCTGCCCGACCGGCGCCACCGGCGCGGCGATCTTGACCGCCGGGACCGAGAGGCGCACCGGGCGGCTGGCCGACAACCCGACCGACTCACTGCGGGATGGCCGGTCGGCGCCGGTCCCGACCCAGTCGAACGGGCCCACCGACCGACCCAGCCCCGCCCCCGTCGCGAAGACGCCGGCCAGCACCAGCGCCACGGCCACCGGCACCGACCAGGGGCTCCGGCCGGGTGGACGGCTGCGCCGAGGCGCGACGGCGGTCGGCGGTCGGGACGCCACCGACGGCTCGTCGGCGGGCGGCTGTGAGGGGTTGAAGATCTCCATGGCGACCCTCAGTGGCCGGCGGCGCCACGGACGGCACGCGGCCGACGCAGGGCCACCACGGCGAGGATCAACCCGGTGATGGTCAGCGCCACGCCACCGGGTAGCAGCAGCTTGCCGGTCATCCCGCCGGCGCCGCCACCGAAGCCGGTGGCCGGGCCCCGACTGGGCTGCACCGGGGCGTTCTTGACCACCTGCAGCATGGTCGAGGCGGTCCTGCCGTCGCGGCACTCCAGCTTGACCCGGTAGTTGCCGGGGCGGGTGCGTTCGCGAACCATCGGAGCGGCGGTGAGCACTCCGCCCTGCGGTTGCACGCCCACCGCACCGAAGGCGTCGGAGACCACGGTGGCGCCCACCGAGTTGTCCCGGCAACTGGCGCGGATGCCGACCAGATAGCCGGGCCGCACCGTGCTCGGGCTCACCTCGACGAAGACGTCCACCACCGGGCTGGGCTGCGGCGCGCCATCCGGCGGGCCGGGCTGCGGCGCGGCGAACGCGGGCGCGGCGGCCAGCAGGGAGCCGGCGAACACGGTCACCAGCGACAGGATCACGCCGCCGCGGGTCACTGTCACGATGCCCCCTCCCGACGCCGTGCGGCCGAGCCGGGCGGCGGACCGCCCGACCTGCCGTACCAGATCGATCCTCTCATTCCCGGTCGCACATCACATCCGATCCAGCGACGAGGTCGCGTACTCTCGGGTCGCTGTGACCGCCACCGACCAGAACCCCGCCGTCCCGCCCGCGAGCCGGACGATCCGCACCTTCCACCCCCGCCGGGGTCGAATGAGCAGCCGGCAGACCGACGCGCTGGAGCGCCTCTGGCCCGCGTACGGCCTGGATGTGCCGGACGGGCCGGTCCCGCCGGTCGATCTGGCCGGCCTGTTCGGCCGCCGCGCGCCGGTGGTGCTGGAGATCGGCTCCGGCATGGGGGACAGCACCGCCGCGATGGCCGCCGCTGACCCGGATCGAGATTATCTGGCGGTGGAGGTGCACACTCCGGGAATCGCGAACCTGCTCGACCTGGTGGACGGCGGCGGTCTGGGCAACGTACGGATTGCCCAGGGCGACGCGTTGGACCTGGTCAGCGGTCTTCCGGAGGCTTCACTCGACGCCGTGCACATCTTCTTTCCGGACCCGTGGCCGAAGGCCCGCCACCACAAGCGGCGGATCGTCCAGCCGGCGCACGTGGCGCTGCTGCGCTCCCGGCTGACCTCGGGTGGCACGTTGCACTGCGCGACCGACTGGGCCGAGTACGCCGAGGCGATGCGGCAGACCCTGGATGCCGACCCGGGGTTGGCGGACGCGTACGGCGGATTCGCGCCGCGCCCCGCGCACCGCCCGGTGACGAAGTTCGAGCGGCGTGCCCTCACGGCCGGCCGGCCGGTCGCGGACCTGATCTACCGCCGACGGTGACCAGCCGGCCCGGACGGGGGTCCGGCGGACGCCGGGTTGGCGCGCGGGGGCATGATCCAGGCACCATGGACAGGCTATGACGCTCACCGCCGCGCTGCCGACAAGCGCCGACCCCGACACCCTCTTCGACGCGTTCGCCAGCTGGGCGAAGGAGCGCGGCCTCGACCTCTACCCCCATCAGGAGGAGGCGGTCATCGAGATCGTCTCTGGCGCCAACCTGATCATGAACACGCCCACCGGCTCGGGCAAGAGCCTGGTGGCGGTCGCCGCGCACTTCGCGGCACTCGCCGACAGCCGGACGACCTTCTACACCGCGCCCATCAAGGCGCTCGTGTCGGAGAAGTTCTTCGCGCTCTGCGAGGTCTTCGGCGCCGAGAACGTCGGCATGCTGACCGGCGACGCCAGCGTCAACGCCGACGCCCCGATCATCTGCTGCACCGCCGAGATCCTGGCCAACCTGGCGCTGCGCGAGGGCGTGAAGGCCGACGTCGGTCAGGTGATCATGGACGAGTTCCACTTCTACGCCGAGCCCGACCGTGGTTGGGCGTGGCAGGTGCCGATCATCGAGCTGCCGCAGGCCCAGTTCATCTTGATGTCCGCCACGCTGGGGGACACCACCCGGTTCGTCGACGACCTGACCCGGCGCACCGGGCGGCCGACCGCCGTCGTCCGCTCGGCCGAGCGGCCGGTCCCGCTGATCTTCTCGTACGCCATGACGCCGCTGCACGAGACCCTGGAAGAGCTGCTGGAGACCAAGCAGGCCCCGGTGTACGTGGTCCACTTCACCCAGGCCGCCGCGCTGGAACGCGCCCAGGCGCTGATGAGCGTCAACGTCTGCACCCGCGCCGAGAAGGACCTGATCGCCGAGGCGATCGGGGGCTTCCGGTTCACCTCCGGCTTCGGAAAGACGCTGACCCGGCTGGTCCGGCACGGCATCGGCGTCCACCACGCGGGGATGCTGCCCAAGTACCGCCGGCTCGTGGAGACCCTCGCGCAGGCCGGTCTGCTCAAGGTCATCTGCGGCACCGACACCCTCGGCGTCGGCATCAACGTGCCGATCCGCACCGTGCTGTTCACCGGCCTGTCCAAGTACGACGGAATCCGTACCCGGCTGCTCAAGAACCGCGAGTTCCACCAGATCGCCGGGCGGGCCGGCCGGGCCGGCTTCGACACCATCGGCCGGGTCGTGGTGCAGGCCCCCGAGCACGTGATCGACAACGTCAAGGCGCTCGCCAAGGCCGGCGACGACCCGAAGAAGCGCCGCAAGGTGGTCCGCAAGAAGCCGCCGGAGGGCTCGATCGGCTGGGGTCAGCCCACCTTCGACCGGCTGGTGGACGCCGAGCCGGAGCCGTTGACCTCCAGCTTCCAGGTCAGCCACTCGATGCTGCTCAACGTCATCGGCCGGCCGGGGGACGCGTTCACGGCGATGCGGCACCTGCTCACCGACAACCACGAGGACGCCGCCGCGCGGCGCCGGCACATCCGGCGGGCCATCGCCATCTACCGCGCACTGCGGGCCGGCGGCGTGGTCGAGGAGCTGCCCGAACCGGACGAGACCGGCCGACGGATCCGGCTCACCGTCGACCTCCAGCTCGACTTCGCGCTCAACCAGCCGCTCTCCCCGCTCGCCCTGGCCACCATCGAGCTGCTCGACGCCGAGTCCCCGTCGTACGCGCTCGACGTGCTGAGCGTGATCGAGTCGATCCTCGACGACCCCCGGCAGATCCTCTCCGCGCAGCAGTTCAAGGCCCGCGGTGAGGCCGTCGCCGCGATGAAGGCCGAGGGTATCGAGTACGAGGCCCGCCTCGAACTGCTCGACGACGTGACCCACCCGAAGCCCCTCGCGGAGCTGCTGGAGGCCGCGTACGAGATGTACCGGCAGGGTCACCCCTGGGTCGCCGACCACCAGCTCTCCCCCAAGGCCGTCGTCCGGGACATGTACGAGCGGGCCATGACCTTCACCGAGTACGTGCAGTTCTACGGGTTGACCCGCTCGGAGGGCCTCGTCCTGCGCTACCTGGCCGACGCGTACAAGACGCTGCGGCAGACCGTGCCCGAGGACGCCAAGACCGAGGAGCTGATCGACCTCATCGAGTGGCTGGGCGAGCTGGTCCGCCAGGTCGACTCCAGCCTCATCGACGAGTGGGAGCGGCTGCGCAACCCGTCCGACGTGGCATCGGCGCAGACGATCCTGGACGACCGACCGCCGGCGGTCACCCGCAACGCACGGGCGTTCCGGGTGCTCGTGCGCAACGCGCTGTTCCGCCGGGTCGAAGTGGCCTCATTGCGCCGCTGGGACCTGCTCGCCGAACTCGACGCCGCCGACGGCTGGGACTACGACGCGTGGGCCGACGCGCTGAAGCCGTACTTCGAGGCGTACGACTCGATCGGCATCGGTCCGGACGCCCGCGGCCCGGCGCTGCTCATGATCGAGCAGGGCCGGGAGCGGTGGATCGTCCGGCAGATCCTCGACGACCCCGACGGCGACCACGACTGGGGCATCAGCGCCGAGATCGACCTGGCCGCCTCGGACGAGATCGGCGCCGCGGTCATCCGGGTCACCGACGTCGGCCAGCTCTGACGCGCTTTCTTCGAAGGGGGTCGCCCGGCTCGGGTGGCCCCCTTTGTCGCGTCTTCCTGTCGCGTCCGTTCCAAGATTGCAGATGATCAAGGTGTTGACCAGCGGCTCGCAAGGTAGGTCCGGACGGTTCGAGATGCGATCGTCCGGACCTACCTTGCGGTTTCCTGGCTCAGCTGGCCCAGGGCCGATGGTCCCCACCCGGTCGGGTCGTCGCCGGGCGGCACCATCGCCAGGGCCTGCCAGAGCAGGACGATGTTCAACCAGCCCGCCTCGGCTGGGGTCAGCGGTCGCTCGGACTGATAGCCGGTAAGGAATTCTGTGCGAGCTTCGGCCGACACCGGTCCCCAGCTGTGGTAGCGGGTGCCGAGCAGGACCGCCGCGCGGGCCAGCTCGACGATTCGATGATCATGCTGGGCCTCCTCGAAGTCGAGGATCGCGGTGACCCCGCCGCGGGCCCACAGGATGTTGGCTGAGCGGATATCGAAATGGACAAGCTGGCGGGGAAGTAGGTCGGGCGGCGCGCTGGTGACCAGCGAGCGCAGCGTGTCACGAGCAGCCATCGGCAGATGGCCGGCGCGGGAGTCGAGCCAGTCGGTGACCCGGACCGTCAACGACTCGGACGAGACGGCGGGGGCGAGAAACCGATCAGCGTCCGGGTATCCGGCCAGCGCGTCCTGCAATTGGGCGAGGATGACTCCGGCCGCCCGCACCTGGTTGAGATCGGCGGCGTCGAGGAGGTCGCCGTCCAGCCGAGCTTGGCAACGGCGCAGGCGAGTAGCCAGGGACGGGACACCTTCGTCCGGACGGCGGGCGCCGGGGTGTCCGGAGCTACCTGGCACTTCCGGTCGATCGAGTTGGGTTCAGCCCTGCCGAAGCGACGCCGGTCCACCGCGTGAGATGTGCATCGTGAACCATGCCGCCGCTGCCGCCGCAGCGTCGTGTGGAGCGATGTTGTCGAGGTGAAGACCTTCCGGTGGGGTGGTGTCGATCAACGCGTCGGCGGCCCGGACTCCGTCATCCCAGTTGAGGCAGGCGGGGCTCCAGCCGCCGCGCAGGCTTCGGCCGTCGTAGTCGGCGCGGAGCGTGGCGTGGATTGCGTCATTGGCGACGAAGTCGTAGGACGCGACCATCCACGGCGTGCCGTCGTCGTCCGCGTGATACCAGTCGTGCAAGCCGGTCACTAGTTCGGACAGGCTGCGGAAGAAGTCCATTTCGCTGGGTGTCGGGTCACTGTCGCGCATGAGCGAGATCTTGCCAGCGCGCCTCGTGTAGGCGGTGGCCGAGCTGGCGGGTCGTGGCCGGCGGGCACCACCGCCGGATCGAAGTCGAGAAACATCAGGTGGTCGCGCTCCAGCCACGACTCGTACCCGACGTGCCCTCCGGTCGTCGGCGACCACCACAGGCCCGGGAAGTTGCGCTGCCGCTTGTACGACGGGAACCCGCGTACCGGCTTGACCAGCTCAAACCGCACCTGCGCCGAGTCCATCAAGGAAGTACGGATTTCCGAACCCTCAGCGCCAACGAATCCAACCTCGAACTCAGCAGTCAATGACCCACCCAGGCCCGGCACCGCGCGCAGCACCCCGGCACCGTACCGGACATGCCACCTTCAACCGGACGGTGCCAATCGCGTGCCAACTATCCCCGGACCGTGCCGATCTCGTCGCGGACGGGACAGCTTCCGCACCCCCGATTTCACTGGGCAATGTCAGACCCGTCGATTAGAATGTATGTACTAATCAAGTTCCTGACCTGGGAGGACGCCCGTGACCGCGCCCACCTCCACGCCGCTCACCCCCTACGCCACACTGCTCGGCTTCACCCGCTACGTCGACCGCAACGGGCCCACCAAGGCGACCTTCGTGGGCGGGCTGCGCAAGCAGCGGGCCAGCCGTTCCGGCTTCAACCCGCACGGGCAGTTCGTCAAGGCGCTCAAGGCCGACATCGCCTTCCACACCGGCGGCACCCATCTGACCGGTGTGGTCGACGTGGTCAAGCCCCGCTGGCGCCCGCTCTACCAGGCGCTGGTGCCCGGCGCCACCGCCTGGCTGCACTCCCTCGGCGAGCCGGCCGCCGTCGACCTGGCCCAGACCCGCGACGCCCTAGCCATGCTGGGCGACCTACCAGTCAAGATCAACCCCCACTTCGGGGTACGGCACGCCGACGGCCGGGCCGAGGCGATCCGGCTGCACTTCGACGAGACTCCACCGAGTGAGGAGTCGGTGCTCGCCACCCTGCACCTGATGGCCCGCCACATGGACGCCGTGCTACCGCACGCCGAGCCGGTCCTGGTCGACGTCCGACGCGGCCAGGCCCACCGCATGCCCACCGACGCCAAGCCCGACCACATCGAACGCTGGCTGGCCGGCGAAGCCGCCGCCTTCCGCGCCATCTGGGCCACCGCCGCCTAGTCCCCGCGCCCCCACCCACCACGCCCCACCCACCGCGCCCCACCCACCGCGCCCCACTCACCGCGCCCGACCCACCGGCAAGATCACACTCGATCCAGGATGTAGTGGCCTCACCTTCCCGGGAGGCCACTACATCCGTGTTCGGGCGCGATCATGGGGACGACGGTGTGCACTGGCGCCCCGAGCACAGTCGGGCGTTATCCACAGGGGCGGCGCGGTGCGAGGTTGATCGGTCAGCCTGGGACCCATGCCGAAAGCTCCTCGACGGCCACCGCAGTTGCGTGGTCAGATCTTCCGTGGCTCGATCGCCGTCTCGCGCGGTCTGCTGACCCGCAACGACCTACGCAGCTCCGCGTGGCGGCCGCTCTTTCGGGACGTCTACTCCGACGCACGGGTCAGACTCACCCACCGGACAAGATGCGCGGCCGTCGGACGCTGGTTGATCCCGCCCGGCGCCGCCATCGCCGGGCGCGCCGCGGCAGCCCTGTACGGCAGCGTGACACAAGCCTCCAGTGAGCCGATCGACGTGCTGGTGCCCAGAGCCGCCCGAATTGGGCCGACCGCCGGCCTTCGGGTCCACCATGGGGAGATCGACCCTGGCGACACGGTGGACCGGGCCGGGGTCAGGGTGACCGGCCCGGCGCGAACCTGTTGGGACGTCGCCCGCTGGCTCGATGTGGTCGACGCGGTGGTGATCATCGACGCGCTGCTCGCGCGCCGGCTCAGCGACATACCGGCGTTGCGCGAATACGCGCTCAGCCGGGCAGGACGGCGGGGCTGGCGCGCCCTGCTACGCGCGGTCGACCTGGCCGACGCCGGCGCGGAATCACCCCAGGAGTCCCGCACACGGGTCCGGCTGGTGCTCGCCGGCCTGCCCAGACCGCAGACCCAGTGGGTCGTCACCGACCAGGGTCGGTTCGTGGCCCGGCTGGACCTGGCCTGGCCGCAGTTCAAGGTCGCGGTGGAGTACGACGGTCTCTGGCATGACGATCCGGAACAGTTCCAGCGGGACCGCCGACGGCTCAACCGGCTACTCGGCGGTGACTGGATCGTCCTCCACGTGACCGGCAAGCGTCTCCGGGAGGACTTCGACGGCTTCGTCGCCGAGGTCAGGACCGCCCTGAGGGCGCGATCCCGCTCCCCCAAGACGCCATGATCGTGCTTGAACATGAAAGTAGTGGCCTCCCCGCCGGGGGAGACCACTACTTCCTTGATCGAGCGTGATCATGCGCCCCAGCCGGGGCGCGCCACGCCCCGGACGCTGCCCCGCGGCGCAAGGCGCCCCAGCCGGGCGCGTTGCGCGCCGGACGCTGGGCCGCGGCGCAGGGGTTAGGCGGCGGGAAGGTACCTGCTCAGGTCGTCGAGGATCTTGTTGGCGGCGCCGACGCCGATGCCGGTCATCCAGACCTCGTCGGCGACCGGGTACGCCTTGCCGGCCTGAACGGCGCCGAGGCCCTTCCACAGGGTGCCGCCGGCCATCTTGGCCTGCTCGGCGGCGGCCTTGTCGCCGTACGCGGTCACGAAGATGACATCGCCGTCGACCTCGTTGATCCGCTCGGGGCTCACCTGGTCGAAGCGCTTGTCCTCCTTGGCGGCGAGCAGCTGCCGCTCGGGGCGGCCCAGGCCGGTGTCGCCGATGACGATGCCGGAGAACGAGTCCGGGCCGTACACCCGGATGGCGCCGGGCATGAAGCGGACGATCGACACCTTGCGGGCGGCGGCGTCGCCGAGCGTCGCGCCGAAGTCCCTGGCCCGCTTCTCGTACGCGCTGAGCAGGTCCTTGGCCTGCTGCTCGCGGCCGAGCGCCTTGCCGTCGAGGAGGAGGTTCTCCTTCCAGGTGATGCCGACCTTGTCGGTGAACACGGTCGGCGCGATGGCGGCCAACTCGTCGTAGAACTTCTCCTGGCGGAACTTGCTGCCGAGGATGAGGTCCGGCTTCAGCGCGTTGATCGCCTCCAGGTCGGGCTCGGTGAGCACCCCGACGGTCTTGATGGCAGCGAGCTTGTCCGCGCCGAAGTAGGTCGGCCAGCCCTTGGCCTCACCGGCGGTGGCCGCGCCGACCGGCGTGATGCCGAGCGAGAGCGCCGTGTCGATCTTGTCGGTGTCGAGGACGACGACGCGCTTGGGCTCCGCGGGGACCTTGGTGGTGCCCATGGCGTGGGTGATCTCCCGGGTCTCTCCGGTGGTGGAGCCGGCGACCGGGTCGCTCTCACCGCAGGCGGTGAGTCCGACGCCGAGGGCGACGGCCGCGGTGAGGGCGGCGACGAGACGACGCATCAGAGTCCTTTCGAGGGGTACGGGCTGGCGAGCGGTGTCGCCGCATCGCCGTTGGCGGGTCGGGCGTCCGGCACGGACGCCGTCGACGGATCGAGGCCACCCGCGCCAGCGGACGAGGTGGCCGGGCGGGCCACGCCGTCAGCAGCGACAGCCGGAACGGAGGCGGACGAGGTGGCCGGGCCGGCCACGCCGCCAGCAGCGACAGCCGGAGCGGAGGCGGACGGAGCGACCGGGGCAGCGTTGCCGCCGGTGTGGGCGGGCACCACCAGTGGCGCGCCGGTCACCGGGCAGGGCACCACCACGCAGGCCAAACCGAAGACGTCGCTGACCAGGTCGGCGGTGAGGATCTCCCGGGGCGGCCCGGCGGCCACCACCGCGCCGTCGCGCATCGCGACCAGGTGGTCGGCGTAGCGGGCGGCCTGGTTGAGGTCGTGCAGGACGGCCACGACGGTGCGGCCCCGCTCGACGCGCAGTCGGTGCAGCAGGTCCAGAACCTCCACCTGGTGAGCCAGGTCGAGGAAGGTGGTCGGCTCGTCCAGCAGCAGGGCATCGGTGTCCTGGGCCAGCGTCATCGCGATCCACACCCGCTGCCGCTGGCCGCCGGACAGGCTGTCCACCGGTCGGTCGGCCAGGCCGGCCACATCGGCCAACGCCATCGCCTGGTCGACGGCCGCGCCGTCCTCCGTCGACCACTGCCGCCACCACCGCTGGTACGGCTGCCGGCCGCGCCCGACGAGGTCGGCCACGGTGACGCCCTCGGGCACCAGCGGGCTCTGCGGCAGTACGCCGAGGCGGCGGGCCACGTCGCGGGTCGGCAGGTCGCGGATGGCGCTGCCGTCCAGCAGCACCGCGCCCCGCCGGGGGGTGAGCAGCCGGGCCATGGTCCGCAGCAGGGTCGACTTGCCGCAGGCGTTCGGCCCGACGATCACGGTGAACGCGTCGGCCGGCAGGTCCAGGTCGAGCCCGTCGAGCACGGTTCGCTCGTCGTAACCGGCGACCAGGTCGCGGGTGGAGAGCATCACACGACTCCTTCGAGGCGTCACGAGGACCGCCGCGGTCCACGCAGCAGCAGGAAGATCAGGTATGGTCCGCCGATCGCGGCGGTCAGCACGCCGGCCGGGAGTTGGGTGGGTGCGATCAGTCGCCGGCCGACGAGGTCGGCGAGCACCAGCAGCAGCGCGCCGAGCAGCGCCGAGCAGACCAGCGGCGGTCGTTCGGCCCGGACGAGTCGCCGGGCCACCTGGGGGGCGACGAGCGCCACGAAGTCGACGGCACCGACCTGCGCGGTGACCATCGCGGCGACGAGCACACCGGTGCCGGCGAGCCCGACCCGGCGGGCGACCGGGCGCAGCCCGACGCCCCGGGCGGTGTCGTCGTCCAGCGCCGTGCTGTTCAGTGCCCATCCGGCCCAGGCGAGTAGCGGCAGCAGCGCCAGCAGGGTGCCGGCGATCCAGGCGGCCTCTGTCCAACCTTTGCCGGCCAGGGTGCCGATCAGCCAGATCTGGGCGCGCAGCCCGTCGATCGGGTCGGCGCTGAGCATGACCACCTCGGTCAGCGCCCGGAAGGCGAAGGCGACCGCCACCCCGGCGAGCACGAACCGCTGCGCGGCCAGCCCGTGCCGGGCGCCGAGGGCGAACAGCAGCACCGCGGCGAGCATCCCGCCCACCAGGGCGGTGGGTGCCACCAACACCGCGGACATTCCGGTGGTCAACGCCACGGTCGCGGCGAGCCCGGCACCCTGGGTGATGCCGATGACGTCGGGGCTCGCCAGGGGGTTGCGCGCCACGCTCTGGATCAGCGTGCCGGCCACCCCGAAGGCCGCTCCGGCCACCGCGGCCAGCACGATCCGGGGCAACCGCAGATCAAAGACAACCAGGTCGTACGGAGTGCCGGCGCCGGAGAGCGCGCGCAGCACGTCGGCCGGGGCGACGTACGGGGTGCCCAGGGAGAGGCTGAGCACCACGGCCAGCAGGAGCAGCACGGTCAGCGCGGTGGCCACCAGCACCGCGCGGCGGCGGATCTGCAGGCTGACCGGACCGATCCGCAGCAGCGACCGGCCAGGCAGCCGACCGGCGGCACCGGACGCGGCATCGACGCCACCGGACGCGGCACCGGCGGCACCGGACGCGACGGCGGCACCAGGCGGCGCGTCGACGGGCGAGGGGTCGGACGGGCGGTCGGTGGTGGTCACGCGGTCACCACCCGGGCGCGGCGGACCAGGACGGCCAGCAGCGGCGCGCCGAT
The DNA here is from genome assembly GCF_046549295.1 of Micromonospora sp. 067-2. Taxonomy (NCBI): domain Bacteria; kingdom Bacillati; phylum Actinomycetota; class Actinomycetes; order Micromonosporales; family Micromonosporaceae; genus Micromonospora; species Micromonospora sp. 067-2. The sequence continues at coordinate 29,509 of NZ_JAJPWB010000011.1, read as the reverse complement.
GAGAGCGGTGACGATTCCGGCCGGTATCTCGCCGGGCGGGGCGACGAGCCGGCCGACGACGTCGGCACCGAGCAGCAGCGCCGGCCCGAGCAGGGCGGAGACGGCGAGGGTCCAGCGGTGGTCCACGCCGACCAGGGCGCGGGCCAGGTGCGGCACGGCCAGTCCGACGAAGGCGATCGGCCCGGCCGCCGCCACTGCGGCACCGGTGAGCAGTACCGCGGCGAGGCCACCGCCGAGGCGTACCAGTCCGACGCGATTGCCGAGGCCGCGGGCCACCTCGTCGCCGAGGGCCAGCGCGTCCAGGCCGCGCGCCACCAGGGCGGCCAGCACCAGCCCGACGAGGACGAACGGCAGCACCTGAGCGGCGACCGACAGATCCCGGCCGGCCAGCCCGCCGACCACCCAGAACCGGTACTCCTCGAAGGTGCTGGCGTCGATGCTGAGCAGCGCGTACACCCCGGAGGCGAGGCTGGCGTCGAGAGCCGCGCCGACCAGCGCGAGGGTGACCGGGCTGGCGCCCTCGCGGGTCCGGGCGGCGATGGCGAAGACCAGCAACCCGGCGAGCAGCGCTCCGGCGATGCCGAACCAGACGTACCCGGCGAGCGTGCCGACGCCGAAGACGGAGATGGCCAGCACCACGCCGAACGATGCGCCGGCGCTGATGCCGAGGATGCGCGGTTCGGCCAGCGGATTGCGGGTGAGCGCCTGGAACAGCACGCCGGCGACGGCGAGCGCTAGCCCGACGGCGAGGCCGAGCGCGGTGCGCGGCATCCGCAGCTCGCGGACGATGGTGCTGGCGTCGCTGCCGTCCGGTGCGACGAGGGCGTGCCAGACCTGGTCGACGCCGAGTTGCCGGCTGCCCAGCGCGAAACTCGCCAGCACGGTGAGCAGGAGCAGCAGCGCGGCACCGACGGTGACGGCCACCCGGCGACCGGTGCGGGTGCTGGCCCGACTCCGGGTCGGCCGGCTGGCAAGGGCGGTCACGAATCTCCTGCACGATCGAGCTTAGGTTCGCCTTACCTTAGCCGACCTGCGGAAAGTGGCCTAACCAGCGTCGGTCGATCCCGTCGCGAACCCACCCGGCGCGTGCCGCGAGCCACCGTCCCCGGCCGCCACACCACCGCGCGGCAGCACGTGCAGGGGGCGCATCATCTCGTTGTCCTCGTGCTCCAACAGGTGACAGTGCCAGGAGTAGCGACCCGGCAGGTCGAAGTACGCCTTGATCCGAGTCACCTCTCCCGGGTACGCGAGCACCGTGTCCATCCGCCCCCGGCCCGCCGGGCCGGGACGCAGCCGGCCGGACCGCCCCCGACCGAGCAGCTCGAACTGGGTCTGGTGCAGGTGGACCGGATGCACGTGCCCGGTGAAGTTGTGCAGCTCCCACACCTCGGTCGCGCCGACGGTGGGCCGCTCGGTCGCCGGATCGCTCCAGCGCAGCGGCAGATTCCCACCACGCTCGTCGAGGACGCCGAGCAGCATGGCTGTCGGCCCGGACCGCGACCCGGCCGACATCTGCTCGTTGAGCGACAACCGCCGCACCCGCTCGGCCGGCCCGAGCCGACGGTGCGACGGCAGCCGCAGTTGCTCGGGCGGCACGCTCGGGTCGACGCCGGTCGCCTCGGTGACCACGAAGCGCAACACCTGCCCGGTGGTCCCCGGGTCGGCCGGCGCGAAGTCGACCCCGGGCGTGCCGCCGCCGTACGCCCCGTCGGGCCCCTCGTTGACGAGGTAGAGCTCGGTTCCGTCCGGCACGTCGGTGAAGTCCACGATGGCGTCGACCCGTTGGGCCGGGCCGAGCGTCACGCGCTCGTGCGGGACCGGCTCGGGCAGGAAACCGCCGTCGCTGCCGATCTGCCAGACCGGCAGCACCGGGCGGGCCGGCCGCGCGGTGGCGTTGGCGACCACACTGAGCAGCAGGAACCGGCTGTTGCAGCCGTTGAGCAACCGGAACCGGTAGCGCCGACGCTGCACCGTCAGCGTGGGCCAGGTGCGGCCGTTGACGACCATGGTGGCGCCGGAGAACCCCGGGATCCAGATCGGCGGCACGCCGCCGTGCGACGGTTGCGCGTCGTTCTCGTCGCCGACCACGGGGCGACCGCCCGGGTAGACGAGGTCGCCGTCGGCGGTGAAGCTGCGATCCTGGATCAGCAGCGGGATGTCGTGGTAGCGGGCGTTCGGTGGATCGTTCCAGGCCGGCGCCGGGCCGGGTAGCACCCCCTCCGGCAGGTCGTCGTCCCCGCCGCCGAGCAGGTAGAACCCGGCCGGTCCGGCGTAGACGTTCTCCCGGGTGAGCCCCAACGAGTGGTCGTGGTACCAGAGGGTGCAGGGCCGCTGGTCGTTGGCGTACTCGAAGGTGGCCGAACCCGGCGCCCAGCGCAGCCCGGACCGCTCCGCGAAGCGGGACCGGAACTCGCGGTACGCGCTACCGGTCACGGCGAAGTCGGGCGGCAGGTCACGGGCCACCGGCAGATACCACGCCTCGGAGTGTCCGTCGCTCTCCTGCGAGCTGTGGCCGCCGTGCAGGTGCACCACCTGGGGCACCGGCCCGCGGTATCCCCGAGGGTCACCGTCCCAGCTGCCGTGCCGGTCCCGACGCTCCGTACCGCCGGGCGGGTTGGCCCAGTGCAGGGTGGGATCCACGGGCAGCAGATGCGGGAGGTAGTCACCCCGGCGGTCGACGAGTTGGTTCAGCCAGGTCACGCGTACCGGGCGGTCCACCCGGGCCACGATGCTGGGTGCGGGGTAGCCGAAGCTGCCGGGGTGGGCGGTGGAGCCGTAACCCCACACGGTGGTGCGCGGCCACGACAGCGGCAGGATCTGCTGGTGGAACTGTCGTACCGCGATGACGTAGGTGTCCCGCTCCGGGCCGACCGTCACCGGTGGCATGGCCGGGGGGATCCGTAGCGGCGCGACGTACTTCGGAATGTCGCCGGTATCCAGCGGCGCCGCCGCGGCGAGCGCCCGTTCGGCCGCCCAGCCCGCCGGAACCAGGACCGACGCGCCACCGGCGGCACCGGCTGCGAGCAGTCGTCGTCTGGTGACCATGCTTGACACCTCCCGTTTGCTCCCCTTTCCCACGATAAGGAAATAAGTTTCGCGTGCGGGACTAAGGCGGACACACATCGGATCCCACCCGTAAGGGGGACAGTCGGACGCGCAGGACACAGCAGGGCCATAGGGTGTGGACATGCGATTCGACCAGCACACGGTCGTCCTCCTGGTCCGACCGTCGGATCCACCGGAGCTGCCGCAGGACGCGATCGACCGGCTGCAGGACGCGCACCTTGCCCACCAGGCGGGGCTCGTGGAACAGGGGCTGGTACTCGCGGCGGGGCCGTTCCTGCACCCCGACGACGACCGGCTGCGCGGCTTCGTCGTGCTCTCCATCGCACCGGACGAGGCCCGCGCCCTCTACGCCAACGACCCGGCCGTGCGGGCCGGTCGCCTGGTCGTGCAGGTGATGAGCTGGCTGGTCCCCGAGGGCAACCTGCGGTTCGAGAGCGTGCCGCTGCCTCGGTCGATGCTGGAGGCGGCCTCTGGGGACTGAGGTCAGCCGGGCAGATCCCCGATCGACACCACCCGCAGGGCGTCCAGATCGCCGACGACCACCCGCAGCGACGGGAGGTAGTCCCGCAGCACCCGCCGGCAGACGCCGCACGGCTCGCTGATCTCGCGGCCCCGGTCGGCGACCGTGACGATCGTCTCCAGGTCGGTCACGCCCTGAGTCGCCGCGGTGCCGACCACGACCAGCTCAGCGCAGGATCCTTCGCTGACGTGGTGGACGTTCACGCCCGTGAAGACCCGCCCGTCGGCGGTCCGGGCCGCCGACGCCACGGTGTGGTGCTGGCTGCGACACCGCAGCTTGGCGACCGCCGTGGCGGCCTGCACCAACGCCCGGTCGGTGTCCCGCAGCTCCATCCGGCTCCCCCAGCTCGACGTCGGCCGCCAACTCTAGACGCCCGTGTCGCCGTCGACGGGCTGGCCGCGGGGTAACCCGGAGGCGGTGCGACGCCGGGCTGCCTATCCTTGGGCACGACATGCAGACTCCAGCCGCCTCCGCCGCGACCGACCCGGTCCGCGAGTTGCACCGCCGCCTCGATCCCCTGATGTTCCGCGACCAGCGCCGGCTCCAGCGGCGACTGGACGGTGCCCGTAAGCTGCGCGACCCGCAGCGCCGGGAGGCAGCGCTCACCGAGATCAGCACCGAGCTGGCCCGGGCCGAGCAGCGGATCGCCGCCCGACGGGCGGCCGTACCCGTGATCACGTACCCGGCGGGGTTGCCGGTCAGCGAGCGCAAGGACGACATCGCCGCCGCCATCCGGGACCACCAGGTGGTGATCGTGGCCGGCGAGACCGGCTCCGGTAAGACCACCCAGATCCCCAAGATCTGTCTTGAGCTGGGGCGCGGGATCCACGGGCTGATCGGGCACACCCAGCCCCGGCGACTGGCCGCCCGGACGGTGGCCGACCGGATCGCCGACGAGCTGGGCACCGAGCTGGGCGACGTGGTGGGCTACAAGGTGCGCTTCACCGACCAGGTCGGCGAGCGCAGCCTGGTCAAGTTGATGACCGACGGCATCCTGCTGGCCGAGCTGCAGACCGACCGGATGCTGCGCCAGTACGACACGTTGATCATCGACGAGGCGCACGAGCGCAGCCTGAACATCGACTTCATCCTCGGGTACCTGCGGGAGCTGCTGCCCCGGCGACCCGACCTCAAGGTGATCATCACCTCGGCGACCATCGAGACCGACCGGTTCGCCCGGCACTTCGCCGGGCCGGCCACGGCGGAGGAGCCGGATGGCGTACCGGCGCCGGTGGTGGAGGTCTCGGGCCGCACCTACCCGGTGGAGGTGCGCTACCGACCGTTGCTCGAGATCGCCGAGGGCGAGGAGGACGGCGACGGCGACGAGGAGACCGTCCGCGACCAGATCCAGGCGATCGGCGACGCCGTCGAGGAGTTGGCCGCCGAGGGCCCCGGCGACATCCTGGTCTTCCTCAGCGGGGAACGGGAGATCCGGGACACCGCTGACGCGCTCGGCAAGCTGGTGCAGACGAAACGCCCGCTGCTCGGCACCGAGATCCTGCCGCTCTACGCGCGGCTCTCCAGCGCCGAGCAGCACCGGGTCTTCGCCGCGCACACCTCGCGCCGGGTGGTGCTCGCCACGAACGTCGCGGAGACCTCGCTGACCGTGCCCGGCATCAAGTACGTCGTGGACCCGGGTACGGCCCGCATCTCCCGCTACTCCAGCCGGCTCAAGGTGCAGCGGCTGCCGATCGAGCCGATCTCCCAGGCCTCGGCCAACCAACGCAAGGGCCGCTGCGGCCGCACCTCGGACGGCATCTGCATCCGTCTCTACGACGAGCAGGACTTCGAATCCCGGCCCGAATTCACCGATCCGGAGATTCTGCGCACCAACCTGGCGTCGGTCATCCTCCAGATGACCGCGATCGGGCTCGGCGACCTCGCCGCTTTCCCGTTCATCGACCCGCCGGACAAGCGCAACATCGCCGACGGCGTCAATTTGCTGCACGAGCTGGGCGCGTTGGACCCGACCGAGGCCGACCCGGCGAAGCGGCTCACCGCGTTGGGCCGGCGCCTGGCCCAGTTGCCGGTCGATCCGCGACTGGCCCGGATGGTCGTCGAGGGAGAGCGCAACGGCTGCGCCACCGAGGTGCTGGTGATCGCCGCCGCCCTCTCCATCCAGGACCCGCGCGAGCGGCCGGCGGAGAAGCAGGCCCAGGCCGACCAGGCACACGCCCGGTTCGCCGACAGGGAATCGGACTTCGTCGCCTTCCTCAACCTCTGGCGCTACCTGCGCGAGCAGCAGCGGGAGCTGTCCTCCAGCGCGTTCCGCCGGATGTGCAAGGCGGAGTACCTCAACTACCTGCGCGTCCGCGAGTGGCAGGACATCGTGGGGCAACTGCGCCAGGTGCTGCGTACCCCGGGAAGCGACGACCGGCGCGGCGGGCGACCGGCGCGCGACACCTCCGACGGCGCGGACGCCGGCCAGGGTGCGGGTCGCCGGGGTGGCGCGGACCTGCCGGAGGAGATCGACACCCCGAAGGTGCACCAGTCTCTGCTGCCCGGCCTGTTGTCGCACGTCGGCCTGAAGGACGCGCAGAAGCACGAGTACCTGGGTGCGCGGGGCGCGAAGTTCGCGCTCTTCCCCGGGTCGGCGCTGTTCCGGAAGCCGCCGCGCTGGGTGATGGCCGCCGAGCTGGTGGAGACCTCCCGGCTGTGGGGTCGGATCGCCGGCCGCGTCGAGCCGGAGTGGGTCGAACCGCTCGCGCAGCACCTGGTCAAGCGCAGCTACAGCGAGCCGCACTGGGAGAAGAAGCAGGCCGCGGTGATGGCCTACGAGAAGGTCACCCTGTACGGCGTTCCGCTGGTCACCTCCCGCAAGGTCAATTTCGGGCGGATCGACCCCGCGCTGAGCCGGGAGCTGTTCATCCGGCACGCCCTCGTCGAGGGCGACTGGCAGACCCACCACCAGTTCTGGACGGACAACAAGCGGCTGCTCGCCGAGATCGAGGAGCTGGAGAGTCGGGCCCGACGCCGGGACATCCTGGTCGACGACGAGACCATCTTCGGCTTCTACGACCAGCGGATCCCGGCCGACGTGTCCTCCGGCCGGCATTTCGACAGCTGGTGGAAGACGACCCGCCGGACGCAGCCGGACCTGCTCGCCTTCACCCGCGACCTGCTGGTCAACGACGGTCGGCCGGGCGTCGACGAGGACGACTACCCGGACGAGTGGCAGACCGAGGGGGTGACCCTGCCACTGACGTACCGGTTCGAGCCGGGCACGCCGACCGACGGCGTCACCGTGGACATTCCGCTGCCGCTGCTCAACCAGGTGCCGGCGGAGAGCTTCGACTGGCAGGTGCCGGGGCTGCGCGAGGAGACGGTGATCGCGCTGATCCGAACGCTGCCCAAGGCGGTGCGCCGCAACTTCGTCCCGGTGCCGGACTACGCCCGCGCCGCGCTCGCGGCGATCACCCCCGGCGAGGAGCCGTTGCTGGACGCGCTCACCCGCCAGCTGCGCCGGATGACCGGGGTCACCGTGCCGCGCGACGCCTGGGAACCGGGCAAGCTCCCCGCCCACCTGCGGGTCACCTTCCGGGTGCTCGACGACGAGGACAAGCCGGTCGCCGAGGGCAAGGACCTGCCGGCTCTGCAACGTCAACTACGCCAGGAGGTACGCCAGGTCGTGGCCGCCGCCGCGCCGGAGGTGGCCCGGACGGGCCTCCGTGAGTGGAGCGTCGGCGATCTTCCTCGCACCATCGAGCAGGTCCGTGCCGGCTACGCGGTGACCGCGTACCCGGCGCTGGTCGACGAGGGCGCCACGGTCGGCGTGAAGGTCTTCGACTCCGTCGCCGAGGCGGAGGCGGCGCACTGGGCCGGCACCCGCCGGTTGCTGCGGCTCACCGTGCCGTCGCCGGCGCGGTTCCTGCAGGGCCGGCTGACCAACGAGGCCAAGTTGGCGCTGAGCCGCAACCCACACGGCGGCGTGCAGGAGCTGATCGAGGACGCGGCCGGCGCGGCCATCGACCGGCTGATCGGCGACGCCGGTGGGCCGGCGTGGAACGCCGAGGGCTTCGCGGCGCTGCGCGAGAAGGTCCGCGCCGACCTCGTCGACACCGTGGTCGAGGTGATGGACCGGGTGCGCAGGGTCCTCGCCGCCGCGTACGCCGTGGAGCAGCGGCTCGGCGCCACCCGCAATCTCGCCGTGGTGGCCGCGCTGGCCGACATCCGTAACCAGCTCGCCGGGCTGGTGCACGCCGGGTTCATCACCGAGACCGGGTACGCCCGGCTGCCCGACCTGCTGCGCTACCTCACGGCCATCGAGCGACGGTTGGAACGGCTGCCGGGCAACCCCCAGCGGGACCGCCAGCAGCAGGACCGGGTCGCAACGGTGCAGAAGGAGTACGCCGACCTGCTCGCCGCGCTCCCGCCCGCGCGCCGTCAGGCAACGGCCGTCCGTCAGATCCGCTGGATGATCGAGGAGTTGCGGGTAAACGTCTTCGCCCAGGCCCTGGGCACCCCGTACCCCGTCTCCGAGCAGCGCATCTACCGGGCGATGGACGACGCCGAAGGCCGCTGACGGTGGGGTCAGAGGGGATCGACGCCGGGCGGGAGGTCGTTTCGGTCGATCGCGGCCTGTACGTAGTCGAGCAGGATCCGGCGGAGTTCGCGGCCGGCGTGGGTGGGGACGACGTCCCGGCGGCGGGCCACCGCGATGGTCCGCCGCACCCCGGGCGGCGCGAGCGGGGTGATCCGTACCCCTGGCCGGCGGGCCAGGACGATGCCGGGCACCAGCGCGATACCGAGCCCCGCCTCGACGAAGCTGAGCACCGCGTCCATCTCGCCGCCGTCCACCGCGAACGTCGGCTCGAAGCCTGCCTCCCGGCACGCCTGGATGGTGGCGTCGCGCAGGTCGTAACCCTCGCGGAACATCACCATCGGTTGGTCGCGCAGGTCGGTGATGCGCAACTCCCCGGCGCGCGAGGCGGTCGGCACCTCGCCCACCGAGGCGACCACCAGGCTCTCCCGCAGGATCGGGTCGACGCGCAGCCCGGGGTCGGTGCCCCGGGCCGGCATGATGATCAGCGCCAGGTCGAGGTCGCCGCGCAGCAGGTTGCGCACCAGGTCCTGGGATCCCCCCTCCTCGACCTTGAGGTCGACGGTGGGGTGGGCGTCGCGGAACCGGCGAAGCACCGGTGGGGCGAGTGAGGTGGCCAGGCTCGGAGTGGCGCCGAGCCGGACCCGACCGCGACGGAGACCGACCAACTCCTGGACCTCCCGGGTCGCGGTGTCCACGTCGGCGAGGATCCGGGTGGCCAACGGCAGCAGCACCTCGCCGGCCGCGGTGAGGGCGATGTTGCCCCTTAGCCGTTCGAACAGCGGCGCCCCGAGGTCGGCCTCCAGGGCGTGAATTTGCTTACTGAGTGAGGGCTGGGTTATCCCCACGATGTCGGCGGCTTGGGTGAAATGTCGTACTTCGGCCACCGCGACGAAGTACCTGAGCTGATGGAGCTGCATCTACATAGCTTATGGCTATCAAGACTGCGACTTTGATGCATTGGACGACTGAATCAAGTGCTCCTAGCGTCGGTGATGTGGTAATCACGAAAACTCGGTCGCCCATCCGCTCGAACGTCGGCCTCAAGGCCGTCATGGCGGTGACGGGCATCCTGCTGGCGCTGTTCCTCATCGCGCACATGTTCGGAAACCTCAAGGTGTTCACGGGGGCGACCTCGTTCGACCACTACGCGCACTGGCTCCGCGACATCGGCAAGCCGCTGCTGCCCGGCGTCTGGTTCCTGTGGATCCTGCGCACCGTGCTGACGGTGGCCGTCGTGGCGCACATCGTGGCCGCGACCGTCCTCGCCCGGCGGGCCCGCGCGGCCCGCCCCGTGAAGTACGCCCACCGCAGGAAGGTCAACGGCAGCTACGCGGCCCGCACCATGCGCTGGGGCGGGGTGATCATCCTGCTGTTCGTGATCTACCACATCCTGGACCTGACCACCGGCACGCTGAACCCGGTCGGCAACGAGAGCAAGCCGTACGGCAACGTCGTCGCCGACTTCGCGCCGGAGCGCTGGTACGTGACGCTCTTCTACACCCTCGCCATCGTCACGGTCGGCTTCCACCTGCGACATGGTGCCTTCAGCGCGTTCCGCAGCCTTGGTCAGCAGACGCCGCGGGGCGAACGCCGGGCGCGTGCCGCCGCACTGGTCTTCGCCGTCGCGCTCTGCGCCGGATACCTGGTGGTCCCGTTCGCCGTACTCACCGGATTGGTGTCCTGACATGGAACTCTTCACCGAGGGCGACCCGATCGCCGACACCAGGGCTCCCGACGGCCCCGTCGAGAAGCGGTGGGACACCCGGCGCTTCGAGGCCAAGCTGGTCAACCCGGCCAACCGCCGCAAGATGACGGTGATCGTGGTCGGCACCGGCCTGGCCGGCGGCTCGGCGGCGGCCACCCTGGCCGAGCAGGGCTACCACGTCAAGTCCTACTGCTACCAGGACAGCCCGCGCCGGGCGCACTCCATCGCGGCACAGGGCGGCATCAACGCCGCGAAGAACTACCGCAACGACGGTGACTCCGTGCACCGGCTGTTCTACGACACCGTCAAGGGTGGCGACTTCCGCTCCCGCGAGTCGAACGTGCACCGGCTCGCCGAGGTCTCGGTCAACATCATCGACCAGTGCGTCGCCCAGGGCGTGCCGTTCGCCCGCGAGTACGGCGGCCTACTGGACACCCGCTCGTTCGGTGGCGCCCAGGTGCAGCGCACCTTCTACGCCCGGGGTCAGACGGGTCAGCAGCTGCTGCTCGGCGCGTACCAGGCCCTGGAGCGGCAGATCGGCCTCGGCAACGTCGAGATGAACGCCCGGCACGAGATGCTGGAGCTGGTCGTCGTGGACGGTAGGGCCCGCGGCATCGTCGTCCGGGACCTGGTCACCGGCGAGATCAGCACCGAGATGGCCGACGCCGTGGTGCTCGCCTCCGGCGGCTACGGCAACGTCTTCTACCTCTCCACCAACGCCAAGGGCTGCAACGTCACCGCCACCTGGCGGGCGCACCGCAAGGGCGCGTACTTCGCCAACCCCTGCTACACCCAGATCCACCCGACCTGCATCCCGGTCTCCGGCGACCACCAGTCGAAGCTGACCCTGATGAGCGAGTCGCTGCGCAACGACGGCCGGGTCTGGGTGCCGAAGACCAAGGGCGACGACCGCAGCCCGAAGGACATCGGAGAGGACGAGCGGGACTACTACCTGGAGCGGATCTACCCCTCCTTCGGCAACCTGGTCCCCCGCGACATCGCCTCCCGTGCCGCGAAGAACGTCTGCGACGAGGGCCGGGGTGTCGGGCCGACCAAGCTCGGCGTCTACCTCGACTTCGCCGACGCGATCGGCCGGCTGGGCCGCAAGGCCATCGAGGCCAAGTACGGCAACCTCTTCGAGATGTACGAGCGGATCACCGGCGAGGACCCGTACGAGGTGCCGATGCGGATCTATCCCGCCGTGCACTACACGATGGGCGGCCTGTGGGTCGACTACGACCTCCAGTCGAACATCCCCGGCCTGTTCGTGATCGGTGAGGCCAACTTCTCCGACCACGGCGCGAACCGGCTCGGCGCCTCGGCGCTGATGCAGGGCCTGGCCGACGGCTACTTCGTGCTGCCCACCACCCTCGCCAACTACCTGGCCTCGGGTGCGTTGGAGAAGGTCGACGCCAGCCACCCGGCGGCGGTCGAGGCGCGCACCGACGTCGAGGACCGGATCCAGCGGCTGCTGGCGGTCGACGGCGACCGGACCGTGGACTCGTTCCACCGGGAGCTGGGTCAGATCATGTGGGAGCACTGCGGCATGGAGCGCAGTGACGCCGGGCTGCGCAAGGCGATCGGCGAGATCCGCGCCCTGCGCGAGCAGTTCTGGCAGCGGGTCAAGGTGTCCGGCACCGGCGAGGAGCTCAACCAGTCGCTGGAGAAGGCCGGCCGGGTGGCCGACTTCTTCGAGCTGGCCGAGCTGATGTGCATCGACGCCCTGCACCGTGAGGAGTCCTGCGGCGGCCACTTCCGGGCCGAGTACCAGGACTCCGACGGTGAGGCGCAGCGCGACGACGACCGGTTCGCGTACGTGGCGGCCTGGGAGTTCACCGCCAGCGGCGAACCCTCGGTGCTGCACAAGGAAGACCTGGAATTCGAGTACGTCCACCCCACGCAGCGGAGCTACAAGTGAACCTGACCCTGCGCATCTGGCGCCAGAAGGGCCCTGAGGACAAGGGTCGGATGGTGACCTACCCGGTCGACGACGTGTCCGAGGACATGTCGTTCCTGGAGATGCTCGACGTACTCAATGAGCGGTTGATCCTCGCCGGCGACGACCCGGTGGCGTTCGACCACGACTGCCGCGAGGGCATCTGCGGCATGTGCGGCCTGATGATCAACGGGGACGCGCACGGGCCGCAGCGCGGCACCACGGCGTGCCAGCTGCACATGCGGCAGTTTTCCGATGGCGAGACGATCGACATCGAGCCGTGGCGGGCCAGCGCCTTCCCGGTCATCAAGGACCTGGTGGTCAACCGGGGCGCCTTCGACACGATCATCGCCGCCGGTGGCTACGTCACCGCGCCGACCGGCAGCGCGCCCGAGGCGCACTCCACCCCGGTGGCCAAGGCCAACGCGGATGCCGCCTTCGAGTCTGCGGCCTGCATCGGCTGCGGCGCGTGCGTGGCCGCCTGCCCGAACGGCTCCGGCATGCTCTTCACCGCCGCCAAGCTCACCCAGCTCTCGCTGCTGCCGCAGGGCCAGCCGGAGCGGTACACCCGGGTGATCGGCATGGTCGACGCGCACGACGAGGCCGGCTTCGGAGGCTGCACCAACGCCGGCGAGTGCACCCCGGCCTGCCCGAAGGGCATCCCGCTGAACACCATCGGCCGGCTCAACCGCGACTACCTCGTGGCCACCTCCAAGGGCGCGGACAACACTCCCGGCTCCTGAGGACGGCAGCGCCACTCCGGACCGCCGTACCCCGCACCTCGGGGTGCGGCGGTCCGGCATTCGCCGTCGGCCCGAGCGCAGGCGCCGGACGTCGGTTCAACCGCCTGTCCCCGGGTAGCAGTCAAGGAGGAACCCAGGGAGGAACAGGACATGAAGGCATTGACCTGGCAGGGCAAGCGGGAGGTACGGGTCGAGGAGATCCCGGACCCCAGGATCGAGGAGCCGACCGACGCGATCGTGAAGATCACGTCGACCGCGATCTGCGGCTCCGACCTGCACCTGTACGAGGTGCTGGGACCGTACCTGAAGTCCGGCGACGTCCTCGGCCACGAGGCGATGGGCATCGTCCAGGAGGTCGGGCCGGAGGTGACCCGGCTCAAGCCCGGCGACCGGGTGGTGGTGCCGTTCAACATCTCCTGCGGCAGCTGCTGGATGTGCCAGCGCCAGCTGTACGCCCAGTGCGAGACCACCCAGGTCACCAGCGAGGGCAAGGGCGCGGCGCTGTTCGGCTACACCTCGCTCTACGGTTCGGTTCCCGGCGGGCAGGCCGAGTACCTGCGCGTCCCGCAGGCCCACTTCGGCCCGATCACCATCCCGCAGACCGGCGCGGACGAGCGCTACCTCTACCTCTCCGACATCCTGCCGACGGCCTGGCAGGCGGTGAGGTACGCCGACACCCCACCCGGCGGCACCCTGGCCGTGTTCGGTCTCGGCCCGGTGGGCCAGTTCTGTGCCCGGATCGGCCGCCACCTCGGCGCGGGCCGGGTGATCGGTCTGGACCTGGTGCCCGAGCGACTCGAGATGGCCCGCCGGCACGGCATCGAGGTGCTCGACGTCCGTGAGCTGGACGACGTACCGGGCGCGCTGATCGACCTGGTCGACGGGCGCGGTCCCGACGCGGTGATCGACGCCGTCGGTATGGAGGCGCACGGCTCGCCGGTCGGCAAGCTGGCCCACGCCGCCGTCGGGCTGCTGCCGGACAAGTTGGCCCAGACGATGACCGACCGGGTCGGCGCGGACCGGCTCGCGGTCCTGCATGCCGCGGTCAAGGCGGTCCGCCGCGGTGGCACCGTGTCGGTCTCCGGCGTGTACGGCGGTGAGGCGGACCCGATGCCGCTGATGGAGATGTTCGACCGGGGCATCCAACTGCGGATGGGGCAGTGCCACGTCCGCCGGTGGACCGACGAGATCCTGCCGCTGCTCAGCGGTGACGACGACCCGCTGGGCGTCGAGGATCTGCGGACCCACCGGATGCCGCTGACCCAGGCGCCCCAGGCGTACGAGATGTTCCAGAAGAAGGAGGACGGCTGCATCAAGGTCGTGCTCCAACCATGAGTCGGGTGGTGGTGATCGTCGGCGCTACCAGCGGGATCGGCCGGGCGACGGCCCAGGCGTTCGCCGAGCGCGGCGACCGTCTCGTCCTCGCCGCCCGCGCCGCACAGACGCTCGCCGAGGTACGGACGGAGTGCGCTGCCGTCGACGTGCTGACCGTGCCGACCGACGTCACCGAACCGGGCGCGCTGGACGCGCTCGCGGACGCGGCCATCGACCGGTTCGGCCACATCGACGTCTGGGTGCACACCGCCGCGGTGATGGCGTACGGGCGCTTCGACGAGCTGCCGGAACGGGTCTTCGACCAGGTGGTACGCACCGACCTGCTGGCCGCCGCCAGCGCGGCACGGGTGGCGTTGCGACACTTCCGGGCCACCGGTGCGGGCACCCTGATCCTCACCGGATCGGTGCTCGGATACATCACCGCGCCGTACATGAGTGCCTACGTGACCAGTAAGTGGGGGTTGCGGGGGTTGGCCCGGGCGGTGCAGCAGGAGCTGCGCGACAGCCCGGAAATCCGGCTCTGCCTGGTCAACCCGGGCAGTGTGGACACACCGGTGTACCAGCAGGCGGCCAACTACCTGGGTCGGATCGGTCGACCCCCACCGCCAATCAGCGGCCCGCAGCGGGTGGCCCGGGCCATCGTGGACTGCGTGGACCGACCCCGCCGGGAGATCTCGGTGGGTCGGCTGAACGTGGTGATGCGGGCCGGCTTCACCCTGCTGCCGGGCCTGTACGACGTCCTGGTCGAGCCGTTGATGCGGCTGGCCGGTGTGAGCGGGCGGCCGGTCGACGCGCACGACGGCTCGGTGTTCGCCCCGAACCCGGCCGGCGAGGCGGTTCGTGGTGGACACCTGCCCGACCTGCGGAACCTCGCGCGCAACCTGCCCGGGCCGGTCGGCGCCGCGCTGCGCCGACGGCTCGGGTGAGCCTCCGGCGGGGCAGCTCCTATCGATCAACTCGCCTAGGGTGGTGGTCCGGCAAGCGCTCCGGCGCACCACGATGGGGGAGACGATTGACCATCCGACTGAACCGCAGGGCCGCACTCGGACTGGGCACGGTGGCCGCCGCCGGCACGGTGCTCGGCGCCGCCGCCCCGGCGAGCGCCGCCCCGGCGAGCGCCGCCGAGGGCGTCGAGGCGGCTCCGACCACGCCGGCCCAGGCGGCCCGACGGGTGGCAGCCAGCTACACCCGGCGCAGCACCGAGGCCGGCGGCAACTGGCAGGCGTACGTCAGTGTCGCCGACCCGGCCGGCCCGCCGGTGGTGGCGGTGGCCGCCGAGGCCGACCGGCGGATCGAGGCGTACAGCGTCAACAAGATCGCGGTGGCCACCGCGGTCCTCGACAAGATCGACCGAGGGCTGCTGACCCTGGACCAGCGGGTCGAGGTGACAGCGGCGATCGTGGTGCCGGGCGGTGACGGCATCTTCAGCCTGGACGGCGCGTACCCCAGCAGCGTGACCCTCGGCCACGTGCTGGCCACGCTGCTGACCGTCTCCGACGACACGGCGGTGCGGCTGTGCGGGTCGGTCTGCCCGGCCGCCGAGCTGAACGCCATCCTGGTCGGCAAGGGCTTCCCGAACACCCAGGTCCAGCCGGTGGCCAACCCGAACCGGTTCTTCCTCGGCACCAGCACCCCACGGGAGACGCACGACCTGCTGCGCGCCCTGGTCGCCGGCACCCTGCTCTCCCCCGCCTCGACGGCGTTCCTGCTCAACCTGCTGCGCTCCCCGGTGGCGTTCACCGACGGCATCCGCCGCACCATGTCCTCCGACGAGCGGGCACGGATCGCCACCAAGGCCGGCTGGTTCGCCGACGCCAGGCACGAAGCCGGGGTGATCTTCGACCGATCCGGTGTGGCGGTGCTCACCTACGCGCTCTTCGCCGACGGGCAGGCCGACGCGGACGACTTCGGCGCGACGCACCCGGCGGTGCAGGCCCGCGCCGCCATGGGCCCCCGCTTCCTGGCGGCGGTTGACCGGCTGGCCGGCGCGGGGACGGCGTACCGGATGACGGCACGACGGCCCAGCAACGGCGGCTGAGCACGCGCGCGGGCCGGTCACCGTCGTGGCGACCGGCCCGCTGCGGCGACCGCCCGAGCGCGACCCGGCCGGGGGAACTACCGTGTAGTGCGGGACACGGCGGAGGGACGGCGATGGCACCAGCGCAACGCACGGACGTCGAACGGTCGCTCGGGCGGCGGATGCGGGGTGCGGCCGGGCTGGCCGCGCTGGCCGGCCTGGCCTGGGTGGCCCGGGACGTGCCGGCGGCACTGGGTGGCCGGCTGACCGGTGCCCGCGCCGAACGGGCGGCCCGCTCGCCACAGTTCCGCGACGGCACCTTCCACAACCCGGGTGGCACCCGCACCATGGTCGCCGACCCGGGCCGCAACCTGCTCCGGGAGCTGATCTTCGGCAAGCAGAAGCGCCGGCCCAGCACCGCAGTGCCATTGCTGCGGACGACCGGGGAGCCGGCCACCACCGACACCGATCGGGAACTCGGCGTTGTCTGGTACGGCCACGCCTCCGCCCTGGTGGAGATCGAGGGGTACCGGGTGCTCATCGACCCGGTGTGGAGCGAGCGCTGCTCGCCGTCGGCCCTGGTCGGTCCCCGTCGGCTGCACGAGCCCCCGGTACGCCTCGACGAACTGCCTAAAATCGACGCGATCCTCATCTCGCACGACCACTACGACCACCTCGACATGACCACCGTGCGGGAGCTGGTCGCCCGGCAGTCGGCGCCGTTCCTGGTGCCGCTCGGGGTCGGAGCACACCTGGACCACTGGGGCGTCCCGGCCGACCGGATCATCGAGCTCGACTGGTCGGAGAGCCACCGGATCGGCGGGCTGGCGGTGACCGCGACGCCGGCCCAGCACTTCTCCGGCCGTGGGCTGCGCCGGGACGGCACGCTCTGGAGTTCCTGGGTCATCTCCGGAGCCCACCGCAAGGTCTTCTACACCGGCGACTCGGGCTACTTCGACGGCTACGCGGCGATCGGCGAGCAGCACGGGCCGTTCGACGTGACGCTGATGCAGATCGGCGCGTACGACCGGGCCTGGCCGACCATCCACATGTTCCCCGAGGAGGCGGTGACCGCCCACCTCGACCTGCGCGGCGGGTTGCTCATCCCGGTGCACTGGGGGACGTTCAACCTGGCCCTGCACGACTGGTCCGAGCCGGTGAACCGACTGTGGGCCGAGGCGAAGGCCCGCGACGTCCGGCTCGCCGTACCCCGTCCGGGTGAGCGGGTCGTGGTCGACGACCCGCCGGCGGTCGACGGCTGGTGGCAGGCGATCGCCTAGGTGCTTCAGAGCACGAAGGCGTCGGTCCAGAGCGCACCGGAGCGGCCGGAGAGCGCGTCCAGCATGGCCACCGCCTGACCGTCGGTGAGCTGCGCCACGAAGTCCACGATGGCCCGCCCCCGGGCCCTGCCGATCCGATCCGGGGTACGCGGGTGCAGTTCCGCCTCGGCCAACTCGACCAGGTCGTGCAGCCGCCGGGGTAGCCGGGACTCCTCCTGCGGGTCGAGGAGCCACTCCCACAGCGCCTCCACGAGGGTGCCCAGCAGCCGGGCCTGACCGCGCTGGTGCAGGGCGAGATCGGGGCGCGCCAGCACGAACCGGTGGTGGACGAACTTGAGCACCTGCACCTCGTGCCACTGGGCGCAGCCGAGCAGCACGTGCCCGGAGCGCACCGACGGGTGCTCGGTGACGGTGATCGCCTCGACGAAGCGGGTGGACCAGCGGGCGGAGAACCGGGCCACGTACTGCTCGGCCTCGATCGACCCGTCGAACGGCATCGCCAGCAGCCCGTCGACCAGTTCCTGCCGGACGTGCTCGACGGCGGCGGCGAACGCGTCGTCGTCGGCGATCCAGGCGTCCTTGCGGTGCAACTGCCGGCGTAGCCGCTCGATGGCAGCCCCGGGCCGCCGTGCGGCGGTCACCAACGCCGCGTCGGTGATCGCCCGCAGGTGCCCACTCTCCCGCTGCCAGGCCATCAGCTCGGCGGAGACCGACCCCTGCTGGAGCACACCGACCCGGTAGAAGTCCTCCACGTCGTGGATGGCGTACGCGATGTCGTCGGCGGTGTCCATCACGGACGCCTCCACGGTCTGCTGCCAGTCCGGCACACGGCCGGCGAACGGCTCCCGGGCCTGCCGCAGGTCGTCCAGCTCGGTGCGGTACGCGCCGAACTTCGACGAGCCGCTCTCCGGGTCGTCCGGTGGTGGGGTGGCCCCGCGCGGCGGCGGGTCCATCGTGCGCGGGTGCGGGTCGGGGTGGTCGAGCCGGGTCCACGGGTACTTCAGCATCGCCGCGCGGACCGCGGCGGTCAGGTCCAACCCGGTGGTGGCGGCGCCCCGGATCTCGGTGCTGGTGACGATCCGGTACGACTGGGCGTTGCCCTCGAAGCCGTCGGCGAGGCCGAGGCGCTGCCGGGCCAGCCGGTCCAGCACCCGCTCCCCCAGGTGCCCGAACGGCGGGTGCCCGAGGTCGTGGGCGAGCGCCGCGGCCTCCACCACGTCCGGGTCGCAGCCGCCGAGCTTGTCGAGCAGGTCGCGCCACCGCTCGTCGGCCGTCAGCCGCTCGGCGACCGCCCGGGCCACCTGGCCGACCTTGAGGCTGTGCGTGAGGCGGTTGTGCACCAGCAGGCCGGAGCCGACCGGGCTGATGACCTGGGTGACACCGCCGAGTCGGGCGAAGAACGGCGAGCCGACGATCCGGTCCCGGTCGGCGCGGAACGGGTTGCCGGTCAGGTCGCCGAGGGCCCGGGCGCTGCCGCCGAAGAGTCGCCGGGCGCGCGGCTCCGCAGCTGTTTCCATGATCGCCACGCTAGCCGGGCAGAATGCTGAGCGGAAACTACTCCCGAAGGCGGATCGAGATCGTGACCCAGTCTGTTCATCAGCGGATCGCCGACGAGCTCGGCGTGGCCGAGCGTCAGGTACGGGCGGCCGTGGAGCTGCTCGACGGCGGCGCCACCGTGCCGTTCATCGCCCGCTACCGCAAGGAGGCCACCGGCCTGCTCGACGACACCCAGCTGCGCACCCTGGAGGAGCGGCTGCGCTACCTGCGGGAGCTGGACGAGCGGCGGGCCGCCGTGCTGGAGTCGATCCGCGGCCAGGGCAAGCTGGACGAGGCCCTGCAAGCGCAGATCCTGGCCGCCGACTCGAAGTCCCGGCTGGAGGACATCTACCTGCCGTACAAGCCGAAGCGGCGGACCCGCGCGCAGATCGCCCGCGAGGCCGGCTTGGCGCCGCTGGCCGAGACGCTGCTGGCCGATCCCACCCGCGACCCGCGGACGACCGCCGCCGCGTTCGTCGACGCGGACAAGGGTGTCGCCGACGCGACCGCCGCGCTGGAGGGCGCCCGGGCGATCCTGATCGAGACCTTCGCCGAGGACGCCGACCTGATCGGCACGCTGCGTGAGCAGATGTGGTCGCGGGGCCGGCTGGTCTCCCGGGTACGCGAGGGCCAGGAGACTCCCGGCGCGAAGTTCTCCGACTACTTCGACTTCTCCGAGCCGTACCCGAAGCTGCCCTCGCACCGGATCCTGGCCATGTTGCGGGGCGAGAAGGAGGGCGTGCTCGACCTGACGATGGACCCGGAGGAGGCCGGCGAGTCGGACGCCGCGCCCACCGGCCCGAGCCGGTACGAGGCGGTCGTCGCCGGCCGCTTCGGCGTGTCCGACGCGGGCCGTCCCGCCGACCGCTGGCTGGCCGACACCGTCCGCTGGGCCTGGCGCACCCGGATCCTCATCCACCTCGGCGCCGACCTGCGGACCCGGTTGTGGCAGGCAGCCGAGGAGGAGGCGGTACGCGTCTTCGCCATGAACCTGCGGGACCTGCTGCTCGCCGCGCCGGCCGGCACCCGGCCCACCATGGGTCTGGACCCGGGCCTGCGTACCGGGGTGAAGGTGGCCGTGGTGGACGCCACCGGCAAGGTCGTCGCCACCGACACCGTCTATCCCCACGAGCCGCGCCGGCAGTGGGACGCGTCGATCGAGACACTCGCTCGGCTGGCCGGCGCGCACGGCGTCGAACTCGTGGCGATCGGCAACGGCACCGCCTCCCGGGAGACCGACAGACTGGCCGGCGACCTGATCAGCCGGCACCCGCAGCTCAACCTCACCAAGGTGGTGGTCTCCGAGGCCGGCGCGTCGGTCTACTCCGCCAGCGCGTACGCCTCGCAGGAACTGCCCGGGATGGACGTGTCGCTGCGCGGCGCCGTCTCCATCGCCCGCCGACTCCAGGACCCGCTCGCCGAGCTTGTCAAGATCGACCCACGGTCGATCGGGGTGGGCCAGTACCAGCACGACCTGTCCGAGGTGAAACTGTCCCGGTCACTGGACGCGGTGGTGGAGGACTGCGTGAACGCGGTCGGGGTGGACGTCAACACCGCCTCCGCGCCACTGCTGACCAGGGTCTCCGGAATCGGCGCCGGGCTGGCCGAGAACATCGTGTTGCACCGGGACGCCAACGGTCCGTTCCGGTCGCGTACCGAGCTGAAGAAGGTGGCCCGGCTCGGCCCCAAGGCGTTCGAGCAGTGCGCGGGCTTCCTGCGCATCCCCGGCGGCGATGACCCGCTGGACTCCTCCAGCGTGCACCCCGAGGCGTACCCGGTGGTGCGCCGGATCCTCTCCAGCACCGGCCAGGACCTGCGCTCGGTGATCGGTCAGAGCGCCATCCTGCGAGGGCTGCGCGCGACCGACTTCGTCGACGACCGGTTCGGCCTGCCCACCGTCACCGACATCCTCGCGGAGCTGGAGAAGCCCGGCCGGGACCCTCGGCCGGAGTTCCGCACCGCCACCTTCGTCGAGGGGGTGGAGAAGATCGGTGACCTGACGCCCGGCATGGTGCTGGAGGGCGTGGTCACCAACGTGGCCGCGTTCGGCGCCTTCGTCGACGTCGGGGTGCACCAGGACGGCCTGGTGCACGTCTCGGCGATGTCCCGGACCTTCGTGAAGGACCCCCGCGAGGTGGTGAAGTCCGGTGACGTGGTCCGGGTCAGGGTGCTCGACGTGGACGTACCCCGCAAGCGGATCTCGCTGACCCTGCGCCTGGAGGACGAGCCGAGCGCCGACACCCAGCGCCGCGCCACCGGTGGCGGCGCCGACGGCGGACGCGGCGGGGCCGGCGGACGCGGCGGGGCCGGCGGACGCGGCGGCGACGGCGGACGCAGCGGGGCCGGTAGGCAGGGTGGCGGCGGACAGCAGAGGTCGGGTGGCGGCGGACAGCAGAGGTCGGGTGGCGGCGGACAGCAGAGGTCGGGTGGCGGCGGACAGCAGAGGTCGGGCAGAGGCGCTGGCGCGCCCCCGGCCGCCGACACCGCGCTGGCCGACGCCCTCCGTCGAGCCGGTCTGGCCTGATCAGCGGCCCGGCCCCGACGCTGTGGACGGGGCCGGGCCGACAATCAGCCCGGCGGTCGGACAGTCGGGTGCCCCGGCGGTCCTTTAGAGCTGATGTCGTGAACGAATCAGCTCAGATGTCCCGGCGGTCCGGACGGTCAGGTGCCCCGGCGGTCCTTTGGAGCTGATGTCGTGGACGAATCAGCGGTGATGGCGTAGACGATTCAGCTCCAAAGGAGCCACGCACCGGTGGCCAACCGCCGGACGGGCCGGCCAGGGCCGTGCCGGGCAGCGGCAGCAGCGGCAGCAGCGGCAGCAGCGGCAGCGGCAGCGGCAGCAGCGGCAGCAGCAGCAGCAGCAGCGGCAGCAGCGGCAGCAGCAGCGGCAGCAGCGGCAGCAGCAGCAGCAGCGGCAGCAGCAGCAGCAGCGGCAGCGGCAGCAGCAGCAGCGGCAGCAGCGGCAGCAGCGGCAGCGGCGGCAGCGGCGGCAGGCCACGGAGCGTGCCGTACCCGAGTGTTGCGGGCGGGCGTACCGTCGGCGTCGTGAGTGAGCGGGACGGCCGGGAGTGGCGGGAGCGCCAGCGGCAGGCGGTGTGGGCGCACGCCGACGCGGACGCGCGGCGGCGGGCCGCCGAGCAGGCCGAGGCGGCGCAGGTGGTGGCCTGGTTCGTGGCCGAGGCGACCCGGCGCGGGCTGCCCACCACCCGGCTGATCGCCCGGGGGTACGACGGGCGCGGGCGCTACCGGACCCGGCTGACCGGCTGGTACGTCGACCGGGCCGCAACGCGGGCGGTGGACGTGACCGGGCGGTTCCATCTGCTGACCGTGCAGGGCGGCCTGCGTGCTCGACTGTTCGGCGTCGACCCACAGCCCACCCCAGCGCCGCTGATCGTCGGGGCGGGCGGCCGCGACGGCGAGTCGATCCCGCTGCGGACCCTGCTCAGCCGACTGTTGGGCGACGGGCCCGACTCCGGGCCGACGACCGTGGCCCGACGATGAGGATCGGCTGATCCACTAGCACCTCGACCCGATGAGCACGTCCCCCGCAGGTGGGCGTGCCGACAGGCCGTGTCCCGGCGGGGTGTTTCGGGGTTGATCGGGGCGAAGCAGCCCGAGTGTCGGCATTCGGGTCTCCCACCCTTCTTGTGCTGGTAAACACTTAATTGGTTGTTACGTCGTTTTATCTCGGAGGTCGGAACGGTGCCGGTGCCTGGTGGTCTCGCGAACGCCCCCGAACACCCCCTGCTGCTGCCCCGCCCCGACCCGGGCAAGCGCATCGTCGACGCGGTCTTCGCGGCCGTGCTGCTGGTGCTGGTCACGCCGGTGCTGATGGTGGTGGCGGTCCTGGTCATGGTGGGCCTCGGCCGCCCCGTGCTGTTCCGCCAGTGCCGCGCCGGCCTGCACGGCCAGCCCTTCGAGGTGGTCAAGTTCCGCACCATGCGCCCGCCCAACCACGGCCGCGGTCTGGTCGGCGACGGCCACCGCCTCACCCCGCTGGGGCGCTGGCTGCGCGCCACCAGCCTGGACGAACTACCCACCCTCTGGAACGTGCTGCGCGGCGACATGAGCCTGGTCGGTCCCCGCCCTCTGTTGCCGGAATACCTCGGTCGTTACTCCGCCCGTCAGGCCCGTCGCCACGAGGTACGGCCCGGCGTCACCGGTCTGGCGCAGGTCCGCGGTCGCAACAGCCTGAGCTGGGAGGACAAGCTCGACCTCGACGTGCGGTACGTGGACAACCGCACCATCCGACTCGACCTGTCGATCCTGATCGCGACGGCACGCACCGTGCTGCGCCGCGAGGGCATCAACGCGGCTGGGTCCGCCACGGCACCCGAGTTCCTCGGTACGCCCCGACGCCCGACTCCCGCGCGGCGGGACCGGACACCGGCATGACGATGCCTCAGGGAGCCGATCGATGAGCCAGACGATCCACCTGTCAGCACCCGACGTCGGGCCGCTCGAGGAGTCGTACCTGGTCGCAGCCCTGCGCTCGGGCTGGGTGGCGCCGGCCGGCCCGGACCTGCAGGCCTTTGAACGCGACATCGCCGAGCGGGTCGGCACCAGCGGGGCCGTGGCGGTCAGCTCCGGCACCGCCGCCCTGCACCTGGCCCTGCTGGGTGTCGGTGTCGGGCCCGACGACGTGGTCATCGTGCCCACGCTCACCTTCGTCGCCACCGCCAACGCGGTCCGGTACATCGGCGCGCGTCCGGTCTTCGTCGACTGCGACCCGCGGACCGGAAACATCGACGTGGGCCTCGCCGCCGACCTGCTGCGCCGGCTGCGATCACGCGGCGAGCGCGTCGGCGCGGTCGTACCGGTGGACATGTTCGGGAGCTGCGCCGACTACCGCGCCCTGGTTCCGGTCTGCGCCGAGGCCGACGTCCCCCTCGTGGAGGACGCCGCGGAGGCCCTGGGCGCCAGCCACGGGGGGCAGGCCGCGGGTTCCTTCGGGTGCGTCGGTGTGCTCTCGTTCAACGGCAACAAGATCATGACAACGTCCGGCGGCGGCATGCTGGTGTCCGATGACGACGCGCTTCTCGCGCGGGCCCGTCACCTCGCCACGCAGGCCCGCGAACCGGCGCGGCACTACGAGCACCGCGAGACCGGCTACAACTACCGACTCAGCAATCTCCTCGCGGCGCTCGGCCGGGCCCAGTTGCTCCGGCTGGACGGGATGATCGCCCGACGTCGCCGACTGCGCGACCACTACGCGAAGCTCTTCGCCCCGGTGCCGGGCGTCCACCTGCTTGGCGCCGAGGACACCGGGTCGAACTGCTGGCTCACCGTCATCACCGTGGAGCGGGAGCGGTGCGGCTGGCGGGCCGACGACCTGGCGGTCCACCTGGCCGAGCGGGACATCGAGACCCGGCCCGTGTGGAAGCCGATGCACCTGCAGCCCATGCACGACGGCGCGGAGAGCCTGCTCACCGGCGCGTCGGAGCGGCTCTTCGCCGACGGGCTCACACTGCCCAGCGGGAGTGCCCTGACCGAGCCGCAGATCGCCCGGGTGTTCGCCGCGATCGACGAGTTCCTGAGCGTCCGGACGGGAGGGTCGACGGCGTGACGATCGGACTGGTGGTGGTCGGCTGCGGCGGGCACGGCCGGGAGGTGCTGGCCATCGCCCGAGCGGTGAACGAGGCTGCTGGACGACCGGTCTGGCAACTGCTGGGTGTCGTCGACGACCGGCCCACCGAGGAGAACCTGAAGCGGTTGCAGCGGCTCGACGTGCCGTACCTCGGAAACGTGGCCTGGTTGCGCGACGCACCGCCGGGCACGCAGTGCCTCGTCGGCATCGGAGACCCGCGGATCCGCCGGGCCGTCGCGAGTCGGATCCACGGCGTGCCAGCCGCGAGCCTGGTCCACCCGGATGCCACCGTCGGACCGGACACCGAGCACGGGCCCGGTTTCGTCGCCTTCGCGGGGGCGCGCGTCACCACGAACGTGACCATCGGTCGGCACGTGCATCTCAACCAGAACGTCACCGTCGGGCACGACAGCAGCCTGGCCGACTACGTCTCGGTCAACCCGCTCGCCGCGGTGTCCGGTGACTGCCACCTGGCGGAGGGCGTGCTGATCGGCACCAACGCCGCGGTGCTCCAGGGTCTGCGGATCGGGCGGGACAGCACGGTCGGCGCAGGGGCGTGCGTTGTCCGGGACGTGCCTGATCACACGACGGTCAAGGGCGTTCCGGCTCGTTGAGGTCACCGGGACGGACAGCTGGTTCGTCTCGTCTCCGGAAAAACGCCCAAAATGCCAATTTGGCATGTAACAAGGACAAAAAGCCGCGAAGCTTTCTCTGCCGCAGGGGCGGCGGAATGAGTCGTGCGACGGGACAGGGAGCCAGCTCATGCAGCAGGACACCGAGAACACGCAGGGCGCGGACCGGCGGACGCGGCGGGCGAGGGCCCGCCAGCGTACCGCCGGATTCTTGGCCACCGACACCGCCGCCTGGGTCGGTGGTTTCGTCGCGGCCGCATGGACCCGGTTCGAGTTTCAGCTCGCTCCGGGCCAACTGGGCCGGGCGGCGACGGTCGGCGTCGTCGCCGCGGTCGTGCACGTGGCGGTGGCGGCGTTGCGCCGGCTCTACTCCGGACGGCATCCACTGGGCAGCCTCCAGGAAGTCCAGGGCGTCGCCAGCACCACCATCACGACGGCCGGCATCGTGCTGCTCGGGCTGTTGCCGTCGGTCGACCGACCGGTTCCGGCGAGCACCCCTCTGGTCGGTGGCGCGCTCGCGCTGCTGTTCATGCTCGGCGCCCGGTTCGCGTACCGGCACCGACGCGACCTCGCGATGCGCCCGGACGTCCGTTCGTCCACGCCGGTGCTGCTGTTCGGAATGGGTGACGCCGGGCAGGGGCTGCTCCGTGCCATGCTCGGCGACCCGCGCGGTCGATACCTGCCGGTGGGCGCGCTGGACGACGACCCGGACAAGCGTGACCTGCGCATCGGCAGGGTACGGGTGATGGGCGGTCGGCACGATGTCGCCGCCTCGGTTCGGCGTACCGGCGCCAGCACCGTCATCTTCTCGGTCGCCAACGCCGACGCCGCCCTGATCCGTCAGATCCGCGAGGCCACGCTCGGGGCCGGCGCGGTGTTCAAGGTGCTACCTCCGGTGCGAGACCTGGTCGACCACCGGATCACCGTCACCGACGTCCGGGACGTACAGATCGGCGATCTGCTCGGCCGCCGCCAGGTGGTCGGCGACCTGCCGATGAGCACCAACAGCCTGACCGGGCGGCGGATCCTGGTCACCGGCGCCGGCGGGTCGATCGGCTCGGAACTCTGCCGCCAGGTGATGAAGGCCAACCCCGGTGAGCTGATGATGCTGGACCGGGACGAATCGGCTCTGCACAGTCTCCAGATGTCGCTCGCCGGGCGGGCCATGCTGGACGGCCCCGAGCTGATCCTCGCCGACCTGCGCGACGACGAGGGAATCCGACGGATCATCCGGGAGCGCCGTCCGGAGATCATCTTCCACGCCGCGGCGCTCAAGCACCTCACGCTGCTGCAGCGGCACCCCGGCGAGGCCGTCAAGACCAACGTCTGGGGCACCCTCTCGGTGCTGGACGCGTGCCAGGACGTGGCGAAGTTCGTCAACATCTCGACGGACAAGGCGGCAGACCCGATCAGCGTCCTCGGCTACTCGAAACGGATCACGGAACGGCTGACAGCGCACGCCGCGTCCCGGTTCCCGGGGACGTTCCTGAGCGTCCGGTTCGGCAACGTGTTGAGCAGCCGCGGCTCGGTGGTGACCGCCTTCCAACGGCAGATCGAGACCGGGAAGCCGCTGACCGTCACCCACCCCGACGTCAGTCGCTACGTGATGACCCTCCAGGAGGCCGTCCACCTGGTGCTCCAGGCCGCCGAGATCGGCCGGGACGGGGAGGCGCTGGTTCTCGACATGGGCGACCCCGTCCGGATCGTCGACCTGGCCCGCCAGATGGCCGACCAGGCATCCAGCGCCGTACCCATCGTCTACACCGGCCTGCGGCCGGGCGAGAAACTGCACGAGGACCTGCTGGGGACCGGTGAGGTCGACACGCGGCCGTTCCACCCCCTGGTCTCGCACGTGGCCGTGCCGGCGCTCGACCCGATGGACGCGAGCGGGCTCGACCCGTACGACGACGCGGCGAAGGTCGTCGAGCACCTCGCGCTGCTCTGCGCACAGCCGATCGATCCGGCGGTGGACGCTCCACTGGGCGTACCTCTGCAGTCGCGCTGACCGGCGGACAGGAACAGGGCCGGCGACCACGGGTTCCCGCGGTCGCCGGCCCCTTGCCGTGTCTCAGCGGCGAATGCCCGCCCAGTCGTGGTGCCGGCGGACCGTGGACAGGATGAAGTCGACCACCCGCCGGGACGTGTCCGGCACCTGGTAGTCGACCGGGCAGGGCACACCCTGGGCGGCGACCTGAGCCACCGTCACCTCGACGGCTTCGACCACGCCC
The DNA here is from genome assembly GCF_046549295.1 of Micromonospora sp. 067-2. Classification (NCBI taxonomy): domain Bacteria; kingdom Bacillati; phylum Actinomycetota; class Actinomycetes; order Micromonosporales; family Micromonosporaceae; genus Micromonospora; species Micromonospora sp. 067-2. Next base: position 2,381 of record NZ_JAJPWB010000011.1, on the reverse strand, counting down.
TGCGGGTCGAGGCCGGTCATGATGATTCCGCCGGCGTCGAGGGCCTCCGGGCGTTCGATCGACTCGCGCAGGGTGACCGCGGGGAAGCCCAGGATGGCTGCCTCCTCGCTGATCGTCCCGCTGTCCGAGAGCGTGCAGTACGCCTTCGTCTGCAGGTGCACGTAGTCCAGCAGCCCGAACGGCTCGTGGAAGGCGATGCCGTCCAGGGCGGTGGCGTCCGGCGCCGACGCCTCCAGCCGCTTACGGGTCCGCGGGTGGGTGGAGACCAGCACCGGGAAGCCCCAACGGTCGCGTACCGCGACCAGACAGTCCAGCAGCCGGCGGAGCCGGTCGGGACGGTCCACGTTCTCCTCGCGGTGCGCGCTGACCAGGAAGTAACCGCCCCGGTCGAGCTCGAGCTGACCCAGGATGGTGGAGCTGGCGATCGGTGCCCGGTAGTGCTCCAGCACCTCCCGCATCGGCGAGCCGGTGTGCAGGATCCGGCGCGGGTGCAGGCCCTCGGCCAGCAGGTTGCGCCGGGCGTGTTCGGTGTAGACCAGGTTGAAGTCGGCCACGTGGTCGACCAGCCGTCGGTTGGTCTCCTCCGGCACGTTCAGGTCGAAACACCGGTTGCCGGCCTCCATGTGATAGACCGGCACCCGCATCCGTCGTGCCATCAGCGCCGCGATGCAGCTGTTCGTGTCGCCCAGCACCAGCAGGGCGTCCGGCCGGAGGTCGGCGATCGCCGCCTCCATGCCGACCAGCACCCCGCCGAGGACCCGGCCGAGCGAGGACGTGTCGACCTCCAGGAACCGGTCCGGCTGGCGCAGCCGCAGCTCGGTGAAGAACACGTCGGACAGGGTCGGGTCCCAGTTCTGCCCGGTGTGCACCAGCACGTGGTCGACCGTGTCGTCCAGCCTGGCCAGCACCCGGGACAGCCGGATGATCTCCGGCCGGGTGCCGACCACCGTCATGATCCTGGTCATCGTCCGCTCCGTCCCGTCAGCCTGGGCGTCGTGTCGACGCTCGCCCGACTCGTCATGACCGCCGACTCCACCGGCTCGCGCAGCTCGCTTTCCACCGGCTCGGCGTACGTGTCCGGCCGCTGCGGGTCGTACAGCTCGTTGGTCCAGAAGAGGGTCAGCAGCTCGCCAGGGCCGGTGTTCACGATCTTGTGAGCCCACATCGTCGGCATGTCCACCACCATCGGCGAGTCGCCGTCGACCGGGAAGCGGACCACCTCGTCGTGGCCGACCCGTCGAAGACTGATCTCGGCGCTGCCCCGGACGACCGCGAAGCGTTCCACCTTTGCCAGGTGAAAGTGCTCTCCCCTGGTGATGCCGGGGTGGGACGTGGAGCAGAAGGTCTGCCCCTGCCCGCCGTAGGACTTGACCACCTCGGTCAGCTCGCCACGGGCGTCGGCGTGCCGCGGCAGCGGCAACGGGTAGTGCGCGGGGAAGCAGTGCGAACGGTAGGTGTTGAACATCCGTACCGCGTGCCGGTCGGGCAACGACGGGATCTCACCGGCCCGGTAGAGCGCGGCGTACCCGGCGAGCCGGTCGGCCACCTCGCGCACCCCGGTACGCACCTCGGGCATCTCGGCGTCCCAACTGCCCGGGGCGGACACCCCCAGCAGGTGAGCGGCGGCGTCGGTGACGTGCACCAGGCGCAGTTCCCGGTCCTCGTGCACCTCCGGCCGGCCGCCGTCGGCGAGCAGCCGGCAGAACGTCGCCACCACCGAGTTGTAGAACGGCCGCCCGTGCTCGCCGTAGAGGTTCGGTAGTCGGACGTCGACGACGTCCAGGCCGGTGCTGGCGAGCGTCTCCGCCGCGACCGCCTTGGCGTCGCCGTACGGGGTGCCGTTAGCGGCCTGGACCGAGTTGGCGAAGGCGACGGTCCGGGGCGGCACGGCGCAGAGTTTCAGACCGCGGGCGAGGGCTGCGGCGAGCTCGACGTTGCCCGTCGCCACCTCGACCGGGTCCCCGCGGTTGACACCGGCGAGGTGCAGCACCCGGTCGACGCCGGCCACCTTCGCGGCGACGACCTCCGGATCGACCAGGTCGGCCCGGGTGAGAACGGTGGGCTCCGGCCAGCCGAGCGCCCGCGCCAAGACCCGCGTGTGCCAGCCGAGGAAACCATCGGCGCCGGTGATCGCGATGTTCATGCGAGGGCGGGGTCTCGGGAGGCCAACTCCGCGCGGACCTCGGGCAACGTCAACAACAACTCCACGACCTGCGGCACACCAAGACGCGGAGCATTAGCCGAGTTGAAGTCGTCAACAGGCCCCCCACCAATCTCACCCTCAGTCACATACAAGGCGTAGTTCAAATCCCGATCATCAACCGGCACCCGGAAAAACTCACCAAAATCCTCCGCCCGCGCCAACTCCTCACCACTGGCCA